>NZ_WJEB01000001.1:0-888054 GCF_010994085.1 Gracilibacillus saliphilus | reverse complement strand
TGGGAGTCTTCTCGCCTATTGCTGATAAATTAATTTTCATCCCCTTTCACCTACCCTTAAAATAGTGTTTTTTTATTTTAACGTTAGAAACCGTATATAAGTTTCGACAATTCCTATAAGTATAAAGAGAGGTGCCAGTCATTATTTAATGTCTGACACCTCTGTATATTTCTCTATTAAAATGCATTTTGTAGATTTGGAACAACTTGTTTCTTACGTGATACGACACCTTTTAATGTGGCTGTTTTGTTTTCAAGTGTTACACTAAATGCTTCTGCTACTTTTTCTTCTGCTTCACCTACTGCAAGTACAACAGAATCATTATTCAAGATATCGGTGATGACGAAGACGAATAGCTTTAAATCTTTGTCCGCTACTGTTTTTTCAATTGCTGGCTCTATTTTATCGCGTAGTGCTAGTACATCATTTACTTCCACCGTATTTACTTGTGCAATTTCCACTTTGTTTCCATTCATATCGAATTCTTTTGCGTCCATGGAAATTAGTTCTTCAGCAGATTTATCACTTAAATCAGCACCAGCTTTTAGCATTTCAAGACCATACTTTTCAGCATCTACATCAGCGATTTCAGCCAATTCTTTCGCTGCTTCTACATCTTGATCAGTACATGTTGGTGATTTAAATAAAAGTGAATCAGAGATAATTGCTGAGAGCATTAATCCAGCTGTTTCTTTTTTCATTTCTACACCATGTTCTTTGTATAATTTGTTAAGAATAGTCGCTGTACATCCAACCGGTTCTGCACGGTAATATACAGGATCTTTTGTTTCAAAGTTTGCGATACGGTGATGATCAATAACTTCCAACACTTGTACGCGATCGATATCATCAGCACTTTGTTGGCGTTCATTATGATCTACTAAAATCACCTGATCAACTTCATCTGATACATTTTCAACCATGCGTGGCGCAGTTTGTTTGAAATAATCCAATGCATATTGTGTTTCATTGTTCACTTCACCTAAACGCGCTGCTTCTACATCTTCCCCTAGCGCTTGTTTAAGCTCCGCATATGCAATTGCTGAACAGATCGTGTCTGTATCCGGATTTTTGTGTCCAAAAATTAATGTGTTTGCCATGACTCATACTCCTTTATTTACCAAATGTTTATCTCCAACTCTATTATACAGGAATTGTGACGAAAGAAAAATAGTTTACTTCATTTGCCCGTTACCATATAATAAATATTTCGTAGATGTTAATGCTTCTAAGCCCATAGGTCCGCGAACATGTAATTTCTGTGTACTAATACCAATTTCTGCACCAAATCCAAACTCAAATCCATCGGTAAACCTTGTTGATGCATTATGATAAACAGCTGCTGCGTCTACCTCATTCATAAACCTTACAACATGCTCATCGTTTTCAGAAATAATTGATTCCGAATGATTGGTGCCATATTGATTAATATGATCAATCGCTTCTTGCACCGAGTCTACAACCTTGATTGCGACGATATGATCTAAATATTCTGTTTCATAGTCTTCTTCTGTTGCCTTGATAATATGATTACCTTTAGACACCGTGATACTATCTCCATGTATTTCGACACTCGCATCCTGTAACGCTTGAATTAATGCCGCTAAATGACTTTCCGCCCAGTTACGCTCTACTAAAATAGTTTCGATCGCATTACATACGGAAGGTCGTTGTGTTTTCGCATTAATCGCTATCTCAATGGCCATGTCCTTGTTTGCTGATTCATCGATAAACAAATGACAATTACCTGCGCCTGTTTCTAATACTGGGACAGATGCATTTGCAACAACCGTATCAATTAATTTTTTTCCTCCACGAGGAATTAAAACATCTAAATAATCATTCAGTTTGAACATCTGTGATGCTGTCTCACGACTCGTATCTTCGACAAGCTGTACAGCGTCTTCTGGTAGGTCAGATTGTTTCAATGCGTCATGAATCACTTTAACTAAAGCAGTGTTGGAATAAATCGCTGATGAGCTTCCTCTAAGTAATACAGCATTTCCAGTTTTTAAGCAAAGACTTGCAGCATCAATGGTTACATTTGGTCTTGCTTCATAAATCATGCCGACAACACCAATAGGTACACGTGCTTTTTGGATTTTTAAGCTATTTGGTCGAGTCCATTCTTCCATTATCTCACCAATAGGATCCTTTAAATTGGTTAACTGGATTAAAGCATCTGCCATATCCTCAATTCGCTCTTCGTTTAAAATAAGACGATCAATTAACGATTCATGTAAGCCATTATTACGACCATTTACGATATCACGGTTATTTTCCGCCATGATATAATCCTTTTGTTTTCTTAGCTCATTAGCTAACAATTTTAGAGCCTGATTCTTTTGCTTAGTAGATTTAGTAGCTAAAGCAGTTGTTGTAGCATTTGTTAATTTAGCTTTCTGAATTAAATCACTCATAATTATAAGCCTCCTCTATTGATAAAACGAGTCGATCACGATGTATGACTTCAGGACGATTACTTGCAGATTGTTCCATCGCAATTTGACTCGATTCCCCCTTGAATTTAATTAATTCATCAGATGAATAATTGACTTGCCCTTTTGCGATAATATGATCTTCAAAAACTAAATCGACAACAGCTCCAACCGGAAAATCTCCGTCTACCCATTTTATCCCTGCAGGCAATAAACTTTTTCCTTGGTAAAGAATGGCATCACTTGCGCCTTTATCAACGTGTAGCTTCCCTGAAACATTGGAATGAAAAGCAATCCATTGTTTCTGTTTGCGGTAATTATTCGTTAGATCTTCACCAATATACGTACCATCACCTTGGTTTTGCATAATGCGGATTAATTTATCTTCACCATCACCGGTACCTACAAATACTTTGACACCAAGTGAAAGAGCGGTTTTAGCTGCTAAAAGTTTGGATTTCATCCCTCCGGTTCCGAATTTAGATCCAGATTCGTGCTTCGTTTGCTGTAAAATTTCTGCTGATAATTTCTTGAGACGATAATACTTTTTAGCTGTTGGATCTGTTTTTGGATTTTTGTCATATAGACCATTAATATCAGTTAACATGACTAAGAAGTCTGCATGAACAAGTCCACTTACTAATGCGGATAACATGTCGTTATCACCAAATGTTAATTCATCAATTGCTACAGTGTCATTCTCATTAATAATCGGGATTACATCTCGTTTCAATAATTCCGTCAATGTCGAATAAACATTACTATATTGTATCTCATTACTGAATACATCTTTCGTTAGTAATAGCTGAGCAGTAACCATGTTATATGTTCGAAACTCATCAGTATAGGCTTGAACCAGCAAGCCTTGACCAACGGCTGCTGCTGCTTGCTTTCCTGCTATAGTAACTGGTCTTGTCGGGTAACCTAAATCAAAGAAGCCAGCAGACACGGCACCAGACGAAATTAATATTACTTCGTAGTTTTGCTTTTTCAGTTTTGCAATCGCTGCGGTATGTTCTTTTAATTTAATGAGATCAAGACCACCGTTTTTGTTTGTTAATGAACTGCTCCCGATCTTCACTACAATACGCTGCTTTGCCATAAGTTTTCACGCCTTCACTTATTAAAGTATTAGAGTATCTTTTCACTTTATCTAACACCTTAAAATATTGTCTAAGTCTAGAACTAAAAAAGCCCCTTTCATCCTTCATATCGTAAAGGACGAAAAGAGCCATTTCCGCGGTACCACCTTTGGTTGAACATATGAGCAATATGTTCCCCTTAACTCTTTAACGCAGAGTAACGATTAAGTTTATGCTTAACAGTTCATAGAGTAGGTTCATTAGTATAGCGGGTGATGGAATTTTTCAGCCTGTGAATTCCACTCTCTTATCACCATATTCCTAACTACTGGCTCTAGTCATTACTTTTACTTATTCTAAAGCTATTATAGAAAATAGTTACACAAATCTCAAGTATTAATAGTTCACTTTAACAGTCCAATTAAATGGATCTTTTTCGGATCCATATTGAATACCTGTCAAGGTATCATATAGACGTTTAGCAATTTCTCCCGTTTGTCCGTTATTAATTTTCATTTTCTTACCTTCCCATGCAAGCTCTCCTACTGGAGAAATAACAGCAGCGGTACCTGAACCAAACGCTTCTTCTAATTCTCCATTTTGATAATGTTCAGATAGCTCTTCCATCGAGATCTTGCGCTCCACGACCGGAATCTCCCAATACTTTAATAATTGAATAACAGAGTTTCTTGTAACCCCCTCTAAGATACTTCCGTTAAGCGCTGGTGTTACGACTTCACCATTTATTTTAAAGAAAACGTTCATACTGCCAACTTCTTCAATATATTTCTTCTCAACACCATCCAACCACAATACTTGCGCATATCCTTCATCAGCTACCTGTTCCTGCGCCTTCAAGCTAGATGCATAGTTACCGGCAGTTTTTGCTTCACCTGTACCACCTTTTACCGCACGAACAAATTGATTTTCTACTGCGATTTTCACAGGATTAATACCTTCTTCATAGTAGGCACCAACTGGTGATAAAATCACAATAAACTGGTATGTAGCAGAAGGAGCTACACCTAAATACGGCTCGGTAGAAATAATGAATGGTCTAATGTAAAGAGATGTTCCAGGAGCATCTGGTACCCAGTCTTGATCGATATGAACCAAGTGTTTGATTGCGTCGATAGCATATTCTTCATCAATTCTCGGGATACACAATCTGTCATTGGATCGATTTAAACGTTCCATATTCTTATCTGGGCGGAATAACTGAATTTTATCCCTTTTGGTACGATATGCTTTCAACCCTTCAAATACCGTTTGACCATAATGGAAAACAATAGCTGCCGGATCAAGTACAAGTGGTTGGTACGGTACAATACGCGGATTATGCCAGCCCTTGTCTGAATTATAGTCTTGAATAAACATATGATCGGTAAAATATTTTCCGAAAGATAGTTGATCTGATTTTGGTTTTTCTTTTGGCTTTTCGTTTTTGATATAAGTAATGGTATACTCTGACATAAAAAAAGACTCCTCGTTTGAATGAATTCAATAATATTTCGGTAAAATAACCTATAATCTATATTTTATTACTAAACGACTAGAAATGACAACCATTTATTTTGAAAATTTTCTAACAATTAAAGGAGTATTAGCATGGCTTATGAACTTTCCGAACGGTTTGAAGCTGCTTTCAACCAAATACATGATAAATTATGTGATTATGCAAATGAACATAACAATCATGCATCCTTTACAGAAGTGTTGACAAAAGCGAGAATCCAACATCATGTAATTGATCAATATTATGATTTATTAAAACAATGCAGTAAACTGCGAAATGCAATGGTACACCGGAAAATTAAGGAGGACTTCTATATTGCAGAACCACACGAAGATGTGGTCAAGGAATTGGAGCAATTGGCAGAATTACTAGCTGAACCCCCAACTGCCTTGTCCATAGCTTCCAGACCAGTCGAGTATTTTGATTTAAACTCACCTATAAAGAAATTAATGACGAAAATGCAAGAAAAAGAATACTCACAGTATCCCATCTATCAAGAGGATAAATTAATCGGAATGTTGACAGATGGTGATATTGCAAATTGGTTTGCTGCTAATATCAATCAATTAAAAATTGAATTAGATCAACCTATAGGAGAGATATTTCAAATTGAGAAGAAAGAACATACAAAGATTGTGGCAAAAACTGCTACTGTAATGGATATTGAAGCAGTATTCAGAGAGTATTTAGAAAAAAATAAAAAAATAGAAGCAATCATAATCACGGAAACTGGTACAGCAGCAGAGCTACCAATAGGAATCATCTCCTCATGGGATCTAATCCGACTGAAAACATACAACTTCCCACTGCTTAAACACACCTAATACATCAGGCGGTGTCTATCCAATCAAAGTAAATACGTGAACTGCGAAGTAAACAAGGGATGGACTCTGTTCCGGGGATAAAGTCTTCTCTTCCAGGGATAAATGACTATATCCAGGGAAGAGAAGGAGATATCCTCGGAGCAGAAAGCAATATCCCCGGAAGAGAAGGAGATATCCTCGGAACAAAAAGTGATTTCCCCGGAAGAAGGGCTTGTTAACTTTGATCTTAAAGAAAAACCTACGACAATGCGTAGGTTTTTCGGTTCTCTTACATGTTTGCAACGGATGGTAAGGCAGTTTCGCCCATTAAATATTGATCAACATGGTATGCTACTTCACGTCCTTCATTAATTGCCCATACGATAAGGCTTTGACCACGACGTGAATCACCTGCAGCAAATACATGCTCTACATTTGTACGGAAATCGCCATAAGCGGCATCTACACGGTTACGCTCTGTTTTTACATTAAACGCTTCTAGTACTGGGTGTTCTGCACCTTCAAAACCGATAGCGATTAATACTAATTGTGCAGGCCAAACTTTTTCTGTACCTGGAATTTCCTCAAATACAAACATACCCTTTTCATCACGAGTTTTCTTCATTTCTACTGTGTGTAATTCTTTTAGTTTGCCATTCTCATCTGTCACAAATTTCTTCGTTTGAATAGAATATTGACGAATATCTTCACCATAGTATTCTTTTGCTTCTTTGTGGGCATATTCTAAGCTGAATACTTGTGGATATGCTGGCCATTGGTTTTCTTCTGAACGTTTAATTGGCAATTGCGGGTGTTTACCGAATTGTGCAATACTATTTGCACCTTGACGAAGTGCTGTAGCGATACAGTCAGCACCCGTATCCCCACCACCAATAACAATAACGTCTTTACCTTTGGCATCTAGTTCTTCTTCCACTTCGACACTTTCATCTAGTACACTTTGAGTTGCTTTGGTTAAATAGTCCATTGCAAAACGTACACCTTTGCCTTCACGGCCTTCAATAGGAAGATCTCGATGTTTCTGTGCACCAGTACATAAAATCACAGAGTCATAATTTGCTTTCATTTCTTCTGCAGAAATATCTTTACCTACTTCTGTATTTAGCACAAATTCAATACCTTCTTCACGTAGTAACTGAACTCGGCGTTCTACTACACCTTTATCTAATTTCATGTTTGGAATACCGTACGTTAAGAGACCCCCAGCGCGATCAGCGCGTTCATAAACTGTCACATTATGCCCCGCTTGATTCAATTGGTCTGCTGCCGCTAAACCAGCTGGTCCGGAACCGACAATGGCAACTTTCTTTCCTGTGCGATGCTCCGGAACACGCGGTTCTATCCATCCTTCTTCAAAACCTTTATCAATTATCTTCTGTTCAATATTTTTGATAGTTACAGCAGGATCATTGATAGCAACCGTACAAGACCCTTCACACGGAGCTGGACATACTCTTCCTGTGAATTCAGGAAAGTTATTTGTTTTCATTAAACGATCTAATGCCTCTCTCCACTTTCCTTTATACACCAAATCATTCCATTCTGGGATCAGATTGTAGACAGGACAACCTGATGGTGCCCCATCAATATCCATCCCGATGTGACAGAATGGTGTACCACAATCCATACAGCGTGCTCCTTGCGTTTTTGCTACTTCATCGGAGAAAGGAGCAGAATATTCTTTCCAATCATGAATTCTTTCTAATGGATCTCGTTCATTTGCCGTTTGTCTTTCAAACTCCATAAAACCTGTTGCTTTCCCCATATCCTCTGTCTCCTTTCTATTTAGTCAATACTTCTTCCGGATTTAAAGTCACTGTCATTTTATTGTCTTTTTTCGCTGTAAATGCTTCAAGCCTAGCTTCGTCCATTGATAATCCTTGAGATTCAAACCAATCAATTTGCTTTAGCATTAGTTTATAGTCTGTTGGGATTACTTTCACGAATTTCTTCACTTCATCTCCCCAGTTTTGCAACGTTACTGCTGCTTTATCACTATTTGTATATTCATGATGGTTCATAATTAGCTCTTTTACATCTTCGATCTCTTTAGCATCTGTTAATTCTTCAAATTGTACTAATTCCGTATTACATAGTAGTTTAAATTGCTCAATATTGTCTGGTTTCACATAGGCAATACCACCAGACATACCAGCAGCAAAGTTTTTACCTACATTTCCGAGAATCACTACGCGACCACCTGTCATATATTCACAACCATGGTCTCCGACGCCTTCTACAACGATTTTTGCTCCACTATTTCTTACAGCAAAACGTTCTCCGGCGTAGCCCTGAATATAGGCTTCACCACTTGTCGCACCATAGAAAGATACGTTACCTGCGATAACATTATTTCCTGGATCGATCGTTGTTTTCTGAGAAGCGCGAACAATTACTTTACCACCTGATAAGCCTTTACCAACATAATCATTGGCATCTCCTGTTACGGTTAACGTCATACCGGAAGGAATAAAGGCACCAAAACTTTGACCTGCTGATCCAGTAAAGTGTAGATTAATCGTATCTTCTGGTAGACCTCTTTCGCCATATTTCTTAGAAATCTCACTTCCGACAATTGTACCTACAACACGATCGGTATTTTTTATCGGGAAGGATGCTTCTAATGCTTCCCCTGTATCAATTGCTTTTTGTACAGTCGGTAAAATCTGTTTCAAATCTAATGACTTATATAATTCATGATCTTGTGTTGTTGTATTAATACGTGTTCCTTCAGGTTGGTAAAGGAGTGTAGATAGATCTAAATGTTTAGCTTTCCAGTGTGCTTCTGCCCTTTCGGAAACTTCTAATACATCTGTTCTTCCAACCATTTCATCAATAGTTCGGAAACCTAATTCAGCCATGATTTCACGAACTTCTTCTGCTATAAAAGTCATATAATTAACGACATGATCAGGGTTACCAGTAAATTTCTTACGTAACTCTGGATTTTGTGTTGCAACCCCTACTGGACATGTATCATTATGACATACACGCATCATAATACATCCGACAACAACTAATGGTGCTGTTGCGAATCCATACTCTTCTGCACCTAATAATGCAGCCATCACGACATCTTTACCTGTTAATAATTTCCCATCCGTTTCTAATATAACTCTATCTCTCAGTCCGTTTAGCATTAAGGTTTGGTGAGCTTCTGCAAGACCTAATTCCCATGGTAAGCCTGCATGTTTAATACTTGTTTTTGGTGAAGCACCTGTACCACCATCATAACCAACAACAGAAATAACATCTGCATTACCTTTTGCAACACCTGCAGCAATCGTTCCAACACCAGATTTTGCTACGAGCTTGACACTAACTCTTGCATCACGATTAGCATTCTTTAAGTCGTGAATTAATTGTGCTAAATCCTCGATTGAATAAATATCATGGTGTGGTGGAGGTGAAATTAAATCTACACCTGGAGTTGAGCCACGAACATCTGCTACCCATGGATAAACCTTCATACCAGGTAATTGTCCCCCTTCACCAGGCTTTGCACCTTGTGCCATTTTAATCTGTAATTCTTTTGCGTTAACAAGATAATGACTTTTGGCACCGAAACGTCCAGATGCTACCTGCTTAATCGCACTTGAACGAAAGTCGCCATTTGCATCTCTGCTAAAACGATCAGGGTCTTCCCCGCCTTCCCCACTATTACTTTTCCCGCCTAAGCGGTTCATGGCAATCGCAAGAGCTTCATGTGCTTCTTTACTGATGGAACCAAAAGACATCGCACCTGTTTTGAAACGTTTGACAATGGATTCAACTGGTTCCACTTCTTCGATCGGGATACTGTTGTCTTTCTTAAAATTAAACAGGTTACGTAAAAAGCCGATACGCTCTTCGTTAGCAGCTTTAGAGAATTTCTTGAATAGATCATAATCACCGCGACGGCAAGCCCACTGTAACGTATAAATAGTAGTTGGGTTAAAGGCATGGTGTTCGCCTACTTTACGCCATTGGAAATCACTTCCTGATTCAAGCGATTCTTGAACTGCAGCTTTATATGCTTCATTATGACGTTTTTCCGTCTCTTCTTGGATAACGTCTAAACCAATGCCATCAATCTGTGATGCTGTACCGGTAAAATGCTCTTCAATTACCTTTTTACTAATACCTACAGCTTCAAAGATTTGCGCACCTCGATAACTTTGCACAGTAGAGATACCAATTTTCGACATAACTTTAATGATGCCTTCTGTTGCTACACTAATAAATTTATCTTGTACCTCTGCAAGCGTCATATTTAAACGATCATCCAAAATAGAAGTGTAATACGTTTGATACACGAGGTATGGATGAATGGCATCAACACCGTATCCTAACATCGTAGCAAAGTGATGAACTTCTCGAGCTTCACCTGATTGAGCAATCATACTTGCTTGCGTTCGAATACCTTCTCGCACTAGATACTGGTGCAAACCGCTAACAGCGAGAAGTGTTGGGATAGCTTTTTGGTTCGGATCCATATTCTTATCGCTTAAAATAATGATATTGCTTCCATCTTCAATTGCTTTTTTCGCTTGTTCATACACATTGTGAAGGGCTTTTTCCATATCATCTGTAAACAATGTTTCGATAACTTCTGATTGGAATCCTTCTATTTCATCATTCGCTAACTTTTCAATTTGTGTATTAGATAAAATTGGTGAATCTAGACGAATTCTACTTGATCTCGTTTTTGCTGGATGAAGGATATCTCCCTCAGCACCTAACCATGTCAACATTGATGTAACGAGTTGCTCACGATAAGCATCAATTGGTGGATTTGTTACTTGGGCAAACAATTGTTTGAAATAGTTAAACAAACTTTGTGGACGTTCGGATAATACCGCTAATGGCATATCGTTCCCCATTGCACCAATTGGATCTTTTCCACCCTCTAGTAAAGGAAGGAGATATTTCTCGACATCTTCCGTTGTATAACCAAATGTTTTTTGTTTCTGAAGCAGTTGTGGATCGATGTAATCATCGTTTTTCGCTTCTACTTCTAACAGTACAATTTGATCATCTAACCAGTATTGATATGGATTAGCACTTGCAACCTCTTCTTTAATTTCTTTATCAGATATGATACGCCCTTCTTCAATATCAATAAGCAACATTTTACCAGGGCTTAGTCGTTCTTTTAATAACACATTTTCTTCTTCATAGTCGATAACACCAACTTCTGAAGAATAAATGATATAATCGTCCTTAGTTACATAATAACGTGCCGGACGAAGACCGTTACGATCCAAGATTGCTCCAATTTGTTTCCCGTTTGTAAAAGTAATCGAAGTTGGACCATCCCATGGCTCCATCATCATACTGTGATATTGATAGAAAGCACGTTTCTTCTTATCCATGTGTGGGTTTTTCTCCCATGGTTCAGGAATTAGCATCATCGCAGCATGTGCTGGCTTACGACCTGCTAATGTGAAGAATTCCAATGCATTATCTAATGTGGCAGAGTCACTTCCACCACCATTAATAATTGGTAATACTTTATCTAAATCATCACCAAATGCTTCTGATACAAATTGCTTCTCTCTTGCACGCATCCAGTTTACGTTACCTCGCATTGTATTAATCTCACCGTTGTGAATGAGATAACGGTTCGGGTGAGCTCTTTCCCAGGAAGGAAATGTATTAGTACTGAAACGAGAATGTACAAGTGAGAAAGCAGAAACAAATTCTTCATCTTGTAAATCTAAATAAAATTTATCTACTTGATCAGGTGTTAATAAACCTTTATAGACAATTGTTCTATTTGATAAACTTGGAAAGTAAAAACGAATTTCTTTTTCATTCGCCCAATTCTCAGCTTGTTTGCGAATAATATATAATTTTCTTTCGAAGGCTAAATCGTCTTCAATTTCATCTGCTGCTTCAATGAAAACCTGATGTACAGTTGGTAATGTTTCAATCGCCCCTTTACCAATGTGGGAAGGATCAGTTGGTACATCTCTCCAGCCGATTATTTTTTGTCCTTCTTGTTCGATTAATTGATTAATTTTTTCAATTGCTAGTTTTTGTTCATTTTCATCTTGAGATAAGAACAACATACCAACTCCGTAACGTCCGACAGCTGGTAGTTGAAAGTCTTTACATTCTCTTCTAAAATATTTATCAGGGATCTGTACCATTAAACCAGATCCGTCACCTGTAAGTGGATCGCTCCCTTGTCCACCTCGGTGCTCTAATTTACATAACATGTCTAAACCTTTTTTTACGATCTCGTGTGTTTGTTTCCCTTTTATATGCGCATATAATCCAATACCACAAGCGTCATGTTCAAAATCCGGATTGTATAACCCTTGGGCACTAGGCAAGTCGCGATACGTCATATATGTCGCCCCCATTCAATATACTTTTAAGGTGTCTAATACTATTGTAGGTTTTCTTATTGATCGAAACAATATATAATAAACATAACATTGTTCTAATTCTGATATATATCATGAGGTGAATCGAGTGGAATTACGTCAATTACGCTATTTTGTTGAAGTCGCAGAGCGGGAACACGTCTCTGATGCGGCAGCAGAATTGCATGTAGCCCAGTCTGCAATTAGTAGACAAATAGCTAACTTAGAAGCAGAGCTTGGTGTCGAACTATTTGAAAGAGAAGGAAGAAATGTGCGTTTAACCCATATAGGAAGGATATTTCTGACTCATACCAAAACGGCATTAAAAGCAATTGATCATGCAAAGAAACAAATCGATGAATATATTGATCCTGAGAGAGGGTCGATTAAAATTGGATTTCCGACCAGTCTAGCCAGTAACTTGTTACCTACTGTCGTTTCAGAATTCAAGAAAAAACACCCTAAAATCGCCTTTCAATTACGACAAGGTTCATATAATTTCTTAATTGAATCGGTAGAAAACCGCGAAATTGATGTAGCTTTTTTAGGTCCTGTTCCGACAGAGCATCCTGATATTTTAGGGGATATTTTATTTAGAGAAAATTTTTATGCATTAGTACCCAATTCACACCCATTAGCAGAGCAGAGCAGTGTGAATTTACGTGATCTACATGATGAATCCTTTGTATTATTTCCGGAAGGCTATGTTCTACACCAGCTCGTCATCGACGGTTGTAAACAAGCAGGATTTACACCAAATGTATCTTCTCAAGGGGAAGATTTAGATGCAATCAAGGGGTTGGTTGCAGCAGGCATTGGGATTACCTTATTACCGGAAAGTGCATTCAATGATTTAAATCCGTACTACAGCGCAAAAGTTGCCATCCAGAACCCTGAGTTAAAACGTACGGTTGGCATCATTATTCCCAAGAACAGAAAACTTGCTCCATCTGAACAAGTATTCTATGAATTTATTAAGGAATTCTTCTCGATTTTACAGAGGTTTCAATAAGTAGATATCGATTAAAAGAGCTAGCTTTATGGCTAGCTCTGCTAAATGTATATTATTGAGGTTTTTATCCAGTAGCTCTTTCCCATAATTTATCCAACCAACGTCCAGGGTTCTGGAATTCTAACTCATCGATTAGATAAGAGCGAATATTGGTTAAATCATCGCTCCATAATGCTGTTTCTATAGAAAAGGTCAGCGGTACTTCGGTATGAATAGCTGCTAATTTACGAGAAATTGCTAGGTCTTCTGCGTACTGCTCCAATTTCTTCTGCATGCCTTTAGTTAAATTCTCTTTATCTGCTAACAAGTTATCAATTGTTTCATATTGCATTAATAATTTTAAAGCAGTCTTCTCCCCTACACCTTTTACACCTGGATAGTTATCAGATGAATCGCCCATCAATCCTTTTAGATCGATAATTTGTTTAGGAGTCAATCCCTTCTTCTCATAGAAGTTATCGACATGAAAGACATCATAATTGCCTTGTCCTTTTTTCATGATAGCAATATTAATGTGATGATCTACTAATTGTAACATATCCTGATCACCCGTTACGACTGTCACTTGATGTTCTTTGTGCAGTTGTTTGGCAAGTGTACCAATACAGTCGTCCGCTTCAAATCCAGTAACTCCTACATTCGGAACTTGAAATGCTGTCACAATATCTTTTGCCAAGTCAAACTGTGGTACAAGCTCTTCTGGTGGTGCATCACGGTTTGATTTATATCCATCATACAATTCATTACGAAATGTTTGACTTCCCATGTCCCAACAGCAAACAACATGTGTTGGTTGGAAGGTTTCTATCGCATTGGTAAAATAATTCAAGAAACCAAACAATCCATTTCTTGGAACACCTTTACTATTGACCATAAAATTACCGGTAAATGCTGTTGCAAAAAATCCTCTAAATAATAATGCCATTCCATCTACAATAAGGACGTGTGATCTATCTGTCATTTTATTCACCCTTTAAGTTTAATTGATTTACTTCTATTAATATTACTTGTATATTAAATGCTACAAGAGCATTTTGCAAGATAAAGGAGAAACAAACATGGAGAAAAAATTGGAAAAGGCCACGTTTGCTGGAGGCTGTTTCTGGTGTATGGTCAAGCCTTTTGATCAATGGGATGGTGTCGAAAGTGTCATTTCAGGTTACACTGGGGGCCACGTGGATCACCCATCATATGAAGAAGTGAAAACCGGGACATCAGAACATTATGAGGCTGTTCAAATCACCTATGAACCTGAGAAAATATCTTATCAACAAATTCTCGATTTATATTGGCCACAAATCGACCCTACCGATGATGGTGGACAATTTCATGACAGAGGTCCACAGTATCGGACAGCGATTTTCTACCATAACGATGAACAGAAAGTATTAGCTGTCAATTCTTTAAAGGAATTAGAAAATTCAAACCGATTCCAAAAAGAGATCGTTACGAAAATTTTGCCCGCCAGTGCGTTTTACCCGGCGGAGGAATATCATCAAGACTTTTATAAGAAGAATAAAGAAGAATACCTAGAAGATCGTGAGAAATCAGGTAGAGATGAGTTTATCGAGAAACATTGGGAGTAAGCCTAAAAGAACAGCCTTATGATGACTTGTAAGACTGTTCTTTTATCATTCCATTTGAAATTTTAGATAGTGTTTTTTTCAAGTAATAACATCGTGTATACATCGTATTACCATTATAAAAAAGATAATGTGTTTCCATACATATATAGAAATAAAGCTAACTAACCAATTTCCTCCGTAATATATAATGGCTACAGCTACTCCAATATACATAATATAACTCAACACTATTCCTATAATCTGTTTCACTGATAGCTTCTTTATAAAGAGATTATGATCCAGTAAACGATAAATCAAAACGAGAATTGCTACAGTGTAAAAGATATAATCCATTAGCAAGTCTAATTAAAAATATAAAACGTTATTCTTTAATGGATTATTCTATTTCGCAACTAATATTAAACCTTAACTGACCATAAAAATCTCCACCAATTCATAGTGGAGATTTTATGTTACCATTTTTGTATTTCAGCTCGATCACCTTTACTATTTCCTTTTTTAGCAAAGCGATTAGATAATTCTTGTTTAACATCTTCTAATGTGACACCTTGATTCGCCATCATCACAAAGGTGTGATAAAGCAAATCACTAACCTCGTTTGTTAGTTCCTCATTGTCATTATTTTTTGCAGCGATTACCACTTCACCTGCTTCTTCAATTACCTTCTTACCAATCTTATCGACACCTTTATCGTATAAATAATTGGTATAAGAATTCTCAACACGTTCTGTTTTACGCTGTTTTACTTCTTCCATAACATTTTCAATGATGGAAGTATCAAAGCTCGTTTCTTTTTCAGCTACTCGATTGAAAAAGCAAGACACTTCACCGGTATGGCATGCCGGACCTGCCGGGATCACTTGAATCAATAATGTATCCTGATCACAATCTAAATCTATCGACTGTACCTCTTGTGTATTTCCAGACGTCGCACCTTTATTCCATAATTCATCACGAGATCTAGAATAAAACCAGGTCTGTTTCGTTTCTATGGTTTTTTCATATGCTTCTTCATTCATATATGCAAGCATTAACACGTCTTTTGTATAATAATCTGTTACGATTGCTGGTATAAGTCCTTTGGAAAAATCAGGCTTCACGAATATTCACTCCTTGTTCGGTGCAGACCTCTTTTACTTGTTTTACTGTAAAGGTATTTTCATGGAAAATTGATGCAGCTAAACCTGCGGAAACATCTGTTTGATTAAAAACTTCTGGGAAATGCTCTGGTTTGCCAACTCCACCTGAGGCAATGACAGGAATACGTACGGCTGAAACTACCGCTTCCGTTAAAGCCAAATCAAATCCATCTTTGACACCATCCGTATCAACACTTGTCAAAAGAATTTCACCTGCACCTCTACTTTCAGCTTCTTTTGCCCATTCAATAGCATCAATACCGGTGTCCTTAGAACCACCATGTGTCATCACATGCCATTTGTCACCAACTCGTTTTGCGTCAATTGCTACTACCGTGCATTGCGCACCAAAATGACCAGAAGATTCTGTAATTAGTTGTGGATTGTTAACAGCAGCTGAGTTCATCCCTACTTTGTCAGCACCGGCTTTTAACAAGCGGTTTACGTCTTCAATAGTTCGAACACCACCGCCAACAGTAAAGGGGACATAAACTTGTTCTGCAGTTCGTCTTACAATATCAATCATTGTTTGTCGTCCTTCGTTTGTCGCTGAGATATCCAAAAAGATGATTTCGTCTGCTCCATCTTTCGAATAATTAGATGCCATTTCTACCGGGTCACCTAATTCTCTTAAGCCAACAAAATTCGTTCCTTTTACTACTTTTCCTTCTTTCACATCTAAACATGGAATAATCCGTTTGGCAATCATGCTAGTTGCCTCCTATCACTATTGGTTTCCTCCATAAATACTTTTAACAAATCAACGCCAACTTCCCCACTTTTTTCCGGATGAAATTGCATCCCATAGACATGACCATTTTGCACAATACCGGGAACCTTTGTGCCATAATCTGCTGTTGCGACAAGATATTGTTGATCGGTTCTCGCTTGAAAGGAATGTACAAAATAAACATGTTTATCTTGGAACGGTGCAAAAGCTTGATTATTGTTTTCAATTTGTAATTGGTTCCAGCCAATGTGTGGCAGGATATATTCCGTTTCTATTCTAGTAACCTCACCTGGTATCAGTCCCAGTCCATCCGAACTACCATTTTCATAGCCTTTATCGAACAGTAATTGCATACCAAGACAAATCCCTAAAAAAGGCTTTTCTTTCGCAAGTTTACATAATGGTTCAGCCAAATGACGTTGATTAATCTCTTGAACTGCTGCTTGAAAAGAACCTACACCAGGTAAAATAATGTGGGTTGCCGCTTCTAACCGCTCAATAGAGTCGGTAATCTCCACCTCATACCCTAACCGTTGAAAAGCTGTTCTGACACTTGCTACATTGCCCATACCATAATCTACAATTGCAATCATTCGATTAACCCCTTTGTAGAATTAACCCCTTTAATATCCGGATTAATTCGAATTGCTTCGCCCAATGCACGTCCTAACGCTTTGAAAATCGCCTCAATTTTATGGTGTGTGTTATGTCCATATAATACTTTCGCGTGCAAGGTAATGGCAGATTGGAATGCAAAAGCCTGTAAAAATTCCTGAACTAATTCTGTATCGAAATTTCCAAGCCTTTCATTAGAAAACTCCGCGTCAAATACAAGGAAAGGTCGACCACTAATGTCCAACGCAACAAACCCTAATGATTCATCCATTGGTACATAGGCACTTCCAAAACGATTAATCGATTTCTTGTCACCAAGTGCTTCCTTGATCAATTGACCCAATACAATCCCGACATCTTCTACAGTATGATGGCTGTCAATATGCAAATCCCCATCTGCTTTCACTACAAGTCCGATTCGACCATGTCGAGCAAAAGCTTCTAACATATGATCAAAAAAGCCAACACCTGTTTCAATAGTCACTTCTCTTGGGTCATCTAAGTTTACCGATACGTCAATTTGCGTTTCTAATGTTTCTCTTTTTTTACTAGCTGTTCTCATCATTTCTCCTCCAAACGTTTCGTTACCGCAATCCCATGTCCCTCTAACTGCTCTTGATTCGCTATTTTTACCACATCATCTCCAGCTTCTCGCAAAGCGTCCTCTGTATAGTAAAGATAAGTTGTCTTTTTAACAAAGTCGTCAACGGACAATCCAGATGAGAACCTTGCTGTACCTGAAGTCGGTAATACGTGATTAGGCCCTGCAAAATAATCACCCAATGCTTCAGGCGTGTAATGACCTAAAAATACGGAGCCGGCATGTTTTACTTTGCTTAAATAGCTTAATGGATCCTGTGTTTGAATTTCTAAATGTTCTGGCGCAATCTTGTTTGCTACATCAAATGCCTTTGCTAAAGTGTCTACTACTACACTGGCTCCTTTTTCCTGTAAAGCAGTATTGGCGATATCTTTACGAGGTAACACTTCACATTGTTTGACTAATTCTCGATCGACCTCTTCTACTAGTGAGCGAGATGTAGTGATAAGGAAAGCTCGAGCAATGGTATCATGTTCGGCTTGAGCGATCAGGTCAGCTGCGACAAAGACAGGATTTGCTGATTCGTCGGCGATAATCGCAACCTCACTTGGACCAGCAATCATATCGATTCCAACATCACCATATACTAGCTTTTTCGCTGCTGCCACATATGCATTACCTGGACCAACAATTTTATCGACTTTTGGTATCGATTCTGTGCCGTAAGCAAATGCTGCAATAGCTTGCACGCCACCAACTCGGTAAATTTTTGAAACACCAGCGATGTCAGCTGCTACAGCTAAAATCGGAGACAATGCTTCACCATCTTTGACAGGTGTTGCCATATTCACTTCTCCAACTCCGGCAAGGACTGCTGGAATAGCATTCATGAGTACAGATGATGGATATACAGCTGTTCCACCAGGTACATAAATACCTACACGATCGATCGGACGGTAAAGTTGACCTGAGATAATATCTCCATCAGCTTGCATCATTCGCGAATTATTTAATTGCTTGCGATGAAAATCTCGAATGTTATCAGCTGCACGTTGTAATGCACGAATCACCTGGTCATCTACTTGATCCCATGCCGCTTTCCGTTCCTCTTCTGATACTAAAAATGTTTTCGGTGCTTGACCATCGAATTTCTCAACATAAAACCTTACCGCTTGATCGCCGTCCTTTTGTACGTCTGCAATAATGTTGCTTGCTGCTTGTAAGAATTGTTGCTGTTCTTGACTATTGGTTTTTTCGGGTGCAGCTTTGGCTAAAAATTGATCAATAGATAATAAAGGAATCATTCGTTTCTCGCTCCTTCCCTAAACCGTTCAATAACAGGAACTAATTGATCTCGTTTAATTTTCAATGAAGAACGGTTGGCAATTAACCTTGCACTAAACGCCAAAAATTCGTCTTCTATTACAAGACCATTCTCTTTTAACGTCGTTCCTGTCTCGACAATATCAACAATAGCATCCGCAAGGCCTAAGATTGGTGCCAATTCAACAGATCCTTCCAGTTTGATAATGTCTACGGATTCACCTTTTTCTTTAAAATATGTTTTCGTAATATTCGTGAATGTACTGGCAATTCGTTTCTTCTGTTCTGGCCATTGGAAATCTTTTTTCGTTGCCAGCGCCATTCGACAATGACCAAATGGTAATGGAAATAAGTTAAAAACATCAGGCTGGTGTTCAATTAATATGTCTCCACCGACAACACCCATATCAGCTATACCGTTCTCTACATAAGTAGTTACGTCGACCCCTTTGGCAAAAAAGAAAGAAAATTTATTTGTTTCAATTTGTAGCTTTCTGCCTTTTTCCAATAAAGGTTCCACTTCATAACCTAAACCTTCAAAAAATTTCAAAAATTGTTTTTCCAGTCTCCCTTTTGTTAGTGCAATTACAGGTTTCATTTTTCAACCACCTTATACTGACTGTTCTCCACTACCACTTGATAAATGGTATGATAGCTCGTTTGATTCTTTAATTCGTATTGAATATCGACTACTTGTTCTTCCATTTCCATACGAAACTCTTCAGCAATCGCATGTGTTTCGGGTGAAGCAATGATACATATTTTATCTGGTTCTTTTTCAGCTGCCATATGTGTGGCTAATACATCGACGTCAAATGCAAGACCTACTGCAGAGGTTATTAACTCAAATTGCTTGTAAAGACGATCATATCTACCACCAGAAAAACAAGTCGATCCATCATTAGTCAAAAAACCTCTAAACATAATGCCATCATAATACGGCAAGTTCTTAACACGCCCTAGATCTACGATAACTTCTGTTACACCAGAAGCTTCGAGTAAATCAATCAGTTTGTCAATATGTGTTAATATTTCCGTTAAGTCATCCCGATCCGACCAACGCTTGCGGTATTGTTCAATGATATCGCGCGAACCATATGCATTAATTAATGCCGTTAAAGGCTTTGCAAGCTCTGCATTACCTGCTTTTACAACAATTTCCTCGACAAGATCAGACCTTTTATCATGCATAGCTTCCAATAATTGAGCTTCTTCCTGTTTGCTAAAGCTAAAAGGTGCAATTAATGCATCGAAAATTCCTGTATGGCCAAGTTCGATAACATAATCCTCAATATTTAAATGTTTTAAATAAGCTACAGCGGTTAGCAGACTCTCTGCCTCTCCGAAAAAACGATCAGCATGAACGATTTCTATTCCGGCCTGTCTGCTTTCGGTATCTTCTTTGTCAAAGCGAAACACACTTCCTTGATAAGACCACTTTTGCTTAGATGGGTGCTGCCCTGCAATCGCTCGAGCAATTGCTGCAGTCCAGTCCGGTCTTAATACTTCAATCTCACCTTCCCCATTAAACCATTTCAACATGGAATGTAAGTCCATACCTGCTACCTCATTAGTAAATGTTTGGGCATATTCCACAACGGGAGTAGAAATTTGTTGAAAATTCCGCTTTTTTGTTACCTGTCTAAAAATCTCTGACGCTCGTAGCCGATTGGAGATTTGTACACCTGTTTCATCTTGACTTCCTGCTGGTAAAAACATATCGTTCACATCCTATATATACTTTATTAATTTACCACTCTACCGTGATAAAGCGTTCATTTCTAAACACTACATTAGCATACTTTTTTTAATTTTGTCAATCATCACTTTTCATTTTAAAGAATTCTGTTTACAATAAGAAGCAAATCTATTTACATAAGGAGATGTCTTATATGAACATGAAAGGAGACTTTCACGTACATACCCCATTCTGTCCACATGGTTCGAATGACAGTATCGAAATGTACATAGAACAAGCCATAAACAAAGGAATTACCGAGTTAACCTTTACAGAGCATGCGCCATTACCCGTTAATTTCATTGATCCTACACCAGATCAAGACAGTGCTATGTCATGGGAAGATCTTGATGCTTATATTCAAGTTATAGAGAATGCCAAAAAGCAATTTCAATCAAAAGTAAAAATCAATCTAGGCTTTGAAGTCGATTATATTGAAGGCTATGAAGATGCCACTACTTCATTTCTAGATCAATATGGCCGTTATATCGATGATGCGATTTTGTCTGTACATATGCTAAGAACACCTGACTTTAACTATGTATGTATTGATTTCAGCAGTGAAGAATTTGCGCGTATCATTCAGATGTTTGGCAGCGTGGAAGCCGTATACGATAAGTATTACCGAACAATGGAAAAAGCGATTATATCTGATCTTGGCGCTTATAAACCAAATCGAATCGGTCATTTAACCTTAATTCACAAATATCAACGGAAATATGCCGTTGATCAAAGGTATAATGTGACAATCGAACGGTTACTTGATTTGATACAAGAACAACAGCTAGAATTAGATGTTAACACAGCTGGTCTTTACAAAGAAGAATGTCTTGAACTGTACCCACCACTTCCAATCATCGAAAAAGCGATACAAAAAGGTATTCAATGGAAACCCGGTTCAGATAGTCACGTTTCCAAGACGATCGCACGTGGATTTGGTCAATTAAAGTTAAAATAAATAGTAAAAATGAAGGACAAAAGTTGTCTTTCTCAGGATTTGTCCTTCATTTGTATATGAACTTCAAGCTAGTTTTGAATCTAATACTTCATCTAAATGTTCTTTAATGGCAAGCAATTGCTCTTTATTTTCTTCCTGATCTTCGATACCTGCTATTACTTGATGATAATACGCTTGTGTTTCTTTTTGATAGTGATTCCAAATCTCTTGATCATAGTGCTCCCATTGTTTTTGGTAAAAGGTAACCATGTCTTGCTCCATTTTGGTTACAGCTTCATCCCAAGTCTTGTCGAAATAATTACCAGTATACTCCTCGAGATCCTTTCTTCCATTTTCAGCAAAAAAACTTTTTGAATCTTTGTAGCTATTACCCCACTTAGATAATAAACCTTTATCTACTTCTGTTTGTTCCAACTGTATATCTGGCTGTGGTAAATGGATATCCTCTAGCTCCGATAAAGAGAATTGTGAGTCCACTTGTTTTACTTTCGCTTGTATATCCTGGCGCATTTGTTGTAATGCTTGATTAAAACTTTGCTCCAAACGAATGGAAATAGCTTCATATTCATGTTGTAAGCGTGTGTCTATTGCTTTTGATAGTGCAGACAGTGCTGTTTCCACTTCTTTCTTGCCCCTGCGACCATTCGATTGAATAGCACCTGGGTTAATATAATCCTTGAAGACATCGGCATATTGAATCGAAAACCGCTGTTTTGCATAGAAAGTTTGTTTTGTTAATTTTTGCTTGACTTGATCGAAATAGGAGCGATTATCTCGATATTTGATTTCCTTCTCTATTTCTAGTTGATTGGTTTTACCTTGTTCTACTAGATGTTCTTTTTCCGCCTGATCTCCATTGATAATCGACAGCCAGTTCGTTACCAGAGCATTTGCTCTATGCAGATCCGTGTAGATGGAACGCATACTCATTTGAGTTAATTCTTCTTTCACAAACCGATAAAACGATTGCTCAAATTGTGGTAATCCAGTCGTTTTACTTTTTTCTTCTATTGCCTTTTTACTGGAGACGGAAAACATTCTCGGATCTTTAATATCAAATTGAGATAATTCATTACGGACATAATCCACAACTAGTTGAGCTTCTTGTTCATCTTTTGCCAAGTCAATCGCATTAATAATAAAGAACATTTTATCTAATTCAAACGCATCCTTCACTTTTCCGAGTCGTTCTAAAAATTGTTGATCAGGCTTAGAAAAGGGATGATTGTAATACGTGACGAACAAAATTGCGTCAGCATCTTTGATATAGGAAAATGCTAAATCTGTATGTCGTGCATTAACGGAATCAGCCCCTGGTGTATCAACTAACGTAATTTGTTTTTCTGTTAGCGGACAGTCATAAAAAAGCTCCATTTCCTTAACAAAACATGCAATCTCTTCTTCACGAATATATGAATGAAAGTCATCAAAACCAATAACATATTCGGTGCCAATTTTTTTGTGCATCTCATTAAATCCATTGTAAAATGCAGTTAGAAATGACTTATGTTGATCGGCAATATCTAATTTGTCCAATTTGGTTTTTTGCATCCATTTATAAGCTTTAGAAAGACTTGGGAAGTCCTCTTCCACCATTTCCTCTATATCTGCTAAAAGTTCCTGTTCTTGTTTCATCACGACATATACATCTTTATGCTGATAATTTTCATTTACTGGACTAATCTTATTTATGGCTGCCGTTGTCGGATTTGGTGAAACAGGCAATACTTTCTCTCCGATTAATGCATTAGCAAAGGAAGACTTACCAGCACTAAAAGCACCAAATAGTGCAATCGTAAAAGATCGGTTGTGCAGTCGATCTTTTTTACTGTGTATTTCTTGACGAATCGAATCTAAGCCGTTAATTCCTTCAAACATTTGGTCTGCTTCTTCTACATCTTTAACCGTTTCGTTAAAAGAAAACAAGGTTGTGTCATTAACGTTATCAGTCTGTAGGTGTTGCTGTTTTTTCTCTTCTGTTTTTTTATTGTCTGGTAATTCTGCTATATCGATTACTTTGTCGATAATTCTGGCATCTGATTCCTTCTCCAACGCCTTTAATACATCTTCACCAAAAGTAAAATCGTTTCTTAAAATAGATTCAGCGTTTTTTTTATACAGATGAAAATCTTGCTTCATTTGATCCATTTCTTCCTGAATGGCTTGATACTTTTCGATTGTTTCTAACTCTGTTTTCTTTTCAATTAATTGCACTTCAATTGGATTAAGAATTTTTTCTTTTAATTCATGCCACTTGTTTTTATAAAACTGACGATACATTTTCTTAATTGCTGCTGCGACCTGGTCTGTATAAACAAGTATATAATCGCCATTTACCGTCGCACCATCATTCATTAGTTTCACTAGTTCATTTGTTTGGAAGCGCTCTTCAAAGATAGCCTCTGAAAAGTGAACTGATAGATAAGGTTTTAAAAATTCCGACATTTTATCTCGTAATTTCCACTCTAGACTTACTTCTGCTTTTTCTTTTATCGCTTGATAGAAAGCAGCTAACCGGTCATTACGTTCGGCTTCTATCTTCTTGCGATTGCGGAAAAGCCCAACTTTAAATTTGGGATCAAAGGCTTGAAGTACATACTTTGCTTTTTCACGAATTTCAAATGGAATCAGTTGTGCATTTCTAGTAGTTTGTTCAACCTCATGTAAATAATCCTTTTCCAAATGGTGTTTCTTTTCTTGTAAAGCTCGAAAATGCTCTTGAGCCTCTAGATAGGACACTGCTGGCAATTCTATCACTTCTAGTTCTTCCTCTAAATCACTGAGTCTGTCATCCATTTGCTTTTGTCTTTCCTGGATACTTTGATAAACCGTGTATGCTGTACCATGCCATAAAGTGTCCTGTAAAACCTGCTGATGATTAGCCGTTATTAAACGATTGATCGTTGCTCTTAATTCATTAAATTGATTGATTGTCTTGTCGGTGCCGTTCATGGACGTATAATATACTTGTTCAGGGGTAATAGCCCATTGCTGAAAAACTTGTTCTAAACTAGTTTGGAAATCAGAAAACGTTATTTCCTCTTCATCATGTTTATCCATCTGATTAATAATCACGTAGTATGGCTTATTCATTTCATCTATTTTTTTCAAAAATCGTGCATTTACCTCTGATTGAACATGGTTATAATCCATCACATAAAACAACACATCGACTTGGTGGAGTGCGGATTCGGTCATTAAGCGATCTGCATCATTGGCTGCATCAATACCTGGTGTATCCATAAATGTTACCCCTGGAGGTAATGCCTCCATGTTTTTAAATATCTCCACTTTTTTGACTTCATCACCATCGCGACACAATTGATGCAGTTGATCCATCGGCGGAAGAGCTTTCATTTTAATTGCTGGCTGATCAGCAAAATGAACAATAACCCCGTCTTCTCCCTTTTTTATCTCGACGATATTAGCACTGGTTGGGATCGGGCTTTGAGGTAATAATGCTTCGCTCATTAAATGGTTAATTAACGTCGATTTTCCTGCTGAAAAATGCCCACTAAAACAAATATGTACCATTTGTTGCTGTAATTTAGCATAGTAATCAAGTACTTGCTCTTGTTGTGTTAGTTCCTTATTTTGTTCGTAAAAATGATATAAGTCCGCTAATTGTTGCTTATCTACCCTTTGGCTACTTGTTGTCAACATAATCTAAACTCCTTGATTGATCATTCTATTTTCCCATTATACTGATTTTTTACAATTATGGCTAATAGTTTTCTTCCTTTTCCAACGATAAACCTGAATTATAGATATATACTGCGAAGTAATGAAAGTTCTGTTTGTTCAAAGTAATATGGTAATTAGATGTGCGGTCACATAAGACATAATTTTTGAAATATATAGTGATGATAACTACCACTCCGGCTGCCCACTTCCCTTTCCGTGGGGTTTGCCCTTCAGCTAACTTTTTCGAGCACAAACCGCTCAAAAAAGTGGATCTTCAGGTCAAACAGGTACCACAGGAGTTGAAGTGGGCGGCCTTCGTTAAGATATGCTCCACAACACTTATCCGAAATCAGCCAGTTGATTCCTCCACTATATATAGCATAGGGTTCGAGTATGCTACAGGAGCATTCAAAGCCGATTAGTACTGTAATAAAACAGAAAGTTTAGTTCCATGAGTTCATTTCTTTCTATAATCAGAGAACAAAAATAGCGTAGGCAGAATACGGAGACTCCTGTGGGAACAGCACGAGCTGAAGATCCACTTGGTAAAGTGCTTTTCTTTACCAAGTTAGCTGAAGCCGTGCCCACGGAAAGCGCAGTATTCTGCCGAAGCGTATGGCAGCACTCATAAAATGCAGTATGGAAGAGAGCAAATCCATGCCTAAGTTACTGCGCAGTTTATGTTTTATACGAAGTTTATCATTCATGTTTCATGTAAAAAAAATACCCAACGAGAGGCTGGGTATCTGGGTATTTTATTCTTTTTCTTCGTCAAAGGCTTTGGTTAGTTCCATTTTGGATTTGATGGTTGTTACTTCACCGGCAAGGTCGCTGTCTATTACGTATGAACCATTACTATATCGATCACTTATTGGAAGCTCCATCGGTTTTACTTCATGGATTTCATCCTTCGCAGTTACTAAAGTGATAACATCCTCACTATCAACTAAATCAAAGCCAACAATTCGATGTGGTTTTGATTTTAACTCCCTTAGCATAACCGATCCTTTTTTTGCTCGTGAAGATTTTTCAAAGCGAGCTATCGTCATTCGTTTACAAGCACCACGCTGAGTAGTTACAAACAAATGTCTATTTTCTTGCAGTTCATCCATTAGAACCGCATTAACAACGAATTCATCCGCTTTTAACTGGATTGCTTTCACACCTGCAGCACGTTGACCAATCACTGATACTTCTGATTCATGATACCAAAGTCCGTAACCTTTATTAGTAGCTACGAATATGTCCTGATTACCATCTGTTTCATACACATTGACTAACTCGTCTCCTTTTTTCAAATTCAAAGCTATCAATGGACGGGAATAACGCTGAGAATAGTATAAATCTAACGTACTTTTCTTTACCATACCATTTTTCGTAAAGAAAATGAGATATTTATCTTTGGCAAATTCGCGAATTGGTATGGCTTTAACAATCGTCTCGTCTTTATCAATAGAAGCTATATTAGACAAATGCTGCCCCAGTTCTTTCCAACGAATATCAGGTAGCTGGTGAACTGGTATCGGCACATAACGACCTTTGTTGGTAAACAGCAACAAATGATCTGTCGTGTTAAGTTCCAATAAAGAGATTAAATGGTCATTTTCTTTGATCGTAAAATCCTCATTGCTTGAAGCAGTATATGACCTGATACTAGTTCGTTTCACATAGCCCTGTTCCGTCACAGTCGTAACGACATCTTCACTGGCTACTGTTACCTCTACATTAATCTTTAATTCTTCAATCTTTTCTTCAATTTTTGTACGACGCGCTTCTGCATATTGCTTTTTCATACTTCTCAAGTCTTTTTTAATAACAGATAACAATTTCTTTTCATCTGCAAGAATCGCCTGATATTCAGCTATCGCTTTTTGAAGTTCACTCGCTTCTTTTTCTAAAGCTGTTATATCTGTATTGGTTAATCGGTATAACTGCAATGTCACAATTGCTTCTGCTTGTGGTTCCGTAAAACCATATGCTTCCATAATCCGCTTTTTGGCATCTTGTTTATCCTTAGATGAACGTATCGTTTGGATTAATTCATCTAAAATGGAAACAGCTTTGATTAGACCTTCGACAATATGTGCTCTTTTTTCCGCTTTATTTAAATCAAATTTTGTTTGCCTAGTAACGACTTCTTTTTGATGCTCGATGTACGCATCAATCATTTGTAATAAATTTAATAATTGCGGAGTTTTATCCTTGATTGCCACCATGTTAAAGTGATAGGTAATTTGTAAGTCGGTATTTTTATATAAATAATTAAGTACACCTTGACTGTCTGCGTTTCTTTTTAACTCAACAACGATTCGTAAACCTGTTCGGTCTGTTTCATCGCGAACCTCTGCAATTCCTTCAACTTTGCGATCAATTCTTAGCTCATCCATTCGTTTAACTAGGACAGCCTTATTCACTTCATAAGGAATTTCGTCAATAACAATTTGTTCACGATTCCCTTTCACCGATTCTATATTAGCCTTTCCACGTACGACAACTTTTCCTTTTCCAGTCTGATAAGCTTTCTTTAATCCTTCATAACCTTGGATAATCCCACCAGTAGGGAAATCTGGTCCTTTGACAATCTCCAGTAATTCTTCTACGGTTACAGAAGGTTTATCCAGACGTTTAATAATGGCATCGATGACTTCACCTAAATTATGAGGTGGTATTTCAGTCGCATAACCAGCAGAAATACCAGTTGATCCATTCACTAATAAATTTGGTATTCTTGCTGGTAGTACAACTGGTTCATCAATTGTATCGTCGAAGTTCGGGATATAATCAACTGTCCCTTTATCAATGTCACGAATCAATTCCGATGCGATAGCGGATAATCTCGCTTCGGTATAACGCATCGCTGCAGGTGGGTCACCATCAACACTACCATTGTTACCATGCATTTCCACTAACACATTACGAAGTTTCCATGTTTGACTTAATCGTACCATGGCTTCATATACAGATGAATCACCATGCGGGTGATAATTACCGATTACGGTACCTACTGTTTTGGCTGATTTTCGGAAAGGTTTATCATGGGTGTTCTTTTCTTCGTGCATTGCAAACAGAATTCTGCGTTGTACTGGTTTTAGTCCATCACGTGCATCAGGTAGTGCACGATCTTGGATAATGTACTTACTGTAACGTCCAAAACGATCTCCCATTACATCTTCTAGAGGGAGATCTAAATACTTTTCTTCTACTGCCAACGAAATTCCTCCTATAAAGTAAGACTTCCAACAATGGAGGTTCCCCACTGTTGGTTAGCAAAAAGTATCATAGTGTTATCGGCCGTTTCCTCCACTAAGCTTCCTTTGGATTCCACGAACAATTAGCACCGTTAAAAGTCTTACATTTGAATATTCTCATTATCAATAATATTTTCATCTTCTTCTAAACTGAACTGAACATGCGATTCTATCCATTTACGACGTGGCTCAACTTTATCCCCCATCAATGTGGTTACTCTTCGTTCCGCTCTAGCTAAATCATCAATGGTTACACGAATTAACGTTCGAGTTTCAGGATTCATCGTCGTTTCCCATAACTGGTCAGCGTTCATTTCTCCCAGACCTTTATACCGTTGCAAGTGATAACCATTTTTGAAATTTTTAGTTACCTCTGTTAGTTCATCTTCGGTCCAGCAATACTCTATCTGTGCTTTGGCACCTTTTCCTTTAGATACTTGATATAAGGGTGGTAAAGCAATGAATACTTTTCCAGCTTCAATTAACGGTCTCATATAACGATAGAAAAAAGTAAGCAATAATATTTGAATATGAGCACCATCTGTATCGGCATCGGTCATAATGACGATTTTATCGTACTGGACATCATCAAGAGAAAATTCACTGCCAACACCCGCGCCAATTGTGTGAATAATCGTGGAAATCTCTTCATTCTTCAGAATATCTACTAGTTTTGCTTTTTCCGTATTGACCACTTTACCTCTTAAAGGTAATACTGCTTGGAACTTTCGATCTCTTCCTTGTTTTGCCGATCCGCCAGCAGAATCACCCTCGACAAGGTAAAGTTCGTTCTTGTCTGGATTGCGGGACTGTGCTGGTGTTAATTTACCACTTAATAAGGCATCTTTACGGCGTTTTTTCTTACCGCTTCTTGCTTCTTCCCTTGCTTTTCGCGCAGCTAATCGAGCATCTTTAGCACGAATTGCCTTTTTAATCAGCATCGAAGCAATGTCAGGGTTTTCCTCTAGAAAATATAGCAAATGCTCAGCTACGACCGTATCGACAGCAGACCGCGCTTCAGCTGTACCTAGCTTCCCTTTAGTCTGCCCTTCAAATTGCAGCTTTTCTTCTGGAATTTTCACGGAAATAACCGCTGTAAAGCCTTCACGGATATCGTTACCTTCAAGGTTTTTGTCTTTTTCTTTTAAGAGATTGACTTTTCTTGCATAATCGTTGACAACTCTTGTAATGGCGGTTTTCGCACCAGACTCATGTGTCCCGCCATCTTTTGTTCGAACATTATTAACAAAAGACAATATATTCTCAGCAAAGCCATCGTTAAACTGAAAAGCAAAATCCAACTCCATTTCTTGCTGCTCACCTTCAAAAGCAACTACCTCATGAAGCGCATCCTTTTCCTCGTTTAAGTAAGAGACAAACTCTTTTAATCCATTTGGATAATGGAAAGACTCCTCTACACCATCATTTCTTTCATCAATCAGATCGATGGTAATACCTTTTAATAAGAAAGCTGCTTCTCTTAATCTCTCTGCCAATATATCAAACTGAAACATATCCGTAGAAAAAATCGAACGATCCGGTTTAAACGTGATCGTCGTTCCCGTTTTTTTCGTTTTGCCTTTTTTCTCTAGTGTTGTAACTGGCTTACCACCGTTCTCAAATCGCTGATAAAAAACGGCGCCGTCTCTTTCAATCGTAACTTCTAACCATTCTGATAGAGCATTTACAACTGATGCACCTACACCATGTAGACCACCACTTGTTTTATATCCGCCTTGACCAAATTTCCCACCTGCATGTAATACAGTTAATATTACTTCCGGAGTCGGTCTACCTGTTTGATGCATACCTGTTGGCATACCACGACCATTATCAGATACGGTAATGCTTTGATCCGGATGAATGGTTACTTTAATGTGTTCGCCATAACCAGATAATGCCTCGTCAACTGAATTATCTACTATTTCAAAGACAAGGTGATGTAAACCTCTGGCATCAGTACTGCCTATATACATCCCTGGTCTTTTTCTTACGGCCTCGAGCCCTTCTAAAACTTGAATCGAATCATCACTATACGTTGTATTATTGCTCATTACTTTCTCGATACTCCTTCCCTACACTACCTCTATACTAGAATATAGAACATACATTCCTGATTGTAAAGTTATTTCATTAAAACGGCATGTGCGACTTTTATACACTGGTCCATAATAACCTGTTTGTTATGTTCAGTTAAATAGTCGTATGCTTCATGATCCATAACACCTTGTTGCATCCAAACATAGTCCGCATCCGTTTTTACGATTTCTTTCGCTAATTCTTTTAAGTAAATAGATCGTCTGAAAATATTGATCAACTCAAAAGGTTCTTGCACGTCTTCTATGGAATCATATGCCTTTTCACCTAACACTTCTTTCACATTCGGATTTACCGGAATAATTCGATATCCCTCATTTTGCATCGCTTTTGCAATTTGATACGAGGTTCGATATGATTTATCTGATAGCCCGATCACCGCAATAGTTTTCGTTTTTTGTAACATTTCCCGCATTAATTGTTGTTCATTTTCATTACTCATCTTGTTACACCTCATTTTTATTGATTAAACCATTTAATAGGATTCGACGCAAGTAAACACGTAAAAAATGTTTCTGATTTCATCCATTTCTTGCTAGTTATTCTTCTGTTTTATCATAGTTGGACAAAAATTTAAATATTGCATGTATCTCTTTTGCAAACATCGTGCTAAAATAAAGTCAACAATATCAATCATAACATTATATTTAAGGAGTTTGATGATGGAGTATATTATTTTTATCATTCTTGCCTATTTACTTGGTTCAATACCTACAGGGCTAATCGTAGGTAAGGTCGGCTTTCAAAAAGATATCAGAGAACACGGTAGTGGCAACTTAGGTGCTACTAATACTTTTCGGGTACTCGGTGTGAAAGCTGGTATTACGGTAACCATAGTCGATATCTTAAAGGGGACTTTAGCTGCTGTACTACCGGTTCTTTTTCAAGCAGAAACAGTTTACCCACTGGTAGTCGGAATTTTCGCCGTTATAGGGCACATGTTCCCCATATTTGCGAAATTTAAAGGTGGGAAAGCAGTAGCAACCTCTTCAGGGGTAATCTTAGGTGTTAATCCGTTATTATTTCTCATTATGGTCGGCAGCTTTTTAGTTATTCTTTATTTAACAAAATATGTATCACTAGCTTCTATGTTAACTGGTATTATTACCATTATTGTTACCATTGTGCAGCAAGATATTGGTTTAACGATTGTCATTTCTATTTTAACAGCATTTGTGATATATCGACACCAAGCAAATATAAAAAGAATAATCAACAAAACCGAGCCTAAAATAAAATGGATGTAAAAGGGTCTAACAGTACCGTTAGATCCTTTTTTCAAGCTTTTTAAATTGAATATTATACGTAGATTAAGTATACTTTGAAATAGTTGAAGACGAAAGGGGTCTAATCATGAAAGATTTTAGCACCAAACAACTTCCAAACAAAACAGAAAGACACAAATTGTTTGGCTCAGTTGAACCAGGTGAGAAAACAAAACCAACTGAAAAAGAAAAAATGCCTGATTTACAAAATACACAGAAAGACTTTTTATTTGATATAGATCAAGTGGGAATTTCCAAAGTCAAACATCCCATACAAGTGCACAGTAAAGTGAAGCCAGAAACGCAAACAACTATCGGAACTTTTAAAATGACTTCTTCCATTAAGAAAAGTCATAAAGGGACAAATATGAGCCGCTTTACAGAAATGATGCAGCATTATAGTGATGGTAATCCGTTCGAGATGTCTGTCTCAACATTAAAACAATTTACTAAAGAAATGGCAGATCGATTAGAACAGGATGATAATCAAATCACGGTTTCATTTCCTTGGTTCTTTGAGCGCAGTGGACCAGCTTCAGACATGGCTGGCATGAATCATGCCAATGCAGAAATCACCATGATTTATGATAAAAATGCTGGTTATAACATGACAGTGTCACTAGAAGGTACGATTACTACATTGTGCCCTTGTTCAAAAGAAATTAGTGAATATAGTGCACATAACCAACGTGGTAATGTAAAAATGACTGCAGAATTATCACGCGACTACAATGAAGATGATGTAGACTGGAAACAAGCGTTATTAGAAGCAGCCGAAAGCAATGCAAGCGCACGAATCCATCCCGTTTTAAAACGACCAGATGAAAAAATGGTCACGGAACAAGCGTATGAAAATCCTCGCTTTGTAGAAGACATGGTTCGATTAGTCGCAGCGGATTTATATGAATTACCGTTTATTGAGAAGTTTACCGTAACATGTGAAAATGAAGAATCCATCCATTTACATGATGCCATTGCATCGATAACGTATGATAAGGCACTTCATCGATGAGGTGAGTAATTTGAAAACATTGATTATATCATTTATTCGTTTTTATCAACGTTTTATCAGTCCAATGTTTCCACCAAGTTGCCGGTTTCAGCCAACTTGTTCTCATTATAGTTTAGAGTGTTTTCGCCAATTTAATATATGTAAAGCTACCTATTTATCAGTGAAAAGAATACTAAAATGTCATCCATTTCACCCTGGTGGTTTTGATCCCGTCCCAACCAAAAAGACCGAGCATTAATGCTTGGTCTTTGTTGTGTAGAAAATTCCATAGGCTGGGCATCTTTCATTCTAACTTATTAATGAAATGCAAAGGTGCGTTATGCTGTTTAAGCGTTAATTTTACAAATGGAATTTCTTTATCTGTTCCCATTGTTGTTCATTGGTTAAGATTTCTCTTTGCCTATCTCCAAATAAATCAAAATGTGGATAATCCGGATCTTGGTGGATCCATTCCTTCCTCAGCCCGTATTTTTTACCCCATTCTATTAATTTCTGATAATCAGCACAACCTACTTTGGTAACAGTTGTACATCCCGGAAATCGATCATCAATCCAGTAATGTGTTAGGAAAGCTATTTTCCCATTGCGGACATCTGCTTTCCATGTTCTTAACGTATTTCTGTCAATTCCAAAAGCCATCATTATTCACTTACTTTCTAACGCTTTTTGATATGCTTCATGCCAGTTTGGAAATTGTTTTTTCAACGATAGCGGACGGAAATTATCTTTTTTTACAATAACATGTTGAGTTTCCCCTGTAACGGCAACTTCTCCGTCCTGCCCAATGATTCGATAACCATATGTTGTACGAATACCATTATATTTCTCTAGCCACGTCTCAACATATGCATCATCTCCATAACGAATTGGCTGTTTAAATTGAACATTGGCATCAATCACTGGGGATACAACCCCCTTTGCTTCCATTTCATGATACTCGAAACCTAACTCTTCAATAAAAGCAGTTCTTCCTATTTCAAACCAGATTAAATAATTGGCGTGGTAGACAACACCCATTTGATCTGTTTCCTGATATCTTACTTTGATTGGTGTAGTTACTTTCATTGTTGATTCGTCCCCCTAATTGATTTCCATGCTAATTCAAAATCTTTTTTCGTTAAAAGTTCGAGCTGTTCCATTTCAGCAGTCTCCATATCTAATCGTAATGCTTGATACTGAATCGCTTCGTTTATCAAGTTAACAACAAACCGTCCATTTCCATTAATGTTTGTATCTTCAAATTGTTTGGATAAATAATCAACCACATCAACATCTAATTGGTATTGAAATTCTTGTATATGATAGCTTACCATCTCCAGAAGTTCTTCTTTCGTATAATCCTGAAAATGAAAGTATTTCTTAAACCTCGATTCCAATCCTGGATTACTGGCAATAAACCGCTCCATTTCATTTTTATATCCAGCAAGAATAATCACGATATTTTCGTTATGCTTGGTCATTTCGTCCACTATCGTATCTATCGCTTCTTTCCCAAAGTCCTTTTCCCCACGATATAACGCATATGCTTCATCAATGAATAATACGCCACCTAACGCTTCTCGAATTTTATTCTTTGTTTTCGTAGCGGTTTGACCCACAAATCCAGCGACAAGATCACTTCTTGAAGCTACAACTAAGTGACCTCGTTTCAGTAAACCACATTGCTTTAAAATTTGAGCAAACAATTTAGCAACTGTCGTTTTTCCAGTTCCCGGATTACCTGAAAAAACCGAATGTAATTGAACTGGTACAGTTGGAAGTTGTAGTGATTTGCGCTTTTGTTGTATTTGGACGAAAGCAGATAATTTTTTGACTTCCTCTTTTACATTATTAAGACCGATAAGTTGTTCCAATTGTTCCATTGGTTCAGTAGAATCCTTCTGATCATCCAGTGCAGCAATATCTTCTTCAGATATGCGCATATGGGCTAGCCAGTTGTTTTCTAATGGCAGCTCGTGGCTTGCACCAATATGAAAAATTACTTTAAGTACTAAATCTTTAACAGTACGAGCATTACCAAATGATTCATCCACACGGGCCTTTTCAATTAATGAGAGGAAGCGATGACGTGCCTGTTCTGTGAAAAAATAATCATTTTGCAATGCTGTATCCTCAGCAATTTGTAATAATTCTTCATTCGAAAAATCAGGTAACTTAATATAATTCCCATCTGGAAAACGGCTTCTTAACCCTTGATTCGACCATAAAAAATGTTGCATTTCATCTGGATATCCTGCTATAATAACCGCAAATTTGTTAGCATATTCCTTACTGGTCATACTGGAAACGAGCGTATCAATGACTGCTTGGCCATAATCATTACCTGTTTGATCTTCACGCTTTAAATTATAAGCTTCATCAATAAACAGTACTCCGCCTAGGGCTTTTTTTACATAATTTAATGTATTCTCTTCACTTTGTCCCATAAAAGAACCGACTAATTGCGAGCGATTTACCTCAATTACCTCATTTGTTTCCAAAAGCCCCAGCCGATAGTATATATCCGCTAGTAACCGAGCAATCGTTGTCTTACCAGTACCAGGATTTCCGGTAATCACCATATTTAACCCTTGCTCATCCACCATTTGAAATCCTGCTTCTTTTCGTTTTTGCTGATATTTTAAATAATGATAGTAATGATTTATGTAATCCTTCACTTCATCTAGGCCAATCATTTTTGTTAATTCATCTAATGGATCTGAGTTTGTATCCTCCTTAATGAAAGAAGGTAACGCATCATAGAAAAGGGTAATATAATAGCTTAATTTTTCAACAGCCTCATTGTAGGGCTGAATGTCTTTCGATGACTTGCGTTGTTCCAATGTGTACACTACGGTTTCGGCGACATCCTCTATATATTCCACCTGTTCAAAAATCTGATCATATGTCCTTTTAATTCGATTAGTAGATGCTGTATGGATCGATTTCAATTTTAACAGACGTTCCATTTCTGTTAAGAGGCCTTTAGCTTTCTTAAGTTTAACTGGATCAAAGTCTGTTTCCCGAATGTGAAATTGAGCAAGATCAGTCTCCTGGAAGTCATTATAGATGGACAAGTAGTGTTTTAATGCTTGGACATCTGCAACCATTGGGTGATTGCTTTCTTTTTTTAGTTGCTCAATATGTTTATTTAAATGATCATCTGTGACGTTTCTTTTTAAACGATAAAAAGTAAGCATACTATACAGTAATGCTTCTGAGTCTAATTGTAATGAAAAGCTAGCATGCTCAACTTTGTCGAGGATCCTTAATATTTCTACTTCATTATATGGAGGAATCTCATCAAGTGAATTCCAACTTTGGACTTTTTCTTCTATTTCTTGCCATTCTATCGTTGACACCAATATACTCCTCCCCAATCATTTCTAACTCTGTATTTCATTCAAATGATCTTGCATTTGCTCTAATGACATGGCACCATTGATTCGTTTGATAACTTTTTGGTCACTAGTTCGAATTATAAATGATGTAGGCATGCCAATAATGGAATAGTGATCATACACTGTGTCATCTTCATCTAATAAAACTGTAAACTTAAAATCTCCTTCATCTACAAATTCTTTTACTTTGGCGATGGAACTTTCTGTATTCGTAGTGTTTACTGCAATAACCTTAACTGTATCCCTATTCTCATGCTCAAATGTCTGCAAATCAGGCATTTCGTCGAGACAAGGTTTACACCAAGTTGCCCAGAAATTCAACAAGATATAGTCTTGTTCCACATCAAATGCCTCTACTTCACTACCTGAAAGATCAGGTAATCTAAAATTAGGTGCCTTGTCACCTGCTTGTAACTGTTTAACATTTGGCGCAGTAATACCTACCCCATCTACAGACGTATCCTCTGTTACATCTATAATATTCGGTTCAGATTGTTCGTCTCCAATATTTGTGAAATTGGTGACTATTAAAATCACGACTAAAATCAATACAACCGATACCGATAAAACACGCTTCCACATAACGATCATCCTTTACAATAGCACTAAAGCCTATTATATAAGATAACAGCCAAAGCGTCTAATTTTTAAAATGAGATAAAAACCATTCTATTCTACAATAGTCAATTAGAAGCAAACCTCGAATTATAGAAAATTTGTGGAGTGTGGCTCTCCTCCATTCTTTCCATAGGAAGTATAGGAATACTGATCCAGCGGAATACTCCGCTTTCCGTGGGTTCGTCTTCAGCTCTCGCTCTCCCAAAGGAGTCTCCATATTTTGCCTGCGCTAATTTTAGTGTTCTGATTATGGTAAGAACAGGATTTAGAAACTCTATTCTTTGGATTCCTTTCTTTTTATCAGAATGCTATTCTAAGCTGCGGAAATAGCGAGACTCCTGTGGGAAAGGAACAGTCTGAAGTCCCCTCGCGATGCACCTCCGTCTCCTAGTAAAGCTTTGAAGTAGGCTTCCTCGGTGCAAGGGAGCAAAGATGTTTAATCAAGAAGTTCCCTGGTTGAAGCGTTCCCAACGGAAAGCGAGTATTTTTTCCGCAGCGGCGACTTAGCACTCAACTAGAATTAGAATGAAGGAGAGTAAATCTATGCACGTGACTTTGCAGTTTATGTATTAGTGCTAATAATAAAAAAAGATAGCCCGTTATTAGGCTATCTTTTTCTTGCAATCTATTAGGCTAGTTTGTTTCGAAGTACCATTTGAAGGATACCACCGTGGCGGTAATAATCTACTTCTACTTCACTTTCAAAGCGTGCGATTACTTCAAATTCAGTTACTTTACCGTCTTCATCTGTCGCTTTCACTTTAACTACATCACGAGGCTTAACAGACTCATCGATTTGTACTTCAAATGTTTCTTTACCAGTTAAACCTAGTGATTCTGCACTGTCACCTTCTTTGAATTGAAGAGGTAACACACCCATCATTACTAAGTTTGAACGGTGAATACGTTCAAAGCTCTGAGCAATAACTGTTTTAATACCTAATAGGTTCGTACCTTTGGCAGCCCAGTCACGAGAACTTCCCATACCATAATCATTACCAGCAAGTACAACTAGACCTGTTCCATCTTGTTGATATTTCATTGCTGCATCATAGATAGGCATTACATCACCAGTCGGCCAGTACGTTGTGAAGCCACCTTCTGTACCAGGTGCTAATTGGTTCTTAATGCGAATGTTCGCAAATGTACCGCGCATCATAACTTCATGGTTACCACGACGAGAACCATAAGAGTTAAAGTTACGAGGAGAAACATTTTTATCCTGCAAATATTTACCTGCTGGCATATCTTTTGCAATCGCACCTGCTGGTGAAATGTGGTCAGTTGTTACCGAATCACCAAATTTACCAATGGCACGTAAGCTGGATAACTCCTCTACAGTTCCAGGTTCTTTTGAAAGTCCTTCAAAGAACGGAGGGTTTTGAATATAAGTAGAGTCATCGTTCCAAGAATATAAAGGTTCATCCGTTGTTTCAATTGCATTCCATTTTTCGTTAGAAGCGAATACATTCTTATATTGTTCACGGAAGATTTCCGGTGTTACGACTTTTTCAACTTGTTCACGAACTTCTTCCATAGATGGCCAGATATCATTAAAGTAAACTGCATTGCCATCTTTGTCATGACCAATTGGATCGTTCTTAAGGTCAACGTCAACAGTTCCTGCTAAAGCATATGCCACAACTAATGGCGGTGAAGCTAAGTAGTTAGCTTTCACTAACGGGTGGATACGACCTTCAAAGTTACGGTTACCAGAAAGTACAGAAGAAACGGTTAAATCATTATCAGCAATTGCCTTTTCAATTTCTTCACGTAACGGGCCTGAGTTACCGATACATGTTGTACATCCATAACCTACCAAGTTGAAGCCTAATTGGTCTAAGTATGGCATTAAACCAGCATCTTCTAGGTAGCCTGTAACAACTTTTGAACCAGGTGCAAGGGAAGTCTTCACATAACCTGGTACTTCGAGTCCTTTTTCTACTGCTTTCTTCGCAAGTAAACCTGCACCAAGCATAACGTAAGGGTTAGAAGTATTGGTACAAGATGTGATCGCAGCAATTGCAACCGCACCGGTTTTCATGACAGATCTACGTCCATTCGGATGATTAATTTCTACTTCTTTGTCAAATTCAGAAGCATCTAGACCAAAACCTTGGTTTCCAGCTGGAGCTGTAATAGCTTCATTAAATGACTTCTTCATTTCTGATAGTGGAATTAAGTCTTGTGGACGTTTTGGACCAGATAAGTTAGGTTCCAGTTCAGACAGATTGATTTCCACTAGTTCAGTGAACTCTGCATCTGGTTGATCTGGTGAGTACCACAAGCTGTTTTCTTTACAATACTTCTCTACAAGCGCAATTTGCTCTTCACTTCTGCCAGTTAGACGAAGATAATTTAATGACTCCTCATCTACAGGGAAGAAACCACATGTAGCACCATATTCTGGCGCCATGTTAGAGATAGTAGCACGATCTGCTAATGGCATATCTTGGAGACCTGGTCCAAAGAATTCAACGAACTTACCTACTACTTTCTTCTCGCGCAATACTTGTGTAACTTTTAATGCTAAGTCAGTTGCTGTTGTGCCATTAGGGAAGCTTCCTGTGAATTTCACACCGATAACTTCTGGTGCAGGGAAGTAAGAAGGCTGTCCTAACATACCAGCTTCTGCTTCAATACCACCAACACCCCAACCTAGTACGCCTAAACCATTAATCATGGTTGTATGGGAGTCAGTACCGACTAGTGTATCTGGAAAAGCATCGACATTTCCGTCTTCATTTTCCACCGCATGTACAACATTCGCAAGGTACTCAAGGTTTACCTGGTGTACGATACCAGTTGCCGGTGGAACGGCACGATAGTTATCAAAAGCTTTTTGTGCCCAGTTTAAGAATTCGTAACGTTCTGCATTACGTTCGAATTCTAATTCCATATTTGCTTGCAATGCATTCTTTGTACCATACTCGTCTACTTGTACAGAGTGGTCAATTACAAGATCAACCGGTACTTCTGGATTAATCTTATCTGGTGATCCACCCATATCTACCATTGCTTTACGTAGCGAGGCAAGGTCAACTACTGCTGGTACACCAGTAAAGTCTTGTAAAATAACACGAGAAGGTTTAAATGGTACGTCTTCACCTTTCTCTTTACCCCAGTTTGCTAGACTCTTAACGTGTTCGTCTTTAATAACATGTCCATCGTGTTGACGAATTAACGATTCTAATAAAACACGAATCGAAAAAGGTAAACGATCGATATTACCAATCCCTGCATTTTCCAATGCTTTTAACTGGTAATAGTTATACTTTTTACCGTTCAGATCAAATTGCTTTTTTGCTTGAAATGGATTCTGATTAGTCATTTCGCCCAGTTACCCCCTTAAAAAAATGTTAGACCGAAATCTGATCTCTCTTATCTCTAAATACTATGTAACATAGTATGCACCATACTATTTTAAATGAAATCGGTTTATAAGTAAAATGATTCACAGCAAAAAATTCGATTAAATCCATCAATCTATGAGTTCGATACCAAATATTAGTGTCAATTTCCGTTAAAAGGAAGGTAAATACTGAAAGTACTTCCTTGCCCATTTTCTGATTCAATCTCTAATCTTCCACTATGATTATCAATTATTTGATTGGAAATCATTAATCCTAAACCCGTACCATTCTTCTTAGTTGTAAAAAAAGGTTCTTTCAGCTTATGAATAAGATGCTTAGGGATTCCTGGCCCTTGATCTTTTATCGCAACCATACACTCTTCCCCATCATTTTTGACTAAAACATGGATCATACCACCGTCAGTCATTTCCTCAATTGCATTCTTTATTAAATTAATAAAAACCTGCTTAATTTGAGAACGATCACAGTACACCATACAGTCCTCATCATCTGCTTCTAATACTAAATCGATATCATACAAGTTAGCTTGTGTTTTCAAAAGTGTTATCACATCATGCAGCATTTTATTTATATTCTCATCGCTTTTATCGTCTGTCATCGGTTTAGAAATAAACAATAACTCCGATGTGATCGTGTTTATCTTGTCAATTTCATCCATCATGATTTTATAATACTCATCTTTACTACTAATACCGCCTTGCAATAACTGTACGAAACCTTTCAATGAAGTAAGAGGATTTCTTATTTCATGAGCTATACCTGCAGCTAATTGACCCGCGATTGACATTTTCTCAGATCGTATCAACATTTCCTCTGCTTGTTTTTTATCAGAAATATCTCTTGAAAGGGACAGAATCTTTTTTTCACCGTTCCAGTTAATTACTTGCAGAATCGTTTCGAACACAATAAATCTGCCTATTTGATTACGTATATGTATATAAAATTTCTGCTCCTCGGAACTGTTTACATTAAAAAATTTTCTGACATATTTCTGATCATCACGCATGATATAACGAAACACTGACTTACCAATTAGTTGTGCTTTGCTAAAGCCTAAAACTCTTCTAACTGATTCCGATATATATTCAATCTTTCCAGAATAATTATTAATACTTATAAGATCAAATCCATTAGCTTCGACCTTATTCAGTATCTCTTTTGGTAAATCCGAAAGCATGATATTTTTTTCCACTTCGTCATTTACACTCGTGCTATCTGGCTGATCGACATAATTAAGCAAGGCCTTACCCCCTAACTTTTTTCATCAAAAATATTTTGTTAAAAAGTCTAATCATGCTATAATATCAACGATCTAGTAAATTATATGAGAAATATAAATAATCATGACTAAATATACGATTCATAGTTATATTACTATATTTTACATAAAAATAAAATGATAATAAATTTGAATGGCAGGTGTCACCTTTATGTCCTTTAGCTTTATGCTATTTATCATGATATGGACTTTTATTTTATTAGGTCTGATTGCGATTGGTGGATATTTTATGTTTCGCAAATTTTTAAAGAGTTTGCCTAAAGATGATGGAAAATCTGATTTAGATTGGGAAAAATATTACATAGAACAATCTAAACACCTATGGAAAGATGATGAGAAAGCCTTTCTTGAAGAGTTAGTATCACCTGTGCCAGAATTGTTTCGTGATGTAGCAAGACAGAAGATTGCCGGTAAAATTGGCCAATTGGCTCTTGAGAAGAATGAATCGGAAATTACACAGGTAACTTTAATTCAAGGCTATATAATGGCAACTCCTAAACGAGATCATAAATTTTTACGTAAGAAACTAAAGGAAAAGTCTATTGATATAAACCAATATGAACCTTTCTTTCAATATTCACCTGAAGATTACCGGAATAAAAAATACGCAGCAAAAACACGCTAATATCTACGTTAAACGTGTCTTGCTGCGTTTTTAATTACCCCGAAAGCAGAGTTTCATGTTATCGATCACTAGAAATAGTTAAGACAATCGTCATCGTTACGCCAATAACCGTTAAATAAACACCTAAATCAAATAATAGTGCTGTTGCCAGCTCCACCTCACCGAAAACAGGAAGGTGGAAATAATCAAATGTTTGGCTAAGAAATGGTTGACCAAATAGGAAAGAGCCAACACCTGTAGCAATTGCAATAATCAGTCCAATTGTAATCATGGTACGATAATTAAATGGCAATACTTTATTAACAGCTCTTTCACCATAAGCCATATACATCAAAACAATTGCAGCCGCAGTCATCAAACCTCCAATAAAACCTCCACCTGGTTCATTGTGCCCTGCAAAAAATAAATTTACTGCAAACCCAAACAAGATAAACGCGATTAATACAGTCATTGTTTTTAGAATTAAATCATTCGTTTTTACCATAGACTTCCCCTCCGAATATTGTTAGTATATCTCTATCCGTTTGTTAAAATCCTTTAAAGTTAAAAAAACCAGCAAGAAATGATGTGAGCTTTGTCATTAAATCAAAAAACAAGAAGAACCCCATAAAAATCATTACATAGCCACCGATTTTCACTAACTTTTGTGAATTTCTCTTTATCCATTTCATTTTACCAATAAAAAAGGCAAGAATAAAGAACGGAATAGAAAAACCTAATGAATAAGCAGTCATTAATAATATCCCTAATTCAGTATTTGTTGCTGCGAGCGAAATGACCGCCATCAAAATTGGACCTGTACATGGAGTCCATCCTAATGAAAATGCCATACCAATAATAAATGATCCAATGAAACCAGCTGGTCTGTTTTTAAAATGTACTTTTTTTTCTTTCATTAAAAAATCAAAATTTAAAGCTCCTATGATAATTAGACCAAAAAATACAATTAAAATTGCACCTATTTGACGAATTAAATTCTCCCAGTAATTTAAAAATTCACCAATGAAACTTGTCGTAAAACCAAGGAGAATAAATATACTAGAAAAACCTAGAAGAAAAAATAAAGTATGTAGAATGCTTTTATAGTTAAACATTGCTTTTTCTTCTTTTATATCATTGACACTCATACCAGTAATGTACGAAAGAAATGCTGGATAAAGCGGTAATACACATGGAGAGATAAATGATAAAAAACCTGCTCCAAATGCAATAAAAATATTTACTTCATTCAAGTTGGTCACTCCAGACTCCTCAAAATTCATCACGCTGCTAACGGTAAGCCCCCACTTCAAGTTAACATAAGTAAGCAACAGACGCTAACAGCCTGATAAGTTTTGTTAATGATCAATGGGGATCAAACCGTCCTGATCAAAGGCTCATTTTATAGAATTCCTATCTCTATAAATATAATAAAACCCTTGCTGTTTATTAGCAAGGATTCTAATTCGACAATTATGTTACAACCTATGGTTATTTATTATCCATTTGGTTGTTCATAGAACGCATCATTTGCTTGATTTTCTTCTGCGATGGTTTTTGGCCCATTTGCATCATTAATGTTCTTAACATTTGTTCATTAATGGGTGGGTTTTTCTTTAAATAGTTCATCATATACTTTCTCGCGATAAAAAAGCCTAGGGCAATCCCGGCTAAAAGAGCAACCACGATAAATATAATCCAAAGAACAGTGCTCATTCGTTTTGTTCCTCCTTCAACTTGTCTCTTATACAGTATAGTAAAAGTCCTTTAATAATACAAGCACTTGCTTGTGAATTTGTCTACTCAAAAAAGCTTTAGCTTAATATCATATCATGATTGTTCGCATTTACAATATTTTTAGGTTTGTTGAAACACATTTCTAATGGCAAAAAAATGGGACGAGGAACCTGCTCCTCTGTCCCATTTTAGTTTAATTAAAATAATTCATTTACATGTTTAACGACATTTTCTACAGTAAAGCCGTATTCTTCAATAAGCTTGTTTCCATTCGCAGATGCACCGAATGTGTCGATTGCAATGATTTTTCCTTCAAGGCCGACATAACGCTCCCAGCCTAATGAAGAAGCCATTTCAATAGCAACTCGTTTCGTTACAGCACTTGGTAATACTGATTCTTTATATGCTGCATCTTGTTTGTCGAAACGATCCCATGAAGGAATACTTACAACACTTACGTCTTTTCCTTCTTCTTTTAAAGTTTTTTGCGCTTTCACTGCAAGCTGTACTTCAGAACCAGTAGCAACTAGAATCGCATCTGGAGTTTCTTTCGAAGCAGGGCTTACTACATAACCACCTTTTTTCACACCTTCATATGCATTTTCAGCAGTACCTTCTAATGTAGGAAGTCCTTGACGAGTAAGCACTAATGCAGTTGGCTGTGATGTAGACTCCATAGCTAAGCGCCATGCAGCTTGTACTTCATTACCGTCTGCTGGGCGAATAACAGAAAGATTTGGCATAGCTCTAAACGCAGCTAGTTGTTCTACTGGTTCGTGAGTTGGTCCGTCTTCTCCTACCGCAATTGAATCGTGTGTTAATACATATGTTACAGGGAGATTCTGAATAGCAGACAGACGAACTGCTGGACGTAAGTAGTCACTGAATACGAAGAAAGTACCACCGAATACTTTAAGTCCTCCATGTAATGCCATACCATTTAACGCAGCTGCCATCGCAAATTCACGTACACCAAACCAGATATTACGTTTGTCTGGCTCTGCAGCTGAGAAGTCACCAGCATCTTTTAGATTCGTTTTATTAGAACCTGCTAAGTCTGCACTACCACCGAATAACGAAGGTACAGTTTTCGCAATAGCATTTAACACTTCACCTGATGTAGCACGAGTAGCAGCTTCGTCTTTACCTGCTTCATATACTGGTAAGTCTTTATCCCAGCCTTCAGGTAATTGATTGTTAATAGCCTCATCTAATTCCTGACCTAATTCAGGGTATGCTTTCTTGTACGCATCGAATAATTGTTTCCATTCTTGCTCTACTGCTTTACCGTTTTCAACAATTTTTGTATTAAAGTCCTGATATACTTCATCAGGTACATGGAAATCTTCATGTTCCCAATTATAATATTCTTTTGTTAATTTAACTTCATCTTCTCCAAGTGGTGCACCATGTGACGCAGCTGAAGCAGATTTATTAGGAGAACCATAACCGATTACAGTTTTAACTTCAATTAATGTTGGTTGGTCCGTATTTGCTTTTGCATCTGCAATAGCTTGTGAGATGGACTCTGTATCCGTACCATCTTCAACGCGGATTACTTGCCATCCATAAGCTTTAAAACGATCTTCTACATTCTCAGAGAAAGCTTTGTTTAACTCACCATCTAATGAAATATCATTTGAGTCATATAAAGCAATAAGCTTGCCTAATTTTAAGTGACCAGCTAGAGATGCAGACTCATGTGAAACACCTTCCATTAGATCTCCATCACTAACAAGTGCAAATGTATAGTGATCTACTACATTAAATTTATCTTTATTGTATTTAGCTGCCAAGTGTTTTTCAGCCATTGCCATACCAACACTCATCGCAATACCTTGACCTAATGGTCCTGTCGTTGCTTCTACCCCATCGGTATGGTGTACTTCTGGGTGACCAGGAGTTTTGGAATCCCATTGACGGAATCCTTTTAGATCATCAATTGTGACATCATAACCTGACAAGTGAAGTAAGCTGTACAATAACATAGAGCCATGACCTGCAGATAATACAAAACGGTCACGATTAAACCATTTAGAGCTTTTCGGGTTATGATTCATGTGTTGTGTCCAAAGCGTATATGCCATTGGAGCAGCCCCCATTGGCAACCCTGGATGACCAGAATTAGCTTTCTCAATCGCGTCTATTGACAATGTTCTTATTGCATTAATAGACATTTGTTCCATTTGATTTGCCATCTTTTCATTTGTCCCCTTTCAAAATTGCAAAATATGTACGCACATTTATAATCCTATAACGAAATCAGTTTAAAGACAAGTATATCAAGACAAAAAGCGCGTAATTTCTTTAGAAATATCAGTTTTTGCTAAACTTTTATAATTTTTGAAGAAAAAGTAGAATTCTCTACTTTTTCTTCTCTTTTAATCGTTTTAATTTTTCCGGAGTGACATCATTCCCGTTCGGGTCAACCACAGTCATCCCCTTCATATGATTTTTAAATGATTTTCTGACATTTTTCAGATAGGCTTCACGCAAAGATTTTTGTTCCTGCTTTTCTTCATCTGATAAACCTTCTGTTTTCGCTTTATTTGCTAATTCATTAATACGAGCAATTTTTTCCTTTGATAACATAGAGATTTGACACCTCTTTTCTATACCATAATAACGATTGATTTATTCTAGTTTACAATGAAAAAGAGTATACACGAATCGTATACTCTCTCTTTATTCTAATCTTGATTTAATCAGTTTTCAAGTGATTGGTATTCCTGATAACGGCGATGCACAGTTGCTTTAGATACATCGTAACCCATTCCTCTTAAAATCGACGCGATCTCTTGGAAGGTTAAATTATTCCCTTTTAACCTGACTACTTCTTCTATCGGAAATTCTTTTCGTTCTCTACCTTTGGCGAGATGCTGATTAGAAAGATTTTCAGCTGGATTAAATCCATTATTTACTGCCTTCTTCATCCCTCTTTTTATTTTTGCATTGTGTAATTTCCTTTGGTATTCCTCTACTATCGAGACAATTTGTAGTACCATTGAATCGCCTTCCGATAGTTGTAATTCACCATGGTGTGAAAGTGTATATATGTTGACATTTAAGCGATTTAACTGATGAAGTAATGCTATCTTTGTATTTCCTCTTCCAAGTCTTGTTTCATCTTGAATGAGTAGTGTGTCAGCCTTTCCGCTTTGAAACTCCTCTAACATTTCAAAAATACCTTCTCGTTCAATCTCATATCCACTCTGTTTTTCTTCTATTATATTGATGATTTCGAAATTATATTTATTTGCAAACAACTGCAATTCTTCTTGCTGCCGTTTAATAGAAGTTTCTTGCGCTTCCTTTTCTGTACTCACACGACAATAAATGATTGCTTTCGTCATAGATTTACTCCTTCATTTTATAAACTAGTTACTGCTGAAACATAAAAAAAGACAATAGCTAGTATAAAAGCAACCAAATAGAAAATGTCAATCTTAGAAATATTTTTTAACATGATAAATCCCTCCACAGAACTTTTGTTCGTACTTTTATTATACACGAACAGGTGTTCATGTCAACACTTTTCTCGAACGAATGTTTGTAAATCTAATCTTACTATGCTATACTTTGATTAATAAATAATACGTATAAGGGGATTTAAATATGACAAATCTATCAAAACGACAAGAGGAGATATTAGCTTATATTAAAGAGCAAGTAGAGCTAAAAGGATATCCACCATCTGTTCGTGAGATTGGAGAAGCAGTTGGTTTAGCATCAAGTTCAACCGTTCACGGTCATCTAGCCAGATTAGAGAAGAAAGGTTATATTAGACGTGATCCTACTAAACCAAGAGCGATAGAAGTACTTCCACAAGATGGAGAACTGGAAATTCCGAAAACAGAAGCTACATTTGCGCCAGTTATCGGGAAAGTAACGGCCGGTCTTCCTATCACAGCAGTCGAAAATATTGAAGAATATATTCCGATTCCGCACAATGAAATGCATGTAAGTGAACAGTTATTTGTATTGATTATTGAGGGAGACAGTATGATTGAAGCAGGAATATTAGATGGAGACAAGGTAATTGTCAAACAACAAAACACAGCAGAAAATGGAGATATTGTAGTTGCAATGACAGAAGACAGTGAAGCAACTGTAAAACGTTTCTTTAAAGAAAAGGATCATATTCGCTTGCAACCTGAAAATGCAACAATGGATCCGCTAATCTATGATAATGTCAGTATTTTAGGAAAAGTAGTCGGTTTGTACCGAAATATATAGTATATAGACTTAATAAGGTTTAATAAAAAAAGTGCGACCTATAAACGGTAGCACTTTTTTAACTATAATTTTATTACGGTAACTCCATGGCATTAAAAAACTTCCGCTATTTTCCTTTTTTCATAACATAAATTCTGAGCAGTTAAGGACAAATATAAAGGGATAAGAAAATAACCCCGACACTTAAAGTGCCAAGGGTTACCATGAATTTACACTGTTGTTGGAGATTAGCCTAGCAAGCCACCATTTGGTGGTGCAGGTAAAGTGAACGATGGCGGACCATTTGTGTCGTCACAACGGTTTGGATTTACATCACAAATATTTCCTTGTGAATCCTGGATAACTGGACGAGTTACAGTAATCGTTGTGCGTAAAACCACTTTAAATAAAATACCTTCAACTAATTCAATTCCAGCAGCACCTATCACTGGAACTCCAGGTTGAATGAAAGTTCCTTCCACTTCCAGAGGTGTTTCTTGTACGATATCTTGTGGACAAGCTCCTGGAAAATCAGTATGCTCTTGGAACGGAATGGTAGTATCTAAGGTAACTGGTAGTTCGATACCTAAAATTGACACCGTAATAGTAACTGGAAGAAGCCCGATATTAACAACTTTATCCTTAATAACACGAGCATTTTGAGTCACAGCATCCACATTCGGAGTAAGATTAACAGATACAAGATCGTCTAACACTCCTAAACCTGCAAATGCGGTTATAGGTAAAGTCACCTCTGCAACCTTTTGTACCGTTTTTGTTCCAACAAGTGAATTGACAACTACACAATCGTTCGTTAATTTAGCTGGTTCAAGAGCAGGTTTTTTAACATTACACTCGCAGCCTGCCGCTTGTTTTTTAGGTGGACATGGACAATCATGCTTTTTCCTTCTGGTTTTCGGTTTTATAGGAATTTTTCCGGGAACTTCCACTTTTACACCACAATTATGATGAGTCACTTTATTTCATCCCTTTCTGTTGTTTTTTAACCCAATTTCGGATTCTCTATATTTTACTTATTTTGATTGTTTTTGTGTGGGCATTCATTACATAATATGGTGTAAAAGTTCAAATTTTAATTTATGAGTAATTAAAGCTAAGAAATATATTCAAAGAAATGTAATTTAAAATTAAGTTATCAAATAAGAAACTAGTATTATTAACTACTTAACAATAAACAGATAGACTCGCCCATAAATGGAAACGACTTTATCACGGTATGCTATCGTCTGTAAGATTACCACTTCAAACTTCGAGTAACACGATGATAAAGTTATGCTCAGTGGTGGCCAAAAACCTAACTGAACAAAGGCTTTATTTTGAACAAGGAGTACATTCCAAATCGCTCCTTTGTTACAGCGGTTTTTTTGTATTCATGACTCACTAGAATGTTCCATTGTTTAAATTCTGTTGCAATTCTTTCACGACAAGTGAAGGTTCACTTAATTTTCCATCTACCACAGTACCTAGATATTGCTGGAGTTTCCGGATTGTTTGTGGTCCTAAATAACCGTCAATCTTAGCGCCAACCTTACTTTGTAATGCCTTAATAACTAAGCTACCGCCTTTACCAAAAGTGATACCTGATACGATCTTTGAGGTAACTTCATTGCGTAATTGATTGCTGATAACACCATCAACCACGGTTCCAAGATATTTTTGAAGTGCTCGTGTGGTTTGTTCTCCCCACCATCCATCTATTTTTAGGTTGGCTTTCTTGCTCTTTTTCCTGCCAATAACTGCATCAGGATTAATTGCTTTGACTTTTTCTTTCAAATTGAATATTTTAATCAAACCATCTACATGACCTTGAGCAATGCCCTCTAAAAAAGAATCCTTTTGTAACCTAGCTGCATCATCTTCAGAATCAATAAAGCCATTTTCCGTTAGTAATGCTGGCATATTAGATTCACGCAGCATATGGAAATTAGCTTTTTTTTGACCACGATTAGCCAAATTAACTTGACCAATAATGGCTCGGTGCATCACGTTACGATACTTAGCTGAATGTGAGCTATTAGATAATCCATTATAAATATAATCTTCATAGCCAGTTCCACCACCTGCGTTAATATGAACAGATACTAAATAATCTGCTCCCCATTTATTAGCATCATTCGTACGTTGATTTAACGATAATGTTTTATCGGTAGTACGACTTAGACGAACAGACAGGCCTTGGTACTGATTTAATTTTTCTCTTATATTCAACGATATAGCTAAGTTTAAATCTTTTTCTCTTAGCCCGTATCCCGTTGCACCTAGATCATTACCACCATGACCTGGATCAATATAAATTTTAACCATCTTTATCCTCCTCTGATCACCAAACTCTTCTCGTAATACTTCCGTCAGTTTTTTGTCACTTACTTCATTTATATGCTTAAACTTATTTGCTAGGTTGGACGGTACCATTACATCAACCTAATTAAGATTCTTGAAGATCAATAGAATTACCCTTTTATCTATTTTCGAGATTAAATAGCCTGCATTTTAACTATTATAAATATATAATTGCCCCAATCTTGCACCAAGTACCTCGATGGTAATCAATTATTGTATGACCGAGATATTTGTATTGTCTGTCCTGGTGCTAGTATAATTTTTTGTTTATTCCTAAAGAGTTGGGAGTTTTTTTACAAGAATATTTGGTATTTAGGAAGAAATTAAATCCCCCTGTATTAACGTCCCAATTAAGGACACATTAAAATATGATGTCGAACTTTGTGATAAATATAGGAGGGCATTTTATGAAATACAGGGAATATTGGGAGCAGATATACGAAAAACATGAAGAGTTAAATTCGATAATATCTTCTTATTGGAATAATTACTCCCACATGGGAACTTGGCAATTTTGGGTTGTGATTTTTTTATTGTTATTTCCCCTATTCTTGCTCTACTTTACAGTGGATAGAAAAAGGTTGTTTGAATTGTTTTTCTTTGGATACACTGCTCATATGCTATGGGCATATATTGATATTATGCTCGAAAGTTACGGTTATTTTGTTCACCCATACTTTCTTATACCAGCATTGCCGCTAGCACTAAATATGACTGCTTCCGTGCTTCCTGTAGGCTTCTTACTTGTGTATCAATATTGTACTAATAATCAGAAAAACTTCTATTTGTATACTCTAATTTTAAGTGCAGTCTTTGCATTTGGTTTTGGAAGCTTAGAAGCCCATTTTGGATTGGTAATATTCAATAAAGGAATGAATCAATTTTATCTGTTCCTCATCGATATAGTCATAGCATTTAGTTCTTATTGGTTTACGAAATTCATCAGAAGAATCGTAAATAATCAAAGATAATTACTCTATTATGGAGGTATTAGTTGAAATGTGTAAAAACATTTAGCTTTTTTCAAAAAAAGTGGGGCAAATGTGGAGCATCTGGTGGGGCAGAAAAATTATTAGCACCTCCTTACTCGGTAGGTGCTATTTTTTCTTTTGCTTCGTTAAATAGACGCAGAATATCAGGTTGTAAACTACCTTCCTCTATGTTCATATATTATGAAGAGTTAATAGAATTAAATGAGAAAGCCTTTAGCTAAGGCTGCTTTTTTTGCAGGAATTTTCGCTATGATATAATTACCTATTGTAAAATGAAACTCCTAATAATAAACCTTAGACAACTACTTATCACTTTTATGGAAAGGAATAGGTAAATGGATAATCAAAAGTTTCATTATAAGGTGAAATGTTATAACTGCAAAAGAGAGTTTAATGGATACGAAGGAAGTTTAAAATACAACCAGTATAAGCAAAATAGGTATGGTGTCTTTTGTTGTGAAGATTGTGGCCATAGAATACGAATGGAAGCTATAAAAAATTTCTTCAGAAAAATTATAAATAAAAAATCCCTACCACAAAAAATGAAGGGCGTAGTGCAATGACAGTATTTCTCAGAGGCACTGCTTTTTAGGCATGACCTGAATCTTGTAATTTGCCGTGATGATGGATATTTACACATATACCATATCCTCCAAAAGCTATATGGTATTTTTTATCATTCATTATTAACTTCCCCCATTCCCTGTTACTTTAATAACTATCTCAACGGTTCTCCAGAAACTATATGCCAATGTAGATGTTTTGAGTCCTGATAATCCCCTAAGTTTGTAATTACTCTACATGCACCATTTTCCTCGGTAACCATCGTTGCAACCTTTTTAATTACTCCCAATAGTTCTAATAATAACTCGTTATCACTTTCTTTCAACGTAATTAAAGAAGGTATATGCCTCTTAGGTATTGCAACAACATGGACTGGCCAAAAGGGTCTCGTATGATGATAGGCTAAAACATTTTCTGTTTCTAACACTTTATTGACTTGGGTTTTACCACTTAATACTTCATCACAATAAAAATCTTCCATCATAATGACCTCCTAAAATAATTTGTTATTTTGACAATTTCTATTCCTTTGTTTAACAATTTTGCCCGTTAGTTTAAGTGAATATCTTAATAATACCATAATTTTCATACTGAAATTATACCATAAAATAACAAATTGCGATTAATTAGTCTCCTCTCTTCATATAAAGAGCTTATAACTTATAATTTTAAATTTTTCCATTGCCTGGTCTATTCCATCCTGATTTATACCAATACTGTATCCTCATTTATATTTGTTAAATAAAGTTAATGATGCTATTATGTTCCTAGTGTATAGGAGGTGCATTTAAGTAATGACTACAATTAATGTTTTTGGTATTTTTGTGACTCTAATTCCACTAATTTTATCAATCGCTGCTATTATTTTTATTATTTGGTTTGCTCTTACTTTGATAAAAACATTGCAAGAAAAGAATAGAATTTTATCTGAAATTTCTAATGAGTTGAAAAAGAATAACCATCAAGATAATTTGTAAAGACTGCTCTAGCGGTCTTTTTTAATTTATAAGGAAAGTATATAATAAGCGGTATGATAGTGTTTTTGTATCATAGGTGGTCATTTTGAAGTGATGTGTAGACGGAAAGCATCGCTCCGGCTGCCCGCTTCCCTTTCCGTGGGGTTTTGCCTTCAGCTAACTTTCCCAAGCAAAAACCGCTTGAATAAGTGGATCTTCAGGTAACACATTTCCCACAGAAGTTGAAGCGGGCGGCCTCCGCTATAAGCAGCTCTACAACGTATGTGACAGCTAACTTTTTGAGGTTTTATACAATGTGAAATAAAAGACGTAATGTCCATACGTTAAAACAATGTATAACGTTATTTAGCGTAGGCGTCCACTTCGACTCCTGTGGGATCAGCGTGATCTGAAGACATGCCCTACGGAAAGCGAAGTGGGCAAGCCGCAGTGGTTGTTACGCCTATTATTCATGTCAAAATATCTACTTTGGACAGGACCGGGCAGGCTTTCCCGGTTTTTCTTGTCTTCAAATTAATATTCCTTATTGCCGTGCTTGTATTATTTAACTCTTGAAAATAATCGCGTCTTCGAGATCAGTATTTCTACATCCGCATAAATCAAAAATTCTAATGCAGACATTTGCTAATTATTTTCAAACTCTTCTTGATTTCTTTACGATCAGCTTCCAGTGCTTCAGATACTTCACTATGGATTAGCGCCAATAATATTTCGGTTTCTCTCGTCTCGGTTCATCATACCAATGGAGGCGGGTACGACCTGAAATTTATTCAAGAACGCCTAGGACATGGTAGTTATCAAATTACTGCAGACGTATACTCACATATCTCTAAACGATTGGAGAAGGAATCGATGGAAAAATATGAGTCTTACTTTAATGACATTACTCCTGTAAAAAGTGTGGCATTTGTGGGGCAACTAAAAAACGCACATTTCTCATGATAAGAAAAACCCTCGACACCAACCCACCAACCGTGCCAAGGGTTTATAGTTATTAATACGTTTGGATATATTGTTCTCTTTCCCAAGGGTGAACTTGTGTTCTAATTATAAATTAATAGGAGGAAACTCTTTAAATTTAGTTCAAATGATTGATAAAACAACCTTTTTAAATTTTTTGGGGTGGATTTTTGGGGTGTATTAGAATTGAATAAACTGTTGATATAAAAGGTTAGCACCTACTTATACGGTAGGTGCTTAAATATATTATTAATCCACGAATTTCGTATTTTTAACTTTCCATTGTTCTAGTTTAATGAATAACCAAAATGAATAGATGCCAAGGGTAACGATAGTAAGAAGCCACCACTTAATCCAATTACCGAATAAACCAACAGCTGATCCTGTAAACTTTAACCTTCTACCTTCATAGACTGTATGATTGATCTTCCAAGCATATTTCATCGTTATGGACCAAGGGTAACAAATTCCAAATGTACATACTGTAACTAAGAAACCTAATATGCTCCATCCAATATACTGTAAAAGACCACCATCGAAATAAGATTTAACCTCTACTGATTTTGCAACAAAAACCTCTTGTGTTTCGCTCATATTAATTTCTCTCCTTTTAATAGAAATAAGTTCAATACTATAATACTACAATTCATGACTATATTCCTACTCAAAAAGTAATTTTATATATTGAACTCCATTATTCTACAACATTTCCATGAGAAAAAACACCTACTTTTGTGTAGGTGCACCTCTTTTTCCTTCTTCTCTTTCTTGGATAAGTGTATCTAATTTCTCATTGATGCGATCAATGTCTTCCTTCGTTAGTCCGTTTAGTAGGTCTTGATGGGATGTATTTCTTAGCATTTTACCACCCTCCCACTATGACATATACTATTACTTTCGACATTCACCTTTATATTCCTTCCAGAAAGTATAATTTGCATAAACTTAATATTCGGATATACAATAGCAACAAACATTCCTGTACTGGAGTGATTTTATGATTGATTTTTTGAAAATTTTCTTAAAAGAAAAGCGTCCTCTAAGGAACTAGAGAACGCTTCGTTACATTTTCTTTAGTGAAACAATTTGTAACTATTGAAAATAGATATAAATTGTTCCTTTGATATTTTATTAAAATTAGTGACATTTGCATGCTTCAAGGCCTGTCGGAATTGATTTTTAGTAAAAAGAACATGATATTCTCTGTTTACCCATTTATAAACAAACGAGTGATACTTTTTGTAGTCTTTTTTTAAAATCAATGGTTTATGTCGTTCAAGTACGATCAATACAGAATCTACACTTGGCTTAGGGTGAAAATATGCTCGTGGTACTTTTTTTAGGGTTTTTATGTCTATTTCCACCATCAACAGCAAACCCAAAGCCCGTTGCGTGTTTTGCAACCTTTTCGCAAAACCTTCCTCCACGAGAAGGTAATTATATTTCGACTGGCTTTCAAAAGCGATTTTTTTGACAATATCAGTACTGATATTAAAGGGAATATTACCGTATATTTTATAGTCAGCATCTTTTGGGAAGGCAAATTTCAGAATATCTGTATGGATAACTTTTATATTCTGAAAAGGCTCAACCGCTTTTTGAGTGGTTCGACATAAGTCTTCTTCAATTTCTATAGCAGTAACCGAGTGACTCATTTTGACTAGTTCTTTGGTAAAATGCCCTTTTCCTGCTCCGATTTCTATTACGTTGTCTTGTTTATTGATATTCGTATGATTCAATATTTCTTTTACATGCTTTTTAGAAGTAATAAAATTTTGCGTGTCTTTTGGTTTTTTCTGGTTCATTATAACCTTCTCCTTGCTGGTTATAATGAACTGATCATAAGTGTTCATTATAACCAATTATTTTTGATTTGGTTGATAATGAACATATTTAATGACAAATATAGAAAATATACCCATACTTTTATCTCCTTTCCAATCTTTTCATTATGAAAGAGATAAAGTAAAATCTACTACTGCAATACTAGTGCACATATTTGAATCCTCCTTATAAAACTTATTATATCATCTTTGATTACTTTTTAGAATATTGTCCTCTATATAATTTTAGACTTGTTTTTTTGTAAATTTGCATAAATTTGATATTTGGATATTTAATAAGAACAAACATTCTTGTTATGAGGTGATATTTATGATTGATCGGGGAAATAAGAAATGGACTGCAATGATGATGCCTGAACATCTTGAGATGCTGCATGAAATTTTCGAAGAAGAACAAAAGATTGATAAACCTATTTTATCTGAAGATCAGTATCATGAAATGCAGATCACCATAAATGAAGCTATGCAATTTAAAAAGAAATTAGATATAGTTTACTGGAATAATCATAGGCTTCATACTATTGAAGGTTTTATCGAAAAAATCAAATGAACAAATCTCACTATCAATATTGTAGACAGCATTGATCTATTAGACATTAACAATGTTGTGGAGTTGTCTTTATGCGATATATAACAGATGAGGAATTCAAAATAGCAAGCCGTTTTTTATTTTTTAGTATGGCCATTGAAGTAATCCAGAAGGATTTAGATACATTACGTAGCAACACCATCTTTAAAATTAACAAACCTTATATTAAGTTGCTGGAATCGATTGAGAAGAAAGCCATTGAGGAAAGACGTGAGTTGAAGCAACAAATGAATATGAAACATTTAAATGTGTTACAGACAGGTAAAGATGACATGTTTACGGAGTATATTTTCTATTCTAAACGTAAAGAGGAAAAAAGGCATTATTTTAATCCGGCTATACGGAAGAAGGTATTGGTGATAATAGAGGAATTATTTGAGTCAATTAAGTTGAAAACGGGCAACTAAGGTTGTCTTTTTTTATTGCAAAAACTTTTATAATTGATCGTATAACTAGGAAAAACAAACTAATGATAAAGATAACTATCTAAAAAAAGGAGGCGATATAAATGAATACACTACAACGTATTGCTTAGCATTAGTAATTATTGGTGGTATAAACTGGGGGTTGCATCTATATTTGGAGGACAAGATGCTGCACTTTCCAGACTAATCTACACATTAGTAGGAATCGGTGCTTTATGCTGTTTACCCTTATCGTTCGCAGATGAGTCTAAGAGAGCCATTGAAGGAAGTCAAAATTTAGCTTATTCTACTGAGTTTGCAGAGGAAAATGAGCTGTCTGAATTTAACAATAAATTTTACTGGGAAATTTTTTCAAAAACCCCCCTCTTTTTTTTCTAAAAAAAATTTAAGAAGAAGGATGAAGCTTGGTTAGAAAAAGAATCCAAATAGTCTTCGTAGAAAATCTATTATTAAAAAGATAACTAATAGACCTAATACTATTTGTGAGAGTATAGCCCCTATTTTCGCAAACAGATGATCTTTAAATTTAATCCCAATTGTTGCAGCTAAAATGAGCAGGGTAATAGTGATTATACTCTCTGGTATATTAAGCCGAAGGAAATTAAATACATGTTCACCGAGAGGTTTTTTATTGATTATCGTATTCGACACTGCGATAGCTAAAATAAAGAAAAGTAATGATAGACTACCTACTCCTAACCTTCTATTTTTTTTCAAATTAATTACCTCCTAATAGAAAAATTCGGAAATGATAATGATAAATGAAACGCTTTAAGTTATTAGATGCAATATAACATATATGTTATAAAATACCAATACTTAAAAAGGAGTGTTTTTATGGAAATCAGATGGAAATCGTTGGGCGTGTCGATTGTCGCTATGTTTCTTTTGCTTATTCAACCAATATCTCGTGTTCGTCAGCTTTATTAATATATTTTTCTAACAAAATTCTTTTCTTAGCTTCAGTTATTTCGGTATCGACTTCCTCATTCCAATTAATTATTGTTGAAATCATATCACCTATACTACCCATTAAACCTAATGCCTTGTATCTGATAGTCCCAATAGTTTTATATTTTACTATTTCATTCTCTTCCTCAGAATCAATTCTAATCTTGTCTAAACTTTTTTCTAGCGATTGGCCTTGAACGTATAAGTAATTATCCGTATTAGTAGCAATAAACTTTGATTTTTCCTTGTCCATCGTATACCTCCCCTGAATTTTAATTTACTATTATTCTACAGAAGGTATATTTTTAATACAATTATTCATTCTCACATATCCAAAAGACTCGATAAACAATCAATGGAAAAATATGAATCTTACTTCAATCAAATTACATCAACAGGCAATGATTAATTTTTTGTGGGTGTCTCGTGGGTGCTGTTGTGGGTGGACAAAAATTCACTACTATTATTAAACAAAAGAAAAACCCCCGACACCAACAGTGCCAAGGGGTTCCACTTATTAATAGCTGGACATATATTGTTCTCTTTCCCAAGGGTGAACTTGTGTACGGAACATATCCCATTCGATTTCTTTTGATTCGATAAAGTGTTCAAATAAGTGCTCACCAAGAGCTTCTACAATTGTTTCGTCTTTTTTCAATTCATCTAATGCATCGGCTAGCGTAGCAGGTAAATCTTTTACTCCATTAGCTTCACGCTCTTCTTTATCCATTACATAGATATTGCGGTCTATTGCTTGTGGAGCTTCTAATTTATTTTCAATTCCGTCTAAACCAGACGCTAAAAGTACAGATAGTGCTAAGTATGGGTTAGCAGATGGGTCTACACTACGAACCTCAACACGTGTACTTAAACCACGAGAAGCTGGTACACGGATTAATGGACTACGGTTAGACCCGGACCAAGCTACATAACAAGGTGCTTCATAGCCAGGTACAAGACGCTTATAAGAGTTTACAGTAGGATTCGTTACTGCTGTAAATGAAAGAGCATGCTTAATGATACCTGCAATGAATTGATATGCAGTCTCACTTAATTCAAGTGGTCCATTTTCATCTAAGAATGTATTTGTTTTTCCTTTGAATAATGACATGTTACAGTGCATACCAGAACCGTTAACACCGAAAAGTGGTTTTGGCATAAATGTAGCATGTAAACCGTGTTTACGTGCAATAGTTTTAACAACTAGTTTAAATGTTTGAATATCATCTGCGTGCTTAATAGCATCAGAGTATTTAAAATCAATTTCATGCTGACCAGGAGCAACTTCGTGGTGAGATGCTTCGATTTCAAATCCCATTTCTTCTAATTCAAGTACGATATCGCGACGGCAATTTTCACCTAAATCTGTAGGTGCAAGGTCAAAATATCCACCCTTATCGTTAAGTTCTAGAGATGGATCACCTTTTTCATCTAATTTGAATAAGAAGAATTCTGGTTCTGTACCAATGTTAAAGGCAGTGAAACCAAGTTCTTCTGCTCTTTTCAGGTTACGTTTTAAATTATAACGCGGGCAACCTTCAAATGGAGTACCATCTGTATTATAGATATCACAGATAAAACGCGCTACTTTCCCTTTTTCAGAAGTCCATGGGAATACAACGAAAGTATCTAAGTCTGGATAAAGCTTCATGTCAGATTCTTCAATACGTACAAAACCTTCGATTGAGGAACCATCAAATACCATTTGGTTGTCCAACGCTTTATCCAATTGGCTTAATGGAATCTCGACGTTCTTGATTGTTCCAAGTAAATCTGTGAACTGCAAGCGGATAAATTTGACATTTTCCTCTTTGATTCTTTGCTTAATCTCTTCTTTAGTTAATCCCATTGAGTAAACTCTCTCCTTTATCATTTTAATGGAAGAATCTTGATAATTCTCCCTGTCTTAACGAAGTTTTGCCCAATCTGCCAGCATCTAATAATTCTTTATGCAATATTTTTCGTAGTTCCTTTTCAGATATTTCAGACGATTTTGCATCTGAAGCGGAATTGGAATCGGACTTTTCTGTTTTCGGCATACTTTTCATTTCAAGCACTTGTTTGATGCCTGCTAAATTGAGACCTTTTTCAATTAATTCTTTAATTTCTAATAGACGATCTACATCATTAAATGAAAATAGCCGTTGATTTCCTTCTGTCCGAGATGGATGTATCAATTGATGCTGTTCGTAGTATCGGATTTGCCGTGCAGTTAATCCTGTAAGTGATTTAACAATTCCGATAGAAAACAAGGGCATGGAACGTCTATCTAAATCACTCATCTCAATCACCCCTTCCGTCTGTTTTCTATAACTCTATTATACACTTTGTAAATTTAGTGTCAAGACATGTTAGGTAAGTTAACATAAAAATCATCAGCGAAATTTGATCGTTAATCCTCATGATTTCAACTTGTTTGCCGCATTGATAACTGCTAATTTGACATGATTGTAAGTTAAGCCACCTTGTACAAAAGCAGTATATGGTTCTCTTATCGGACCATCTGCTGTTAGCTCTAGACTTGCTCCTTGTATAAAGGTACCTGCTGCCATGATCACATCATCTTCATAGCCTGGCATTGAGGCAGGATATGGCAGTACATGTGAATTAATAGGTGACTGTCTTTGAATTGCCTGACAAAAAGCAATCATTTGCTCAGCAGTATGGAATGTAACCGATTGGATTAAATCTGTACGGTGAGCATCAAATGTGGGCGTTGTATTATATCCAAGTTTTTGCAAATAAGCAGAAGTAAATACCGCTCCTTTTAATGCTTCACTTACAACATGTGGTGCAAGAAACAAGCCTTGATACATTTCTTGTAACATACCAATACTTGCACCAACTTCTTTCCCAATTCCTGGAGCTGTTAACCGGTTAGCTGCCATTTCCACATAAGCTTTCTTCCCAGCAATATAACCTCCCATTCTAGCTATACCGCCACCTGGGTTCTTAATTAAAGAACCGGCGATAAGATCTGCACCTAAATCAGTTGGTTCTTTCATTTCCACAAATTCCCCATAACAATTGTCAACAAAAATAATGACATCTTCTTTTAAATGGCGAATTTGCTTGATTACTTTCTCCATTTCCTCTATTGTTATCGATGGTCTGTCATCGTAACCTTTGGATCGCTGAATAGCAATAACTTTCGTCTGATCGTTTATCATTTGCTTCACTTGCTTGAAATCAATACAACCATCATTCAAATCCGTATGGTGATATTGTACGCCAAAATCAGAAAGTGATCCCGATACAAATTTTTCATGGCCGATCACTTGATTTAACGTGTCATATGGTTTTCCGGTAATATACAATAATTCATCGCCTGGACGAAGAACTCCGAACAAAGCTGTGCTTATCGCATGTGTCCCAGAGGTTATTTGAGGACGGACAAGTGCATCCTCTGTTCCAAATACAGAAGCATAGACCGCTTCTAACTTATCTCTTCCATAATCATCGTATCCATAACCGGTTGTTGGATTAAAATCACTGTCACTGACTTGATGTGTTCGAAAAGCGTTTAACACTTTTTCTTGATTATAGTATTCCACCTCTTGGATTTTATGGAAAATTGGTTCTATTTGTTTCTCGACTTCCCTAATTATTGATTGATTCATTCTTGATGGAACTCCTTTATTTCTTTCATAATAGCATGATTCGGATCGACAAATCCCTCCACATGATAGCCTGATTTGTCCTCTACATAGGTCTGTTTTTCCAAAATAGCATATTGTCGTATTTTTGCTAGTTTACTTGCTTTATCTTCCGGTACAAAACCTGAGAAATAAGTCCATTGTTCTTTAATTAATTTTTCGATCTCCTGTTTCACACCAGAAATATCTTCACTTTCTAGGGCACTAATGATCAAATATGGATGGGATGATGGAACAAACTCATCTGCTTCAATTAAATCCTTTTTATTATAAATGGTTAAAATCGTAATAGTATCTGCTTCTAATTCTGATAATAATCGATAAACTGTGTTTTCATGATCATGTCTATTCGGTGCAGCGACATCGATCACATGCAGGATCAAGTCTGCTTCACGAACTTCTTCTAATGTAGAACGAAACGCCGCTATAAGCGCTGTTGGTAAATCCTGAATAAATCCAACTGTATCCGTTAACAACACTTCGAGATTGGACGGCAGTTTCATTCTTCGGGATAACGGGTCTAATGTTGCAAATAATTTATCTTCATAGAGAGAATCGCTTTTCGTCAGACTATTGAACAAAGTTGACTTTCCGGCATTGGTATATCCTACAACTGCAACTTGAAATAGTTGTTGTTTACGTCTATTGCCACGATATTGTTCCCGTTGATTGACCACTTGTTTTAAACGTCTTTTAATATCATCCATTCGATTTTGAATATGACGACGGTCTGTCTCAAGCTTTGTTTCACCAGGTCCTCTGGTACCAATTCCACCACCTAGTCTCGATAAATCCGCACCTTGTCCATGCAGTCTTGGTAGCATATATGCGTATTGAGCAAGCTCTACTTGCAGTTTACCTTCTTTGGTACGTGCTCTAGCTGCAAATATGTCCAGTATTAGTTGACTTCGGTCAATTACGCGCACATCCAACTGTTCCTGCAAATTCCTGATTTGCCCACCTGACAATTCCTCATTCGTTATGACAATATCAATATTTTTCTCTTCTATAAGTTGGTTAATTTCCTCTAATTTACCTTCCCCTACATAATATTTCCGATGTGGAGCAGGACGTTTTTGAACGATTGTTTCAACTACTTCGCCTTCTGCAGTTTGTACAAGAGCTTCTAATTCATCTAATGAATAATAAAATTGTTCTTCATCTTTTTGTTCATGCATAATAGCAATTAATAATACTTTCTCGATAGCGATCACCTACTATTTTTATTTATTAGTGTAACAACAACATATGTTTTAATGCATAGAAAAGGCGCTACTGAAAGAATAGCGCCAATCATGCTTCATTATTCCTTATCAAGCGTAACATTTTTAGATGGAGCAAAGGTGGATATTGCATGCTTGAAAATCAACTGTTGCTTTCCTTCTGTCTCAAGCAACACCGTAAAATTATCAAATGCTTTAATGACTCCACGTAATTGGAATCCATTAGTTAAGAATACAGTTGCCGGAATACGTTCTTTTCGAAGTTGATTTAAATACTGATCTTGAATATTGACTGATTGAGACATGGTAGTACCTCCTCTAATTTCTCTATGTTTTTTATATTCTATGTTTCTTCATAGAATCCTTCTAAATCTGCTAAAATATTTTGAAAAACCTGATTCTTCGTTTCTACTGTAATGGAGTACCAATCTACAGGCATCTTATTCTTGAACCAAGTATATTGTCGTTTAGCAAACCGACGAGAATTTGTTTTCAAAGTGTTAATTGCTTCTTCCAAGCTTTGTTCCCCTTTTAGGTAGGGAAGTATTTCTTTATAACCAATACCTCGCATTGCTTGAGTATTCTCCAGACCTGCTTGATAAAGGCCTCTGACTTCTTCGATTAATCCTTCTTCCACCATTTGATCGACACGTTGATTGATTCGCTCGTACAATAGTGGACGATCCATCTCTAAACCTATGATGCGAAAATCGTAACGAGATTCTTCCTGTTGCTTTTGCTGGTACTCTGTCATTGTCATACCTGTACGATCATAGACTTCAAGTGCTCGAATAAGGCGCCGGCTATTGTTAGGGTGTATTTTTTCCGCTTGCAAAGGGTCTACCTGCTTCAATCGCTGATAAACAGAATCAATTCCCTCACGTTCCATTTCAATCTCAATTTGTTCGTGATATTCGTTAGATCTTTCACTGGCTGCGAATTGATAATCATATAATACAGATTGTATATATAAACCTGTTCCACCAGCAATGATCGGCAGTTTACCCTTCTCTTGAATCTTATCAATATTTTCTTGCACTTGTTTTTGAAAATCAGCAACAGAAAAGGAATCGACTGGGTCTAATATATCTATCATATAGTGAGGGATTCCTGCTTTTTCTGCTTCAGTTACTTTGGCTGTACCAATATCTAGGCCTTCGTAGATCTGCATGGAATCTCCACTGATTACTTCACCATTAAATTTTTTAGCAACCTCAATAGATAACGCCGTCTTCCCTACAGCAGTTGGACCAACAATGACTACTAATTTCTCTTTCATGTTATCACTTCCAATGATGACTATGCTTTCTTACAGTATACCTTACATTACCTGTTTCTTCATCTATTTACATGATTCGTTTGAACATTTTTTCCATTTCGTACTTAGTGAATTGGATAATAATCGGTCTGCCATGTGGGCAAGTAAAAGGCTCCTCACATTTTCGCAAGTCATCTAGCAGTCGTTGCATATCCCCTGTATTTAAATAATGATTAGCCTTGATCGATCGTTTACACGACATAAGAATAGCTGCTTCCTCTCTTAACTTGTGCAAGTTGAGCTGCTTTTCTTGAATTAGTTGATCTACCATGTCCCGGATTATCTCTGCTTCTTCACCTTTTGGAAACCAGTGTGGGTGTGACCTTACTATATAGGCATTTTGGCCAAATGCTTCTAAAAATAACCCTACTTTTTGTAACTCTTCTTTATATTGTTCAATATAGAGTGCTTCTTGCTGCGTAAATTCAAAGGTTAGCGGGACCAATAAGTCTTGCACATGCCCATCTACTTCTCCTATTTTGTCTCGGAAATATTCATATTTGATTCGCTCTTGAGCTGCATGTTGGTCAATAATATAGAGCCCTTCTTCATTTTGAGCTAAAATATACGTACCATGGTGCTGGCCAATTGGATACATAACTGGCACTCGAGTCTCTTCTTTATTCACTACCTGTTGCTGTTCTTGTGAATTACCTTCTACTACTTCTTCCAAGTTATTGCTACTATTATGTTCATTATTTTCTATTGTCATACTAGTGCTAATATGTTCTGCCTCACGAACCATTCCGATATCGTCTAATGAGTCCTGATCTGACTTCTCTTGAAAGGGTTCCTGCATCGGTGTATTCGCACTTGGCTGATGTCTGTCAAAATCAAATTGTGGCTGATCTGATTTCTCTTTTGGAGTACTTTTTTTCTGACCAGCAGGTATTAGCGTCTGTTGATGAAGAGCATCTTTAATCATTTTTTCCACTGCTTGAAATAACTCTTTTTCTTTACTAAATCGTACTTCCAATTTAGTCGGATGAACATTAACATCGATTAAATACGGATCCATCGAAATATTCAGCACGACAACCGGCTGCCTGCCGATTGGAAGAAAGGTGTGAAAACCATTGGTAATAGCTTTTACCAGACCAATACTTTTAATAAAACGGCCATTTACTATGGTCGTAATATAGTTTCTTGAAGCTCTGTTGACTTCTGGTTTTGCAATATATCCGGTTATTTCGTAATCTAATGTTTCGGTATGCACGGGAATCATTTGTTTTGCTACTGACATCCCATATACGGAAGCTGCAATTTGTCGTAAATCTCCTTTACCTGTCGTTTGAAATATTCGCTTACCGTTATGGGTTAACTCAAAACGGATATCAGCATGAGAGAAAGCCATGCGGTTAATAATATCTGTGATATGACCTAGCTCTGTATGAACAGTCTTTAAATACTTAAGCCGAGCAGGAGTATTAAAGAAGATGTCCTGAACAGTAATTTCAGTACCTTGCCTGGCATCACTTCTTCCTTCTTCTTTAATATGGCCCCCTTCTAAAAGCATTCTTGTTCCTGCTTCATCGCCTGTAGATGTTTTAATTTCTAACCGGCTAACCGCTGCAATACTTGCAAGGGCTTCACCTCGAAACCCTAGTGTTCTCACATGAAAAAGGTCGTTTTCATTATTTATCTTACTCGTTGCATGTCGTAAAAATGCTTTCTTACATTGATCATGAGGAATACCATTCCCATCATCTGTTACTTTGATTTCTTGTAATCCAGCTTCTTTAATCTCGATTTTTATCCAACTGCTGTTTGCATCAACACTGTTTTCAACTAACTCTTTGACAACAGAGGCGGGGCGTTCTACGACTTCACCCGCCGCAATCTTATTGGCTAAATAATCCGGAAGTTCGTTGATTTGCATCTATTCTCGCCCCTTTAATCCTTGCGCTTTCTTTTGCAATTGGTAGAGCTCATTGATCGCATCCATTGGTGTCATTTCCAATAATTTAATCTCCTGTAAACTTTCTATAATGGCTTGATATGCTGATGGTTCGTCCTTTTTAACAGGTTCTTCCGGTGCGAAAAAAGAGATTTGTTCCATCGCCAAGTCATTCTCTTCCTGCTTCACCGTAGAAAAGGATTGCTCGCTCGACTTTCCTTCAAATTGGGACAAAATAATATTAGCTCGCTTGATTAACTTATCTGGTAACCCTGCTAATTGTGCTACATGAATCCCATAGCTTTCATCTGCTGCTCCTTCGTGAATCTGATGAAGAAACACTACCTTTCCTTCTATTTCTTCCGCTCTAACATGGATATTTTTAAGAGAAGATAAGTTATCTTCTAAACTTGTTAATTCATGATAGTGAGTAGAAAATAGTGTTTTAGCTTTAATATGATCATGGATATATTCAATAATTGCTTGAGCTAGAGCCATTCCATCATAGGTACTCGTTCCTCTTCCGATTTCATCAAGTAATATGAGACTATCATTCGTAGCATGTTGAATGGCGTGATTAGCTTCTAGCATTTCTACCATAAAAGTACTTTGACCTGATACAAGATCATCCGCTGCACCAATGCGTGTAAAAACCTGATCCGTTATCGACAGATCGGCACGTTGGGCAGGAACAAAACAGCCGACTTGAGCCATAATAATCGTTAAAGCTAACTGCCGCATATACGTACTTTTACCAGACATATTCGGTCCTGTAATTAATAACAAATGTTTATCATCAGCCAATTCAATGGTGTTAGGGACAAATTGTTCACCTTTCATCACTTGTTCAACGACTGGGTGTCTGCTTTCTTCTAAGTAAATATGATGATCTTTTGTAAAGTTAGGTCTGACATAATTATTCTCCTCACTTACCGTTGCGAAACTTTGCAATACATCAATTTCACTTAATGTTTCTGCTAATTGCTGTAAGTCAGGAATAAATCTTTTTACTTTTTCTCTAATCTCAAGAAAGAGTTGGTACTCTAATTCAACACTTTTTTCTTCTGCTTCTAATATTAATGTTTCTTTTTCTTTTAATTCTTCGGTAATAAATCGTTCAGCATTCGTTAAAGTTTGCTTACGTTGATAACGACCTTCTGGAATCATCGGCAAGTTTGGACGAGTTACCTCAATGTAATAACCGAATACTTTATTAAACCCGATTTTTAACGACTTAATATTCGTTTCAGCTTTTTCTTTTTGTTCCAGTTCTGCTATCCAATGCTTTCCATTCCTTGACGCATCTCGATATTGATCTAACTCCTGATTGTAGCCATCCTTGAGAAGCTTACCTTCTGTTATTGAAATTGGCGGATCTTCAGCAATACTGTTTTCAAGAAGTTCGTAAAGTTCGGGTAACGGATCCATCCTATCGGAAAGCGCTTGTACTGCCTTACTATCAAATTGTTTTAACTGCTCTTTGATATACGGAACTTTTGCCAATGATCTCTTCAATTGAATTAAATCTCTTGCATTGACATTTCCAAATGATACCCTACCTGATAACCGTTCCATATCATAAATAGATTGCAAGGCTTCTCTGATTTCTTCTCGTTCGAAAAACTGTTCATAGAAACCGTTAACTAAATCCAGTCGTTTTTCAATTAACGATTGTGTCAGCAATGGCCTCTCTAGCCATTTCTTCAGCTTTCGTGCTCCCATGGCCGTAACAGTGCGATCGATTACCCATAATAAACTGCCATACTTTTCTTTTCGCAATAACGAGGAAGTAATTTCTAAATTACGTTGAGAATACATATCTAATGTCATATATTCGGCAAGCTCAATCACTTGAGCCTTCTTCAAGTGGTCAATTGCCCTTTTTTGTGTATGGTATAAGTATTGGTATAACACCATACAAGTCTTTCTAAGATGGTCATCCGCAATATCATTGACAAGTTCAGCTATGGCTTGATCAGGTGTTGTTTCTTTAGCGTATGAAACAGTTAGTTGCATTTTTTCTTTTAATTCATCAATATATGTAGCAGCTAGATCTTTCTCGACAACTACCTCTTTAATAGGACGGTTATATAACTCACTTAACACCGCACTCCATCCACGTTTTATTTCCATGACGAATGTTTCACCTGTCGACATATCGGTATAGGCTAGATTAAATTTCTGATCAGTTGTTTCTGTCACTACTGCCAAATAATTATTTTCTTTATCATCCAGCATATTCCCTTCCATCACAGTACCAGGTGTAATAAGTTGAACTACTTCTCTTTTGACTACACCTTTTGCTGCTTTTGGGTCTTCTACTTGTTCACAAATTGCCACTTTATACCCTTTATCAATTAATGCTTTGATGTAGTTTTCAGCAGAATGAAATGGAACACCGCACATCGGAATTCTTTCATCGCCGCCACCATCTCTGCTCGTAAGTGTTATTTCTAGTTCTAATGCTGCTTTTTTTGCATCCTCAAAAAACATTTCATAAAAATCGCCTAAACGAAAAAATAAAAAGCAATCCTGGTAATCTGCTTTTATTTTTAGATACTGCTGTATCATTGGCGTATAACTCATTCTAATATCCCCCAACATCTTTCATTTCTTGTAACATTATAGCATAGAAGCAGAATGCAGATAAACAATTAAGAAATTACCTCACCCCGTATCATTCTCCCTATTTTTAAAAGTGGAAAGGGAGTAAGATAAGAAAAACCGGCAATCCTCGCCGGACCGTTATTACTTTGGTAGTAAGTATGAAATATTTGAACAGCTTAATCACCACTCCGGCTGCCCACTCCCCTTTTCGTGGGTTTTGCCCTTCAGCTAACTTTTTCGAGCAAAACCCGATCGAAAAAGTGGATCTTCAGCCCAAAAATTCCCACAGGAGTGGAAGTGGGAGGTCTCCGCTATTATCATGCTCTACAACGATAGCATGAGCTAACAAGGTTGTTTTCCCTTACTAATAGCGATTTTTACCTTGTCCATTGTAAAAAGTTAACCTATTACCGCTGACAAGAATTGTTACACCTCCTCATAGCCAACAATAATTATGGAGACTCCTGCGCTGATTTTATACTTTCTTTCTATAAAAATAAAAAAATACAGTGTGAGCATTCCCCACACTGTATACGTTATTCTTCTTCATGATCGTCTAGGAAATCAGGGTCAATGTCATCGAATTCATCATCTGAAATTGCTAGATCCCAATCTTCATCATCATAGACTTTACCTTTAGGATCTACCTTAACAGAGATCTTTGTTTCACCAATTACTTCTACTAGGAATTCTCTTTCTGCATCCACTTTAATTTTATTCCCTTTCGTATCAATACTGCATTCTAAGCAATTTGGTTGTTGAATGACTTTTGCAATTACTTCACACTCATCACCAATATGTTGTTTATCTCGAATCGATAACGGTACATGATCACAATATTCTACTCGTTCTGTTACTACTTCTGTTTTTGTATTATCATTGTATGCATACCACACATTTACATCATAAGTTCCTTTAATCTCTACTGTATCCTTTTTCACTAATTTTGCATGATAGTTATGATTGATAATCCAACAACCTAAAATACTTGATGGACGATGGGCTGGTGTGATAGTATTCGTTTCTTGCTTAAATTTTCTTCCCTTTCCAATGACCGCTTTTGTTATAATTTCTCGGTATTCTTGGTCTAGATAAGACATCGAATTATAACCTCCCTCTTATTTCAATTTCATCATATGCGAGATATTCGTCTATAGTGCCTTCATTCGTATAAAAAATGTTAGCCATAGCGCCTACTTCATCCTATGCAGTTGCCTAGGAATGTGTACATATGTAAAATGAGGGATTATAAATTCGTTACAACCCTTCCTAAAGCTAGCTTATTTACAGTAATTTTGACAAAACGGTTCACAGATAATATTCCATCTTCTCCATTCATAACTTCATTATAAGTTCATGAATTTTTTTAATTATCCACCTTATCCCATCAACTATTTTTCGTGTACAGTTACAATTACCCCATCCATATTGTTTCCTGAAATCTCATACTCCTTATGTTCCGGTATATTAATTGTTAGGTTTTTGGAAAATGGATAATATGTAACAGTGTATTTCTTATCCTTAAACTCTATAGAAACTTTCTGGTTCTCCTTCAGATAATCCAAGTAACCTTCAATCGCTATCTCCTTTCATCCATACAGAAAAAGCACGATCAACTCTATTGGATGATCATGCTTTTATTGATTGTTAACAATGACTTTGTCCTTTTTTAGACCCTGTTTCTCCAGCAAGTACATCTCCACCAGTGGAGCGAATCACTTCATTTGTAATCTCCCTAGCAATAGTATTGGTTACAAGTTGAAGAAGATCATTAATGACAACTTGTGATTCCTTAAATTCCTGCACAACTGGAATTTCATCAATTTCTTCTTGCAAGCGGTCGATTTCTGCTTCCACACGTTTTAATGCTTCATGCTTACCATAAGCTTGGAAGTTAACGGCTTGTTTTTGTAAGGCTTTGATTTTTTTAATCGAGCTTTGAATTTTATTATTTTCATTTAATTTAGCTTCTAATTGCTTAAAACGATCGATTTCTTCGATGTTAGCCATTTTGTTAGCTAATTTATGTGCTTCTTCAATCACTTCTTGTCTCGTATATTTTGCCATTTATTTCACCTCAACTGCTGATTCAACCATTTCTCCATCTAGAGTCCATGTTTTGGTGTTCGTGATCTTCACTTCAACAATTTCTCCAATGACAGATTTTGGTCCTTTAAAGTTTACTAATTTATTGCGCTCAGTGTATCCAGATAAGACATCAGGATCTTTTTTACTTTCGCCTTCTACCAATACTTTTACTGTTTCACCTTGATATTTTTTCATTGCTTCTGCTGATTGCTTGTTCACTAGTGCATTCAATCGTTGCAGGCGCTCTTTTTTCACTTCCATTGGAATATTGTCTTCCCAACGTGCAGATGGTGTACCTTCCCTAGGTGAATAAATAAAGGTATAAGCACTTTCAAATCCAACTTCTTCGACAAGCGTCATCGTTTCTTCAAATTGTTCATCTGTTTCATTAGGGAAACCAACAATAATATCAGTAGTTAATGTAGCGTTTGGCATGGCTTCTCTAATTTTTCGTACCAATTCTAAGTAGCTTTCTCTTGTATAACGACGCGCCATTACCCGGAGAATGTCAGAGCTACCTGATTGTACTGGTAAGTGAATATGATCTAGCAAGTTACCACCTTTTGCAAGTACTTCAATTAAGCGATCGTCGAAGTCGCGGGGGTGTGATGTTGTAAAACGCACACGTGGAATATCAATTTTGCTGATCTCTTCCATCAAATCACCGAGACCATACTCAAACTCTAAGTCTTTTCCGTAAGCATTGACATTTTGTCCTAATAAGGTAATTTCTTTATATCCTTGAGCGGCAAGGTGACGTACTTCCTGGATAATATCCTCCGGCATACGACTACGCTCTTTACCGCGAGTATATGGCACGATACAGTACGTACAGAACTTATCACAACCATACATAATGTTAACCCATGCCTTAATTTTACCTTTACGTTGCTTTGGAAGGTTTTCAATAATGTCGCCTTCTTTAGACCATACCTCGACAACCATTTCCTTGCCAAACATCGCTTCATTAATGAGTTGTGGTAAACGGTGAATATTATGTGTACCGAAAATTAAATCAACAAATGGGTGTTTTTTCAAGATACGGTTAACTACTGACTCTTCTTGGGACATACATCCACAAACACCTAAAATTAAATCTGGATTCTCTGTTTTTAATGGTTTTAAGTGACCAATTTCACCAAATACTTTATTCTCTGCATTCTCACGGATTGCACAAGTATTTAATAAAATAATATCTGCATCATTCGTATCTTCTGTTGGAGTGTATCCCATTTGGGTAAGAATACCAGCCATCACTTCGGTATCATGCTCATTCATTTGACATCCATAAGTTCGGATAAGGAATTTTTTCCCTTTACCAATCGCTCTCATCTCTAATGGAATGTCAAAATCATAATGAATATCTACATCTTTTTTCAATCGTTTCTTTGCTTTACGCATGTTTGGTGGTTCATAAGTCGTTTGGAAATATCTCGAAATTAACTCATCGCTTGACATGTTTTTTAAACGATCTAAATTATCGTTCGCATCGGATTTTACGTCCGCCGAACTCTTTTGGTTAATTTGTTGACTTTCTAATCGTTGTTTTTCGTTCATGCTATTTATCTCCTTTCTTACCCCTAATCAATCTTAACAAACTACTTCATCTATTATAGGGGAAAAACCGTGTAAATACAAAGCGAATTAATTGATATTTTAGCAATTATTCTGGAAAATGGTTGATAAAATTTTGATAACTAATTTTTTCTACAATGGACGCAGGAAATTTTCGTTTCATTGCAGCTTGTAAGTAGCCATACTGATTGATAGAAGACAAATTTTCTACAAATTGGTCTGTTCCATCGAAATCAGACCCAAATACGAGATGATCTTCTCCACCAACACTTATAAAAAAGGATATATGTCGCAGAAGGTCATCTATAGTAGCACGATGATTGGCTGTCACAAAATATTGGACGAAAGTAACACCTATTAATCCGTTGTAATTAATGATTTTACGTACTTGTTGTTCCGTTAGATTACGAGAATGTGCACAAACAGATCGACTGTTTGCATGAGAGACTATCAAATGGTCACTAAGTTCTACTGCTTCATCAAATCCTTGCTCCGAAATGTGTGCGAGATCGATCCATGTCTTATGTTGATTAGCCAACTCAATAACTTTTCTCCCCAGCGAACTAATCCCACTACCTCTTGGCTCTTCTATCCCGTCTACAGCTAGATTTACATGATTCCAGGACATACCAATCATCTTCACACCTAGCTGAAGAAGTATTCTCAGTTTGTACAGATCCGCCCCAATACAATCCAGTCCTTCTAAGGTTAGCATCGCACCTTTTTCATTCGGTTTCAGGCTTTCTATATCTTCCTTCGTTTGAACAAAGCGGATATTAGAAAACGGTTTAATAATTCTCTCAAAAAAAAGGTCTATCATATGTAATGCCACAGCAAATTTCGATTCTGTAGGAGTGTGTTCAGGAATATAAATAGCAAAACACTGCACTTTTACTGGACTTTGCATCCATTTCTGATAATTTACATCTAGGACGGAATCATCGTCAAAATTGACATGGTGCAACCACATTTTAGACAATGCATCACAATGACAATCGATAATCATCTACTCCACTCCCTGCTAAAAATAGACATTTAAAAACCTGTTTGTCTATTAACAAACAGGTTACTAATATTCCGTATTATCTCGGCTCGACAATTAACTTTATAGCTGTACGCTCTTCATTATCAATCATAATATCAGTAAAAGCTGGAATACAAATGAGATCCACTCCACTTGGAGCAACAAAACCACGTGCGATTGCAACTGCTTTCACTGCCTGATTAAGTGCACCGGCACCTATCGCTTGGATTTCCGCTGAACCACGTTCACGTAATACATTTGCAAGTGCGCCTGCTACAGAATTCGGGTTTGATTTTGCTGAAACTTTTAATATGTCCATTCCTGGTACCTCCTTCAATTGCTATTGTTATTCCACTTTTACTATATTCATGATATTGCAATATATTCCTTTTTATTATGAAGGATAGTCGTCGAAATTTCAAATCTTTCGCTGGTGGCAAGGCTTAGGAGAAGAACGGATGATCATCATTTATTTGTATTCGATCAATTTTTACTGCCTTTCCTGAAGAATTATCGATATCGATTAATACTCCACTTAATTGGGCGCGTCCTGATTTTGGTACCTCAAAACGGACAGGCAATCCAGTAAGGAACTTCTTGATCACAGCTTCTCTCTCCATTCCTAATATCTCGTCATAAGGTCCAGTCATTCCAACATCCGTTATATAACCTGTCCCATTAGGTAATATACGATTATCTGCCGTTTGCACATGGGTATGTGTACCTACAACTACACTTGCTTTACCATCAGCATACCATCCAAAAGCTTGCTTTTCGCTTGTGGCTTCTGCGTGAAAGTCAACAAAAATAATATTAGTACGCTTTTTTGCCTCATTAATCAATTCATCTATTTTACGAAACGGATCATCAACTGGCTGCATAAACGTCCTGCCAAGCAAATTGATAACTGCTATCTCTTTTCCATTTGATTTAATGTAGACAATCTCATTTCCGGGTGTATCAGGCGGTAAATTACCTGGTCGAACCATGTAAGTGGCATCATCAATAAAATTAAATATTTCCCGCTTATCCCAGGTATGATTGCCCATAGTAAGTGCTTGCGCCCCCCACTCAAGTAGGCTTTTATAAATTTTCTCGGTAATGCCTTTTCCTGCTGCTGCATTTTCACCGTTAATAATCGTTACATGTGGTTGATACTTTGCTTTTAATTTTGGTAAATACTCTTGTACCATATTTCTTCCTGGTGAACCTACAATGTCACCAATAAATAAAATCTTCATCTACGTCTACCTTTCTATTTTAAGTACCCATAGTTTTGCACATTATTTTCTAAAAGTCAAAGTTTGATGCACCACCTTACCTAGACTTATTCATATGATTAGTATAGTAAAGAATAAGCAATATAAAGTGAGTCTATGATTCACCCTTACTGATTATTAGCTATGCTTACCAGGGGATTAGCAACTGTTATCCTTATGTTACTTGAAGTCGATGTCAAGAGATGTATAGTTCCATAATAAACATAAAAATAGAGAGACTATGAAAGCCTCTCTATTTCGCATATTCTACTGAACGAGTTTCTCGGATTACGGTTACCTTTATATGACCTGGATAATCCAACTCATCTTCAATTCGTTTACGAATATCTCTTGCGATCTTGGTAGATTCTGCATCATCAATTTCGTCTGGTTTGACGATGATACGAATTTCTCTACCAGCCTGAATTGCAAATGATTTTTCAACACCTGCATATGATTCTGAAATTTCTTCTAATTTTTCTAAACGTTTAATGTAATTTTCTAATGTCTCACTTCTTGCACCTGGACGAGCAGCTGAAAGTGCATCTGCTGCAGCAACGATTACCGAAATAACAGATGTTGCTTCTTCGTCTCCGTGGTGTGAAGCAATTGCATTAATAACGACATCATTTTCTTTGTATTTCGTTGCTAGTTCTTTACCGATTTCTACGTGGCTGCCTTCCACTTCATGATCGATTGCTTTACCAATGTCATGTAATAAACCGGCACGTCTAGCCAGTGTTTGATCTTCTCCGAGCTCAGCAGCTAATAGACCGGATAAATAAGCTACTTCCGTTGAGTGTTTTAAAACATTTTGTCCATAGCTAGTTCGATATTTCAATCGCCCTAATATCTTCACTAAATCAGGATGAAGACCATGAACTCCTATTTCAAAGGTTGTCTGTTCTCCATATTCACGAATATATTCATCGACTTCACGTCTTGATTTATCCACCATCTCTTCAATTCTCGCGGGGTGAATTCGCCCATCCTGCACTAATTTCTCTAATGCAATTCGAGCAATCTCTCGACGAATTGGATCAAAACCAGATAGAATTACTGCCTCTGGTGTATCGTCAATTATTAGATCAATACCTGTTAGTGTTTCTAAAGTTCGAATATTGCGCCCTTCTCGCCCAATAATTCGACCTTTCATCTCATCATTCGGAAGATTGACAACGGAAACAGTGGTTTCTGCAACATGATCAGCAGCACATCGTTGTAGTGCGAGAGATAAGATATCTTTCGCTTTTTTATCTGCTTCTTCTTTCGCACGATTTTCTGCCTCTTTAATTATCATTGCTGATTCATGAGTAACTTCTTCTTCCACACGTTGCAAAATAATTTGTTTTGCTTGATCCGTGGTATATCCTGATATCCGTTCTAATTCTGCTTGTTGCTCGCTTAACATTGCTCCAACTTTGCTTTCCATTTCTTCAATTTGTTGTTGTTTTTCTGTAAGCGAACCTTCTTTCTTTTCTAACAATAACTCACGCTTGTCTAAAGTTTGATCCTTACGATTGAGGTTTTCTTCCTTTTGCATGAGACGACTTTCAAGCTTTTGAATTTCTGCTCGACGTTCTCTAAGCTCTTCATCCGCTTGTTGACGAATTTTATGGTTTTCGTCCTTCGCTTCTAGTAATGCTTCTTTCTTCGCAACTTCAGCGTTTTTATAGCCCTCTTCCACAATTTGTTTTGCTAATTCTTCTGCACTCGAAATTTTCTTCTCTGCAATTTTCTTTCTAATCAGATAACCAACAACAATACCGACAAATGTAAGCAAAATGGAGATGATGATCGCTACAGTATCCATACTTTCACCTCCTCTTGCTATAAACTTGTACAATTTTTTTAAGTCGGCATGTACAATAATACATTTTTAAAAATTTAAATGTATAATAATATATGAATTATACATGTTAATTTTAATCTTCTATTACTTGGATGTCAAGGATTGTAAAGTTTTTGCACAGATAAGTGAAATTAGAAATATTTACCCGAATCTATAACCTTATTCATTTGTAACTGGAAAATGAAAGTAACTTCTCTTATTTCTCTTCTCTTCCTTCGAAAAACATCATCCCATTAGAAAAGCGCAGAGCGCCCGTCTAGAAACGTAGCGGCTTCAGAATCAACTGAGATAAAGGAATCACGGTGAGTTTACGAACCGATGATGACTTATCGTAGGGCGATTCGTGAAGTCGCCTAGTTTCTGGGCGCTCGGAGCTAGACAGGCAACCAATTTTATGCTTTCTTACCTTTTTAGAAAAACCGGCAAACCCCGCCGGTCCTGTGCAAAGTAGTTATTTTGACATGAATAATAGGCGTAACAACTGCTGCGGCTTGCCCACTTCCCTTTCCGTGGGGCGGCCTACTTTAAGTACTACTCTACAACCTATATCAGAGGTAGAAATCTGGATTATTATCTCATGGAAGCACTAAAATATGTCATTGAAATCTAAAAAAATTGTCATACCTATGGTTTAAAAGAAGAAAAACTCTGCAGTCTATTCACAGACTACAGAGTTTTTCTTTATTCCTCTAGTAAACTTTCTTGGAGCTCTTCTTCTTCGTTACCATCTTCTATATCATAGTGGGCTCGAATAGAGCGATAGATTTCCTCTGCTACAGCAGGATTTTCTTTTAAGAATTGTTTAGCATTTTCACGCCCTTGGCCAAGTCTTTCATCGTTATAAGAGTACCAGGCACCACTTTTCATCACGATATCCAAGTCAGATCCTATATCTAGTATTTCCCCTTCACGAGATATACCTTCACCATACATAATGTCAACCTCAGCTTGTTTGAATGGCGGCGCTACTTTATTTTTTACGATTTTAATACGTGTTTTGTTACCAACCATATCATTTCCTACTTTTAACGTTTCTGCACGTCTTACTTCCAATCGAACGGAAGAATAGAACTTCAATGCTCTACCACCAGGAGTTGTTTCCGGATTACCGAACATCACACCGACTTTTTCACGGATTTGGTTGATAAATATAGCCGTAGTCTTGGATTTATTGATTGCACCTGATAATTTACGTAACGCTTGAGACATCAAACGTGCTTGTAAACCGACGTGAGCATCACCCATTTCCCCTTCAATCTCCGCTTTTGGTACTAAGGCAGCTACAGAGTCAATAACAATAATATCAACGGCACCACTACGAACAAGAGCTTCAGCAATTTCCAAAGCTTGTTCACCAGTATCAGGTTGAGATAACAATAGCTCATCCACATTAACACCTAATTTTCTTGCATATACCGGGTCCAGCGCATGCTCCGCATCGATAAATGCAGCTTGTCCACCTGCTCGTTGTGCTTCAGCAATGGCATGAAGAGATACTGTTGTTTTACCAGATGATTCTGGTCCATATATTTCAACTACACGTCCACGTGGGTAACCACCAACACCTAATGCAACGTCTACTGCAATGGAGCCACTTGAAACGGTTGCTACTTTTTGTTCTGCCTGTTCACCAAGCTTCATAATGGAGCCTTTACCGAACTGTTTTTCAATTTGTTTTAACGCCATATCTAAGGCTTGTTTTCTATCACTCACATTAATTCCTCCTTCATATCACTATTACTATCTTACAATCTTTTGGCTCGTTTCACAAGTAAAAAAACGAATAAATGTTCCCGTTATTTTCATAACAATAAAAACAATTATGGATAAAACGCCTGATGAAAAGCATTTTCCCTTTCATTAATCCTCTAGAAAAAATGCTTTTCTGTTTATGTTAATAAATATTTTCATATTTTAAGATGATAAAATAGCAATTCAAATGCTTTTTTAACCGCGCGATTTCGAATTGCTTGACGGTCACCATTAAATCGAAATTTTTCCGTGTAGTACTGATCACTTGCATCACATATAGAGATATAAACCGTGCCAACAGGCTGATTTTCCAATTCTTCCGGTCCAGCTACGCCAGTGAAACTAATACCAAGTTTTGACTGATAGACTTTCTTTACTTGTAACGCCATAGCTTCGGCACACTGTCTACTAACGGTTCCATAAGCTGTAATAAGCTCATCATTCATCTTTAATGCCGAAATCTTGGAGAAAGGTTGATATACAACAGCTGCACCATTAAATATTGCTGATGCTCCACCTTGATCCACTACTTTAGAGGCAAAAGCACCTCCCGTCAAGCTTTCAGCACTAGCCATCGTCAACTGTTTTTTCTTCAATAATTCAAATACTTTCTTTTCGATACCAATATTGTCATAGCCATAAAGGTATTGTCCGACTTGTTCTTTTATCTTTAGTTCTATCTGATCAATCAGTTGCTCTGCCTCTTGATTATTTTCCGCCTTAGCAGTAAGTCGTAAAGCTACTTCTCCTTCAGATGCTAAAGGAGCAATCGTAGGATTAGTTTGACTCGATATTAAATCTCTAAGCTCATGTTCTAATTGAGATTCGCCAATCCCAATAAAGTGTAACATGCGAGATTTGATCACTGTATTTAAAGCTAATGCATCAGTTAGAAAGGGTAATACACCTTCTGTCATAATTGCTTTCATTTCCCGTGGCACACCTGGCATAAACACCCAAAGTGTTTGATTATAGTCTGCGATGATTCCTGGTGCGATTCCGACAGAATTATGCAACACCTTTGAACCTTTAAACACATGCGCTTGCTTACGATTATTCGGTGTCATCATACGACTATTTTTGATAAAAAAAGCTTCCATTTTATTTAATGTATCTTGATCTTCTATGATTTCTAAACCTGATATATGTTGAAATGCCTCTCTTGTAAGATCATCTTCTGTCGGACCTAGACCTCCTGTTATGAAAACAAGATCAGATCTTTTTCCAGCTTCACGAAAAACGTCGGCTAAGCGATTAAAATTATCACCTACTGCTGAATGATAATAAACAGAGATTCCCTTATCCGCTAACTGTTCTGAGATCCAGGCTGCATTTGTATTAACAATTTGTCCTAACAATAGCTCTGTACCTACTGAAATAAGTTCTGCTTTTACTTCAGTCATTATTTAGATTCTCCCATTACATGCCAATTTTTCACAAAATATTCTACTCCTGAAACAATCGTAATGATTAAAGCAGCATATAACAAAATAGTATCAATTGGTAGTCCAAGTGCAGAAAACGGTACATTATGGAGCAACAAGAAAATGATCGCAGCTATTTGCAGAACTGTTTTCAATTTGCCAAGCTGTCCAGCAGCAAGTACATTTCCTTCTCCTGCTGCAACAAGTCGCAACCCTGTAACTGCAAATTCACGACTAATAATAATAATCACTACCCAAGCAGGTGCCATATCCCAAGCAACTAACAATATAAATGCGGCAGAGACTAATAACTTATCTGCCATTGGGTCAAGAAATTTCCCCAGATTTGTCACTAACTGATATTTCCGAGCATAATATCCATCTAGCCAATCCGTTGCTGAGGCTACCGCAAAAATAATGACAGCAACTAAATGGGCAATAGGAATGGACTGATTAGCAACCTGCCATACTCCCCAATCAAATGGATAGGATAATAATAAAATAAAAAAAGGTATCAGCATAATGCGCGATAAAGTTATTCGATTAGGTATATTCATTACTTAACACTCCTTCATTTTTTAAGAAAACCAAACTAAACCCGGCAGATTCAGCTCATCACTGAATCAGAACAGGTAACAACTGTGAGCTAGTATTGAGCAGACATTTAATCGCTTATTCGAGTCTTTTCATCCAAAATTAGCGTTATTTTTGATGAATAGCGGAATAGATGTCCACAAACAGCATAAAAAACCCACTTTTGTCACAAATAACGGAACAAATGTCCGCTCGACCCAGATTCTGGTGATCCTCGTTACTTCGTATTTTATGATTTATGTACATTGTTTTATTTTCTGAAAACATAACCCTCTTTATCAATCAAAAGAGGGTTATGAAATAGTGTTTATTGTTTTTCAATCGTAATCCAAGCTCTTTGAATTTGGGATGCTTGTATCTCGTCAGATAACTCAAGTTCTTCACCATTCAATTCAATATTGATGGATTGTGGTTCCCCAAACCTTAAATATAACTCTTCAACATCTGAAACATCAAGCTCCAATGGGCTTTCATCAGTACTAAATGTTTTTTCATATAGACTGTTACCTGTTTCATCTGCGATTTCAAGCCAATTTCTATTTTCAGTAGTAATCACTAAATTGACATTATCTTCAGTTGTTGTCAAGTTATAGTAAGACTCGTTATTTTCATAGTTATCCAAGGATACCTCTGTTTCCTGTTCTGGTTCCTCGGGCTCATCCTCTTCTACTTGTTCTTCATCTGAGGATTCACTGCCTTCACTTTCTTCGTCTTGACGTGGTGACGTATCCTGAGTTGGCGGTAATTGCACGGATTCTCCCGCTGTATTATCATCATTACCTGCCGGAGTCGGACCTCCTTCATCTCCGGCAAAATAACCTTGTCTAAATAACCAAACCAATACGACAATACCAATGATCAATAAAACTACAATTACACTCGGTAATAGCGAAAAAATCGCTGGTGTTTTGGTTGTTGGTTTATTTTTTTTACTGCTCTTCACTCTAGAAAGTGCTATATTTTCCTCTTTCTCAAAAGGTAAATCATTTTTGTACTCTTCCATTAATTCATCCGGGTTTAAGCCAAGTATTGTTGCATATTCCTTAATAAAAGCCCGTACATAAAAAGAACCGGGCATAACATTAAATCGTTCCTGTTCTATCGCATCCAAATACCTTACTTGTATTTTGGTAAGATTTTGAACATCATCTAGTGACATATTTTTACTTTCACGTTCTTCTTTTAGTCTTTCTCCGATTCCCATCTTAACACCATCCATCAATCATTAATCTATATTAATCGAACTGTATATGATAACGTACTCTATAATAGCTGACGTTTATTTACTCTAATATGTTTCATTTTAAACAACATATCTTAATCATATCTTAAAATAAAACGATTGAAAAGTGATAATATACATGAAATCTTACAAATTAAAGAAATTTTAATAAAGAAAGACATGACCATAAAGTTAAAAACCCTATAAAACATATAAATATGCTTTATAGGGTATCATTCTACGTTATTTCGAACCTTCGTTTTGAACAAGCTTTACCATAATATTTGCAATGGCATGCTGTTCTCTCTCATCAGCTGCATTCCACAAGTCACGTAACATTTTCTCTTGATCGTTTTTAGCTTGCACTTCTGTTGATAAATAGTTACCAATATCGTAGGCAAGCTCTGAAATTGCTTGATTACTTATACCATTATTTTGTGCATCATGCAATCGATCTCCTAAAAAATCCTTCCATGACTCAAAGTTGTCAATTACAGACATGTTCATTCCTCCTTTATCAGCATACATTAGTATCTTTCGATATTTTGATTAAAATATGCATACTAACAATAGGAAGATAAAGTGAACTATCTGTAACTTGAAGTATCGGTCATACAGAAGTTTTAGCACCATGATAATCAATAATCATCCCCATGCACCATTAACTCGAATGAGTTCACCTTGTATATACTTAGATTGCTTACTACAAAGAAATTGTACAGCATCTGCAACATCCTCTGGTTTCCCTGCTCTTTGTAAGGGAATGTCTTGAATCAACTCTTGTTTTTCTTCAGCGCTCAAAGCTTGATTCATTTTAGTATCAATAAAACCAGGACTAACTCCATTTACATAAACATTACTTGGACCTAACTCTTTTGCTAAGGATTTGATAAAAGCATTTTGAGCGCCTTTCACGGTAGAATAGGCTACTTCACAGCTCGCACCAATTTCCCCCCAAATCGAAGAAATCAAGATAATCCGTCCAAATTTATTTCGTACCATAGCAGGAATTAATGCCTGTGTTATTTTCCAAGGAGATTTCACATGTAATTGGAGCATAGCGTCCATATCATGTTCAGCCATATCTTGAAATAAGCCAAAATAAGCCTTTCCGCTCGTATAAACCAGGTGATCCATATCATGCGGTACTTGTTTGATAAATTGAGCCAAGCCTTCACTCGTCGCTAAATCTGATTGAACCACATCCAATATTTGATCTCTCGGTATTTGCTCCAGTAGTTGCTCTATTGCTGTTTTGTTCCGGTTATAATGCAAAAAAAGCGAATGGCCTTGATTTGCTAATTGGTTGGCAATCGCCATCCCAATTTCCCCACTTGCACCAGTAATGATCGTTCTCTTCTCCATTGTTATCCTCTATTCATCTGCTTTGACAAAACAAGTAGAAAGTTGTTCTTCTTTAATCCAATCTCGAGTGAAATCCAGCATATCAGCATGTGTCAACTTTTCCAACCAATCGATACTTTCAAAGAAATCAATCCCTAATAATTGATAATGCGTGTATTGATTAGCAATGAATTCCAATGAATTCATTGCACGTAATAGTTGGCCGATTTTCTTGCGTTTTATCCGCTCGAAACTTTGATGATCCATGGAAGTGGATTGGAGATTTAACAACTCTTGTTTTATTCTTTGTGCTAATTTTTCCGGATCTTTGGTATTTCCACCTATAATACTAAAACCGAAATTACGTTCTAAATGCGACTCACTACTAAATGATTGATCAATTAACCCTTCTTCATACAATCGTTCATATGCTACACCACTTTTAGAGAATAAGTGATCTAATACGATATCCATTAACCATTCTTTTTCCATAAATTCTTTTGGGTCTTCAGGAATAACATTTTCTTTTATTCCGACCAAGGCTTTCGGAACAGAAACTGGCATGGTGATCGTTAATTCCTTTTCCGCGACTTCCTTTGGTTCATCTGGAAATTTTCTGGTGATCGGTTGTGGTGCTTCAAAGTCTTTTTTGGCTTGGTTATCCTTTATAAATGCCATTGTTTCTTCTGGATCGACATTTCCAGCAATACACAACACCATATTATTAGGATGATAAAAGGTGTGATAGCACGTATATAAATCATCTTTTGTTATGTTATGAATCGATTCCACTGTCCCAGCGATATCAATTTGCACGGGATGATGGTGATAGAGACTTTTAATCGTTCCAAAAAATGCTCGCCAATCTGGTTGATCATCATACATACGTATTTCTTGCGCGATAATCCCTTTCTCTTTTTCAACAGATTGCTCAGAAAAATAAGGGTCCTGGACAAAATCTACAAGTGTTTGTAAACTCTCTCGAACCTTTGATGTTGCCGAGAATAAATAAGCTGTTTTGGTAAAAGAAGTGAATGCATTTGCGGAGGCACCCAGTTTTGAAAAATCTTGAAATACATCACGATCTTCTTTTTCAAATAATTTATGCTCTAAAAAATGGGCAATCCCATCAGGAACTGTCTGTAAATCCTGTTCATTTAAAGGAACAAAGCTTTGGTCAATCGAACCGTAATTAGTTGTAAAAATAGCAAACGTTTTTGCCATTTCTTGCTTCGGTAAAATAAAAACACGTAAACCATTCGAAAGTGTTTCTGCATATATATTTTCTTCAATTTGCTGATAATGTTTATGCTTCACTTTGTTCCGCCTCCTTACTCGTCAACAAATATATCGTGTCAAGCTTGATTTTATTAGCAACATTAATTACTTGTTCTTTCGTAACAGTGTTTACTTTTTTTAACAATTGTTCTGGTGTGATCGATGATTTTGCCAATACACTTTGATAATGTAATTCGATCATCCCTTGAGGGTTATCTAATGTTTCCCGTAACTGATTAACAGTCATTTCTTTCGTTTCGCTTAGTTGATCATCACTAAACTCACCATTACGCATTTGCTCCATTTGTTCCAATATGATCGTTTTAGCTTTTTCATACTGTTCAGGCGCAATTCCACTAAAGACAAACATTAACCCTTTGTGACTTTCAATTCGGGATGCTGCATAATAGGCTAAGCTATGCTTTTCCCTCACATTCATAAATAATTTAGAACTTGGAAATCCGCCAAACAAACCATTAAAAACATGTAATGCTGGATAATCTTCATCATTAAACGTAATATTTGTGCGATAACCAAAATGTAATTTAGCTTGCTTGATATCATCATCTTCTATCAGTGTTTGTTCATTATCTTTTGTTACTCTCATCGCTTTTTCGATTGGTTGCTGCTGTCGCTCTTCTACGAGTGCTGTAATTTTTTCCTCAACATCTAACCCGTCAATATCACCAACTGCAAAAATATCGAGGTGATCATGACTCAATATTTGCTGATAATAAGCATAAAGGTCATCTGCTGTAATCTTATCCAAATCTTCTTCATAACCATGCACTCGTAAACGATATGCCTCTTCTTTACACATTTCCTCAATCATCCGTGTATTCGCAAAACTCATTTTATCTTCTTTTAGTGATTCTATCTTGCTGCGTAATGTTTCTTTTTCACGAGCAACAATTTTAGGATCAAATGCTTGGTTCACTAATTTTGGTTGATAAATAATTTCCCGAAGAAAGGCAATTCCTTTATCTAATAAATCCTGAGAACCAGCAATATATTGTTCATTCGGCAATTCTAACCGAATCGTAAAGATATGATTCTCCCCTTTTTTACTACTGTCAACCGCTAATACGGTACCATATAATTCATCAAGCTGTTGTCGTAATTGTATAGCGGTAGGATAATTCTCTGTACCTTGTTGTAAAATGTAAGGAAGTAACGCTCTTTTCGTAATATTATCTCTTGTTAAATTTGACGTAAATTTTAATGATAAGTGAATCGTTTTAAATTTCTTTGTATGTATAAGATGTAAATCATACCCTTCTCTCGGGATGATTCGCTCTAAAGTTTCAGCCATAACTCTACTCCTTTGAATTTTATTTTTGTTGTCTTCTATATTCTATCAAAAAAATCCAAATATTATGCTAAATAGGGAAGTTGTCTCCAAAGTATTTTAAGCAAATGATTGCATTTCAAACTATACGAAAAGCTTAAAAACCCGTCTTGTTGAGTCTAAACGGGTTCTTAAGCTTGCTTATGAGACTTCTTACTTTTCTAGAGAAGACTCACTTTATAATCTTTTTCTTAAGACGTAAAAACTAAATACATCCGCTCTAAAAAAGTTAGCTGAATATAATACTGGTTCGTTTTCTTTTGTATAATGCATTTGTCGTAATAATAACAGTGCCTGATCTGGTTCACAATTTAAAATAGGTGAAATTCTTTCATGATAACCGATTGGTTCAATATAAGCTACAGCATAATCTATTTCTTTTTTTGCATATGTTTTTAAAGCTTGAAATATAGATTCCTGACTGTGAATTAATTCTAATGGCATAATACGTTGATCTACTCTATCTATACAATAAACTACTGGATCACCATCTGCTGTACGTACTCGTTCTAACTGTGCAAATTTTTCAATTTCCAATGGATCAAAGCGACGCTTATCTTCATAAGTTGGTTCTGTAATTTCTGCAGATATATATTGTACACCAGGCTTTTTTCCTGATTTTTGTATCATTTCGGTAACACTACCTAGCTGCTCAATACCTGAGGATAGAATCGGTTTTGCGTGTACGAAAACACCAACACCAGGTCTTTGAATTAAGATATTTTCTTCTTCTAAAATGGTAATGGCATCTTGAATTTCTTTACGTGTTACACCTAAATTTTTTGCCAATTCATACTCAGTAGGTAATTTTTCTTTTTCTTTATAATGCCCGTCCTCTATTAAATTTTTTATATAATGTACCGCAGAAATAGTAGATCCATTATTTAAATTAGATAACATAGCTTCCCCCAACCAATCTATATCCATTGTTTTTATTACAAACAAATATAACACTTTTAGATCGAATAATAAAGAATATTTTGTCTCTTTTGCATTTTTAGTACTAGGATGACGAATTTGCTGTCATGTCATCTGATGCCTGACTTTGTAAAACTGTTCGAGGTTTTGAACCTTCGTATGGACCTACAATTCCTCTATCCTCCATAGCATCTATTAATCGAGCTGCACGTGTGTAACCAATCCGAAAACGCCTTTGTAGCATGGAAACACTGGCACTTTGCATTTCCAGCACTAACTGCACCGCATCATCAAAGAGGGCATCATCTACCTCTTGGACCACTTCTGTTTCTTCTTCCGGAATCATTTCTTCCTGATATTGTGCTTTTTGTTGCTCGACACAATGATCCACGACACGCTCGACTTCTTCATCAGATAAGAAGGCACCTTGGATACGGACTGGTTTGGATAAACCAACTGGGATAAAAAGCATATCTCCACGTCCTAGCAATTTTTCAGCTCCACCAGAATCCAGAATGGTTCTGGAATCAGTTTGTGATGAAACACTAAATGCTATACGTGACGGAATATTCGCCTTAATAACTCCCGTAATGACATCAACAGACGGACGTTGCGTTGCAATAATCAAATGAATTCCTGCTGCTCGTGCCATTTGAGCAAGCCTTGTAATAGCATCTTCCACTTCATTCGATGCAACCATCATTAAATCAGCTAACTCATCCACAATGACGACAATATAAGGAAGCTGAGGTTGCTGATCCTCTTCTGCTGCATTATGTCGCTTAATATATTCATTATACCCTTCTATATTTCGTGTACCAGTTTCTGAGAACAGATCGTAACGTCTTTCCATTTCGGCTACTACTTTTTTTAATGCTCTTGAAGCTTTTTTAGGATCTGTTACCACTGGAGTCAGTAAATGGGGGATGCCATTGTAAACATTTAATTCAACCTTTTTAGGGTCAATCATCATCATTTTTACTTCGTGTGGTTTAGCTCTCATTAGTACGCTTGTAATAATACCGTTAATACAAACACTTTTACCACTTCCTGTTGCGCCCGCAACCAATAGGTGTGGCATTTTATTTAATTCTGCAATCACAGATTCACCAGCAATATCTTTACCGAGAGCAAATGCCAACTTATTCTGAATGTGATTCTTTTTAGATTCTAGCACTTCACGTAATGTAACCATAGCTGTCTCTTCATTCGGCACCTCTATTCCTACAGCGGATTTCCCTGGAATAGGTGCTTCAATACGAATATCCTTAGCAGCTAAAGCAAGTGCCAAATCATCATGTAGGTTCACAATTTTACTAACTTTCACACCTGCTTCTGGGTATACTTCATATTTTGTTACCGATGGACCAACATGCACTTTGGTAACCCGTGCTTTTACACCAAAGCTTTGAAAGGTTTTTTCTAATTTGCGAACAACTCGTTGTATGTATGTTTTTTCTTGTTGTTTACCAAAGTTTTTAGGAAGCTCTAGTATGTTCATTGTTGGTAATTGATAATCCTCGTTCTCAAATACTGTTGTCGGTAGTTGCTCTGACTCAGATGTAGTCCAATTGTCTTCTTTAACCTCGTCGTTAACTTCTAATTCTTCTGCATCTATCGTCTCTATTTCTTCTTCATTATTTGCCTGCTCTGTCATCTCTAGATCTTCATTTGCGTATGCAATAGCTGGTAGTTCACTTTCATTAGTATCCTTGTCACTTTCAAGTAACATATCATTATTTTCTTCCAGTTCTTTTTCTTGCCTTTTCTCCTTCCGTTCTACCAATCGTTGTTTACTTTGCTCCAGCTTTTCTTGTAATTTATGAAAAGCCTTTGAAAATAGATCCCCGATTGATAGATTGCTAAACACAATTATCCCTATTAACATGAGAAAAGCAGCAACAATCATTGCGCCAGAAAAAGAAAAAAGAAAGTAGCTAATCGCAAACATGATTGCTGCAATCATTCCTCCACCTAGAAAAAAGGTATCTCGGTCGCCTTGAATATAATCTGTGTAAAATGTAAAACTTTGACCTATAATTGAAGGATAATCAGTTGTTCGACTAAATGCTTCTTGAAACGTAAGAATATGAGTAAGTAACAAGAGACCTGCCAAAACTAAATACGTACCTATCCATTTGCGGGTTGATAACTTTGGCCATTTTCGTTTCACCATAAGAAATACCCCAACAATTAACAAAAAAAGTGATACAAGGAAATACCAATTTCCGAAGAAAAACCTAAAGATATTTTCCAATAATGATGAAACAGCTCCATCGCTTATCAAAGTAGCTCCACTACCGAATATAGCTAAAAACACTAATAATAAACCGAGCAATTCTTTTTTTATATTATTTTTTAAGGGTTGTTTTTTTCTTCTTTTTTTTCTTTTTGCCATATAAACACTCCTCAAGTCCCTTTTAATATGTATGAAATACCCTTGCTGTTCGTAAGCAAGGGTGTCTAATTAGCTCTATTTCCGATTTCTATTATAGCATAGAATCAAAAATAGAACGAATATTCTATTGAAGATTTTCTTGACTGGGAATAATCGTTCCCGGTGAGAAATGTTCTGCTAAATAATCATTTGGATCTGTAGATAACAATTGAACAATTCGCATATCACCGTTCTCTAATCTTTGGATACAGCATGGTTTGCTTTGGAAGCTAATAATTTCGTATTGCTGGTAATCTTGTTCAGAATAATGGACATCCTCATAACTGAGCGGTGTATATAATATCATTGGATCAACTCCTGAGAATCCTTTTTCCCCTCAATTAACTCATTAAGTTTTGACATTGCTCCACTGATACCGCCAACTTCATTAATTAAACCGTACTTCACAGCATCTTCTCCGACCACATTTGTTCCAATATCCCTTGTTAAATTTCCTTTTTCGAACATTAATTCTTTTAATTTGTCTTCCTTAATATTGGAATGAGTAGTTACAAATTGAAGGACTCGTTCCTGCATTTTATCAATATATTCAAATGTTTGTGGTACACCAATCACAAGTCCTGTAAGTCGAATTGGATGAATCGTCATTGTTGCTGATGGCGCAATGAAAGAATAATCGGTTGATACAGCTATCGGAACACCAATGGAGTGACCTCCACCTAGTACAACAGAAACGGTTGGTTTAGATAGTGATGAAATCATTTCTGATAAGGCAAGACCTGCCTCGACATCACCACCGACTGTATTTAACACCACAACTAGCCCTTCTATTTTCGGGTTTTGTTCGATTGCAACTATCTGTGGGATGAGATGTTCATATTTGGTTGTTTTATTTTGTGGCGGCAATTGAACATGCCCTTCCACTTGACCGATGATGGATAACACATGAATATTAGAGTCTGGTGCATTCGGTATGGTGGATTGTCCTAACTGTTGAATCTTTTCAACAAGTGATGATGATTGCGATTCTTTTTCTTTTGTTTCTTGTTTTTGTTGTTTCATACCTAATTACCCCTTTTCATCATAGTAGTAATTAGTATGAACCACCTAGCTTATTTCATTCTGTACCCTTAACAGTTCTAAAAAGATTTTTCCAGTCGAAACCTATTTAAAAATAATTGTTGAGCGGACATTTAGTGCGTTATTGGGCGGAATAATCACCCACTTTCGGTGTTGGCGGACATTTTAATCCCTTATTTGCTTCAGTTCGACTTCAAATAGCACTATTTTTGGTGAATAGCGGAATAGATGTCCGCAGGCTAACCGAAAAACGAAACTTTTGTATAAGCTATGGTTACGTTGCTTTACAGTTTATGTATTTGCTTCAATTTTTTTGCAGTTGAAAAGAACCTGTTTCATAGTGATGGAAACAGGTTCTAACCATTATTGAAATGATTCAATTACTCTAAATAAATTTTGTTCCTCAAATGGCGATAACGGTACTAATGGTAAACGTACAGAGCCTACATTGATTTGTTGGTAGTTCAAGGCAGACTTAACTGGTGAAGGAGATGGTGCCATAAATAATGCACGCATGATCGGAAGTAACTTGCGATGAAGTCGACTTGCTTCTTTCACTTTACCTTGTTCGAATAATTCAATCATTTCTTTCATTTCTTTCCCAATAATATGAGAAGAAACGGAAACAATCCCTGAACCACCAATAGATTGGATTGGTAAGGTTAATGAATCATCACCACTATATACAGAAAAGCCGTCATCTGCTTGTTCTAATATAGAAGCAATTCCGTCCAGATCACCAGTAGAATCTTTAACCGCCACAATATTCTCGATTTGTGACAAAGCAACAACTGTTTCTACATTCAAGCGCACAACTGCTCTTGAAGGAATATTGTACAACATAATTGGTAATTTGGTCTCTTTAGCGATCGCAGCATAGTGCTGGTATAACCCTTCTTGATTGGGTTTATTATAATACGGGGTTACAACTAGAGCACCATCAATTCCTATTTGTTCTGCTTCTTTGGTTAGTTCGATCGACTCTTGTGTATTATTACTACCCGTTCCAGCAATAATAGGTACTCGACCATCCACCACTTTCACGACGTGTTCAAATAAAGTGATCTTTTCTTCATGACTCAACGTTGGAGATTCACCTGTTGTACCTGCTACAACAAGTCCATCTGATCCCGTAGCAATCAAATGTTCGATCAATTGTGTCGTTATATTTAAATCCATACGATTATTTTCATCAAAAGGTGTCACCATTGCGGTTAACAGTCTTCCGAAATCCATAATGTCACCATCTCCTTTCCAATCTCCTTCACCTGATTTGCAAATGCTAAACATTGATTAGTATAATTTTGCTTCATTTAGTGGTTTTTATTTTACAATACGCTCTAAAGTACGTGTTCAAAAAGTTGCCAAATTAAAAGCAAGAAGGTCGAGGCGGCGCAGTTTCGAGTAGCGGAACGTATGCATTTAATACGTGAGCAACGGAGAAACAAGCTAACGAAGAGATTCGCCGCTTATCACTTATCATTTGGTGACTTTTTGAACAACATCTTATATAGAAAAATGGCGAACATAATTATGCCATGAATATACGATTTCATCAATAGAAAATTATAATTTTTTATTTTTCTAATCGAAAGGCTTCATGTAATGCATTAAGTGCTGTTTCTAAATGGACATTTTGAATTAAGACCCAGATGGTTCGATGACTATCTGCTGATTGTAAAATCGGAATATTTTTATTAGTTAACGTCTGTACGATTTTTGATGTAACTCCAGGCACTCCTGACATACCTGCTCCAACTAATGAGATCTTTGCACAATCTTTCGTAATAATCGGTTCAAGCTCTAATGACTCTAAGACTTGCTTCGCTAAATCTTCGTCTCGTTCAAATATCGTATATATTACACCATTTGGTGATATATTGATAAAATCAACAGAAATACCTGCCTCAGCCATCGCTTTAAATACTTTCACGTGTATTTGTTGCGGTTCTTTCACCTCTTGAATTTTTATCTGAGTAATCTGATTAACATATGCAATCCCTGTAGCCAAACGATCATGTATACTCTCCGAATAATCAGTTTCAGGAATATTGGTAATAAGTGTGCCTTTATCATTCAGTTTTGTAGCACGCACTCTAATTGGAACATTTGCTTGCATCGCAATTTCTACCGCACGAGGATGGATAACTTTTGCTCCTTGATACGCTAAATTACATATTTCTGTATAGGAAATAGTATCTAATTTTTGTGCTTTGGTAACAACACGCGGATCTGCTGTCATAATGCCATTCACATCCGTAAATATATCTACATATTCCGCTTGTAAAGCTGCTGCCAATGCAGTGGCAGAGGTATCACTCCCACCCCTGCCAATGGTTGTTATTTCATTATTCTCCGTTTTTCCTTGAAATCCAGCTACAACTACTACTTGATGGTTACTTAAAACATCATATAAATGTTTGGTATCTACCGTTTTAATTTGGGCATTGGAAAAGTTACTAGTCGTAATAATACCAGCTTCTCCACCAGTCATTGCAATAGAATGAATTTGATGTTCCAGTAAATCATGGGAAAAAACCGTCGCAGAAATTGTTTCTCCACAAGACAACAATAAATCTTTCTCCTTATTACTTAACATAGAATGATTTCCATCGATTAATGATAATAATGCATCTGTTGAATAAGGTTCAGGGTAACGACCCATTGCTGAAACAACTACAACTACCTTATAGCCTTCAGCTAGTGCCTCTTTTATATGGCGAATCGCGTATTCTCTGGATTCTTTATTTTTAACAGACGTACCACCAAATTTTTGTACCAATACCCGCATGTTCCCACCTCATTTATTTATTGAGCCAGTTATTTTTAATTAGAGATTCAGCAATTTGCACGGAATTCCAAGCAGCTCCCTTTAACAAGTTATCAGAGACTACCCATAAGTGGAATCCTTTCTTATTATCCAAATCTTTACGGATACGTCCTACAAACACATCACTTTTACCTGCTGCTTCCAATGGGGTAGGATATACTTGATTGGCTGGGTCATCTTCTAAGACAACACCATCCGCGTTACTAATTGCTTCTTTAAACTGATCAACGGTTACGTCATCTTTATCAACTTCAACATATACACTTTCTGCATGAGATGTAAAGAATGGTAATCGTACACAAGTTGCTGCAACTTGAACAGATTCATCATGCATGATTTTCTTTGTTTCATTTATCATTTTCATCTCTTCAAATGTGTATCCATTATCTTGGAAAACATCAATTTGAGGTAATGCATTAAATGCAATGGGGTAGTGATGTTTTTCCCCAGATACAGGTAATAATTCTGGCTTTAATTCTTCACCATCTAAAAATGCTTTGGACTGAGAATGCAATTCCTCGACAGCCTCATTTCCAGCTCCTGATACTGCTTGATATGTCGAAACAATTACTCTAGACATACCAAACTTATCTTGAACTGGTTTAAGAGCAGCTACCATTTGAATGGTAGAACAATTTGGGTTTGCGATGATTCCGTTATGATTCTGGATATCTTTTTCATTTACTTCTGGTACCACTAGTGGTACTTCAGGATCCATTCGGAATGCACTTGTATTGTCAACAACGACTGCACCACGTTTTACTGCTTCTGGAGCTAACTTTTTAGAAACTGATCCACCAGCTGAAAACAGAGCAATATCAACACCTTCGAAACTTTCTGGTGTAGCTTCCTGTACCGTATAGGTTTTACCCTGAAACTCCATTTCTTTTCCGGCTGAACGTTTAGAAGATAATAACAGTAATTCGTTGATTGGAAAGTTCTTTTTATCCAATGTTTCTAGCATTTTTGCTCCTACTGCACCAGTAGCACCTACTACTGCCACATTATATTGTTGTCCTGTTGCCATGTTAATTGTCCCCTTCCATTTGATTCAATGATTAATTTGATTATCTTTTTTATCATAACATATTATCGATTATACTTTAATTATTTCATCATAATTACTTGTTTCTTTCTATAACTACCGGCTGTATTTGCTTATATTCAAGAGCGTTCACTACCGTTTCCGGAATGAGTGTCATATCTGATACCATTGAATTTGGTTTCTTTATCGGATCGTCCTGACCAAATGGTACGAAATATATTAGCTTAGTAGACATTAACCGCATTAAATTAACACCGTTTAAGCCTAATGCATCATTGGTTGAAACCCCAATGACAACTGGATTTCCGTTTCTAATCGTTGCTTTCGTTGCCATCAGAACAGGACTGTCGGTTATGGCATTGGCGAGACGACTCATGGAATTACCAGTCAAAGGAGCTAATATCATAGCATCTAATGGTTCGATCGGTCCTAATGGTTCAGCATCTACAATAGTTGCGATCGGTTCTCTACCTGTAATTTCTTTAACGCGATCCATATGATCTTGAGCTTTACCGAATTTACTGTCAGTTTCTTTAAATGTATATGAGACAACTGGCACTAATTCGGCACCTAACTCGACTAATTTCTCCATTTGTGGAAAAACATCTGCATAAGTACAATGTGATCCAGTTAAACCAAATCCAATCTTTTTCCCTTTTAAATCCACTAAAATACCTCCTATATTTGTAATCTTTTTACAGAATCACAGGGTTCACCAATTGGGCTTACGTTATATGCCCATTATATGCCCATTATATGCCCAGATCATCTGTGTGTTACTGTTAGGAGGTGAATAGTATTTTGGCTATGCGATCAGCCAGAATTTCGCCTGCAGTTGTCGGAGCTACCATCCCCGGCAAACCTAAAGCATGGATCGCTTCTATACCTCTGGTTTTCGCATATTCAAAATCAATTCCTCCAGGCTTGGAGGCTAAGTCGATAATAATCGCCTGACTATTCATTTTTTCAATAAGAGATTTATCTACTACTTTTGCAGGAATCGTATTAATTAAAATTTGACATTTATCTATATATTGCTCGATCTGGTCTAACGAATACGCTTCCCATCCTTTTTCATAAACACGTGCCAAATCAGTTTCATGCTTGGAAATAACTGCTATGTTAGCTCCAAGGCCAGCAAAGCTATTGGCAGTCGTTTCACCAACTCGCCCATATCCAAATACGAATACATTCGAATGATGAATGGTGAAATCGGTATGTTTGATAGCAAGCATAATAGCTCCTTCGGCAGTAGGGATGGAATTATAAATAGCAACATCATCCCTTTCCATTAATTTGATTAAATGTAAATTGTTGTCGCTAATATGCTGATCCAGTTTTCGATTGGATATGCCAGTGAACACTATACAATCTTCTGGTAATGACTGAAACCATTCCTCTGTTAATTGTATTTTTTCATTTGAAAACATTGTTTCGACAAAGCCATCATCATCTATACCGGTAATCGGTAATATGACACCATCTAATTGAGATGTATCCAAATTCTCGATTGTTGACTGCATAACCCCTGTGTAGCTTTGCTCTACTTGTTCAAAACCTAATATGCGAATACTTAAGTGATCAATCGTTTTAAGTGCATGTATTAAAGGCAAATAGCGTGCATCGCCTCCAATAATTGCAATATGTTTAGTCTTCTGCATCTTGTCACCTCACCAACTCTCTATCTAAACAATAAATCTTATCTAAAATTATCATATGAAAACATGGAACAGAAGTGAAGAGGCAAATATCCCAAGAAATAAGAAAAGCTTTTCCCCCAGGAGTGAAAGTAGGCAGGCTTCGTTTAATGCAGCTCTACTACATATGCCAGAGCTAGAAACTTTGATTATTATCCTCAGCATAGAAGTGCTGAAATTTGGCAATGAAATCACTGTGATACCAATGGTTATATAATTTCCTATCTAAAATAAAAAACGAAGCTTCGATTAGCTTCGTTTTTTACACCTCATCTGTTTCCACAATAATCATATCATCACCGATTTTTTTAATCTGTTTCCAGTCAATTCGTGAATAGGATTCTGACTTTCTTAAGCCAAACATACTATATTGCGGAATGGTAAAAGAAATGATTTGACCTGTTTTTTCATCAATTTCAAGATCTGTTTGTCCCAAAACACCCAGTCTAGAACCTGTAGTTAAGTCAATCAACTCTTTACTGCTTAAATCGTTAAAACGCATCATTAACACCTCCAATCTATTATTCAGGTGAAATAATGGCAGTTGCAACTCGATCAGACTGTAATGTATCAAGAATATGTTGAACATCATCTAATTTGACTTCATCAATTTTTTTCATTATTTCATCAAGGGAAGGATGAGTTTGCAATAATAATTCATTTCTGGCATTTCGGCTCATTTTGCTATTTGTACTTTCGAGACTTAACATATAAAGTCCTTTTAATTGTTCTTTACTGTTTTGCCACTCTTTATTAGATAAACCATTCTTCCTCAATTGATCGACAATATAGTGTATTTTATCTTGAACAATATACAACTGATTTTTCGAAGTTCCCGCATAAATGGTTAACAAACCACTATCAACAAAAGCACTATGATAAGAAAAAATGGAGTATGCCATCCCTTCTTTTTCTCTTATTTCTTGGAACAACCTGGAACTCATACTGCCACCTAAGACATTATTAACAATCATCATGGCGTATTCAAGGTTATTTTCTATCCCTACACCTTCATATCCTAAACAGAGGTGAGCTTGTTCTGTTTCTTTCGTTTGTGAAATTTGCTTAGGATAAAATACTGGTTTGCTTGCACCTTTTTTATCGGTTAATGGTTGATTTTCCACAGATAACGTATCTTCCACTGTTTTAATAAAACTGGAAGTCACATTACCGACGATCGAAACTACGATATTCTCAGGAACATAGTGGTTTTTCATATATTGAAATATATCTTGTTGTGCTAGTTGATTAACGGTAGACTTAGAACCTAATATTGGCTTTGCCAATGGATGTTGTTGGTATGTTACCTCTGCTAATAAATCATGGATAATGTCATCTGGTGTATCCTCTGTCATATTAATCTCTTCTAATACTACATTCTTTTCTCTTTCCATCTCTGTTTGATCAAAAGTAGAGTGAAGTAGCATATCTGCTAAAATTTCGATTGCCAATTCTTTATGCGTATCGAGGACTTTAGCATAAAAGCATGTGTATTCTTTTGAAGTGAACGCATTAATTTCGCCACCAATGCCATCAAATGCTTCCGCAATTTCCTGTGATGTTCGATTTTCTGTTCCTTTAAATAACATATGCTCGATAAAATGAGATATGCCGTTTAGTTCTGTCGATTCATCTCTTGAACCAGTTTTAACCCAAATCCCGATCGTTACTGATCTGACAGATGTGATTTCTTCCAATACAATTCGCATCCCATTACTGCATTCCTTACGATGTAACAAATCAAAATCCTCCTAAAACTATGCTAGTACCTAACTTGTGTAGTAGATACAAACTGCGAAGTAATGTGGTAATTAGATGTGCGCTCACCTAAGACATAATGTTGAAATATATCGTGATGAATAACTACCACTCCGGCTTCCCACTTCCCTTTCCGTGGGGTTTGCCCTTCAGCTAACTTTTTCGAGCAAAAACCGCTCGAAAAAGTGGATCTTCAGGTCAAACAATTCCCACAGGAGTGATAGTGGGCGGCCTTCGTTAAGATATGCCTACAACACTAATCCGAAATTAGCCAGGCAGAATTACAGCCGATTAGAACTGTAGTAAAACAAAAAAGTTAGTTCCATAAGTTCATTTCTTTTTATAATCAGAGAACAAAAATAGCGTAGGCAGAATACGGAGACTCCTGTGGGACTCACGAGAGCTGAAGATCCACTTTGCTAAGTGGTTTTCTTTGCAAAGTTAGCTAAAAACCGCCCACGGAAAGCGCAGTATTCTGCCGGAGCGGTTTGCATGCACTCTCTAAGTGAAGAATGGAAGAGAGCAAATCCTTTTCCTCGTTACTGCGCAGTTTATGTATGATGTAATCCTTTACCTAAAGGTTTAAAAAAAGAAACTGGTTGGCCAGCTTCTTCTTTGATTAATTGTTTTCTTTTTGTTCGATAAGTACTGCTTTTCTTGAAAGATTGATGCGTCCTTGACGGTCGATTTCTTTTACTTTGACCATAATCTGATCGCCAATTGACACTACATCCTCTACTTTGCCGATTCTTTCCTCAGCTAATTCTGAGATGTGCACTAATCCTTCTTTTCCTTTAAATAACTCTACAAAAGCACCAAATTTTTCAATACGTTTCACTGTACCCAGGTACATTTGTCCAACCTCTACTTCACGTACTATATCTTCAATTAATTTCTGAGCTTTTTTATTCATCTCTGTATCAGTTGAAGAAATAAAGACATGTCCATCTTGCTCAATATCAATTTTGACACCAGTCTCTTCAATAATTTGATTGATTTGTTTACCACTTGGACCAATCACATCACGAATTTTATCTGGATTAATATCCATTGTTAAAATTTTCGGAGCATAATCAGATAATTCATGTTTAGGCTCTTGAATCGTTTCTAACATATGAGAAAGAATGTGCATACGTCCTTTTTTCGCTTGTGTTAGAGCCTCATCAAGGATTTCACGTGATAAGCCTTCAATCTTAATATCCATTTGCAACGCTGTAACACCTTTTTCAGTACCCGCTACTTTGAAATCCATATCTCCTAAGAAGTCTTCCATACCTTGGATATCACTTAAGATCGTATAATCTTCACCAGATTTAACAAGACCCATCGCTATACCAGCTACTGGTGCTTTAATCGGAACACCTGCATCCATCATTGCTAATGTACTTGCACAAATACTTGCTTGAGACGTTGAACCATTAGATTCCAATACTTCTGAAACAAGACGAACGGTATAAGGAAATTCTTTTTCGTCTGGTATTACTTTTTCTAATGCACGTTCACCTAATGCACCATGACCGATTTCACGTCGTCCCGGTCCACGGATTGGTCCAGTTTCCCCTACACTGAAAGATGGGAAATTATAGTGATGCATAAATCGTTTTGATTCCTCTGCATCCAATCCATCTAAGATTTGTACATCACCTAATGCTCCTAATGTACATACACTTAATGCTTGGGTTTGACCACGTGTAAATAATCCAGAACCGTGAGTACGAGGTAAAACACCAATTCTTGAAGACAACGGTCTGATTTCATCAATTTTTCTTCCATCTGGACGTACTTTTTCTTTCGTGATTAAACGACGAACTTCTTCTTTTACAATCTTGTCTAATACAGAAGCTACTTGTTTTAATGTATCGGCTTCTGCCTCAGCTTCTTCATACTCTTCTTTTATTTCTGCTTTTACTTGTTCAATTGCTTCCTCGCGCGCATGCTTTTCTTGTACTTGAATTGCTTCTACAAGTCGAGCTTTTGCTTTATTTTCTACTTCTTCTACAATGGAATCATTAACTTCGAATAATTGAATTTCCATCTTCTCTACTTGTAATGCTTCAATGATTTCTTCTTGAAAAGCAATTAATCGTTTGATTTCTTCATGACCAAACATGATCGCTTCTAACATAATTTCTTCCGGTACTTCATTTGCTCCTGCTTCAACCATGTTAATCGCATCTTTAGTACCAGCTACTGTTAGATCAATATCACTTTTTTCGCGTTCTTCCAATGTTGGATTAACAACGAAATTTCCATCGACTCTTCCTACTACAACACCCGCAATAGGTCCTCCAAAAGGAATATCAGATACACTTAACGCAATCGATGAACCGATCATTGCCGCGATTTCAGATGGCAAGTTTTGATCCACACTCATTACGGTACTAATCACCTGTACCTCATTTCGGAAACCATCTGGGAACAACGGGCGGATCGGACGGTCAATCAGTCTTGATGTTAATACAGCTTTTTCACTGGGTCTACCTTCTCTTTTGATGAATCCTCCCGGGATTTTCCCAACCGCGTATAAACGTTCTTCATAATTGACGGTTAACGGGAAGAAAGGTAAATCTTTTGGTTCTTTTGAAGCTGTTGCAGTTGCTAATACAGCAGTATCACCATAATGCACCATGCATGCTCCATTTGCTTGTTTTGCTAGTTCACCAATTTCCACTCGGAACGGTTGACCAGCGATTTCAGTTGAAAATACTTTCTTTTCTTCTACCATTATAGTACTCCTCTCAAAACAACTATGCTTGTACATGACTACTTTTTATTTTAGCATGTTGTTTCCACATATGTAACTAGTTCTATTGATTAAACATTTATTCGGAATAATATTAGTATTTTCTATTTTGCCTAGAAATAATCAATATGTTATTCATTTCTTTCATCAACATCAAGAAAAAATATACTTATTCCGTATTAGGTTGTATTTCACTAGTTTTTTACATACAGAAAAAGCGGGATCACTCCCGCTTTTTAGTTGGTTTATCGACGTAAACCTAATTTTTGAATTAGTGTACGGTAACGAGCAACATCTTTGTTACGTAAATAGTTTAACAAGTTACGACGTTTACCTACCATTTTTAATAGACCACGACGTGAATGGTGATCTTTCTTATGAGTACGTAAGTGGTTATTCAAATTATTGATTTCCTCAGTAAGGACAGCAATTTGAACTTCTGGTGAACCAGTGTCGTTCTCATGTGTTTTGTATTCATTGATGATTTCGTTTTTACGCTCTTGTGTAATAGCCATCCTATTCACCTCCTAATATTTCAAGTTGAACCCCTATCCCCTAGCAATCGCCGGAGAAATCGAATTGCCAAGTGGATGGTTTCCGTATTAAAGGTTACAACTTTTCGACTTAAAATGCAAGTGGTTTTATTCATTTATTGCAAAAAATTCACGACTTTGGTCTTCGTCATCTTTCAGCTTTTCTACCAATTCATCGATTCCAGAGAATTTTTCTTCATCTCGAATAAATTTTTTCCAATAGACGACTATCTGTTCGCCATAAATATTCTCATCAAAATCGAAAATGTGTACTTCAAGTTTTGTATTTTCCCGATCATCTGTAAATGTCGGGTTATATCCAAGGTTTGCCATACCATAATAATGCTTATCTCCAACTTCTACTTCCACAGCATATACACCTATTCTAGGTAAAAAATAATAATCCTCTATTTTGATGTTTGCAGTTGGATAGCCAATTGTTCGACCACGTTTATCGCCATGAATAACTTCTCCAGTTAGAGAATAGGGCCTGCCAAGTAATATCTCTGCTTTTTCCATATTCCCTTGCTTTAACTCATGACGAATTCTAGTTGAACTAATTTTATCTTCTTGATAATCTAACCTGCTGATTGTTGTAATCTCCAGTTCATTACCAGTAAACTCATAGATATTTTCCATATTACCTGAACCTTTATGTCCAAACGTAAAATCAAATCCCGCAACTAAGTGAGTGATATGTAGATTTACAATAAAATGGTCAATAAATTGTTTTGGTGTTAATTTCGCTAATGATTGATCAAATCGAATAATATATAAACGATCCACCCCTGATGCTTCCATCTTTTTAATTTTATCATCGATAGGGGTAATATACCGTACTTGTTCTTTTTGTTTTTGTAATACTACAGAAGGATGCGGATCAAAAGTAATTACTGCAGATTCTTTTTTTGATTGGCTGGCAATATTCATTGCTTGTTGTATGACCGCCTGATGTCCTTTATGAACCCCATCAAAAAATCCAATAGCAGCTACAGTATCCGGCAAATTTTCTCTTTTTAAGTCATGGGGATATACAAGTGATTGCACTTCCACCTGTCTCACCTACTTTCTTTCATTCAATCTGAAAACACGTGCTGGTTTTATTTCTTTCTTATTATCATGTACTTGATAAATAGCTACCATTCTATCGCGAAAAATTACTCGAAAAAAAGGTGTGTTAGGTATTGGGCTTGGTATTGGTAATTTTTGTCCATGTAAAACTTTTTCCATCGTTTTTTCGTCTATTGCCCAATTATCTAAATGAGCAAGACCTTTATTGATCGATATAAGTGGTACTGGTTGGTTTTGATCCAAACACTCTTGAATTTGGTCAAGAGTAATTGTATCTTGTTCTGATAAATTCCCTGTAGCTATTCTCACTAAATGTGACATATGGGATGGGAATCCTAAAGCTTTTCCTATATCAACACATAGTGTACGGATATATGTACCTTTTGAACATGTAACTTCAAATTCTACTGATTGCGTCTTCTTTACTTTATCATATGTAGTAGATAAAAAACGAATATTGTGAATCTTCACTTGACGAAACGGTCTTTCAACTGGTTCATTGGCTCTTGCATATTCATAAAGCTTTTTGCCATTCACTTTAACTGCAGAATATAAAGGAACTTGTTGGGTAATGACCCCGCAGAATTCTTGTAGCACTCGAAGAATAGCTTCTTTCGATACTTCGATAGTAACGTTCTCATCTTGCTGAATTTTACCTGTGTGGTCTTCTGTATCGGTAGAGTAGCCTAATGTTGCCGTTGCTCGATACGTTTTTGTCGTATCTGTTAAATAAGGAACAATTTTGGTCGCTTCTCCTATACAAATAGGTAGAACCCCTTCTACTTCCGGATCTAATGTACCTGTATGCCCTACCTTTTTGGTGCCAAGTAATTTTCTTACCTTAAAAACACAATCATGTGATGTCATTCCTTTACTTTTCCATAATGGTAAAATCCCGTCCATACGTCACCTCCACTCTATATATTGTAGACAAAAACGAGCATAAATCACGATTTTTTCTCACATTATGCAAACTAGATACAAACTGCGAAGTAGTGAAAATACTGTTTGTTCGAAACTAAGTGCACAGTCACCTATGAAGTAATTTTGACATTTATCGTGATCAGAACCTCCACTCCGGCTGCCCATTTCCCTTTCCGAGGATTTGCCCAGGGAAAGTGCAGTATTCTGCCGGAGCGTATGGCAGCACTCATCAAAACTCAGTACGAAAGAGAGCAAATCCTTGTCCTCGTTACTGCGCAGTTTATATATACTGTTTGATTTCGTTGTTTCAGTCAGAAAACCCTTGTTGAAAGACAAGGGTTTTCCATTCTTACTGTTCTTTTTCAGATTCGTTTAATTCTCTCAAGATATGCTCAATTCGGTTTCCTCGTTCGATTGTATCGTCAAAGTCAAACATTAATTCAGGTGTCTTTCTTAACCTGATTCGTTTGCCAATCTCTGAACGGATAAACCCTTTTGCTTTAGCAAGACCAATTAACGTATCTTGCCTTTTATTTTCATCACCTAAAACCGAGATAAATACCTTTGCCTGCTGCAAGTCTCCGGTAACTTCTACATCTGTGATGGTAACAAATCCTACGCGAGGATCTTTGATTTTGCGGGATATGATATCACCAAGCTCTTTTTTCATTTGTTCGGCGACTCGATTAGAGCGTAGTTCCCCCATCTGTATCACCTCTTTCCTAGCTTACTTCATCTTATTTCAATATTTGTAATAGTCCGTTCAATTTCCGTAAAGGAATCCAGTATACCTAGTGCTTGTTGGATAATTTGCTGCCCAATTTCGCTCGACTCCGAGACGGTGACTATTCCCAGTTTAGATCGTTGCCATAAGTCTTGATAATCCATTTCAGAGATGGCAATATTTAAATCTTTACTAAGACGATTTTTAATTCTTTTTAATACAGATCGTTTATCCTTTAACGAATGACATTCATACAAAAAGATTTCAACTTCTGCATAGGTAATCATTAAATTTCAATTTCCTCCATTACATATGCTTCGATTATATCGCCTTCTTTAATATCATTGTAGTTTTTAATCGTAATACCACATTCGTAATTTTGGGCAACTTCTTTGACATCATCTTTATAGCGTTTCAATGTATCAATTTCACCTTCATAGATGACTACACCATCACGAATTAAACGAACACCAGAATCTCTTGTTACTTTTCCATCTGTAACATAAGCTCCTGCTATCGTACCAATTTTGGACACTTTAAAGATTTCTCTTACTTCTACTTGACCGATTACTTTTTCTTGATATTCAGGGTCTAAGAGACCTTTCATAGCAGCTTCTACTTCTTCAATTGCTTTATAAATAACACGGTGAAGACGAATATCAACATTTTCAGATTCTGCTGCTTTTTTCGCGTTATTATCCGGTCGAACATTAAACCCAATAACAATAGCATTAGATGCTGAAGCGAGAATAATATCTGATTCTTTAATTGCGCCAACACCTGTGTGAATAATGTTGACTTTAACACCTTCTACATCAATTTTTTGTAATGATGCAGCTAATGCTTCGGCAGATCCTTGTACGTCTGCCTTAATAATCACATTAATGTCTTTGATATCACCTTGTTTAATTTGTTCGAATAAGTCATCCAAGCTGACACGAGACTGTGTACCACGTTTTTCTTCCAATTGTTTTTCTTGTCTCATTTCACCGATTTGTCGCGCTTGTTTTTCATCTTTAAATACAACAAATCGATCTCCTGCTAATGGCACATCATTAAGACCTGTAATCTCAACAGGTGTTGAAGGTCCAGCTGAGTTAATACGTTTACCTAGATCATTTACCATCGCACGAACACGACCAAACGTATTACCAACTACAATCGGATCTCCTACTTTTAGTGTACCATTTTGTACAAGTAATGATGCAACAGAACCTCGACCTTTATCCAATTGTGCTTCAATTACTGTACCATTAGCACGACGGTTTGGATTTGCTTTTAATTCTTCTACTTCTGCTACAAGGAGGATCATTTCTAACAAGTCATCGATTCCTTCCCCTTTTATCGCAGATAGTTGTACGAAGATAGTATCTCCACCCCAGTCTTCAGGGATTAATTCATATTCCGTTAATTCTTGCATGACACGATCCGGATTTGCGCCTTCTTTATCCATTTTGTTCACTGCTACAATTATTGGTACTTCTGCCGCCTTAGCATGGTTGATCGCTTCAACGGTTTGTGGCATGACACCATCATCAGCTGCTACTACTAAAATAGCAAGGTCTGTAATTTGAGCACCACGAGAACGCATGCTCGTAAATGCTGCGTGGCCTGGTGTGTCTAGGAAAGTTACTTTTTTATCGTTTTCTCTTACTTGGTAAGCACCAATATGTTGAGTGATTCCGCCTGCTTCACCCTCTGTAACTTTCGTATGGCGAATCGAATCAAGTAAAGTAGTTTTCCCGTGGTCTACGTGCCCCATAATCGTTACAACTGGAGGACGTTCCTCTAATTTGTCTGGATCATCTTCTTCAATATATGTTTCAAGGTCTGCTTTATCAATTTCAATTTCTTGTTCTACTTCTACTCCATATTCCCCACAAATTAATTCTAAAGCATCTTCATCAAGATCTTGGTTTTTGGTAGCCATAACCCCTAAAAACATAAGCTTTTTAATAATTTCATTTGTCTCTTTATTTAACTTTTCTGCTAGTTCTCCAACAGTTATAGAACCAGAATAAGTTATTTTTTCAGGCTTTTGTGGTTGAGTATTAGTTGGCTTTTTAGCCTCTTGTTTGTTGTTTTTCTGATTGTTTTTCTGATGTTTATTATTATTCTTTTTCTTATTAGATTGTTGATTATTATTTGGCTTTGTATTTTTGGATTGTTTATGCCCCTGTGCCTTTTTTGGTTGCTCTTTTGGCTTTGGTTGAAAGCTTTGATCTAGCTTTGCTTTCATATCATCAGAAATAGTAGACATGTGGTTGGAAACCGGAAGCTCTAATTCTTTTAGTTTATTAATAACTTCCTTACTGGTTTTATTTACTTGCTTAGCGTACTCATATACTCGTATTTTTGACATACGTTCACCCCCGAATATTTTCATCAAGTAATGCAATTAATTTCTTCGCAAATCCATTTTCATGAATGGAAATAGCTACACGACCTGATTTACCAACTGCTTGTGAAAGTGTTTTTCGATCGTCTACGAAGAAATACGGAATATTATAAAACGTACATTTATCTGTTAATTTCTTTCGAGTCTGATCGCCTATATCACTTGCAATTAATACAATTTTTGACTTTTTTGACTGAATTTCTTTGACAATGAGTTCTTCGCCGAACGTACATTTTCCAGCACGATTGGCTAATCCAATTATATTAAGATAAGATTTATGATTGACCACATTATTCGCCTTCAATCTGTTTTCTTAATTCATCATATATTTCTTGCGGAATCTTTATTTCTAACTGTTTTTCTAGTGCACCATTTTTCTCTGCTTTGTCGATTACTTGTAAGTCCTTTGACACATAAGCTCCTCGCCCATTTCGCTTGCCAGTAGGATCTACAAATACCTCACCTTCTTTGGTTTTCACCACTCGAATTAATGACCCTTTAGGCATCATTTCTTGAGTTATAACGCATTTCCTTAATGGTACCTTTCGTTTTTTAGCCATATGAATTCCTCCTTACTTAAACAGATCTTCATCCATATCTTCGTAGGATTCTTCATATTCCAAGCTATCCTCATATTCTAAGGCCTCTAGACTTTCTTCAATTTCTTCTTCTGAAATCAGGCCTTCTTCTTTTGCTTCAGATTCACTTTTAATATCAATTTTCCAACCTGTTAATTTGGCAGCCAATCTAGCATTTTGCCCTCGTTTTCCAATCGCAAGCGATAATTGATAATCTGGAACGATTACAGTAGTTGCCTTTTCCTCTTCATCAACATTTACTTGGATCACTTTGGATGGGCTAAGTGCGTTGGATACGTAGACTACTGGATCCTCAGACCATTCTACAATGTCAATTTTTTCTCCTTTTAGTTCATCGACAATCGTTTGTACTCTTTGTCCTTTTTGACCAACACATGACCCTACTGGATCAATTTCTGGATCCTCCGCATGAACAGAGATTTTAGAACGATCTCCTGCTTCACGCGCAACAGATTTAACTTCAACGGTTCCATCATAAATCTCCGGTACTTCCATTTCAAATAATCGCTTTAATAATCCAGGATGTGTTCTGGATACGAAAATATTAGGTCCTTTATTAGTATTTTCCACTTTGGTTACAAACACTTTAATTCTGTCATGAACATGATATGTCTCGGTTGGCATACATTCCGACTCTGGCAATTTGGCCTCGACTTTACCTAAATTCACATAAATAAAACGACCGTCCATACGCTGAATCGTACCATTCATGATGTCTTCTTCACGGTCAATATATTCATTGTAGATGATGCCTCGTTCTGCTTCTCGAACTCGTTGTGTTACTACTTGTTTTGCGGCTTGAGCAGCTATTCGACCAAAATCTCTTGGTGTTACTTCAATTTCTATTACATCACCAATCTCATATGCCGGATTAATATTATGTGCTTCTTCAAGCGAAATTTGCTGATTATGATCTTCTACCTCGTCTACAATTTCTTTTTGAGCAAATACACCCATCGTTCCAGCTTCCTCATTTAAATCCACTCTAACATTGGTTGCTGATTTAAAATTCTTTTTATAAGCAGAAATTAAGGCAGCCTCTAACGCTTCCATCAGAATCTCTTTGTTAATTCCTTTTTCCTTTTCTAAATAATTCATCGCATCGAACAATTCTCTGTTCACGAATTTCTCCCCCTTTAATCAAAAGTTACAGCTAGACGAGCTTTCGCAATTTTGGTAAATGGAATCTCCACTTCTTTTTGCACCGTTTTTTCTTTATATTGAACAGTTGCGTAACCATCCTTGAAACCAACTAAATCTCCAGTAAATTCCTTTTCACCTGCAATCGGCTCATACAGTTTTACATAGACATGTTTTCCGATATGCTGCTTGAAATCAGCCTCTTTTTTTAATGGACGTTCTACACCTGGTGAAGAAACTTCAAGGAAATATGCTTCACTAATAGGATCTTTCTCATCTAACTCGCTACTTAACCTTTCAGAAACTTGACCACACTCTTCAATATCTACACCGCCATCCTTATCGATGTATACTCGTAAAAACCAATTTGGTCCTTCTTTTTCATAGACAATATCTACAAGTTCTAAAGAAAGCTCATCTAATATGGGTTGAACTAGTTCTTCTGTTTGCTGTACTATCTTGTTTGCCATTCTGATACCTCCTCCACTGCGATTATGTTCTTTAAGATATATTTCCCATATTTATTAAACGATACACACATAAAGTGAGACTCCCACAGTGAGTTTTTTATCCTTGACTGAGGATTAGCGAAACTTATCAGAGTGTTCGTCTCACCTGAGACTCCTAAACTTCTTCGATTTATTTGACCTTGAAGCGAGACTTTTATGGATGATTAACACTGTGATAAAAGGGCTCTAATACAAATGTTGGGTGTTCATTATAAATTTGTAAGTTGATAAGTAATCTATGTAGCCCAACAAGTTTCATGGAACCATTCACATTTAGTGAAGTCGGAATGATAAATCCCTTGCCAAAAATGGCAAGGGATTTATCAAAACCCTATATCGTTCTTTGTTGATACCTAAGAAGAAAGAGTGGGAAGGCCCACTCTTTCTGTCCGCATCAAATGAAATCTGTATAAAATATAGCATGAATGGTGGAATAATGCAAGGGATTTACTGTATTTATCCAATAAAAAGTTCCTTATTAAAACAGAGATAATTGATTTTTCTCTGCCATTCCGTCTAAACAACCATGTTGATCCAAGTATTCCAATACAGTTTTAGAAATACGGCTACGTTCTCTTAAATCTTCTTTTGATAAGAATTCTCCGTCTTCTCGCGCTTTCTCAATATTGATTGCGGCATTTGTTCCTAATCCATCGACTGCATTGAATGGAGGGATCAGACTGTCACCATCTACTAAAAACTCCGTCGCGGAAGAACGATAGAGGTCTACTTTTTGAAGATGGTAGCCTCGTTCACTCATTTCCAATGCTAATTCTAAAACAGTAAGTAAACTTTTTTCTTTAGGTGGCGCATCATTACCTTTATCCAGAATTTCTTTGATCCGTTTGCGCATTGCTTCTGAACCTTTGATCATCGTATCTAATTCAAAGTCATCAGCTCTTACGGTAAAATATGCTGCATAAAAATAAATCGGATAATGAACTTTAAAATAGGCTATTCGAATCGCCATTAATACATATGCGGCAGCGTGTGCTTTTGGGAACATATATTTTATCTTTTTACAAGAATCGATATACCAATCTGGTACATCGTGTTTCTTCATTTCTTCGATCCACTCAGGCTCTAAGCCTTTCCCTTTACGTACAAACTCCATAATCTTAAAGGCAAGTGATGCATCTAAGCCTTTGTGCATTAAATACACCATGATATCATCACGACAACCAATAACATCTGGTAATCCACAAATACCATTATTAATAAGTTCTTGAGCATTACCTAACCATACATCTGTCCCGTGACTTAGACCTGAGATGATAACTAACTCCGCAAAGGTTTTCGGCTTGGTATCTTCGAGCATTTGGCGTACGAATCTTGTACCGAATTCAGGTACACCTAATGTTCCGGTCTTACACATAATTTGGTCTGGTGTTACACCTAACACTTCAGGACCGGAAAATATCTTCATTACCTCATCGTCATCAGTCGGTATTGTTTGTGGATCAATACCACTTAGATCTTGAAGCATGCGAATCATAGTCGGATCATCGTGTCCAAGGATATCAAGTTTCAACAAGTTATCATGAATCGAATGGAAATCAAAGTGTGTTGTCCGCCATTCCGAATTTCGATCATCTGCTGGATATTGAATCGGGGTAAAATCATAAATTTCTTTATCATCTGGTACAACAATGATACCACCAGGGTGTTGTCCCGTTGTCCGTTTAGCACCGGTACACCCTTTTACTAAACGGTCAACTTCTGCTTGTTTCAGCGTTAATTCTTTGTCACTTGCATACCCTTTAACATATCCATAAGCTGTTTTTTCGGCTACCGTACCAATTGTTCCTGCTCGGTATACATTATCTTCGCCAAAAAGTACTTTCGTATAATTGTGGGCACGTGGCTGGTATTCACCGGAAAAGTTCAAGTCAATATCTGGAACCTTGTCCCCTTTGAAGCCCAAGAAAGTTTCAAACGGAATATCTTGTCCATCTTTTTTCAATTCTGCATTGCATTTTGGACACTTCTTATCAGGCAAATCGAAACCACTACCGACTGAACCATCATTAAAAAATTCACTATACTTACATTCTGGACATACATAGTGAGGTGGCAATGGATTAACTTCTGTAATCTCGGTAAAAGTCGCGATTAATGAAGAACCGACAGATCCACGTGATCCTACTAAATAGCCATCATCTAATGATTTTTTTACTAGCTTTTGTGAAATTAAGTAAATAACCGCAAATCCATGGCCAATAATACTTTTTAATTCCTTTTCTACCCGTTTCTCCACAATCTCCGGAATTGCTTCACCATAGACAGATTTAGCAAAGTTATAACTTAATTCGCGAATTTCTTCCTCTGCACCTTCGATATTCGGTGTATAAAGGTCTTCTTTTACTGGTTTGACCTCATCAATTTGATCGACAAGGGCGTTTGGATTAGTGATTACAATTTCTTTTGCTTTTTCTTGGCCCAAAAACGAAAATGCATCCATCATCTCGTTCGTAGTACGAAAATACGTATTCGGTAATGTTTGTCTGTTTAACGGATTACCACTTTGGGATGCGATCAGTATTTGCCGGTAAACCATATCATTCTTTTCTAAATGATGGACATTTCCTGTAGCAACACAAGGTTTACCTAGTTCATCAGCAAGTTGAACAATATTGCGAATAATATCAAATAACTGCGCTTCATTCTGCACTAATTCTCGATCATAAAGATGGACAAAATTTTCAGGAGGTTGAACCTCGATAAAATCATAGAACTGTGCCACCTTCTCAGCTTGTTCTTTTGATTTTTGCATCATTGTTTCGAATACTTCACCTTGGTCACATGCCGTACCTACTAAAATACCTTCACGATATTGTTGTAATTTAGACCGAGGTATACGTGGAACACGGTAGAAATAATCAATATGTGCTAATGAAACCAATTTATAAATATTTTTCAACCCTTCTTGATCTACAGCTAATAATGTAGCATGGAACGGGCGAGAACGTTGATAAGCATTGCCTTCTCCCATGTGCTGATTAAATTGGTTATGATTCACAATACCTCGCTCAATTGATAGTTTAACAAACTTCCATAATAAATAACCCGTTGCTTCTGCATCATAAATCGCACGGTGATGTTGGGTAAGCTCGATATCAAGCTTTTTACACAACGTATTTAAACGGTGATTCTTTAATTCAGGGAACAATAAACGAGCTAATTCCAATGTGTCAATAACGGGATTATTTGCTTCTTCATAACCAATACGCTTAAATCCAGTATTTAAGAATCCCATATCAAAATCAGCATTATGTGCTACTAAAACGGCGTCTCCCATCCATTCATGAAATTCTTTTAATACTTCCTCCACTTCTGGCGCATCTTTTACCATGTCATCTGTTATGCCAGTTAGGTTAGTAGTAGTTTCAGATAGTGGGTGGTGGGGATTAGCAAAAGATTCATAACGATCAATTATTTCTCCATTATGGACTTTAACGGCAGCGAGTTCGATAATGGTATCATATATTGCCGATAATCCTGTTGTCTCCACGTCAAATACAACATACGTATCTTCTGCTAAGACACGGTCTGATTCATTATAGGCAATTGGTACACCATCATCGACAATGTTTGCTTCCACACCATACACAACTTTCACACCATGTTTTTGTCCAGCAGCATATGCTTCTGGATAAGCTTGGGCTACGGCATGATCTGTAATGGCAATAGCTTTATGTCCCCATTTACCAGCTTGTTCAATCAATTTCGAAGCGGACACAACGGAATCCATTTGGCTCATTAATGTATGTGCGTGTAATTCTACTCGTTTTTCCTCATCATATCCATGATCTTCTCTTGTAATGGAAGCTACCTCTTGAATATCTTTGGCCATCATGGTTAGTTCATTTGAGAAATTATCAGTCTGAACCATCCCTTTAGCTTTAATCCACATACCTTCTTTTAACTGTTTGAACTTCTCCGCATCTTGGTCACCTTTAGAGAACATTTTTATCAGAAAAGAATCGGTATAATCTGTTACTTTAAGTATTAATAAATGTCTACCAGAACGTAATTCTCTAATTTCAGCATCAAAAACAAATCCTTGGAAAATAACATTTTTTTCTTCCTCTACAACATCCTTCATTGGAATAGAGTTTTCTTTGATAGGATATCCAAGCTGAACTGGACCTGATGGGCTTTCTGGTTTTGCCTCTTTTGCACGCTTTTCTTGTTCTTTAAAAGCCTCTTCTACTTTTTTGCGATCTTCCATCGCCTTCGCCTGTTGGAATTTTTCAATTTCCTCTTGTTGTGCGGCTACTTCAAGTTGAATAAGTTGTTTTGGTAAACCAACTTTCAGACAGAAATGATCAAATTGTGATTGAATGGTTTTACTCCACTGTGCCTCAATTTGATTACTCACAGTTAACATAATATTATTATCGTTAAATAGAGGTTTTTTATTTTCAAAAGTACGATATTTAGGTGATTCACTCATCAATTCTGATAAAAAGATTTGCCAATAACGGAATCGTTCCTGTTCGTCTAACGCATGTTGATCCACTCTAATAGTCCATGAAACTTTAGCAATAGATGAAAAAGCTTCGGTTAATTTCAAAATAAACGCTTGATATATATCAGCAGGGATCGTTTGTTCAAGATGAAAATAGAAGTGCCATAATGGATTAGACCGATAAACTTCCAGCTTTTCAATAGCCCCATTTTGAAAATATTTATTTTTCATATCATCAGCAATACCAATCTGTTTCATTAGTAGCTGAAATTTTTCCTGACTAGAGATACTCATCTTCGATCTCCTTTACCTATTAATCTTCCTATTATTTTATCATAAGACAAAACCACGCAAAAACCAGTTCCATTTTCTCTCCTAAAAAACTTCGTAACTAATAAATACTGCGAATCAAGTGAAAATTTCGAGAGTGAGACTTTCTTCCATTCTTTCCATAGTAAGTACTGGAATACCGCTCCGGCAGAATACTGCGCTTTCCGTGGGCTCGGCTTCAGCTAACTTTGCAAAGTGGATCTTCAGCTCTCGCTGTCCCACAGGAGTCTTCGTATTCTGCCTTCGCTAATTTTACTTTTCTGATTGTTGTTAGAATAGAACACTTGGGTCGGTCTTTCTTAGGATTTCCTGTCATTTGTTTAGAACACAAATCTAAGCTGCGGAAAAATGCGACACTCCTGGGGGAATAGCACGAGCCGAAGATCCACTTGGTGAAGTGGTTTTCCTTCACCAAGTTAGCTCAAGATCGCCCCTGGAAAGGGAGTATTTTTCCGCAGCGACGATCATCCACTCATCAAAATTCAGTACGGAAGAGAGCAAATCCATGTCCAGTTACTTCGTAGTATATGTGTAAACTATAACATGTATATTGAATGGTTGTCTTTTTGTTAAATAGATAATTCCCTTGCCTGCGATGTTGCGACAAGGGAATGTGGTTATTTTAGTAATGAATTGATTTTGTCAATTAATTCTGACACGTGAAGATCTTCTTGCTCCCCGTTCTCTCTTAACTTGCACTCTACGTATCCTTCTGCAGCTTTTTTACCAACAGTTATTCTAACTGGCAATCCGATCAAATCACTATCAGCAAACTTAACACCTGGTCGTTCTTTTCGATCATCAAATAAAACAGAGATATTGTTTTCTTGCAGTTGTTCATAAATATTCTCTGCTAGAACCTGCTGTTCTTGATTTTTCGGATTTACTGCAATTAAATGGACATGATATGGCGTAATTTCTTTTGGCCATTTAATACCATTATCATCATGATATTGTTCTACAATTGCAGCTAGAGTCCGAGACACTCCAATACCATAACAACCCATCGTCATTGTTTCTTGTTTACCTTGTTCGTTTAAATATTGCACGTCTAGTTTTTTTGCATAGAATTGACCTAATTTGAATATATGGCCAACTTCAATTCCTTTAGCAAACTTAATCTTACCTTGACCATCTGGAGACGGATCCCCTTCTTGAATAAAACGAAGATCTTGATAAGAAGATACCTTAAAATCTCGATCTGGGTTTACATTTTGGTAATGCTTGTCATTCTTATTAGTACCGCAATAACCATTACGAATAACGCCAACGGCATGATCAGCAATAACTTCGATATCTTCAGGTACATCAATAGGGCCAATCGAGCCTACTTCTGCATTCAATAGTTGTTTTGTTTCTTGCTCTGATGCCAATTCTACATTAGTAGCAGCTAACGCATTCTTCAACTTAATATCATTGATTTCATGGTCACCACGAGATAAAACTAAAACAAATCGTTCATCTACTTTAAACAGTAAAGACTTGATCCCTTTTTCTAATGGTTGTCCTAAAAATTCAGCGACTTCCACCATAGTTTTATAGCCCGGTGTATCAATCATTTTTAAGTCCAGTGCAGCTTCATCACTTTGTTCATATGTAACATGGACCGGTGCCATTTCAATATTAGCGGCAAAATCAGAAGTATCGGAATAGGCGATTGTATCTTCACCGATCTCTGATAATACCATGAATTCATGCGTATCTTTACCACCCATTGCACCAGAATCAGCAATAACTGCTCGGAAATTCAAGCCGCAACGAGTAAAAATGTTTGAATATGCTTGATACATTTTTTGATAAGCTTCGTCAAGACTTCCTTGATCGGTGTGGAACGTATAAGCATCTTTCATAATAAATTCTCGTCCTCTTAAAAGGCCGAATCTTGGACGTTTTTCGTCACGGAATTTCGTTTGTATTTGGTACACATACAGTGGTAGTTTTTTATAACTTTTTACTTCATCACCAATAAGGCTTGTAACAACTTCCTCATGTGTTGCTCCAAGTGCAAACTCTCTTTCATGACGATCGTTTAGCCGCATCAACTCAGGACCCATCGTATACCATCTTCCTGTTTCTTTCCACAGATCAGATAGTTGCAGAGCAGGCATTAACATCTCAACAGCTCCTGCTTTTTCCATTTCGTCACGTACAATTTTCTCGACATTTTTTAATACTTTATTGCCCATTGGTAAAAAGCTGTATACACCTGAAGCTGTTTGTCTAATAAATCCTGCACGGACTAACAACTGATGACTTTTAATCTCAGCATCTGCAGGTGTTTCCTTTAATGTAGGAATTAAAGTTTGACTTTGTCTCATCTTCTCAACTCACCTCGATAATTTCAATATTACCCATATAGATTAGCTAGCATCACAAAAACAATCTCTGGATGTCATTCCATGTAACGATGATCATCAGTAGCATCAATAATGCGAAGCCAATGAAATGAACAACACCCTCTTTTTGTGGATCGATCGGTTTACCTCGGACTGCTTCTAGCCCAACAAACAAAAGCCTTCCTCCATCTAATGCGGGTAACGGCAACAGGTTAATAATTCCTAAATTAACACTTAATGCTGCGGTCCACATTAAAAAGTTCAAAAAGCCTGTTTTGACGATTTGATCTGTAGCGTCGTAAATTCCAACGGGTCCAGATAGTACATCTATAGAGAATTGACCAGTTATCAACTTCCCTAAATTCGTTAAAATCATAGTTGACCAACGATATGTTTCTTCTAAACTATAAGGAATGCTTCGGACAAACGATTTCTCTGTCGCTTGAATTACACCTACTTGTCCAAAATCTCCCTCAGGTGATTCGATTAATGCCGGAGTGACTTCCAATGGAACTTGTTGTTCGCCACGTAAAACAATCATTTCCAACGTTTCATTCGGACTTTCTTGGACGATTTCATGAAATTCTTCCCATTTGCTAATGCTTCGACCCTCAATTTCAATTACTTTATCATCAGCTTGAAAACCAGCTTCTTGTGCAGGACTATTATCTGCGACAGCCCCGACCTGCATCTCTTTTACTGGAACACCTTGTAAATTAGCTAATACAAGAAAGATCACTATTGAAAGTACAAAGTTCATGAATGGTCCTGCGAACAATTGTAAACCTCTTTGACCAACTGTTTTTGAGGAGAACTGACGATCGTATGGTGCGATTTGGGTTGCTTTCTCATCCATAATAAAGGATGCTTTTCTATTGACACGGAAGGAATACTTTTCATCTTCATTAATTTCATAGCCTTGAATGGTTAAAGCATGATCTAAATCAATATGCTCCACTTCAATCACAAAAGCATCGGGATGTTTCTCTTTATTGTTTACAATAATTTCTTTTACTTCGCCGTCATTATTAAATGTTAACCCGATATGTTGACCTGGTTTAATATCAATGATTTCTGGGTCTTCGCCAGCAACTCGTACATATCCACCCATCGGTAATAATCTTATGGTATATAACGTTTCGTTTTTCACCGTAGAAAATACTTTAGGTCCAAAACCAATTGCGAACTCCCGAACAAGCATCCCGGTCTTCTTAGCAACATAGTAGTGACCAAACTCATGAACGAATACTAGTAGTCCAAACATTAAAATAAAGGCAATAACAGTTGTCACTTAGGAGCACTCCTTCCTACTAACACTTCTTTAATATTTTTCGTACGTTTTATTTCTTATTTCCTGATCGATCGCATTGATTGTTTCTAAGTCAGGCTGTTCAACAAAACTATGGTTTTCCATAGCATTCTCGATTAATTGTTCAATCTCTAGAAAGGTAATCTTTTCACGCAAAAATAAATCTACTGCAGCTTCATTTGCTGCATTCAACACTGTAGGTAATGAACCACCTTTATTACCTGCATGATAAGCAAAAGCTAAACACGGAAATCGTTCCATGTCCATTTTTGAGAAATGAAGTGTACTCATTTCCACTAAATCAAGGCTTTGAGATGATGACACTGGCAATCGATCTGGATATGTTAGAGCATACTGAATTGGTACACGCATGTCGGGAGTTCCCATTTGAGCAATAATACTTTTATCAGCATATTCAACCATTGAATGGATAATACTTTCTTTATGCTGAATGACTTCTATTTTGTCGTAAGGTACATCAAATAGCCAATGCGCCTCAATGACTTCTAGCCCTTTGTTCATCATGGTAGCAGAATCAATCGTTATTTTAGCCCCCATACTCCAATTAGGGTGATTAAGAGCATCTGTTACAGTTACTCCTTGAAGCTGATCTCTCGTTTTATCACGAAAACTGCCACCTGAAGCAGTTAATATGATTTTGTTGACATCTTTGTGTGATTCTCCATTAAGTGCTTGAAAAATAGCCGAATGCTCGCTATCCACAGGTAATAAGTCAACGCCATACTGTTTAGCTGCTTTCATGACTAGGTGACCTGCTGTAACTAATGTTTCTTTATTGGCTATCGCAATTTGCTTATTGTGTTTGATCGCAGTTAGAGTTGCCCCTAGTCCAACACTACCCATTACCGCGTTCACTAATACATCTGTTTCTGGATCAGCACTTACCTCTTCCATTCCTTCTTTCCCAACTAATATCGTGTTTTGGTCGGTATTAATTAACAACTCATTGCGGATTTTTTCATCTTGAACTACAACTTTTTCAGGTTTGAATTCCGCTATAATTTCTTTAGCCTTGTCTACATTTTTACCAAAAGCGATCCCATATAACCGAAACTGATGAGGATGCTCCCTCATAACATCTAATGTTTGTAGACCTATAGAACCTGTTGCTCCTAATAAAGTGATATTTTTCATAACTGGTACTCCTACTAATAATATCTATGATATAAAATGAATAAAATGTAATAAAGGAAAAACAAATAACCAACTATCAAAACGGTCTAGTATCCCACCATGACCAGGCAATATTTTTCCAGAGTCCTTCACATCATAATGCCTTTTGATAGCAGACTCGACTAGATCACCTATCTGAGCAGATATAGAAGCGATAATTGTAACCACAACAACTAACAATATTGATTCATGTACTTGGAAAAAGTACTGAAAAATAATGGCTACTACACTAGCTACTAATATTCCGCCAAGTGCTCCTTCAACAGTTTTCTTTGGACTGATTTGCGGCCAAAGCTTGTGCTTGCCAAATGCTCTTCCAAAGAAATAAGCACCTGTATCAGTTGACAATATTACTAGAATAGCATAAAAAATATAAACTAGTCCATCATCTACTTCCCTAGTTTGGATGAAATAATGAAAGCCCAAACCAACGTAAATCGATGCTAAAATTAAAAAACCTGCATCTTCAAATGTAAATTTATTTTTAACTAACACTGTATAACCTAGCAAAACTAATACAAAAAACATGAGCAACTCTAAGCGTGTAGAAAAAAATAAATATTCATCTTGAAATAACAAAGACCATAATAAAATAACACCTAAAACAGTAGGGATTGGATACTTGGTCATCTTTCTCATATGTAATAGTTCCAGAAAACCAATTGTGGCAATGATATACATGATTATTTGAAAGGGTAAACCACTTAAAAATATAAATGGGAAGAAAAGCAAAATTGCAATAATCGCAGTAATAATTCTTGTTTTCATATTATTTTCACACCTTATATTCCACCATAACGACGTTTTCGTTTCTGAAAATCGTTGATAGCTTTCTCAAATTCTTCTGTACTAAAATCTGGCCACAATGTATCTGTAAACCATAATTCTGTATAAGCGGATTGCCAGAGTAAGAAATTACTAAGTCTTAATTCACCACTCGTGCGAATTAATAGATCAGGATCTTTAATATGAGAAGTATATAAATGGTCACTTAGTGTAGTTTCTGTAATCTCTTCGATTCCATACTTACCATCTTGTACTTCTTGGCAAATCTCCTTGATCGAACGGATCATTTCAAACCTACTGCCATAGTTAATAGCAATATTTAATATTAATCCATTATTATCTGCGGTTTGATCTTTAGCTTTCTGAATCGCTGCTTTTGTATTTTTAGGTAGGTCATCGAATTCACCAATAGTTTGGATACGAACATTTTCCTCCACTAACTCAGGTAAATAATGCTGCAAGAAATCGATAGGCAACTTCATAATATATTCTACCTCAGTTGATGGTCGTTTCCAATTCTCAGTTGAAAATGCATATAATGTTAATATTTCAACTTGTAATTGATTGGCTGCCTTTACAATTCGCTTGACATTATCCATTCCTTCTCGATGACCAGCAATCCGCGGTAATCCTCTTTTTTGTGCCCATCTGCCATTCCCATCCATGATGATAGCAATGTGCTTAGGTGAATTTTCAGACACTGTTTGTGATACTTCTACAGTGTTGTCTTTACTATTCTTAAAAGGAAGTTTAAACAAACGCATAATTATCCTCCATCATTAAAAAACCGTTCTATTCAATATTCCATATATGTATGGCTATCATGTAAAGTGGAAAAACCCTCTTCTTATTAAGAGGGCTTCTACACTCATCATATATTCTACCTTTTTTTTGCTTAGACTTCCATAATTTCTTGTTCTTTTTCTTTCGTTAATTCATCAATTTTTTGAATATGTGTGTCTGTTGCTGATTGTACGTCATCTTGGAAACCTCTTAATTCATCTTCTGTAAGGTCACCATTCTTTTCATCTTTCTTTAATTGATCATTAGTATCACGTCGAATATTACGGATTTGCACTTTTGATTCTTCCGCATACTTGCCAACTACTTTCACTAATTCTTTACGACGCTCTTCTGTTAATGGAGGAATATTGATTCGAACTACATTACCGTCATTTGATGGTGATAAACCTAGATCAGCTTTTTGAATAGCCTTTTCGATATCAGAAACGGTAGATTTATCAAATGGTGTTATAACTAATAACCTAGCTTCCGGCACAGAAATAGATGCCAGTTGGTTTAATGGTGTCAATGCACCATAATACTCCACTTGTACACTATCTAATAAAGCTGGGTTTGCTCTTCCCGCTCTTACTGTTGCCAGATTTTTAGAATATGCTTTTACCGCTTGATCCATTTTCTCTCGAGTTTCTTTAATTAACTGTTCAGACATGTTTTAGCTCCCCCTTATAATTGTTCCAATATTTTCGCCAATTACAGCTTTCTTAATGTTTCCTTCCTCTGAAATGGAGAATACAAGTAAAGGAATGTTGTTATCCATACACAATGATGATGCCGTTGAGTCCATTACACCTAATCCTTCATTTAAGATTTCTAAGTAAGATAACTCATCGTATTTTTTAGCTTCTTTATTAACTTTAGGATCAGCAGTGTATACACCATCTACGTTATTTTTAGCCATCAAAATAACATCTGCTTCCACTTCTGCTGCTCGTAAAGCTGCAGTTGTATCAGTTGAGAAATATGGATTACCAGTTCCAGCAGCAAAAATAACCACACGCTTTTTCTCTAGATGTCGAATTGCTTTACGACGAATATATGGTTCTGCTACTTGACGCATTTCGATGGAAGTTTGAACACGTGTTGGAATGCCTACATTTTCAAGGCTATCTTGAAGAGCTAAAGAATTCATGACAGTAGCTAACATTCCCATATAATCAGCATTAGCACGATCCATGCCCATTTCACTTCCTACTTTACCACGCCATATATTGCCACCACCAACAACAATTGCAACTTCTACGCCTAATTCAACTATATCTTTTACTTGTTTTGCCACTGATTGAATGATAGATGGTTCAAGACCAAATCCTTGTTCACCACTCAGTGCTTCTCCACTTAATTTAAGAACAATCCTTCTGTAGTTAGCAGTAGCCATAATTACCTCCATATATGTAAATATTATAAAGAAAACGAAGAATTTAGCCAAGTAAAAGGGTAAGAATCTCCAATTTCCTAAAATATATTAGTAAAAACAATTGGTTTATCATTGTTACTTTTCAAAGAAAAGGGACACCAAGTGCCCCTCTTTTTAATCAAAGCTATTTTTTGTTTACTTGACTCATTACTTCTTCAGCAAAGTTATCTTCACGCTTTTCAATTCCTTCCCCAACTTCATAGCGAACGAAAGATTTAACTGTTGCATTGTGATTTTTGGCAACTTGTTTTACTTTTTGATCAGGATCTTTTACAAAACTTTGCTCTAATAAGCAAATTTCTTCAAAGAACTTGTTAAGACGACCTTCTACCATTTTTTCAACAATATGTTCTGGTTTACCTTCGTTTAATGCTTGTGTTTTAAGTACTTCTCGCTCTTTTTCGACATCTTCTGCTGAAACAGCATCACGAGATAGATATTTAGGATTTACAGCAGCTACGTGCATTGCAATATCTTTGGCTACTTGTTCATCAGTTGTTCCTTCAAGAACAGTAACTACACCAATATTACCACCCATGTGGATATATGCTCCAAACGCATCATTATCCGTTTTGTTAAATAGTGTAAAACGACGCAAGGAAATTTTCTCACCAATTTTTGCAATATTGGAGTTGATGAATTCTTCTATTGTTTCACCGTCACCGTTAAGTGGTTGTTTTAAAGCATCTTCAACAGTTTCAGGTTTTTGAGAAAGAATGTGTTTAGCAAGATCTTGTGCTAAAGTCTTAAACTGATCGTTTTTGGTAACAAAGTCTGTTTCACAGTTTAATTCTAATAATACTGCTTCGTTTCCAGAAACTTCTACATATGCAGAACCTTCCGCAGCAATACGGTCTGCTTTTTTCGCAGCTTTAGAGATACCTTTTTCACGTAGATAATCAATAGCTTGCTCGATGTCACCATCAGTTTCTTGAAGTGCTTTTTTACAATCCATCATACCTGCACCAGTTTTTTCTCTTAGTTCTTTTACTAATTTTGCTGTAATTGCCATTAGAATTTCCTCCTTTAATATCATATATTGCTGAAAAAAAGGTGATAAAAGGTCTCCCTCTTATCACCAAAACCTTTAATTACTCTTCTACAGATTCAACTTCAGCTTCTTCTGTAGCTTCTGCTTGCTCAGCAGCTTCTTCTGTTACTTCTCCTTGTTTCGCTTCTAAAATAGCATCTGCCATTTTACCAGTAAGAAGTTTCACAGCACGAATAGCATCATCATTCGCTGGAATTACATAATCAATCTCATCTGGATCACAGTTTGTATCAACAATACCTACGATCGGAATGTTTAGTTTATGTGCTTCTGCAACAGCAATACGTTCTTTTCTTGGGTCGATAATGAATAAAGCATCAGGAATTTTATTCATTTCTTTAATACCGCCTAAGAATTTCACTAGGCGTTCTTTCTCTTTAAGAAGACCTACAACTTCTTTCTTCGGCAACACCTCAAAAGTGCCGTCTTCTTCCATTTTTTCGATATCTTTTAAGCGATTGATACGTTTGCGAATTGTTTCAAAGTTCGTTAATGTTCCACCTAACCAACGTTGGTTGACAAAGTACATTCCTGAACGGATCGCTTCTTCTTTTACTGATTCTTGTGCTTGTTTCTTTGTACCTACGAATAAAACAGTTCCATCATTTTCAGCGATTTCTTTTACGAAATTGTATGCTTCTTCTACCTTTTTCACTGTTTTTTGTAAGTCAATAATGTAAATACCGTTACGCTCTGTGAAGATATATTTCTTCATCTTTGGGTTCCAACGGCGTGTTTGATGTCCAAAATGAACACCAGCTTCTAGTAGTTGTTTCATTGAAATAACTGCCATTATTTTTCCTCCTGTAAATTGGTTTTTATTCCTCCATTTGTTTCATACGATACAAGGACTAGTAAATAGCACCACTTGTACCTTCCACAAACGTGTGTATTTAACACCGAAAACAAATATACCATAATGTATAGTTGCAATCAAGCGATATTTCATTTTTTTTGTTGAAATTTCAATAATAGCTCAACTTCTGTTTTACCCTTGTCCAGCTCTTTCGCTATTTCATCTACTGTATAACCTTTTTCATGCAAATGTAACACAGAAGCTGTCGTTGAACGTTCTACAACATCTTCGACTTGTTCAACATGTGAAATGGGTTGATATTCTTTTGTTGACTGTTTAGGTGTATTGACTTCTTTAACAGATTTTCTAACTTCATGTTGTTTTTGATTATTATTATCTGAGTTGTTACTATTAAACTTTTCCACTTGTTGTACAAATTTCTCGTTTTCTTCTTTTAACTCCACCAAATAAACAGCAAGAGTGTCTTCGATATTTTTCACTTGCTGGTTCACGTTATCTTCTACCCCAGCCAATGTATCTTGTTTTAATTTCAGTTGCCGGATGATGATAAAAGTTACAATATGAATGATAAAACTAAACAATAACAATATATATAGCATAATCTACCTCTTAACCACTAAAATCCACTTTATTTCCTAGGTAAGGATGTTTGTATTGATGTTGATGACGTTTCTCTTTTTTCTTATCTTCCGATACTTCTTGGAAGTGGCTGTCCCTTTTTTGCTTGTTGTTTTTTAGTTGTTCACTTGCTTCTTGTTCCAAAACTTGCTTTCGTCTTTTTAAGTCTTCTTTAGCCATTGATTGTGCTAGTTGATTCTGATCAATCCTGCCTTGTTGCTGCATCTGATCCTGAATTTTACCTGCATCCTGTGTTCTAGGCAACGCTACCTGCATTTCTACTGCTTTCCAACTCATGGGATACCTCCAATATTTGAAATAAATATCCGCACTTTCATTTGTTTCCAGTATAACAGTTTAGCTATAAAGATTGAATCGTTATTTCTTTTTCTTCTAAGTAAGCTTGAAAATATTGATGCTCTTGATATAAAACCCGTTTATATTTACCAAACATTAATTCAACATTCTCATACGCTTTTCCTTTAACCATTAATTTCATACCAGCATAATTACCAATTTCAAATTCTAATTCATTTAATTCGTCCTCAATTAACTGTAACTTTTCATTAGTTTTATCAAGCATATTACGCTGTTTTAATAACATAATTCTTTCTTTTGTTGGTAGTTCCCCTACAGCATCTTTCTTCTGCTTCAATTGGTCACCTAAGATTCGTAATTTCTGTTGGTTCTTTTTTAATTCTTTTCGATTTTGTTTTAAACCGCTTACACGATCTAAGATTTTTTTACTGATTCCAAACGCTAATTCCGTTTTTGAATTTGCCAAATTCCCTAAATTCTTTACTTCCATGACTTTTCCAGCTGAACAACTACCTCCAATGATACTTCCGTTCGTACAGAAAAGATTATGTTGCGCAACACAGTTGGAATGCATGATCGACTTCTTCACCTTCAGATCTCTACCTGCCGTTACTTCAGCTTGATTAATATAACCTACTTCAATATCCGCATCAGCCGTTACAATGGCTTTCTCCATACCTGCAATACCTTCTCTGATTAGGACATTACCACCTGCATGAATATAGGATGCTTCTACAATTCCATATACCGTTACATCACCATTTGCTGTTACACTATAACCAGTGGGAACATTACCTTTAATCATTACGGAACCATTAAATTGTATATTACCTGTTTCAAGGGATAAGTCACCATTTACTTCATAAAGTGAATACACATTTATGACTTGATCACCAACAGATAATTGCCCATCTGAAGTTGCAATAAATGTATAAGTTGATTCATCAAAAGAAACATTTTCTCCTGATCTACACTTATAAGGCTTACCTTTCCTTTGTTTAACTGGGTTATTAAAGATATCTATCCCTTGTTCACCATCGGTCGGTGGTATTAATTGTGCCAAAATGTCATTTGTCTCAACCATTGGGATTCTAGTAATATCTCTAAAATTCGTTTTTTCTTCTTCGGCTAAAGAACTGTCTGTTGATTGCTTTACGATTAATTTACCATCTGTACCATTTTCCGGCTTTTTCCCTTCTGCTATGATAAATTCCTCATCCGCTATTAGTTTTTGTTTCCAATCTATCTCAGCTAGATTCATTACCCCGAATTCAATGTTATAACTTTGGAGTAACTCTTGAATATCTTCCTCTGTTATGTCTTCTATTGCATCTGGATCTTTCACATACAGCGTAGCCACTAATCGATTTTTCGAGATATTAATATCTATTTTTTCTTTTATTTCATTCATGATCAAGCCCCGCCTATACTCTTATATTTTTTTATATAAATGACGAACTTTTACTATTGCTTGTTTATGAATTTGTGAGATCCTTGATGTTGTTAAGCCTAATACTTTACCGATTTCGGTAAATGTTAATTCCTTATCATAAAATAAACTTAATACCATTTGCTCATTTTCGTTTAATTGTTGGATACACTTCGATAATTCTTGGTAGTTTTCCTTTCGTACCATATTATCTTCAGGTAACGGCTCTCGATCATCTGGAATAAGATAACCAATTCCTTCTTTTGTATCTTCGGAGTTATTTTTACTTTTCTCCTCCATTGATAACAAGTTAGCAAAAAAACTATCTTTCAATGAATCCTCTACTTCTTCCACAGTTAAACCTAGATAGTCAGCAACCTCTTCTGTCGTTACTTCTCGTTGAAGTGATTGTTCTAATGATTCCATTGCATGGTCAATTTTTTTCACCTTATCTCTTGTCGTTCGAGGCAGCCAATCTTCCTTTCTTAATCCGTCAATGATAGCTCCCTTGATCCGAAAAGAAGCATAGGTATCAAATTTTAAATCACGACTATTATCAAATTTTAATATCGCATCAAACAATCCAAATAACCCTAAACTTTTGATATCATCTTTGTTAACACTTTTAGGCAGATTAACAGCGATTCGTTGGACATGGTAATGTACCAGATACATATAGTTTTCTATTAATTCATTCGTATTATCTTCACTTTTGTTGCTTAACCATTTATTCCACAAACTTTTTTCCATAGACGTATCTTTGACCATCGAATCACCTCATTTCAAAAATAATGAATCCTAATTAAATTTGCATAATTCCACTATTTACTGTTCTTACTTCAAGCATGCCTGTTTCGATATCGAATTCGATTGTTCTCCCTTTATTGCCGCCAACATCCTGTGCTACTACCGGAATTTTATGTTCCCTTAATTTAGCAAGCACCGCTTCGACATTGCGTTCACCAATTTTTAACATATTGTTATCTGACTGAAAGGAAAACATATGTGCTCCACCTGCTATTTTCGCTTTCAACTTAGATTTACTAACTCCTTCCGTCAAGAGTTGCTCCAATAATAAATCAATCGATGTATCTGCATACTTCATTTCGTTTACTAGACTTTTTTTCGATGCAGTTGAATCTGGTAACATGACATGTGCAAGTCCTGCTATCTTCTGTTCATAGATGACAACTCCTACGCAAGACCCTAGTCCAGATGTTTTTATGGTGTTTGGTATTTGAGTCACTTTTAAATCTGCTATACCAACTTTTACAACAGTAGTTATGATTGTCATTCCTCTTCGACCCCTAGTGCTTTGAAAATTTCATCAAAAGAGTCAGGGTCTGGTAATAAAAAGAAATGGCCTTTCACCGACTCGTTTGACTGTTCTTCTTCCTCAATCATCGTATCTATGATAATGGCATAATCACTTTCTTGCGAAATCTCAAGAAGGCCTTGCATTAAAATAGCGGCTGCCATATCAATCGTTACATTCGGAACAGTTGGTTGCATATTAATAGATGTAAAATCAGATAAAGCAGATAAGTAAGATCCTGAAAGAATATTGCCAATTTCAGAAATAGCTGAAATAGCGAGTTTATTTTCTTCGATATTATCTCCTGATGTACCTGTCAATTGTTCCACTAATGAACTTGATTCTTCTGGTGATAGTACAAAAAACATACTTCCAGGTGCTTCCCCTTGTATTCTTAAAAATACACTTACAATGACTTGTTCTGGCCCACCTACATAATCCATTAATTCATTAAAATCAACAACCTTAATAGATGGAATAGACATTTCTATCTTTTTTCCTAATAAGCTTGAGAGTGCTGTAGCAGCGTTCCCAGCACCAATATTACCAACTTCCTTTAATACGTCTAAATGATGTTGCGATAAGTTTTCCATCTGGACCATTTATCTAACCTTCTTGTCCAAAAAATGCTGCCTGATAGGATTCTTGGGATAATACTTTTTCCAATTCTAGAAGCATAATCAATCTTTTGTCGACTTTTGCTACTCCACCTATATAATCTGAGTCTACTGTTCCAATAACCTGTGGAGCAGGTTCAATCGCATCTTCTGGAATATATAAAACGTCATAGGCAGCATCTACAATAAAACCAACATCATAGTTCTCCATATGAATAATGATAATTCTTGTACTTTCTGTATGCTCTGCCCTTTCCATTCCGAATCGCTCGCGTAAGTCGATAATTGGTGTAACTACACCACGAAGATTTATAACACCTTTTACGAAATTAGCTGTCTTTGGCACTCTCGTAATATGTTGCATCCGCTCGATAGCTCCGACGACTTCTACAGGAATCGCATATTCTTCTTTATCCAATTCGATAATAATTGATTGATGATTGTTAGTTGTTTCTTCCATGCTACCCCTCCTAGTTTATTAATGTGTTCGTATCAACAATTAACGCTACTTGCCCATCACCTAAAATAGTGGCACCTGATATTGCAAATACATCTCCTAAATAATCGCCTAATGACTTTAAAACAACTTCCTGTTGACCAATGAATGTATCCACAACCAGTCCTGCCATCTTGTCCCCTTTACGAATAATAACAACGGAATATAGTTCATCGTCTTCTTCTTCAGTTGGTACTTCAAATACATTCTTTAAATCTATTAATGGTACTACTTTTCCTCGGAAATCTATTACTTCTTTGTTGTGAGCATTTAGAATTTCTGATCTACTTATTATTGCTGTTTCAATAATAGATGATAAAGGAATCGCGTATTTTTCTTTCTCTACTTCTACTAAAAGAACAGATATAATCGATAGTGTTAATGGTAATTGAATAGAGAATAACGAACCTTTTCCTTCTTCTGATTCAATCGTAATCGTTCCACCAAGTGACTCGATAGTATTTTTTACTACATCTAAACCTACTCCACGACCTGAAACATCACTAATCTTATCAGCAGTAGAGAAGCCGCTTGACATGATCAACTGATATACTTCTTTATCTGTTAACTGCTTAGCTTCCTCTTCTGTAATAACGTGATTAGAAATTGCTTTGTTTACCACTTTTTCTCTGTTTATTCCTGCCCCATCATCAGAAATTTCAATAAAGACATGATTTCCGCTATGATACGCTTCTAATAATAAATGTCCTTCATCATTTTTTCCTGCTACCTGTCGTTTCTCAGGTGTTTCAATCCCATGATCTAATGCATTTCGAATCAAGTGTACTAATGGATCACCGATTTCATCGATAACAGTTCGGTCTAATTCCGTTTCTGCACCAACAATTTCAAGGTTGATCTTTTTGCCTAAATCTTTTGAAAGCTGACGTACCATTCTTGGGAAACGATTAAAGACTTGTTCAATTGGAACCATACGCATATTTAATATAATATTTTGTAAATCTCCCGAAATTCTCGACATGCGCTCTACAGTTTCTTGTAATTCTGTATGTTTTAGATTTGCTGAAATCTGCTCTAAACGGCCTCTGTCGATGACTAATTCCTCAAACAAATTCATTAAACCATCAAGACGGTCGATATTGACCCGAATCGTCTTATTTGCAACACCTTTGGCAGTCTTTTTCTTGCTATCATCTGCAGTTTTATTCTTAGAAGATTCCTTAAGTTCATTTGATTGTTTTTCAACATTTTCTTTCTCTTCATTATGTTCTTGTACGCTCGCAACTTGTTCGAACGTTGATACTACAACTTCCTTTATCTCAGACACTTTTAGAATTTTTTGTTTTACATCTTCAGCGCTATCCTTCGTTACTAATAACACATGAAACTGCAGATCAAAATTTTCTTCTTCTAACTCTTGAACTGTTGGGTCGGCCTTAATTACTTCACCAATTTGTTCTAAGACTTCAAACACCATATATACACGAGCAGCTTTTAATAGACAATTGTCATTTAATTTCACAGTTACTTCTAAGTTCTCGAATCCATTTTCTTTTGATTGATCTAATATTGCTAATTCAAATTGATCTAGTTGGTCAAAATGTGCTTGATCACTTGTCGTTGTTGTACTCATTGTATTGATGCTCGTGTTGGTAGTTGATTCATTTACCTCTTCAAAACCTTGATTACTTTCAATCGCCTGTAAGGTATTCACAAGATCTTGTACATCTGATGAACCATCGCCGCCTTCAGCAATATCTAAAACCATTCCCTCCAGTTGGTCAACCGCTTGAAATATCACGTCAATGATCTCAGAAGTTATTTTCACTTGATCATTTCGTACTGCATCTAGGACATTTTCCATCTTATGAGTTAAATCAGCTAGATCTTGAAAACCCATTGTCGCTGCCATACCTTTTAACGTGTGTGCAGACCGGAAGATTTCGCCTACTGTATCCATGTTTTCCGGTTCGTTTTCTAAAATTAATAGTTGATCGTTTAAAGATTGAATATGTTCTTTACTTTCTTCAATAAATACTTCAAGATACTCGTTATTTTCCATCGGTATTTCACCTCTTCGTTTGGATTTTTTGCACTAACACATCACTAATATTGTCCAAGTCTTCTACATAATCTACTAAACTAGTTTTTTCTGCTGCTTGAGGCATACCATAAACTACACAGGTTTCTTTCGACTGAGATATAGCAATAGTTCTAGGATGTCTTTGTTTGAGGTGTAACAGACCATTTGATCCATCACTCCCCATACCTGTTAGTATGACTGCAAGAGGGTGACACTCTTTTACATTGGCAATCGATTCAAACAGTACATCAACTGATGGCTGGTGCCCATTAACCGGCTGTTCTGTTTTAACTTCTGCATATAATCTGCTGTCGATTTCTTTTACTTTAAATTGCTTACCCCCAGGTGCTATGTAGACATTGCCATTCTCTATTAAATCTCCATCTTCTACCTCTTTAACCGTGACATTGGATAATTTATCAAGACGCTCAGCCAATGATTTGGTAAATCCTTTTGGCATATGCTGCACAATAACAACCGGTGATGGAAAACCAGCTGGCAACTTAGTGATGACTTGTTGTAATGCTCGTGGTCCTCCTGTGGAAGAACCTATTGCGACAATCGGACGGTTACTTGAAATAGGTTTATAGCTTTTCTTTTTAATAGAAGATGACGTATTGATGGATAACTTGTAATTAGCACGTGATGCATGCTCTACTTTTTGAACTATCTCTGATTCAACGTCTTTAATATTTAAAGATATGGATCCTGAAGGTTTTGCGATAAAGTCAACAGCCCCGTAAGACATTGCCTCTATCGTTTTATCTGCACCAGATTTCGTTAAACTAGAAAGCATAACAATAGGTGTTGGCCTCTTTTTCATGATTTCTTTTAACGTTGATATACCATCCATAAGCGGCATTTCTACATCTAATGTAATAACATCAGGCTTTAATTCCATCACTTTCTGCAACGCATCTTCACCATTTCTTGCCGTACCAATCACTTCTAAATGAGCAGATGAATGGATAATATCTGAAATCATTTTTCGCATAAATGCTGAGTCATCAACGACTAATACAAGTTTTTTGTTCATAGATTTCTACCTTTCTGTAATTAATCTTCTGAGTTTGTTGAGAAATCCTGAGTCTTCTGATTTTGTTGATGGTTCCCCTAGGTACTGATTAGCAACATGTTCGATTGCCACTGATGCTTTCGATTTAGAGTTATGTATAAGAAAAGGTTGCTGTGCTAATACAGCATCTGTAACAGCTGAATCATCAGGGATTGTTCCAAGCGGGATAACATCATGATGTAAAAATCGCTTCACAGCACTATTCATCCGATTCATGATATCGACACCCTGCTTTTTATTTTTCGCTCGATTAATAATTAAATGAAACTTTATTGGTTGTTGCAATAACACATGCTTGATCATGGAATATGCATCCGTCATCGATGTTGGTTCTGGAGTTGTTACAAGAATACATTCATCAACAGCTAAAATATAATGGATCGTTTCTCGTGTAACACCTGCCCCCATATCAAAAATGATGTAGTCATATTCTCTCATCAGTAGTTCTAATTGCTCAAGAAAGTGTTGGAACCTTTCCTTATCAAGATAGAAAATATGATCTTGCCCACTACCACCAGCAACATACGACAGTGATTTTGGACCTATTTCTATAATATCATATATCGACAAATTATTCTCGAACAGATTTATAATAGAATAATTAGAACTTTTTCCTAATAATATGTCAATATTACCCATACCAACGTCCAGATCGAATAATAAAACTTTTTTTCCTTTACTGGCTAAGGATAAAGAAAAGTTTAATGCAATATTAGACTTTCCTACGCCTCCTTTACCACTAACGATGGCTATCGTTTTTGCATGATAATGACTGTGTACCCCTTTTAATTTTTGTCTAAGCTTTGCTGCTTGATCAGCCATTTTAATCACCAACTATTAATTTTGCAATTTGGTCTATAGAACTTTCTTCGATATCATCTGGTACATCCTGACCATTTGTCATATAGGCAATTCCAATTTGATATTTTAAGCATAAATTTAATACAGGACCATAAGTAGTTGTTTCATCTTTCTTCGTTAAAATAAGTTGTTTGATTGGAATATTATCAAATTGTTGATATATATCTTCTAGATCCTTTGCCCTAGTGGTTAAGGAAAGGACTAGATACGTATTGACCTCGTAATTTAAATCAACTATTTTACCTAATTCTTTTATATATTTTTCATCTCTGAAATTTCTGCCAGCTGTGTCAACGAAAACATAATCATACTCTTGAAACTTTTCCTTCGCTTTTTTATAATCATCCAAATTATATGCGATTTCTATTGGGACATCTAAGATTTTTGAATAAGTCTTTAGTTGCTCAATCGCAGCAATCCGATACGTATCTGTTGTTATAAATGCTACTTTTTTTTGGCGATTTAACACGCAATGAGCAGCTAGTTTTGCGATCGTTGTCGTTTTTCCTACCCCAGTAGGTCCAACCAGATGAATAAACTGTTTATCAAATATTTCTCCACCGAAAGTCCCTTTGTTTGCAATACGGTGCTTAACTTCAAAAGAAAGCTGATCCCATACTTTACTTTCCGCTATCTCCTCATGATCAAATCTTGCTTGAATAGATTCGATTAATTCATAAGCGATTGACTCATCTACTTCTTGCTTGACTAAATGATCGTAAACCACTTGATAGGGTAGCTTAAAGACCATATCCTTTGTCGTATTCTTTTGCATCCATTGCTTCATTTCTCGCAATTCTTTTAAGACCTCTTCTTGATTTGGATTCTTGCTTGTAGAGTGAGTATCTAATTTAGGTTCTACTACCTGTTTACTCACGTTATTTCTTCTCTTTGGCAGTTTTGTTTGATCCATTGCCGCTAAGACTTCGATTTTTCTCTTCTTAAAAAGTCCCAAAAATCCGCCTTCATGTATGACCTTAGAGTTTAAAATAACAGCATCAGACCCTAATTCTTTTCTGACGACTTGCATCACTTCTGGCATTGTTGCACCTTTGAATTTTTTTACTTTCATGCTACGTTCACCACCCCGATGCTTTGAATTTCTGCAGTTGGTTCAATCTCATTGTAAGACAGAACAATAACATGTGGATAAAAGCGATCTAATAATTGCTTAAAATACATGCGAATGGTCGGTGAACATAAGATAACAGGAGTCTCTTCCTGTAAGCTCATGTTCTCGACATTTTCCGAAACAGAATGGATCACTTGTTGTTGTGTATCAGGGTCCATTGCTAAGTAACTTCCATGCTCAGTTTGTTGTATGTGTTCAGCAATTAATTTTTCCACTTCACCTGAAACAGTGATCACTTTTAGTTGTTGCTTACCTTGTACGATATCATTCGTAATTTGAACGGATAATGATTGTCTTACATATTCGGTCAGTAGATCTGTATCAGTTGTCATTTTGGCAAAATCGGCTAATGTTTCAAAAATAACGGGCAAATTCTTAATAGACACATTTTCACGCAACAACTTAGCTAAAACTTTCTGGACATCTCCAACCGCTAATGGCTCTGGTGTTACTTCTTCTACCAAAATCGGATTAGAATCTTTCAAATGATCAATTAGTTGTTGTGTTTCTTGACGACCAATTAATTGGTGTGCAAAACGTTTGATTAACTCTGTAATATGGGTCGATACAACAGATGGAGGATCTACAACCGTATAACCAGACATTTCTGCATCATCTCGAACATCTTCCGTAATCCATTTAGCAGGTAACCCGAATGCCGGTTCTACTGTATCAATACCCTCTAATTCATCATCTTCAATACCTGGACTCATCGCTAAATAATGATCAAGTAGTAACTCTCCTCTAGCAATTTCATTACCTTTTATTTTAAGCCGATATTCATTAGGGTTTAACTGAATATTGTCTCGAATTCTTACCACCGGAATAACTAAACCTAATTCAATTGCTAATTGACGTCTGATCATAACAACACGGTCTAATAAATCTCCTCCTTGATTAGAATCAGCTAACGGAATTAAGCCATAACCAAATTCAAATTCAATCGGATCCATATTAATCAGACCAACTACATTTTCTGGTGATTGCATTTCTTCCGATTCTGCTTCATCTACCTGTTCATCACTTGGAGCTTCATCTGCCTGCGTGCTTCTTGATAACAGATATGCACTAACAATTAATACAGCTGCGATCATCGTTGTCAGAAGAAAATTGATCGGTGTTAAACCTAAGAAGAAAATCGTACCACCCGCGATATAAAGTAGTGTAGGATATCTCAATAATTGTTTGCTGACATCCGCACTCAAATTACCCTCTGAGGCAACTCTAGTAACCACGATCCCAGTAGCTGTTGATATTAGTAAGGCTGGGATTTGACTAACTAATCCATCCCCAACAGTTAATCGCATATATATATCGATTGCTTCATTAAAACTCAATCCAAGCTGTGCCATTCCAATAATTAATCCAAAGATAATATTGATGAGTACAATAATAATACCTGCAATGGCATCACCTTTTACGAATTTACTTGCACCATCCATTGCGCCATAAAAATCAGCTTCATGCTCAATTTTTTCCCGTCGTTCTTTTGCTTGTTGTTCATTAATCATTCCTGCATTTAAATCGGCATCGATACTCATTTGCTTACCTGGCATTGCATCTAATGTAAAGCGAGCAGCAACTTCTGATACACGCTCACTCCCCTTGGTAATAACTAAAAATTGAATAATCACTAAAATAACGAACACAACAAAACCTACCAAAGGATTATCTCCGATAACGAAAGTCCCAAACGTCTCCACTACGCCACCTGCATCTGCCTCTGATAGAATAGATCTGGTAGTTGATACATTCAAACCTAACCGGAATAAAGTCAATAGCAATAGTAAAGAAGGAAAAACAGAGAATTGCAAAGCCTCTGTTGTATTCATGGAGACTAAAATCACGATTAATGCTAGAGATATATTGGTTAAAATTAATATACTTAATAACCACCCTGGAAGAGGAATAACTAACATAATAATAATAGATATAACACCAAATAAAACGGAAAAATCTCTAGCTTTCATCTTCTTACAACTCCTTTACGTAAAACACACAAACGTTCTTAAATCTTCTTTTGAATCCGATAGACATATGCTAAAATTTCTGCTACAGCTTGGAAAAATTCTTCACTTATGATTTCATCAATCTCAACTTGATCATACAATGCTCTTGCTAAAGGTCGATTTTCTACCATTACCACATCATGATTTCGTGCAATATCCTTGATTCGCATCGCAACAAAATCGACACCTTTGGCAACAACATATGGCGCATCTGCCTTTCGTTCATCATATTTAATTGCAATCGCATAATGAGTTGGATTGGTGATCACAACATCTGCATTAGGTACTTCACTCATCATCCTTTGCATCGCCATCTGTCTTTGCTTTTCCTTAATTTTTGATTTGATCAATGGATCCCCTTCAATATTCTTATGTTCATCTTTCACATCATTTTTAGACATTTTGTTTTGTTTTTCAAAATCATATTTTTGATAAGCATAATCAATCACCGAAATAATCAGCAATCCGATTGCCGCTGCAACTCCCATTTGAATTGTCATCTGTCCAAAGAAAGCTAATGCACCATGAACATCTTTATCGACTAGCATCATCATTTCATCTCGATTGATCCATATGATTGAGAACGTAATCACACCTACAACGACAATTTTTAATAACGATTTTACTAACTCCACCAGTGCTCTGGCAGAAAATATCCTCTTCGCACCTTGAATCGGATCAATTTTATTTAATTTCATTTTTAGCGGTTCAGTTGTAAACAAAAAGCCTATTTGCATAAAGTTTGAAGCTAGCCCAGCAACAATTGCAATAAGCATAATGGGCGCGATAGCTATACTTATTTGGGACAAAACATCTAAAAACATACTGAACAGTTCTTCTTCAGTTACATCATGATGAATATATTCTGTGAATGATTTGCTAAACATGTCTGACATCGTGCTTTTTAGATAATCACCTGTCACTAACAAAATAATAAATACAAAAAATAGTAAAATGGCTGTATTTACATCTTGACTCTTGGCAACTTGGCCCTTTTTACGAGCGTCTTGTCTTTTCTTCGGAGTGGCTTTTTCTGTTTTTTCGCCTGCAAAATATTGAAGATCAAGCCGTAATTTCATCTATTAAGCACCCCCGAACATTCGAATAAGACTTTGCATCGTTTCTAACGTATATTGAAAAAGTTGTTGCACAACCATCATATAAAAAGTTACAAACATAAATAGTACAGCAAAGGAAACAAAAATTTTCAGTGGAAGTCCTACGACAAAAACATTTAGTTGTGGTACGGTTCTGGCAATAATACCTAATGCTACATCCACTAAAAACAAACAACCAACTATTGGAAGAGCTAATTGAAATGCCATTAAGAACATTTGGCTGAACGTTTGCAAAATCAAATCTAGATTATTAAATTGAAATAACTGATCTAACGGCAACTCTTCAAAACTATACATCAGCCCATTAAGCAGCAGATGATGACCATCAACTGCTAACAAAAAAAGAATAGCGATCGTATAAAAGTATTGTCCGATTAATGGACTTTGAGCTCCTGTTTGCGGATCAACAACATTGGCAATCGCAAAACCCATTTGAAAATCGATAAAGCCACCTGCAATCTGAATAGCGGATAAAATTAAATAGGCAATTAAACCTAACAATAAACCGATGACTGCCTCTTTCATAATGAGTAAGATATACATGCCATCAAATGCAAGCTCAGGGATATCCAGTGTATAAAACATAATCCATGCTATAAAAACACCAATACCAATTTTTAATTGTGTTGGTATATTTCGATAAGAGAAGATCGGTACTGTTGCAAAAAATGATATGACTCTGACTAAGATTAAAATAAATGCCGGAAAACGATTGATATCTATTAACTCAAACATAACCTATCCCACAAACTGATTCATATTTTGGAATATATTTGTTGCAAATTCTACCATTGTTGCTAACATCCAAGGGCCAAAAATAATAATACCTAATAAAACAGCAACAATCTTCGGTATGAATGCAAGTGTTTGTTCTTGAATTTGGGTAGTAGCCTGAAAAATACTTACTAATAAACCTACTACTAGCGCCAATATAAGGATTGGCCCTGCCACCATTAATATGGTGAATATTCCCTGTTCGGCTAATGAAACGACAAATTCTCCACTCACTATCAGTATCTCCTCTCAAACTATGTCAAAGCGGTAAGAAACCATCTAATAATGAATGTGTAATTAAATACCACCCATCTACTAGAACAAACAATAATATTTTAAATGGTAATGAAATCATTACTGGCGGTAACATCATCATCCCCATAGACATTAAGACACTTGCAACTGCCATATCAATGACTAGGAATGGTACAAATATCATAAAGCCCATCTGAAAAGCGGTTTTTAATTCACTTATTGCAAAAGCTGGAACTAATGTTGTCAATGGGATATCTTGAACAGTTTCCGGTCTGTCTATTTCTGCATAATTCATGAATAACGCTAAGTCTTTTTCCCTTGTATGTTTCGACATAAACTCTTTAATTGGTACACTAGCATTATCATATGCCTCTTCTAACGTTATCTCTTCGTCGAATAACGGCTGTAATGCTTCCTCGTTCACCTCTTGAAATGTAGGTGCCATAATAAAAAATGTCATAAATAAAGCGAGGCCAATCAATACTTGGTTTGGCGGCATTTGCTGTGTCGCTAGAGACGTCCGCACAAATGATAAAACAATCAAAATTCTAGTAAAGCTAGTCATCAATATTAAGATACTTGGAGCCAATGAAAGAACAGTTAATAATAATAGTAAACGGACAGATGTAGATATACTCTCGGGATCTGTACCAGAGAAAACATCAATGAGATGAATCATCATTTTTTCGACTACTTTCCTTCAGTTTTTGATATACTTTCTTTCTTCCTTCTTTCATTGTATTAAGCTCCTTATTAAATAGCGAAGTGAAATTTTGATTGCTACTTTTCGTTGACTCTACTGGTTGTTTTGTTAATTTTGCCTTGAGTTTATCTAAAGAATCACTTGTTTCTTCTTTTTTCATTAACTGTTCGATTGTATTAGGGTCCGTAATTTCCATCAGCAATTCAATATTATCTGCAACACCGATGACATAAAAACGGTCCCCTATTTTTATCGTTTGAATCGATTTATTCGATCCAACGGTTATACCACCATAATTCTCAATCACTTGATGCTTCTTGAGAAAACCATTTTTTTTACGCAAAAACTTTGAGATCAGCACAATCAAACCAATTACTACAGCTAAGGCGAGAATGAGTTTAAAGAAACTGCCTATAAAACTAGGGGACTCAACAGCAAGCTGATCATCGGTTTCTGTGACTCCTTCACTTTCATCCACTTGATTCTCTTCTTCTAGTTGTATTTCTTCTTGATTATCTAATATTTCATTTACCATTCTTGCTTCTAGATTATTTGGTGAAAAACCTACAAGAAAGGAAATAAATAATATACTAATACATAATTTCAGGCTAATGTTAATCACCTCATTAACCTATAACTTTTGAAATGGCTTCGATTACCCTGTCAGCTTGGAATGGTTTTACAATAAAGTCTTTAGCCCCTGCTTGAATTGCATCAATTACCATTGCTTGTTGTCCCATAGCAGAACACATAATAATCTTAGCATCTCCATTGATACTTTGAATTTCTTTTAAAGCAGTAATTCCATCCATCTCTGGCATTGTAATGTCCATTGTAACTAAGTCAGGTTGTAATTCTTTATATTTTTCAACAGCTTCTTGGCCATCTTGCGCTTCACCTACTACGTCATATCCATTCTTTGTTAAAATATCCTTGATCATCATTCTCATAAAAGCAGCGTCATCTACGATTAATACAGTTTTAGCCATGTTTATCCATCCTTTCAATTATCTATTTAAGTTGCTTTAATCTATCTTCTTTACTTACGATATCTGTTACCCGCACACCAAAGTTTTCATCGATGACTACTACCTCACCTTTGGCTATCAGTTTTTGGTTGACCAATATATCAACTGGCTCACCTGCGAGTTTATCTAATTCTACAATAGAACCTGAGGATAGTTCTAAAATCTCTTTTACCGTTCGCTTTGTTCTTCCTAACTCAACCGTTACCTGTAATGGAATATCCATTAATAAGTCTAGATTTCGTTTTTCGCTTTGTTGTAAAGGTACATCTTCAAAGCTTGAGAATGCTGCTGCTTGAACCCCTTGACTTGTTCCCGCTGATTGAGTTCCTAATTGTTTTGGCTGGTGCTGATGAGTATTGCTCTGTGCTTGTTGCTGTACCTGTTGTGTATTAGGCACAGTTTCAGTAGTCTCATGATCTTGATTGATTTCAGTTTCATCAGTCGTTTGATTATTTGATGCATCTGTTTCCTCGGATGAATTCAGTAATTGATCTACTAAATCTTTAGCAAAAGGAACTGGTAATAACTGCATAATTTTTGAATCTATTAACGTCCCAATTTTTAATTGAAACGAAACCTTGATTAAGATATCATCTTCTGGCGTTAAGAATTGTGTTTCTTCTTCTGTTACATCCATAATAGATGTTGTCGGCGGAGAAATATCCACCTTTTTATTAAAAACAGTAGACATACTAGTCGCTGCAGTTCCCATCATTTGATTCATTGCTTCTTGAACAGCACTTAAATGAATATCATTTAACTCCTGTGATTCGGGTTTTCCATCTCCACCAAGCATCAAATCAGCGATAATGGCAGCATCTTTTGATTCGAGTATAAATAAATTTGCTCCACTAAAGCCTTCTGTATATTTCACTTCGATTCCAACATATGGTACAGGAAATTCTTCCTCTAATTCACCCTTATGAAGAACACTAATGATTGGTGTTGTAATCTCTACTTTTTGATTTAATAAAGTAGAAAGTGTGGTTGCCGAGCTTCCAAAGGATATATTTCCAATTTCTCCTAAAGCATCTTCTTCAATAGATGATAGGCATTCATCTGTGGAAGGAGCCTCATTTGAATTCACATCTTCATTGGTATCATCAGAACCATTTAATAGTGCATCTATTTCGTCTTGGGATAACATTCCATCATTCATCATCGTGATCCCCTCCCTTAATTTCGTCTATTACTTGCACTGCAATCTTTTGTTTTTTCTTCCCTGGTTGTACAAGAAATTTAGGCTCTTGATCAATTTGTAATGTTAAAGCTTGATCAATATTCTTATCCAGTACAATGGTGTCATCTATTCCTAAAAATAAAAATTCTTCTAATGTAATTGATGTTTCACCTAATATTGCTGTCATATCCAAACTTGTCTGTTTGATATTATGAGAAATAGATTCATATTCTTCTGGTTTTCTTTCTTTAGAATTTTCATTTTGCATCCAATAATGAACAGATAATTTGGGTATAATCGGTTCAAGTACTACATGAGGGATACAAATGTTAATCATACCGCTACTATCACCAATGGTAGTATCCAAAGATACGACAACAACCGTTTCATTAGGTGAAACTAGTTGTAAAAACTGTGGATTTACTTCAAAATCCTCCAACATTGGATCAATATTAACTACTGAACTCCAGGCTTCTTGAAGATTGTCTAAAGCTTTTTCAAACAGTTGTGACATCAGTGTCGTTTCAATCTCGGTTAAATTATCAATCTTATTAACACTGCTTCCTTTACCACCTAGCATCCGATCCATCATGGCATAAGCTATATTTGGATTGAATTCAAAAATTATTCTTCCATCCAAAGGTTCAACACTGTAGACATTTAAAATTGTTTTGCTTGGAATCGAGCGAATGAACTCTTCATAAGGAATTTGGTCTACCGAAGCAACAGAAATATGTACATAAGTTCTTAACTGTGCTGAAAAATATGTTGATAACAATCTAGCAAAGTTATCATGAATTCTGGAAATACTTCTGATTTGATCCTTAGAAAATCTTAATGCTCTTTTAAAATCATATACTTTTACCTTTTTATCTTTTTCTTCTTCTTTTAATTGATTGGCATCCATTTCACCAGATGATAAAGCTGATAATAAGGCGTCAATCTCATTTTGCGAAAGAACTTCATCTGCCATTTTTCCACCTCCATTCGGAGTAAACTTACTGGATAACTTTACTTATAATTAAGACATCGACGATTTGACCCTCCGTCATATGTTTATTCATAGCTGTTTTCATATCACTTTCTAACTCCGATAAATTGTCTTGAAAGTCATTTGCTGTTAAATCAACTGAAAATTTTATAAATTCATTTTTTACTTGAAATTCTCTTTTTTCAATTTCTTCTAATCCAGCTTTACTATTCGTAATAAATTGAAATTGAATGAGAACAAAATTACCATCATTTAAATCTGTTCTTATTTCTTCGGTTGTATAAGAGTATTTCACCATATCATCAATGGACATTGCCTTACCTTCATCGGAGCTGCTATCTAATAGGAAATATAATGTTACAGCTCCTGCTATCGTAATGATTAATAACACGACAACTAGTATTTTTATTAACTTAGGATTCATTACCTTGTTCACCTACTTCTCTTTGAAGTTGAAAGAGACCAATTTCCTTATAAAACTCTCTCACCATTTCCTTCACTACTTCTTCTGATTCTTTCACAAACATTTTTTTCTGATTGGTCAACGTGATCGTTGTATCTGGAAAAGACTCAATCCGTTCTATGTATATTGCGTTAATCGTAATCGTGTCACCTTTTAATTTCGTTAATGTAATCATAGATTTAGAGAGTTAAGGATTAGAGCCTTAACTCTCTTCCTCCCTTTTATCGTTTTAAGTTCACTAGTTCCTGTAATATTTCATCAGAGGTAGTAATAATTCTAGTATTTGCTTGAAAACCACGTTGGGCAGTAATCATTTCGGTAAATTCTTCAGAAAGATCGACATTTGACATCTCTAATGCACCAGCAACAATAGAAGCAGTTCCACCTTCTTCAGGTTGGTAATAAATCGTATCATTTTCTCCAGTATCCAACTGACCGTCGTTAACAGTAGTTTGATACATATTTGATCCTATCTTTTCCAACCCACCTTCATTAGCGAACTTACTTAAAGCAATTTGACCGGCAACTCTTGTTTCTCCATCTTCAACATAATTAACTACGCCATTTCCTTCAATGCTGAAACTTGAAGCAGTATCAGGGATATTAATAATCCCAACTTGAGTATGGTCGATATCATCAATAGACGAAGGCTCATCTCCTTGTGGTTGAAAACCCATTAAATATTGACCATTAGCATTTACGATATTACCATCATCATCGAGGTACATATTACCTGCACGTGAGTACTGTAATTCATCACCTTCTTGAAAAACAAACATGCCGTCCCCTTCTAATTGTAGATCTAATGGGCGCTCTGTCGTTTGACGATTTCCTTGGGTATGAACATTATCAATCGAACCTAATTGAGAGCCTGTCCCAACTTGTGCAGGATTGATCCCACCACGATTAGCAGTTGGAGCACTTGCACCAGAGACAGTTTGACTCATCATATCCTGAAATGTTGCACGGCCTTTTTTAAAACCTGACGTGTTGACATTAGCTATATTGTTACCTACTACATCTAATTTTGTTTGAAAACTCTTCATACCTGAAATACCAGCATACATTGAACGTAACATTTATAAACTTCCTTTCCGTTTTTATTAAGCTATCGCTGTCGGTTGATAGCTTTTAAGCCTCCCTTGTGGGTCCAGCCTAGTCCATTACGATCGTTCCATTAATATTGGTAAAGATTTTACTGCTTAACTCACTTTTATCCAATGCAGTTATCACTTTTTTACTTTCTGCATTTACAATAAATGCTGCGTCACCCATTATCACTAGCGACTCTTTTACACCTTTGTCCTTGGCTTGATCCAGTCTCTCGTTCATCTTGTTCCAATCCGTATCACTCAAATGAATATCTCGCTGAGACATTCTGTCACTAGCATGTTTACTTATTTCAATTTCCTGGTGCTGTTTTAAGACTTTAGCAAAATGGCTAGAATTATTCTGTTGAACTTTTAAGTTTTTTGGAACAAATGGATGATGATAAGCATGAATCCGATTATCCATAGTATCCCTCCTCTTTTATTCCGCGGAAGGGTCATTAATTCTGAGTACCTCATCGGTAAATATGTTCGTTTCGTTCTCTAACTCTATTACAGCATATCCATTCTTTTGGGAGATAGCTTTTACTTCACTAGTTATTATCTCTTTTGGTTCTGCCACTTTACCTGTTTCTTCATCTATACGATAATAACTAACGTCTTTTCCGATTAGATGGCTATATTGTATAACAGGAGAAACGGTTTGATTCTTTACTAACGAATCAATAGAATTAGACATGTTCATCATTTGCTCTAACGATGAAAAAGTTGTCATTTGTGAGATAAACTCTTTATCCTCCATCGGGTTTAATGGATCCTGATTTTGCAATTGTGTCATTAAAATCTTTAAAAACTCTTCTTTCCCTAAACTATTATTAACCTCTCTTGATTGATTTTGGTTAGATAAATAATAAGATGAATCAATAGAAGTCATTGTTTATCACCTACACTTTCGCGTCCATCAAGATGTCGTGGAAACTTAGATTTTGATGTTCTGAATTAGTCTCTTCCTGCTCCTGGTCGTGCGTCTGTTCCTGCTGATCTTCTTCTTGAGAATTCAAGTTGTCATCCGTTAATTCTTCTTGGTTAACCTGACTAAAGTTTTCTTGTTTTTCAATGATTACTTGTTGTGGCGAGAACATATGACGAAGCTGCTTTAAGTTACCTTCTAACAATTCCTTAGCACCATGTGTACTAGCAATCATTTTAACTGTCATTTCTCCATTGATTTGCGTTAATTTAACAGTAATATCGCCTAAATGTTCCGGTTGAAGTTTTAACATCAGCTGATTAGCCCCACTTGCTAGTTTCATAAAATTGCTTTTTTGCATAACTTGCTGAAATTGATCAATAAGTTGTTTCTGTACTAATTGTTGATCACTATTTGTTTGGGACAAATGAATTACATATTGTTGTACTTTCGATTGAACTTGTTGATTCGCCGTATCATTTCTAACGATTTGCGCTTGCTCCTGCTTAATTGCAGGTTCTATTCTTTCCATTGCAGCTTCAATCCATCGCTTTACATCTTGTTGTGTAACTTTTTGCGTACTTCCATAATGTTGTTGCATAGACGTGCGATTTTGAAAGTTTGCTAATAACTTAGACCATATTTCATTACTTTTCTCATTGGTAGCTTCTGATAGAAGATTCTGTGCTGCATGTAATGACTGATTATTCATTTGTGACCATTGCTTCAACAATTGCAAGATTTGTTTGTAATCTCGATTATTAATAGGTTGATTTTGAATTTGTTGTACCATTTTTTCTGTTTGTTCGACTAATGATTTTACTTTTTCAGCTAAAGCGTCTTCTGTATTTTGGCTTTTTTGAACTATACTATTTTGTAAGAGATAGCTATCGCTAGAATAAAAATTAGTATATTGGTCTGTTGGCTTTTGAGTTTTATCAGATTTATCCTCACCTATGTGATCGATTTCTAGCAATTTCTTGATCAAGTTCATTAATACTTCTTGATCCTCTACTCCTAGCTGCCCTTCTAATAAATCTATCTGATCATCATTAAGGTTCTCCGTGATAAATGTCATTAATTCCGATTGCGATAAACCTTTATTGTCAGTGTTCTCAATCATATTATTGATCTCGTTAAGTATTTCTGTTAATCCATCTAACTGTTCTTCTGATAAACTACCTAAGGACTCTCGTAGCTTGCCTAAATTTCTGTCATCTTCGGATTCTGTTATACTAGCTCGTTGTCCATTGCTTACCATATTGGCTGACATAAGATCAGAAAAACCTTTTCCCTCTACTTTATCTCTTATTGTCTTAAGTGCGGAAACAGTTGATCCATTTGCAAACCATTCAGGTGCTACTATCATTTTTTCACCCCCTTTCAAATACTTTTCATCACTCATTCACTAATAAATCTGAATATTCTGCTGCTATTTCTGGATCCATCTCACCTAAGATTTCTCCTCTAACTTCTGAATCTAATTGACGTAACAACGGAACTGCGATGCTAGTCTCCATCGTTTCCATGATAGGTGCTGCCGTCTTTGGTTTCATTGCCGTAAAAGAAGCAGCAAGCTCTTCATATGAATCTGAACTTTCGGTATCGCTCTCTTGATCTTCTTCCAATTCTACTATTTGGGAAGACAAATCTGATATTTCTTCTTCCAATTCAGAAATAGTTCCATCTTTGGATTGAACGTCATATTGCAAGGCATCGATCTCTTCTTGAAGGGTATCAATTTGTTGATCCTTCTCAGCTATCTGATTGGCATGTAATTCTTCTTGATCCGTTGTCACATACTCGTCTATAAATGGAACCTTATTCAATGTTTCCTTTGTATATTTACCAACATCCACGCCCATAAAGTATAGGATGACTACCGCAAACAGTAATGCAACAATTAACGGTACAACTATAACTATTAACCATTGAAAAATACTCGGTTTTTTTTCTTTATTTTTCTTTGGATTGGTCGCCATTTCTTCACCTATCCTTACTTTTCTAAATACTTGCGGATGGAAACTTCATCCATTAGCATTAAGTCTTTTTTATCTTCCAATTGTTTATACTGCTGTTCTTTTTTGTCGATAATCTTCTCTATTTTTTTCACTTCGATATAATGCTCGGTTACATACTCTTGTACTTGGTCCATATACTTTCTTGCTGCATCTACTTTTTTTTGAACATTTACTATCGCAGGCATAAGAAAGTCTAAATATTGATGATAGGATTTGATCGTTTCAATTTGGGACTTGTCTGACAATGACTGCTTATAGCTTTCTTCAATCTTCTCTTTCTTTTTCAGCAAATCATATAAGTGACTTGCATGCTTTTCAAATTCCGCTGTGGCTTCTTGAAATTGAAGTTGGGCGTCGTTTTTTTCATTCTCTCTTATCATTCTGATTTTTTCATAACCATGTAATTGATTCATCATCAGGAATTACTCCTTTTTGCCAGTTCTTGTAATTGTTGAAGCGCCGTTTTTTCATCTTCGTTTTCATTCATATCCTGCTTCAAGACGTTTAAAATCCCTGGTTGAAGGTGAATCGCCTGGTCAACTGATTTATTAGAACCTCTTTTATAAGCCCCTATTTGAATTAACTCTTGATTATCATCATAGGTAGCTAGAATAGAACGAATTTTCTGCGTTAATTCCAGCCTTTCTTTTGAAACAATCTCAGGCATTACCCTGCTTACAGACTGCAGAACATTGATCGCTGGGAACTGTCCTTTTTCAGCTAATTTACGATCCAAAATATAATGACCATCCAAGATACCTCTTGTTGTATCAGCTATCGGTTCGTTAAAGTCATCACCATCGACAAGAACGGTATAAAAAGCTGTGATTGAACCTGTTTTACTAGTACCTGTCCGTTCCAACAGAGATGGTAGCATCGCAAAAACAGACGGAGTGTACCCTTTTGTTGTTGGTGGTTCTCCGATGGCAAGTCCTATTTCTCGCTGTGCCATAGCTACCCTTGTAACGGAATCCATCATCAAATTCACATCATAACCCAAATCCCGAAAGTACTCGCTAATTGCTGTTGCTGTATATGCACCTTTAATTCGCATTAAAGCAGACTGATCAGAGGTCGCAACCACCACAATAGACTTCTTTAAACCTTCCGGACCTAACTCGCGTTCAATAAATTCTTTTACTTCACGTCCACGCTCGCCAATCAAAGCAATTACATTGATATCGGCATTACTATTACGAGCAATCATACCTAACAGCGTACTTTTACCTACACCACTTCCTGCGAAAATTCCAATTCTTTGGCCTTTTCCAACTGTTAACATCGTATCAATTGCTTTTACGCCAATCTGAATTGGTTCTTTAATTCTAGGTCTTTCAATTGGATTAGGTGGAGCTTGCTCTGTTGGATACTCATTTAAGCCTTTAGGTAAATGAGAACCATCTAGTAAATTGCCAGTTGAATCGATTACCTTTCCGATTAATGCTCTACCTACCTTGATTTGCAATGCGTTTTTGCTTGCCTCTACTAAACAACCTGCCGCGATATTATGCACTGTCGAATAAGGCATTAAAAGAACTTTCTTTTCGTAAAAACCAATTACTTCTGCCATGATTTTTTCGTTCTTCTTTTTCGTGTGGATATAGCACACTTCACCAATGCGTGCTTCAGGCCCTCTTGCTTCAATCAATAACCCAATTACGCGGTCTACTTTTCCATATCGCTTATAGGCATCTAGATCATGAATTTCATTCAGTATCATTTGTGTTTTCACGTGTGATCTCCTCCACTACATGAAAAAGTCTCGTTCTAATCTCTTCTAATTGGCTGTCAACAGAAGCATCAATTCTTCCAGAAGGTGTCTCGATTATAATTTGTTCTCCTTGCAACTCAACCGACGGATATATTCTAAATTCTATATCATCATGGATGATCGAACCTAACTCACCCTTATTTTCGATAAGAAATGGATAATAATGACTGGAGACAAATAATTTTATGCTTGATTGGTCTTTCACCTGCTCTATCAAAGATTGCGCAATTCCAACAAATTTCGCATGATCTTGTTGAATTGACTGTTTCAAAACTTTTTCGGCTACAGCCATTGCAATTTGTAAAACTGTCTCATCACTCTCTGCAATAATTTTGTGATATTCCTGGTTGGCCGTTTTTAGTACGTCTTTAGCTTCTTCCACTATTTTCTGAAATTGTTGCATACTATCTTCTTGCCCTTGTTTAAAACCTTGTTGATAGCCTTCTTGTTGGGCCTGTTCAATATAGTGTGCTTTTTCTTGCTCCCACTCCTGGCGCCATTGATTGATTTCTGCTTGTACTTCTTCTTTCCGTTTTTCTGTTTTGTTCAATGTTTCTTTATACTTCCGTTCTGCATCCTCTATTTGTTGGTAGATATTATGTAGCGTTTCTTGATCATCTTGTTCAGTTGAAAGTTGGTTTGTTTTCGGTGTTTCTATTTTACGTAACTGGATTTGCCTTGGTGGTAAGGAGCGATTAGACAATAATATCATCTCCTCCACCTCTAGCAATGACAATCTCGCCAACTTCCTCTAATCTTCTAATAACAGATACTATACGTGATTGTGCTTCTTCTACATCACGTAATCGAACTGGTCCCATAAATTCCATTTCTTCTTTGAATGTTTCTGCCATTCGTGTAGACATATTATTAAAGACAATTTCTTTCACTTCATCACTCGCAACTTTTAAGGATAAGCGTAAATCATCATTTTCAACTTCACGAATAACACGTTGGATAGCGCGATTATCAAGAGTAACAATATCTTCAAATACAAACATTCTTTTCTTGATCTCTTCTGCTAATTCTGGATCATCAATTTCAAGCGTATCTAAAATCGTTCGCTCCGTACTTCGATCCACACCATTTAGCACTTCTACAACTGCTTGAATACCACCAGTTTGTGTATAATCTTGTGAAACAGTAGTAGATAGCTTTCGTTCAAGAATTTGCTCTACTTCGGAAATGATCTCCGGAGATGTAGAGTCCATAACTGCTATCCGTCTTGCAATATCAGCTTGCATTTCTTGTGGTAATTCTGACAAGATCTGAGCAGATTGTTCAGAATCCAAGTAAGATAAAACAAGTGCAATTGTCTGTGGATGTTCATTTTGAATAAAATTTATTATTTGATTAGGTTCAGCTTTCCTAGCAAAATCAAACGGTTTTACTTGTAGGGAGGAAGTCAGTCTATTTAAGATATCGCCTGCTTTTTCCTCTCCTAATGCTTTTTCAAGAACGGTTTTTGCATAACTGATACCACCTTGAGAAATATAATCCTGAGCCATCGCAATCTCATGGAATTGCTCCAAAATCTCATCCTTTTGAGTCCCATCAACTTTCTTAACAGATGAGATTTCTAATGTAAGTTTTTCAATCTCTTCTGGCGTTAAATGCTTATACACTTGGGCAGAAACATCAGGACCTAGAGAGATTAATAAAATAGCAGCTTTTTGTTTTCCGGTCAGTTGTTGTCTTTTAGCCATGATTATTAACCTCCTTTAATCCTCTGTAATCCAGCTTCTTAATAATTTCGCGAATTCTTCTGGCTTTTCCTGAGCGTATTTCTCTAATTGTTTTCGCCTCATCGATGAATCTGAGTCATCTGTATGTGTGATTGGCGGAACTTCCTGTTCTTGAATTTCCGAGGTTTCTACCTCTTCAACCACTTCATCTTCTTCTGAACGCCTTCTTCTCAACATCCATATCAATACAATAATTGCTATTAGCAACAAGGCTCCTACAATGTATACCCACGTCGGAATTGTTGGACTAACCGCAGGATTTGCTATAGTATCCGTTCCTTCAAATGGCTGAAATACGATTGATACTTTTTCCTCTGGTGCAATTTCACCATATGATTTATCGATAGAAGTAGATATAATCGAGTTTAAAATAGAAGCAACACTTTCCTCTACATTCATTTGTTCCTGTGCAGTAAGTTGTTCAACTTCTCCATCACCTATTACTCTCGTATTATCTATCGCTACTTGGATACCTAGATCTCTGATTTTATATGGACTTTCTACAATGTCTCTTTGAATTCGATTAAATTCATTATTAACGGATTCTTTGACAAGTTCGTAGTCTCCTACGTTCCCCTCTAGACCTGCCGGATAGTTAGCAATTTCTCCTTCTTCAACTCCAACTGCACCATCTTCTGGTTGCGCACCTGTAAATGATTCAGTAATGGTTTCAATGCTGACTGGTAACGTGTCATTTTCTTCATCAACCGGTTCTACCAATTCTTCCACTCGTTGCTCCTGCGTAAAATCAACATCTGCAGTAGCTGAAATAGCTACTTTATTCATCCCTATCATAGAACCTAACATTTTTTGAACATTTCTCTCGATATCTTTCTCAATATCGCTTTTAATTTGTTGTTGGGAAGTGTATGTATCACCATTCCCAGAAGCATGTTGATTATTTAAATCAAAGTACTCAAAGTGTTGGTTCATAATTACGATATCATCTGTAGAGAGATTAGGGATTGATTTTGAAACAAGATGATACAAAGCATTCACATTACTCGGTTCAAATTGATATCCAGGTGCAGTTTCAATCACGATTGATGCTGTCGATGGTTGTTGTTGATCACTAATAAAAACCGGTTCTTCTGGTATATTAAGATTTACTTCTGCTCCCTTAATCCCATCAATTTGCGTAATTAAATTTGCTAATTCCGTCTGCATTGCGTCCAGCTTCATTACTTCAAATTCATTGTCAGTTACTCCCCATGAACTGTTCTCTGCAAAAAAAGAATAGTCAATACTTCCACTATCTGGTATCCCTTGTGCAGCAAGGTCTACTAACAAAGAATCCCCCATTGTTTCTGGGACTTTGACCCCCGTTCCGGCATCGGTAATTTCATATTTAACACCACGAGCATCTAATTCTTCTGTAATCTGCCCTACTTCCTGTATGGACAAATCATTATATAGTGCTACCATATCACTTTTGGCAGATGTCATTACTGTGACGAGAACGATGACAGCTATAAGTGCTGCAATTCCACCGAAAAGTAACCCTTTTTGCTTTTTTGACATCGATGTGTAATAGCTAGATACTTTATCCTTGTATTGTTTTAATTTCTCGTTCATTTTGTGCCCCCAAAAATCATTACTTGCTTACAACAATCAATGTATTAAACTTGCATTCTCATTACTTCGTTGTATGCATCCACCATTTTCTTCTGAACTTCTACACCGGTTTGTAACATAATACTTGCTTTTTGAGCTGTTATCATGACGTCATGTAAGTCATCGATTTCTCCCTTAGCAAGTGCTTCTGTTTTTTGATCTGACTCGTATTGTGCTTTATTAATACTGTCGATAGCTTGTTTAAAACTATCAGCAAATTGTTGTTGTGATTCTCCTACTGTTTGCTTTTTATTCACAGTTTCAGCCGTAATTGGCTGAATGTTTTCTAATGAGTAAATATTCATTTTATGTATTCACATCCTTTTTACTATTTGCCAATTTCCAGTGCTTTCATCAACATTGTTTTAGAAGCATTTAAAGAGGTGACATTTGCTTCGTAGGACCTTGTAGCACTCATCATGTCAACCATTTCTTTTAATGGATCGACATTAGGCATTTCTACATAACCATCTTCATTTGCGTCAGGATGATTAGGGTTAAACACTTGTTTGAACGGTTCTTCATCATCTACAATTTGAGATACTTTCACTCCATCCCCAGTGGTTTCTCCTCTTTGAGTAGTCCGATTAAGAATGGATGAAAAACTTTGATCTTTAGGACTGAACACTGTCATTTTTCTTCGATATGGTTCATATTCTCCATCTGCATTGACAGTCGCTCTTGTAGTGTCTGCATTGGCAATATTGGAAGAGATCGTATCCATTCTTAGTCGTTGAGCGGTCAGACCGCTGCCACTTGTATTAATCGCGTTAAATATGGACATGATTAACTACCTCCTCTGATGACACTTTGTAAACTATTAAACTTGCCATTCATCCGGTCTACTAATCCCTGATAGTAGATTTGGTTTTTGGCTAATTCTGTCATTTCCTTATCGATATCTACGTTATTTCCATTGTGGTTATACATTGTGCTACGATCTGTTGTTATATGTATATTCGATTTGTCAGTTGAAAAAGGAATATGTCGTTCATTCGTTCGTGTTGCTTGAAATTGTTCCGATAATTCATTCTTTAATACATCATCGAATTGAACTCGTTTCGCTTTGAAATTGGCTGTGTCTGCATTCGATATATTATGTGCTATCGTTTTATTCTTTACAGAAGCATATTCAAGTGAATTTTCCAGCGTCTGAATAGTCCCACTAAATAAAGACATTAAAAAAATTCCTCTCTTTTTTTATTTTAACCACCATAAAAATCATTTATCTATCGAATATTGTAAAGTAAATGGTCTACACTGTCTATGACTTATCGTCATATTCTGACTAAAGTAGGGTATATTTTTTATTTGAGCAGGACTTTAGTCTTATTATCCTATTGGTGAATTTGTTATTTTATGTGTTTTTGTGTCGGATTAAATCATAAGACTTGATTCATAATTCATACAAAATTGCGTAAAAAAATACAAAATCAACCTTTTTCATATCTTGCTTTTGTATAAAAGTTATGATTCGGGTGGTTATACACTTTCCTTACAAATTAAGAAAAAAAAAAAAAACGGCTAACCCCGCCGGTCCTTTATTACTTTAGTAGTAATGATGAAATATTTGAACAGCTTGACCACCGCTCCGGCTGCCCACTTCCCTTTCCGTGGGGTTTGTCCTTCAGCTAACTTTTTTGAGCAAAAACCCGCTCAAAAAAGTGGATCTTCAGGTCAAACAATTCCCACAGGAGTTGAAGTGGGTGGCCTTCGCTATTATCAGGCTCGACAAAGCTAGCATGAAGTAACACAGCTGCTTTTATACTCACGTATAGCGGTCCATTGTAAAAAAAGTCAACCTATTACAATTGTTGCACCTTCTCATAGCGGAGACTAATTACGGAGACTCCTGCGGGAATAGCGCGAGCCGAAAATCCACTTTGCAAAGTTAGTTGAGGCCATGCCCGCGGAAAGAGAAGTAATAAATCGGAGTGTTGCCAATATACATCAATCATTTCATAATAACTACTTGGCTTAACGCAGTCATTGCCCTGATTTTATACTTTCTTGTCTTAGAACAAAAAAAGATCTCCTCATTATTTAGAGGAGATCTTTTTTTAGATGCTATGATGTTTGAGTTCGTTTAAGAATTTGTTGTTTAATACTTTAATATATGTTCCTTTCATTCCTAGTGATCTAGATTCGATGACACCAGCACTTTCTAATTTTCTAAGTGCATTTACAATAACAGAACGAGTAATTCCAACACGATCAGCTATTTTACTAGCTACTAGTAATCCTTCATTACCATCCAATTCTTCGAAAATATGCTCAATTGCCTCCAATTCACTGTATGACAATGAGCTTATTGCCATTTGTACTACTGCTTTACTGCGAGCTTCTTCTTCTATTTCTTCTGTTTTTTCATGTAATATTTCCATACCTACTACAGTTGCACCATACTCCGCCAACACTAGATCACTATCATCAAAACTATCTGACAAACGACTTAATATAAGGGTCCCGAGTCGCTCACCACCACCAATAATTGGTACAATGGTTGTTAAACCTTGTGCAAACAAATCACGATTTTCTACGGGAAAAGCGGTGTATTCACTATCGATATCAATGTTTGTGGTTGTGGTTGAGATATTAAATAAATTATCTGTATACGTTTCAGGGAACTGCCTCTCTTCCAGCATTTTTTTCATTCGCTCGTTTTCAATCTGTTGATTAATCGCAAAACCTAATAATTTTCCTTTACGACTGACAATAAATATATTTGCTTCAATAACATCCCTTAACGTTTTCGACATATCTGAAAAATCAACTGATTTTCCTTTCGTTTTTTGGAGCATAGCATTAATTTCCCTTGTTTTTTCTAATAATTGCATATTTTTCACCATCCATATTATAAGATAAATTGACTTAAATCTTTGTTCGTTGCTATTGATTTTAATTTCTCATTCACATAGTTTTCTGTTATTTCAATATTTCCAATTCCAATTTCAGAAGCCTCATATGATAGTTCTTCCAATAATTTTTCTAAAATAGTGTGTAATCTTCTTGCCCCAATATTGTCCGTTTCCTGATTTACTTCATATGCAATTTCTGCTAAGCGATTAATTGCTTCCTCTGTATATGAAATAGTTATCCCTTCTGTTTCCAACAATGCTTTATATTGCTTCAATAGTGCATTAGAAGGCTCAGAAAGAATTCGTTTAAAATCTGCCACTGTTAATTTTTCAAATTCTACACGTATTGGAAAGCGTCCCTGCAACTCAGGAATTAGATCAGAAGGTTTTGCCATATGAAAAGCTCCAGCTGCAATAAATAACATATGGTCTGTCTTAACCGGACCATATTTGGTAACAATCTGAGAACCTTCTACAATCGGTAATATATCACGCTGTACACCCTCTCGTGATACATTGGCAGATTGTTCTTGTTTAACAGCAATCTTATCCATTTCATCGATAAAAATAATACCCGTCTGCTCTGCCTTTTCGATCGCTTTTTGTGTGACATCATCCATATCAATTAATTTTTGTGCTTCCTGTTGAGTTAAAACTTTTCTTGCCTCTTTTACTGTTAAGCTTCGTTTCTTTTTCTTTTTAGGAAATAACTGTCCTAATGCATCTTGCATATTCATTCCCATTTGTTCCATACCAGAGCCTTGTAACATATCCAACATATTCGATGCTTGTTCTTCTACTTCTATCGTTACCGTACGATCTTCTAATTCACCAAGGTCTAATAATTTTTTTGTTTGCTGTCTTTGCTGTTTAATATTTTCTTTTTCTTGTGAATCATCATTCGTATCTTCTGAATTGTTTTGTTGCTGATTCGGGTTCATGAAAATATCAAATGGATTTTTGGACGTAGTCGTTTTCTTCTTAGATGGAACCAGAATTTCTACTAGCCGTTTATTTGCTAGCTGTTCGGCTTTTTCTTTTACTTCTTCCATTGCATCTTCTTTCACCATTCGAACAGATGTTTCAACAAGATCACGAATCATTGACTCCACATCACGACCGACATAACCCACTTCCGTATACTTAGTAGCTTCAATTTTAATAAACGGAGCACCGACTAGTTTCGCTAACCTTCTGGCTACTTCTGTCTTACCAACACCAGTTGGACCTATCATTAATATATTTTTAGGAACAATCTCATTCTTTAGTTCTTCAGGTAATTGCATTCTTCGGTACCGATTCCTTAGAGCAACTGCCACCGCTTTTTTGGCATCTTGTTGTCCAATTATGTACTCATTTAATTTTTCAACGATTTGTTTTGGCGTTAAACTGATAGACACGAGCATCATTCATCCTTTCTTATTGCAATTCTTCTAACACAAGCTGGTTATTGGTAAACACACAAATTTCTCCTGCAATTTCAAGAGAGGCTTTTGCAATTTCTTTCGCCTCCATACCTGAAGCATGTTTTTTCAACGCTCTTCCTGCACTTAAAGCATAATGACCACCTGAACCGATTGCAAGAATACCATCATCAGGCTCTATTACTTCACCAGTACCTGATACTAATAGTATTTCCTGTTTATTCATTACGATTAACATCGCTTCCAGTTTTCGTAAGTATTTATCATTCCGCCAGTCTTTTGCTAACTCAACAGCAGCTCTTGATAAATTGCCATCAAATGTTTCCAGTTTTGTTTCAAAACTTTCAAACAGAGTAAATGCATCTGCTACTGAACCTGCGAAACCTGCTAAAACTTGATCTCGAAATAACCTTCTTACTTTTTTTGCTGTATGCTTCATCACCACTTGATTTCCAAATGTCACCTGCCCATCACCACACATTGCAGACTTCCCATTGTGCTGGATAGCAAATATCGTGGTTGCATGAAATGAGTCCATTCTTAATTCCTCCTACCGCTTCGCTCTCGGATGAGCTGTTTTATATACATTACTTAATCGATCTTTTGAAACATGTGTGTAAATTTGAGTGGATGATAAATGAGAATGTCCTAATAGCTCTTGTACCGCTCTTAAATCTGCTCCATTATCAAGCAAATGCGTGGCAAAGCTATGTCGTAATTTATGCGGATGAATATGTAATGTTATTGCTGCCTCTTCCACCAATTTATTGATAATTAACCTTATTCCTCTTGCTGTCAGCGGGTTTCCTCTTGCATTCAGAAATAAAATATTTTGCGGTTGGCTTTTTTCCGTTATTAATGATGGTCGGCTTTCCTTGATATAAATTTGTAAAGCCTGATTAGCATAATCCCCGAAAGGAACATATCTTTCCTTATTACCTTTCCCTGTTACTAAGACGGTTTGAAGATCAAAATCGATACTGTCTAATGTTAATTGAACACATTCACTAACACGAATCCCGGTACCGTATAAAACTTCTAAGATAGCAATATTTCGTTTGCCAAGTGTAGTATTTTGATCGATCGACTCCATTAGTATCTTCATTTCCTCTTGGTAGACAAATTCGGGGATGGTATGAGCCGTTTTTGGTAAATGTAAATGAACAAAGGGATTCTCTAATACAATTTGTTCTCTCAGCAAAAACTTATAAAACGACCTTAGCGTAGAAATACGGCGGTTAATCGACCTTTTAGATAAACCCTTATCATATAGAGTAGTTAAATATATGCGAATAATACTATAATCTACACCCTCTAATGACGAAATATTTTCAGAAGTCAAAAACTCAAAAAAATCAGCTATATCTTTTTCATACGCTTCAATCGTCAGTTTGGATGCATTTTTTTCGATTTGTAAGTAATCTAAATAAGCTAGCCAATTTTTAAAAAAGTCCATAAGTCACCTCTAAATGCGTTAAAATATTAACACAATAGATTCAAGTCTGCAATTAAATTTGCAAAATTGTCACTACTTTCTCCATTATTACATTGATTCCCTTTTATTAGATGCTTTAAACCAATACAAATGAAGCCTTTTAGTTATAAATACACTATATTATTTTTATAGTAACATTCTTAGAACTTTTTAAAAAAGGATAAGAAATTAGATTTTAACTTTTTCGAGCAAAAACCGCTCAGTCCTTATCACGAGATACTTTACTTCCAAGTAAAAAAGGTGATTCCGATTCATTTGTCGGAATCACCTTTAACGTGGTTTACTTATTTTTGTTCTTCTTCTTTATAGTCACATGTCGCACATTGAACTTGTACTTTCTTCTTTGACTTCTTCTCGACTAACATATTGTTACACTTCGGACAGTTTCTTCCGACTGGCTTATCCCAGGAAATGAATTCACAATCAGGATAATTGTCACAACCATAAAATGTTCTTCGTTTCTTGGTTTTTCTTTCTACGATATTGCCATCTTTACAATTCGGACATTTAACTCCGATTTCTTTTAAGATTGGTTTCGTATTTCGACAGTCAGGAAAATTAGAACATGCTAAAAATTTTCCATAGCGCCCCATTTTATAAACCATTTCGTGGCCACATTTTTCACAGTCAATGCCAGCCGGTTCATCACGAATTTCAACTTTCTCCATTTCCTTTTCTGCCTTTTGTAATTGTTTCTCAAACCCCGAGTAAAATTGGTCAATAATTTTAACCCATTCTGTTTTCCCTTCTTCGATAGCGTCTAAATCACCTTCCATTTTTGCCGTAAAGGTGACATCAATAATCTCAGGGAAAAATTCCTCTGTTAATTTGATAACAATTTCTCCTAACTCCGTCGGGACAAATCGGCGATTATCAAGAGCAACATATCCACGTCTTTGAATGGTATCTAACGTAGGAGCATATGTTGATGGTCTGCCAATTCCTTTTTCCTCCATTGTTTTGACTAATCTTGCTTCTGTATATCTTGGAGGTGGCTGTGTAAAGTGTTGATTCGGTGTGATTTTTTCAGCTTTTATAGTTTCGCCCTCTGTTAAATCAGGTAACCATTTATCTTTTTGTTTTTGCTGATCATCAGAACCCTCAATATATACTTCCATAAAACCTTTAAATTTGATTTTGGAACCAGTTGCTCTAAACTCTATACCTTGATTTATTAAATGAACAGTCATAGTATCCATAACAGCCGGTGCCATTTGGCTGGCAATAAATCGTTCCCAAATTAACTTATATAACCTAAATTGATCCCTAGACAGGACTGATTTTAGTGATTGTGGATCTCTCAAGGCATTTGTTGGTCTAATCGCTTCATGGGCATCTTGTGCACCTTCAGCATTTTTAGATTTTTTTGTGAAACCGGTAAATTCTTTTCCATATTTGTTTTCGATAAACTGACTTGCTTGCGATTTAGCAGTATCTGATATCCTTGTGGAATCCGTACGCATATAAGTTATGAGACCTGTAATACCACCTTCGCGTTTGCCTAGATCTATACCTTCATATAATTGTTGTGCTACCATCATCGTTTTCCTCGCTCGGAAATTAAGCTTTCTTGCTGCTTCTTGTTGTAATGAAGAAGTTGTAAAAGCTGGAGATGGATTACGTTTTCTTTCTCGCTTCGTTACTTTTTCTACTAAAAAATCTTTTCCTTTTAAAGTAGATAAAATATTATCTACATCATCTTTGGAATGAAGTGCTTTTTTCTTGCCGTCTATCCCATAAAAAGCACCCTCAAAGGATTGTTTTCCCTTTTTAAAGATTGATTCAATACTCCAATATTCTTCTGGTTTAAAATTTTTGATTTCATTTTCACGATCAATAATCATTTTAACTGCAACAGATTGGACACGTCCGGCACTAAGACCTTTTTTCACTTTTTGCCATAGTAGTGGACTGATATTATAACCAACTAAGCGATCTAGAATTCTTCGCGCTTGTTGTGCGTCTACTAAATCCATATTGATCGTTCTTGGATGTTTAAAAGAGTCCTTTACGGCATCTTTGGTAATTTCATTAAACACTACCCGACACTCAGAGTCTAAATCAATATTTAAACTATGTGCCAAGTGCCATGCTATTGCTTCCCCTTCACGGTCAGGGTCGGCCGCGAGGAAGATTTTATCTGCTTTTTTAGCGGCGGTTTTCAACTCTTTTAATACAGGACCTTTTCCACGGATCGTTATATATTTGGGCTCGTAGCCATTTTCAACATCCACACCTGTTTGACTTTTTGGAAGATCCCTTACGTGCCCCATCGATGCTTTCACCTTATATTTTTTTCCTAAATATCTTTCAATAGTTTTGGCTTTTGCCGGTGATTCAACAATTACTAGATATTGCGCCATATTACTTACACCCTCCCAAGAGGCAAAATCATTTCGTATTAATTCATATTATAAAATAGGACTTTCATCAACAGGATTACTTGAGACCCTGTTGATGGTTTGCTAACTTATCAGGATATTAGTATCCGTAATCCACCATACACTTCTTGATTCAATTAAACCTTGAAGTGGTGAATTTACAGATGATTATCACCATGATAAATGTTTGCTGTTAGATATGATAAATCTTCCCTATTATTAAATACTTTGTTAGTGTTTGTCAAACAAAGCAATAACAAAATTGCATAAATTTCATTTATTTTCCTTCTGATACTCCTGTTTTGGCTGGTATTCTTCTAAAATATCACGACTTGATTGAACTAATTTTGCACCATCCTTAATCAGTTGATTACATCCTAGGCTTGTTTCTGCTAGCACTGACCCGGGAACTGCAAACACTTCCTTCCCTTGCTCTAAGGCTTGATCAACGGTAATGAGGGTACCGCTTTTTTCTTTAGCCTCAATAACTAGTGTTCCAAAGCTTAATCCACTAATAATTCTATTTCTCTCAGGAAAATGATACTTTCTTGGAGGTTGATCTGGAGGGTATTCCGATATAATTAAATTTTTTGCTACTAATTGGCTATATAAAGATATATGTTGCTTGGGATAGATATGTTCAAAACCACTACCAAGTACAGCAATTGTTGGACTTTGATGGTGTAAGGCTAGCTGATGGGCAAATCCATCGATACCGATAGCCATACCACTCGTAATCAGAAAATCATTTTTGAATAATGGGGTAAGAATATTAGCCATGATGGACCTTGCGAATTTTGAAGGATATCTCGTTCCTACGACACTGAGGTTGGGTGAGTGTGAAAGCAGGCTTTGATTTCCGTTGAGGTATAATACTAATGGAGGATCTGGAATTTCTCGTAGACTAACAGGGTAATCTTCACTAAATATGGTTATTACAAAATATGTCTTTACGTAACCTACTATTTTCTGTTTGAGTGACTTATACTGTAATCGTTCTACAAGGAAAGATGCCTTTCTATCATTAATATGAAAATTTTCTTTCCATTGTTGTTTGTTCCATCGATATATCTGTTCCAGCTCTGGGTCCTTTTTCATTACACTCCATATCAATTTACGATTCGTACCAATAATGTAATGCAAATGAATTAATCGCCATTCTTGTTTTTTCATTCATACATACACCTCTTTCATTATAAGAAATAAGCTGAGAAGATTCTCAGCTTATTTTAGAAATTTAGTGTGTCTTACATTTATCATGTAGACCTTTCTCTTTTAATACATTTATTAATGTCTCTCCCATGACAGAAGGTGTTTCTGCTACTTGTATGCCACAAGCATTCATCGTTTTAATTTTTTCTTCAGCAGTACCTTTACCACCTGAAATGATCGCTCCTGCATGACCCATACGTTTTCCTGGAGGTGCAGTCGCACCACCAATAAAGCCAACTACAGGCTTTGTCATATTTGCTTTTACCCATTCGGCAGCTTCTTCCTCTGCTGTACCACCAATTTCACCGATCATCATCACTGCTTCTGTTTCAGGGTCTTCATTAAAGGCTTTAAGCGTATCAATAAAGTCAGTACCGTTGACAGGGTCACCACCAATACCTACTGCAGTAGACTGACCAAAACCATTCTCTGATAGTTGGTGTACCGCTTCGTATGTTAAGGTACCCGAACGCGAAACAACCCCAATATGACCTTTCTTATGAATATATCCTGGCATAATACCAATCTTACATTCTTCAGGCGTAATAACACCTGGACAGTTTGGTCCTACTAATCTCGTTTTCTTGCCTTCCATGTATCGTTTTACTTTGACCATATCCATAACTGGAATATGCTCTGTAATACAAATAACAAGATCTAGTTCAGCATCCACTGCTTCCATAATAGCATCTGCAGCGAATGGAGCTGGTACATAAATAACTGATGCATTGGCACCTGTTTCATTTACAGCGTCTGATACTGTATTAAATACAGGTACTCCTTCAACTTCTGTACCACCTTTTTTTGGCGTTACCCCACCAACAATTTTCGTCCCATATTCTAGCATTTGTTTCGTATGGAAAAGTGCTGTTGAACCAGTTATACCTTGAACAAGCACTTTGGTATCTTTATTAACAAAAACACTCATGTAAATGGATCCTCCTTTTTCCCTTAGAGATAAAATTTATCCTTCATTAACAAGTGCGACAATTTTCTCTGCACCGTCTGCCATTGACTCAGCTGGTGTAATGTTCAAGCCAGATTCAGCTAAAATTTTCTTACCAGCATCTACATTTGTACCTTCAAGACGAACTACTAAAGGAATAGTTAAACCAACTTCCTTCGTTGCTTGGACCACACCTTCTGCTATAACGTCACATTTCATAATTCCACCGAAAATGTTTACAAAAATACCTTTTACATTGTCATCCGACAGAATGATCTTGAATGCTTCCGTTACTTTTTCTGCAGTTGCTCCGCCACCAACATCGAGGAAGTTAGCCGGATCTCCATTATAATGTTTGATAATATCCATGGTTGCCATTGCCAGACCAGCACCATTTACCATGCATCCAATATTACCATCAAGCGCAATATAACTTAGATCATACTTAGATGCTTCGATTTCTTTTTCGTCTTCTTCATCTAAATCCCGATACTCGACAATGTCTTTTTGACGGAATAGGGCATTATCATCAAAGTTAAGCTTCGCATCTAATGCTAAAACGTCACCATCACCTGTCGTAACAAGTGGGTTAATTTCCGCAATGGAGCAATCTTTTTCGACAAATACCTGATATAACCCCATCATGAATTTAACCGCTTTCGACAAGTATTCTGCTGGAATATTAATATTAAATGCCAGACGTCTTGCTTGATATGGTAATAAACCAGTAACTGGGTCAATTACTTCTTTAAAGATTTTTTCAGGTGTCTTTTCTGCTACTTCTTCGATTTCTGTACCGCCTTCTTCCGATGCCATCATAGTCACTCGTGAAGTAGCACGATCTAACACAAGGCCGACATAGTATTCTTTTTGGATGTCGCAGCCTTCCTCAATCAGTAAACGCTTTACTTCTTTGCCTTCTGGTCCCGTTTGATGTGTTACCAGCGTTTTTCCTAAAATTTCATCAGCATATGTACGGACTTCATCGATATTTTTTGCTACTTTCACACCGCCTGCTTTACCTCTTCCCCCAGCGTGAATTTGAGCTTTTACAACCGATACCGCTGAACCTAATTGTTCCGCAGCTTCCACAGCTTCATCTACTGTATAGGCTACTTTTCCGTTAGGTACGGCAACACCGTAACTGCGCAAAATCTCTTTGCCTTGATACTCGTGAATATTCATCTTTCATCCTCCCATCAATTAATCACTGCATTCTCATTGTATAAAAAAGTGCCTTCAATTGTCTAGAAAAGACTATGCATATTTCTAGCTTTTTTCTAAAAAGAGATAGATTCATTATTTTCCGGCTGCTTTTTGGTCTACTTGATAAATATAAGCAAACACTTCTGCCACTACTTGGTATAATTCCTCCGGTATTTGTTCATTTATATTTAATTCAGATAATAATTCTACTAGAGAGGGGTCAGATTGAATCGGAATATTGTTCTTTTTTGCTCTATCCAAAATTTCTTCTGCCACATAACCTTTACCTGTCGCGGTTACTTTTGGTGCTACATCTGTTTCCGTATCAAACTGTAAGGCTGCTGCTCGTTTTCGGTATCTTTCTTGCTCTGTCATACCCGATAATCAATCCCTTCTCTTTTAATAGGTTTATATGCTGTATGGTCACTATTTATAGCGTGCTGCTCTTTATCTGATAATGCTTTTTGTGTAACAGAAGATAATTGATAATTTAAGTCGGACAGTTTCTCTTTTAATAAAGGTGTGAAAGTATCCATTAAAGCTTTTATACCTTGTTGGTCATTGTAGACCGAAATATGCACGATTCTTTTTTGAATGGACATGGTAATCATCGTTTCGCCTAATGTTTGCAAATGTAGATGAAATAAAACACGGCAAAATTCTGGATCAATCTCTTGACTATTCTGACGCTTTTTTCCTTCAAATTGCATACGAATGTCCTTAGCTAAACCAAACCGCTCTCCGGGTATTTGAAAGCTTTGTTGAGTAATCGCTTGTTCATCTTGCACCATATTTAATTGCATTCCTGTTAAACTCTGAATTAAGCGTTGCATCTGATTATTGGCTATATCCGGATGCTGTTGATTTGCTAATAATAGATTTTGTTTTAAAGAATGATCCATTTCTCTTGTTTGACCCGATACTTCCACCTGTTGAATCACTTGACGAACTAATCGCAAAAAGTGATCTTTATTTACAACTTGATCACTTGCTTCTAATGAAAGTAGCAGCTGTCGAACTAGTGACTGCTCAGACTGAGGTAATTGTTGTACATTGATTCGTTGCATTACTTCTGCTATATGTTGATTTTGTGTCATTGTCGGTTGTGCTTGATTAATCCATTGCTCCATTACTTGCCGATCTTGTGGTGACATTGCCGTCATCATGGCTTGCCATAATGGACTAGTACTATACGTCGTACTACCGGAACGGACAGCCTGTGCTAGTTGTGCTTCATCTTGCAGTCCGCTAGTTTGTACAAAATGTTTCATCAAATGCAAAAATTGATCTTTTATTTGTAGTGACTGTGGGTTTGCAGTATCTAGATGTAACAATAAAGCACGAAGCCGATTTTGCTCGAATTGCGGCAACTGTTGTGCATGCAGTTGTTGTAACAAGGTTAGAACTTGTCGATCTTGACTCGCATTTGGCTGTGATGATGACTGTAACCACATTTGAACCATTTGCTGGTCTTGACTTGGTATTACTTGCATTACTTTTTGAAAAAAGGCTTGTTGCTGTACTATATTTTTAAAGGTGTTCGTCACCGATCCTTGTTGCACCATTCGTTCAAAACGTTGTAAAAATGATTGAAACGTTTGGCGTTCCCCTTGCTGAAATGGCAATTGTTTATTTAGTGTTTGATTCAGTTGTTGTGTGAATTCCTGTGTTTGATTATTCGATAAGCGCTCGCCATTAGTTACCTGTTGTAAAGACGAGAGTTGATCAGGTATTGCTTTTGACAATACTTGTTCAAGCGCTGGCTGATTAGTATACATAAACTGTTGTAACATCGATTGAGCTTGTGATGGTGATGGACCACCAAATAGTGAAAGTTGTTGTTGCAATTGTGATAACAAGGAATTACTTTGATTAAATGGTGCTAATTGCTGATGCAGTTGGTTCATTTGTGTACCTATTGGAGTTGATTGAAATGCCTGTAAACTTCGAAATACTTGTTCTGTTAGGGGAAAATTTTGCTTTGTCATTACGAAAAGCAATTCCCGATTGGTACTATTCCCACCAAATTGCTCTAAAAGTTTAGCTAATGCTTGCCCGTCCTTATGGGTAAATGGTATGTTTTGACTAACAAGTTGTTGAATCAATGTTTTTAGCTGTTGGTTATTATGTAATCCGAGCTGCTGCATGATTTGGCCGCTTAGTTGCCTATTACTTTGAAGTGGTGAATCACTTATTTTTTTTAGGCGTAGCACATCCCCAACAGACGTTACTTGAAAGAGATAATCCTGTTTGGAGGTCAATGATGTTTCCAATTGGGCCACCACCTGAGAACCGCCTAGCTGAATCGCCGCTCTTTGGTTAGGGTATAATTCGAGTACTTTTCCGGTTAACATTTGCCCTGGTTTTAGAGTATTTTGTGTCACATTCATTCGTGTATTGTCAGTACGCAATACGTTTGAAAATGAAGGAATGCTTCGCATATGGCTACCTCCTCTCTACGAATAGGATTTCAGAAAGCTTTTGCGGTGATAAGGTGTTAAACCATGACCGTTTATTGCATCTAGGTGCTGTTTCGTTCCATATCCACTGTTTTGATCAAAAGCATATGCAGGATACTGTTGATGTAACTTTTCCATCATGTCATCACGTGTTACTTTGGCAATGATGCTGGCAGCAGCAATCGAAATACTTTTTTGATCTCCTTTTATGATTGCATCACTAGGTACGTCTAATTTCTCCAGGTTCACTGCGTCAATAAGTACATAATCTATTTGTTTTAGCTTGTTTAACGCTTGATACATCGATTTTTTTGAAGCTTGTAAAATATTGATCTGGTCAATTTCACTGGCATCCACGATTCCTACAGCATAGTCAATTGCATGCTTGGTGATATATTGATAAAATAACTCTCGTTTGTGCTTTGATAATTTTTTAGAATCATTGATTCCTAATAATTCGAAATCACTTGGTAAAATCACAGCAGCTGCTACAACTGGTCCAGCTAGTGGTCCTCTGCCGACTTCGTCTACGCCTGCAATATATGTAATGTCTTTATTCCATAACTCTTTCTCATTTTGACGCATTGTTGCAAATAGTTCTTGTTGAGCTTGTGCCTCTTGTTGTCTTTTTTCATATTGTTTAAGTAATGTTTGCACGCCTTTGCGCTGATCTTGATACAATACTTGCAACACTTCTTCAGTAGGTTGTTCTTCTGTTAAATAATGTTTAATTTCATTAATCGTCCATTTTTCCTTCATCGTTAAAAAACCTCGTTTCCTAATTTATCGGCACTTTTTCAAAAAAATAAAGAATTATAATTGCTTCTCTCAATAAAGAAAAACGTCATCTGATTCGCAGTAGATACAAACTGCGAAGTAATGTGGTAATTAGATGTGCGGTCACCTAAGAGATAATTTTGAAATATGTCGTGGTGATAACTACCACTCCGGCTGCCTACTTCCCTTTCCGTGGGGTTTGCCCTTCAGCTAACTTTTTCGAGCAAAAACCGCTCGAAAAAGTGGATCTTCAGGTCAAACAATACCCACAGGAGTGAAAGTGGGCGGCCTTCGTTAAGATATGCTTCACAACACTTATCCGAAATCAGCCAATCGATTTCTACACCATATGTAGCATAAAAGGGCCATTTACAGCCGATTAGCACTGTAACAAAACAGAAAAATTTAGTAGCATGAGTTCATTTCTTTCTATAATCAGATAACAAAAATAGCGTAGGCAGAATACGGAGACTCCTGTGGGATCAGCACGAGCCGAAGATCCACTTGGTAAAGTGTTTTTCTTTACCAAGTTAGCTGAGGCCGTGCCCACGGAAAGCGCAGTATTCTGCCGGAGCGGTTTGTCAGCATTCCCAAGGAAGAATGGAAGAGAGCATATCCTTACTCACGTTACTGCACAGTTTATGTATTTTGTGCTTTCTTTTCATACAAAAAGTATACACTCACTCGTTTCCTTTGTAATGGAAACGGGGTGTATACTTTTATGGGCGCTTTGTACTTCTACATATCCTGTTACTCGGGCTGTTCAAGTGTTATCTTTCCTAATCTTCCGGATCGCAAGTCTTGGAGGATGATATCTGCTGTTTTCTCAAAATTCACTCTGCCACCTGATTCAAGGCAGCCTCTTCCTCTACCGATTTGTTCAAATATTTCGTTCATATCCGCGTTATCCTCTGTTATTTGATAACGTTCTTCTAATACAGAAGGATAAGTGGATTGTAAATACTGAATCATAAACGCTGCGATATCTTCTATTGGCAACAACTGATCCTTGATTGTACCAATAGCTGCCAGTCGATAACCAACTACTTGCTCCTCAAATTTTGGCCAGAGTATTCCGGGCGTATCTAATAACTCAAAATCCTTCTTTACTTTGATCCATTGTTGATTTTTAGTCACGCCTGGTTTGTCTCCCGTTTTGGCTATTTTCTTCTGAACTAACCGATTGATTAAGGTTGACTTTCCTACATTCGGTATTCCAATAATCATGGCACGAGCAGGTCTTGGACGAACCCCTTTTTTCTTTAATCGATCCATTTTCTCTTTAGCCATGTCCTTTGCTGTTTGAATGACATGTTGGATATCTTTCCGTTCATTTACATTCACCGCAATGGCAACCATGCCTTGTGCAGAAAAATGGTTAAGCCAAACTTTTGTCGACTCCGGATCAGCTAAGTCATCCTTCATTAACACTACCATTTTTGGTTTTTGATTTAAAATTTGCTGTAAAAGAGGGTTTTGTGAAGAAGCGGGCGCCCTTGCATCTACTAATTCAATCACAAAATCAACCAATTTTAGTTTTTCTTGTACTTCTCTTTTCGCTTTGGCCATATGTCCAGGAAACCATTGTATTGTCATGTATCCACCTCTTTTTCTACTATGTTAATCTACGAAGCCGATCTTATCCACGGGCCAATACGTTACACCAGCAATTCCTACAACTTGATCTATCGGGATAAATCCCAAATGTCTACTATCTGTTGAATTTGGTCTATTATCGCCCAAAACAAACACATGCCCCTCCGGTACTTCTTCAGCATTCCCCGGAATATCTCGCAAAGAAAAATTAGTTGTGTAATTCGATTCCTCTTTGGCTATTTCCTCTTCAATAAACGGTTCTTCAACTGGTTGTCCATTAATATATAACTGGTCATCTTGATAGACAATGGAATCACCTGGTAAACCAATCACCCTTTTTATGTAATCCTTCTTCGTCGTAGCATGAAAAACAACAACATCAAAACGATCTGGCTCACCAAACATTAAACCTATCTTATTTACAATAATTCGATCCTTATTTTCAAGAGTTGGTAACATGGATGGACCATCAACTATAATCGGTACTGCAATAAACATGCGAAACAAAATTACGATCAATCCTGTAATAATAATGGTTTTAATCCAATCAACCCAGTCAATCTTTTTTTTAGTCATGAAAGATCCCTTTCCTTCATACACTCCAAGTGCTTCTAAAATAATATAATAGAAGAAAAAGGAGCCTGACAATGCAAGCTCCTTTTTACAATACTCATTAGCGAATTTCTTTAATACGAGCAGCTTTACCACGTAGGTTACGTAGATAATAAAGCTTAGCACGACGAACTTTACCACGACGACTTACTTCGATTTTTGCAATTCGTGGTGAATGCACAGGGAATGTACGTTCAACCCCTACACCGTAAGAAATTTTACGAACTGTAAATGTTTCACTAATACCACCGTTTTGGCGCTTAATGACAACACCTTCGAATACCTGAATACGTTCACGGTTACCCTCAACAACTTTCACGTGAACTTTTACTGTATCACCAGCACGGAACTCAGGTAAGTCAGTTTTTAGTTGATCTTTTGTAATTTCTTCGATTAACTTTTGCATTCTGTTACACTCCTTCCAAACCAATGCTCTTAACGAATTAGATCGCAGCGGAACATCGTTTATTCACCTTAAGCGTTCACTTAAGCACAACTATCAATATAGCATATCAATCAAGGGAATTCAACTATTTTCTTGTGAAGTTTCCCATTCTTTTATCCACTTTTTTTCTTTTTCGGTTAATTGCAGATGTTTCAATAAATCTTGTCTTCTATCATAAGTCCTTTTTAACGCTTCTTTTCTGCGCCACTCTTCAATATGGGCATGGTTTCCTGATAACAATACATCTGGTACTTTTAAACCGCGGAAATCAGCAGGTCTCGTATAATGAGGATGCTCTAATAACCCGGTTGAAAAAGAATCCTGAACCGCTGAATCTTCGTTACCTAATACATCTGGTAACAAGCGGACAACACTGTCAATTACTACCATCGCTCCTAATTCCCCACCTGTCAGCACATAGTCTCCGATCGATATCTCATCGGTTACAAGCTCTGTTCTAATTCGCTCATCATAGCCTTCATAATGGCCACATATAAAGATTAAATGTTCTTCTTTTGCTAGTTCTTCTGCTTTTTTTTGCGAATATGTTTCTCCTTGAGGACACATTAAAATAATACGGGGTTTTTGGGTGGTATTTTTTTCGATCGCCTCTACTGCATCAAAAATAGGTTGAGGCTTTAATACCATCCCAGCTCCTCCACCATAAGGATAATCATCTACTTTATTATGTTTATTATCCGTATATTCACGAAAATTCACATAATTATAGTGAAAAGCACCTGACTCATGTGCTTTTTTTAAAATGGAAGATTGAAAAACACCGTTAAACATTTCTGGAAACAATGAGAGTATATCTATTTTCATCAGTCTAATAACCCTTCCATTGGTTCAATTTTAATAAGGTGCTGATTTATATCTACTTCTTTCACTACTTGTTCAATATAAGGGATTAAATATTCCTTTCCCTTCTGCTTCACAATCCATACATCATTTGCGCCAGGTGAAAGAATTTCTGTAACCTTACCAATAAGTTCACCATCGGTTGTTTCCACTTCACAACCTATAATTTCATGATAATAAAACTCGTTCTCTTCTAAATCTGAAATTTCACTTGTTTTAATAACTAACAATGATTCTTTAAAGTGTTCTACTTCATTGATATTGTTAAATCCTTCAAAATGTAATAAATCAAAATTTTTGTGTACGCGATGGCCATCAATAGTAACTGGTTTTAATTCCTGACTATCTTTTCCTTTAATCCATAAGGTAGTGCCAACTTCGAAGCGTTCGTCGAAATCGGTAATACGAACTACTTTTACTTCTCCTTTAATACCATGCGTATTGACAATTTTCCCTACTTTTAAATGATCCATTTATTTCATACCACCTGTTATGTAATTTTCTTAATCATGCCATCCTTTATAATAATGGATTTTTGTTCTGTTAAGTCATCCCAGTTCATACCTTCTTCAATATCGATGACTGCTTCAACTTCTCCATCATTAATTTCACTTCCAATTGGTAATATATCCAACTGTTCGAGTTTGTATTTATACCAATTAATATGGTCCTTACGATTAGATAACTCTTTTTTGAATTTGGCTGCGATATCAGCTTTTTTGTTGGCTGAGCGTTGTTCTAATTTTTTCTGCTCAAATTTTAATTGTTCACATTCCTGTTCAAGTTGAAAAATTTTAAATTGGTATTCTTCTCTCAATTGTTCTTTACTTTGATCAGTTACTATTTTTTTGACGGCTACTTTTTTAATAATTTTCATTGTTTCAGCCTCTCTCTCATCCCTATTAAAGAGTATGGAAACACCTATCAAAAGAATAGCATGTCACCAAACAAAAGCGCAAGTACACACTAGAAAATCCGCACACTAACCTCCCCTCACCTGATTCGTAGTAGATATAAACTGCGAACTAGTAAAAATTTGTGGAGTTAAGCTTTCTTCCATTCTAACTTTAACTGAGTGCTTACTTACGCTCCGGCAAGATACTACACTTTCCACGGGCACGGCCTTAGCCTCCTCGGAAAGCAAAGATCGCTTTCCTGCGGGGGCTTCGGCTCGCGCTGTTCCCGTAGGAGTCTACGTATCTTGCCTCCGCTTTGCGTAGTGTCCTGAATTTTGAAAGAAGTAATAACAGGAAATGGTTACTGAGCATTTCCTCTTATAAAAGGTAGAATTATCTAAATAGCGTAGGCAGAATACGGAGACTCCTGTGGGACAGCGAGAGCTGAAGATCCACTTTGCAAAGTGGTTTTCTTTGCAAAGTTAGCTGAAGCCGAGCCCACGGAAAGCGCAGTATTCTGCCGGAGCGGTTTGCATGCACTCTCAATGTGAAGCATGGTAGAGAGTAATTCCTTGTCCTCGTTACTGCGCAGTTTATTAATACAGCGCTCTATTTATTTAACCGTTCTGCTAAAAAAGAGGGGGCTTTTCGCCTCCCTCTTTTTACATGATATCTAAATAGATTTTTTTATTAGATTTCATTCCAGCTGCATAAACAACTGTTCGTATTGATTTGGCAATGCGACCATTCTTGCCGATCACTTTACCTACATCATTTTCATGAACTTGCAGGTGATACACAACTTTGTTTTCCTCTTCTTGTTCGGTCACAACGATGTGCTCAGGATGATCAACTAACGGCTCCACAATTGTTTCAATCAAAGATTTCATCGAATCACATCACTTTATTATTGATTTTTTGATTCGTGGAATTTCTTCATGATGCCTTCATTTGAGAATAAGTTACGTACCGTATCACTTGGTTTCGCACCTTTAGTCATCCAATCAAGTGCTTTATCTTCATCTAATTTCACTTCAACCGGGTTCACTACCGGGTTATATGTTCCAATTTGCTCGATAATACGTCCATCACGTGGAGAACGAGAATCAGCAACTACGATACGATAGAATGGATTTCTTTTAGATCCCATACGTTTTAAGCGAATTTTTACTGCCATGTTTAACACCTCCATATAAATATCTAACACAAGATAGAATTGTATCAGATTTATTTTAGTCTGTAAAGGGTTTTTACCTTACATGAATGGAAAATTAAATCCTTTTGATTTTTTTCCTTTTTTCCCTTTTTTTCCTTGCTGTGAATTCGTCATTTGCTTCATCATTTTCTTCATTTCTTCAAACTGTTTCAACAAACGGTTCACCTCTGAAACAGAACGACCTGAACCTCGAGCAATACGTTTACGACGACTGGCATTAATCACACTTGGATCTTGACGTTCTTTTGCAGTCATGGATTGGATGATCGCTTCCACATGAGAAATTTGCTTTTCATCAAAATCTACATTTTTAAGACCCTTCATTTTATTAGCGCCAGGTATCATATCAATTAATTCATCCAACGGTCCCATGTTTTTCACTTGGCCCATTTGTTCGAGAAAGTCATCTAGTGTAAAGGAAGCAGACCGCATTTTCTCTTCTAATTCTTTAGCTCTTTTTTCATCAACATTTTCTTGAGCCTTCTCAATTAGTGAAAGAACATCTCCCATTCCTAAAATACGAGATGCCATTCGTTCCGGGTGGAATACTTCCAATTCATCTAACTTTTCACCCATACCTGCAAATTTAATTGGCTTTTCTGTAACAGCTTTAATTGATAAAGCCGCACCACCACGTGTATCTCCGTCAAGTTTCGTTAAAACAACACCAGAAATCTCTAATTGTTCATTAAAGCTTTCAGCTACATTAACTGCATCCTGACCAGTCATGGAGTCAACCACTAAAAACACTTCATCCGGATTAACATTTTGTTTAATTTGAATCAATTCATCCATTAATTCATTGTCGACATGAAGACGGCCAGCAGTATCAATGATGACATAATCCAAATGTTCCTCTTTAGCACGTTCCATGGCTTTATTGGCAATATCCACTGGATTTGCATCCGTTCCCTCTGAATAAACTGGCATATTTAATTGTTTACCTAAGGTTTCCAGTTGATCAATTGCTGCGGGACGGTAAACATCAGCGGCAACTAATAATGGCTTACGATTATATTTTTTACGTAATAAATTGGCTAATTTACCAGTAGTTGTTGTTTTACCGGCACCTTGTAAACCAACCATCATGATCACTGTAGGAGGCTTATCTGCCACAGCGATTTTACTTTCATCGCCACCCATTAATTCTGTTAATTCTTCTTTTACCACTTTGATAACTTGTTGACCTGGTGTTAAACTTTCCATTACTTCCTGGCCAACTGCACGTTCTTTCACTTTCTTAATAAAATCTTTCACGACTTTAAAGTTTACGTCCGCTTCTAGTAAAGCTAAACGAACTTCTCTCGTCATTTCTTTGACATCTTGTTCCGTTACTTTACCTTTTCCCTTAATTTTTTGAATGGTATTCTGCAGGCGGTCGGCTAAACCTTCAAATGCCATACTATACGCCCCCTATTCGATTTCAATAATCTGTTCTACTTTTTCTTTCAGTACTTGGTCTTCTGTCAATGTAAGCAATTCCTGAAGTAGACTTTGTCGCTTTAAAAATTTCTGATAGAGACCAAGCTTTTCCTCATATTCCTCTAACATTTGTTCTGTTCTACGAATGTTATCATAAATTGCTTGTCTTGATACATTAGATGTCTCCGAAATTTCCCCTAATGAGAAATCTTCTACATAATACATCTCCATATAATTTCGTTGCTTGTCAGTTAGCAATTGTTGATAAAAATCATAAAGAGCGTTAATCCTTGTCGTTTTTTCTAACATAATAAGGACACCTCGTTAAGTAAAATACCTTTACAATCCAGTCTAATCATCTTAAAGTAATACTGTCAAGTCTCAAGACTATTCTTCTTCCTCTAACAAATCTGCAAATAAACCATACACAAATGCATGCGGATCAAAAGTTTGCAAGTCTGTTACCTTTTCTCCAAGACCTACTAATTTTACTGGTGTACCTAATTCATTTCGAATTGCCAAGACGATTCCACCCTTAGCTGTACCGTCTAATTTAGTTAATACGATTCCGGAAACATCTGTTGCTTCTGAGAATGTTTTCGCTTGGCTTAAAGCATTTTGTCCTGTTGTGGCATCAAGCACAAGCAACACTTCATGAGGTGCATTTGGAATTTCCCGCTCGATTACACGTTTTACTTTTGCTAATTCATTCATTAAATTAACCTTATTTTGCAAACGACCTGCTGTATCGCAAAGTAATACATCCGCATTACGGGATTTTGCGGCTTGAATACCATCGTAAATAACGGCTGCTGGGTCACTGCCTTCATTATGTTTAATAACATCAACACCGACACGTTTTCCCCATTCATTTAATTGTTCAATAGCTCCAGCACGGAATGTATCACCAGCAGTTAATAATACTTCTTTACCTTCTGATTTTAATTGATGTGCTAATTTACCAATCGTTGTTGTTTTTCCAACTCCATTAACTCCCACAAACAGGATAACTGTTAAGTCATCTTGTTGCATATTTAATGAAGTATCTTCTGATTCGTCATTATCTCCCTGGTAAATTTCGACCAGTTTTTCAGAGATCACTTGTTTTACTTCATTAGTATCCTTAATATTTTGCCTTTTTACTTCCATTTCAAGTTCTTCAATTAACTCCATCACAGTTGTTACACCAACATCAGCCGCGATCAACACTTCTTCAAGATCTTCAAAAAAGTCTTCATCCACTTTTCGATAGCGAGCAACTAAATCATTGATCTTTTCGGAGAATGACTTCCTTGTCTTGCTTAAGCCATCTTTATACTTATCTGATACTTCTTCTTGCTTATCTGTTGCTTGAAATTTATCTTTCAGTTTTTTCAGGAAACTCATTTTTCTACCTCCTCGTACTTATGCTTCTAAAAGCTCTGGCGCTTCTTCTAATTTGACAGAAACTAAGCGTGATACACCTGATTCCTGCATGGTAACACCATATAATACGTCTGATTCTTCCATTGTACCCTTTCTATGTGTAATCACAATAAATTGGGTGTTCTTACTATAATGTTTCAAATATTGGGCAAAGCGAGTCACATTTGCTTCATCTAGAGCAGCTTCCACTTCATCCAGTACACAGAATGGAACAGGACGCACACGTAAAATCGCAAACAATAAAGCGATAGCAGTTAATGCTCTTTCTCCACCGGATAATAGACCTAATTGTTGTAATTTTTTACCTGGAGGCTGTGCAATAATATCTACACCAGTTTCTAATAACTGATCCGGATCAGTTAACTTTAATTCAGCATGGCCCCCGCCGAATAAACGTTGGAAGACTACCGTAAATTCTTCTTTAATTTGCGAAAAAGTTTCATTAAATCTTCTAGTCATTTCTTCATCCATTTCCGCAATAATTTCATATAATGTTCGTTTTGCTTCCACTAAGTCTGTTTGTTGACTGGTAAGGAACTCATGTCGTTCTTTAATCCTATCATACTCATCAATAGCACCAATATTTACTGTTCCTAATTCTTCGATCGATTTCTTAATTAATTTCACTTGTTCTTTCGCCTCTTCGAGATTGTCAGGCTCAGGGTAATCAGCTTTCGCCTTTTCAAAAGTCATAAAGTATTCACTTTCTAGTAATTGAAGACGATTTTCCAACTCCAGATCTAATCGGTTTCGTTCAATCTCTATCGTTTGGATCTCCTGTTGTAATTGATACTCCTCTTTTTTCGCTTGTTTAAGCGATTCTTCTAAAGTCGTAACTTTTTGCTGTGTTTCGGATCGTTGTTCACGTAATTGTTGCAACTCTTGCTGCAAGTCTGTTTTTTCTTGTGTTTTGAGATGAATCTCTTCGTCAATTTCTTCTGGTGTCTGTTGGCTATTTTTAACGTCGATTAATTGCTGTAGCTGTTCTTGCTTTCCTTTAATCGTTTCGGAAATCTCAGATAATTCATTTTTTGAATTTGCAACCTTCTCTTTTTGATTGGACAGCTTACTTCTAAGCTCTGCTTGCTCGACATGCAATGTTTGTAATTCTTGTTTCAATTGTTCTTCTTTAGCTTCAAAATTTTGGTGCTGATCTGTTAATTCTTCAATTTCGTTATCTAATTTACTCAATTTTGCTTGTGTTTTTACTAGATCTTGTTCAATTTGTTCCAATTGCTGTAACAATAGTTTTCGATCTTCTTCTTGTTGTAATTTGTCCTGATCATAAATGGATAACTGATCATTTAAATGCTCTAAAGACAGTTTCCATTCTTTATAATTGCTTTGGTGTACTTGATATGTTTTGCGAACTTCATCTAGTTGTCGATAACAATTATCTTTTTCTTCTTGAAGACTCGCTAATGCATCTTTTTGTTCTCTAATTTGCTTCTCATAGTCCGTTACACGAGTTTGATATTCTTTATATTTCTTCGTTAATGTTTTTAGTTCACGATCTCTCGTAAATAATGATTGATTGTTTTTCTTTTTGGCACCGCCAGACATGGAACCTCCAGGATTCACCACGTCTCCATCGAGTGTCACGATGCGGAATCTCCTTCCAGTTTGCTGTGCAAAACGATTTGCAGCACTAAGTGACCTAGCTATAATAACATTGCCTAACAATGCTTGCATGACAAGTTGATATGTGGCTTCATAACGGATTAAATCCGCAGCTACTCCAATAAACTCTTCTTCCTGCTCAAGCATTTGGATCATATTTGCAGGTATCTGTTTCGGTTTCATCGCGTTAATTGGTAGAAAAGTTGCTCTACCTTTGTTTGTTTTTTTCAACCATTGAATTGCCTCTCGTGCCGACTTCTCTGAATCAACCACAATATGTTGAGCTTGAGCACCTAAAGCAGTTTCCATTGCATCCACTAATTGATCATCGAATTCGATTAGTTCCGGTATCGCACCATGAATACCTGTTAACTTCTGTTGTTCCCTTGCTTTTAGTACTTCTTTTACACCAAAATAGAAACCTTGAAAATCTTCTTTTAAGTCCTCGAGCATTTCCTTTTTTGACTTAAGATTTTCAACCATTTGATAACCTTTATATAATTTTTGCTGCATATCTTCTAATAGTTTCGACTCTACCGTTACTTTTCTTTCCAACTGGTCGTACTCTGATTGGCATTTATGTACTTGTTCCTCATCTTGTTTGCACTTTTCTTCTGCTTCATGAACAGCTTGCTTTAACTGAAGACGTTCTTCATGTAGGTTTTCCCATTTAGAAGATTTCGCATGTTGTTTCCCTTCCATTCTCTCCAATTGCTGCTCAATCGAGCTTTTCTCGTTTCGTTTAGCCGCTTGCTCATTTAACCATTCAATATAATCACCTTTAAGTGTCTCGATATCTTCTTCTATCGTATTTTTACCTGTTTCTAATTGTTCTTGGATATCAGTTATTTGTCCTGATAATTGATGATTTTTTTCCTGGTACTTCCTAAGATTATATTGCTCATCTTCCAAGCTGTTTAAAAGTATTGCTTTTTTGTTTTCCGACTCTTCTATTTCCTGTTCTAGTTTTTCTTTATTCTCCTGGAAATGTTGAAGTCGTTCATGAAATATCTTTTTATTTCCTTCAAGGCTTTCTAGCTTTTGAGTTTCCACAAGTAGTGTTTCTTGTAAGCTTGTGATTTGCTCATCCATTTCTTGTATCCGTGCTTTCAGTTGATCACTTTCTGTCTCTCTTGTCTCGACCCATTGTTGTTTTTCTTTTAATGTATGATGTTTATCATCTATTTGACTTTTTGATGTTTCCCATTGTTCATTCAATTGTTCAATTTCTTTAGCTAACAAACCAACTTCCACATTAGTCAGTCGATCTTTTTGGGCTAAATACTCTTTAGCAATAGATGCTTGCTGTTCAAGTGGTTCTAGTTGGCCGTCTATTTCGTAGATAATATCTTCCACACGATTTAAATTTTCTTGTGTTTCTGCCAATTTATATTCAGCTTGTTTCTTTCTAGTTTTATATTTTAAAACGCCTGCAGCTTCTTCAAATATAACGCGGCGTTCCTCTGATTTTGAACTTAAAATTTCTTCAACTTTCCCTTGACTTATAATAGAAAACGCTTCTTTACCCATACCTGAATCCATAAATAGCTCTGTAATATCTTTCAAACGGCATGGTTGTTTGTTCATCAAATATTCACTTTCGCCTGAGCGATATACTCGACGCGTTACACTGACCTCGTGATAATCAACAGGTAATGCATTGTCTGAGTTATCTAACACGAGTGTTACTTCAGCAACGTTTAACGCATTACGTGTATCACTCCCTTGGAAAATGATATCTTCCATTTTGGAACCACGTAATGATTTTGCTGATTGTTCTCCAAGTACCCAACGGATCGCATCTGTAATATTACTTTTCCCACTACCGTTAGGCCCTACAACAGCTGTAACACCTGGTACAAATTCTATTTTTACTCTTTCAGCGAAAGATTTAAAACCAATTGTATCTAATTGTTTTAAATACATGTTTAAAACCCCTATTTATTATCATCTAACAACATAACTTGTATGTTGATGTTAATTTATCCTTTGCATTTCAACTTATTTATTTTATCATAAAGAATAGAGTAAGAGAAGGAAGTTTCATAAAATACCGAAACAGGAGTGAATTGATTTGAATTTAGAAGAGAAATCCGAAGAAAATTTAGCACATATTATTCATGAGATGGGAAGAATGTTGCAAGTAGTCAATGATTCTATCATGGACCCTAAAGATTATGACCTTGATAATTATGAAGAATTAAAATCCTTATATGATCTCCTGCAACAGAAAGGAAAACTTACTGTTGCCGAAACCCAAGCATTTATTGCAGAGCTAAGAGAATACCGAAAATAAGAAGAAAAGCGCAGAGCGCCTGTTCAGAAACGTAGCGACTGGAACGCATCAACTGAGATAAAGGAATCACGGTGAGTTTACGAACCGCTGATGACTTATCGTAGGGCGATTCGTGAAGTCGCCTAGTTTCTGGGCGTTCGGAGCTAGACATCTGCGCAAACTTTATACTTTCTTGTCTCTAAGAAAAACCGGGAAAGCCCACCCGGTCCTGTCCAAAGTAGTTATTTTGACATGAATAATAGGCGTAACAACCGCTGCGGCTTGCCCACTTCGCTTTCCGTGGGGGGTTTCCTGTACAAGCTATTTCAAAATGGCTACTATGCTTACAAATGCGTTGATACCGCGGATTATATGCTTTCCTATATTAACAAGAAAAGCGCACAGCGCCCGTTTAGAAACGTAGCGACTGGAACGGCATCAACTGAGATAAAGGAATCACGGTGAGTTTACAAACCGATGATGGACGTGACAGGTTGCCTCCATGTTATCTACATCCGATAATTTATAATTTCCTGACAAACAAAAAGTCTTAGGAGTATCTAAGAAAACTCCTAAGACTTTCTAATTCTTATAGTTAGTGATCATCCACTACGCTAGTTTCCTCCATCAATTCTTCCAATTTCGTTGTAATTTCATTTAATGTTGAAATTAGTTCAGATAAATACGCATTAGATTTAAGCTGTTCTTCATTTGTAAGTACAGCTTTTTGAGCATAGTCTGACGTTTCTTCCACAATTGTAGTCACTTTTTGGATCGATTTTTGTGCTTCTTGTGCTACATAAGATACTTCTTCACTTGCTTGGAAAATTTGCTTGATTTGTTCTGCTACATTTCCAATAGATGAATGAATATTCCCGAATATTTTTCCTGTTTCTCGCACAATTTCCTGCCCATGCTCCACTTCACTGATAACCTGGTTCATTGAAGCAACAGATGTATCAGTCTCTTGTTGGATAGACTGGACAAGGTTAGCAATTTGGCTGGCAGAATCCACGGTTTGCTCAGATAATTTTCGGACTTCATCCGCCACAACAGCAAACCCTTGACCATGTTCTCCTGCTCTGGCAGCCTCTATCGCTGCATTTAAAGCCAACAAGTTTGTTTGGGAAGAAATGTCTGTAATTAAACTGACAATCCCATTAATTTCTTTCGATCGATCATTTAATAATCGTACTGTCTCAGATGTTGTCCTCACTGTTTGATTTATATTATCCATTTGTCCTACCGTCTTTTGAATCATACCATTTCCATCTTCAGCTTTTTGTTCAGTCATTTTCGTGATATCAGATACTTCAGATGAAGTTTTAGCTATTTGCTGCATATCCTGTGTCATTTCCTGAATGAATTTTGAATTATCCTCGACTTGTTTTTTCTGATTCAGTGCACCATCAGAAATCTGTTGTATGTAGGAGACACTTTCCTTAAAAATAGCTTGATTAGACTGATTCATCTCTTTTAATTGTGAAGAAACATCAATTACCTTCTCTGAGGTTAACGACAAACTATCTACAATTCCACTTAGTTTAAGTTGCTTTTGTTCCTTTTCACCAAGGTCTCCGATTAATTTCCGCTTATGTCTAACTTGCCAAATTATAGCTCCAGATGTCCCAATTAAAAATAAAGCATGAACAAGTAACATGGAAAATGGATAATCATTTGTCCCAAAAACATACTCTCCTAAAAAGAAGTAACCTCCAATATGTTGAACAGCAAATAGGACTGTCATAATTAGAATTAAGTTAATTTTCTCATAGTAACCAATCATCGCTACCACCATAAAAATAGAAAAATGATACTCTACCATTCCCTCTCCACCAGCAATCATTGACATGCTGCTAAATGTAATAGTTAGCGTATTAAAAAGTGGTATTAACGGATGATCACTCTTCTTTTTAAACAGCAGTATTGTTACAGTAAAGAGGAAAATCGGAATGACTAGAAAAATATTTGTAATGGCCGTTAATTGTTCTGCACCATGATGCCCCCAAAATTCAGATATGTTAAAAATACGATGTAACACGTGAATAATAATAGATACCATAAGTACAAGAAACGATAAAATTAAATTAACTCGATTTTTGTTATTTGAATCCATAAACCTTCCCCTTCCCAATAAAAAGCGTTCAACCATAAGAACATCTTTATGACAAATAGTAATATTTACCCTGGTTCTATTGTACTATTTATTAAAAATGTTGTCTATTGTGGTATCCAGTGGGAATTTAAGGATGGCTTTGACCAAAAGTAATATTTCGAGTACCATATTCCTTTATTGCGATATCTGCATTGTTTATTGCGAGATGTAGCTTCTTTATTGCGAAATCGCCTTGTTTTATTGCGAAATACTACTTCTTTAATCATATATGCTTAAATTTTCTTTTTTGATAAGAAACCCCCCGCTTCAACCTTAATTGAAACAGAGGGTTCACCTTGTCAGACTATTTTATGAATAACTTTTAATGAGGCAAAGCGTCTAATGCTTGTTTTGCCGCACGTTGTTCTGCTTCTTTTTTCGTCCGACCTACTCCTTTTCCAGCTGTCTTACCATTAATTGTAACAACAGCGAAAAATTCACGGTCATGTGCAGGACCTTTCTCGTCTACAATGTTGTATTCCACTAGTCTATTCTTATGTTGCTGTACTGTTTCCTGCAATTGACTTTTGTAATCCATCGTATGCGAAAAAGCACCGGTTGTAATCTCAGGGTACACATACTTCCTTAAGAAGGTAATAACTTGATCATATCCTTGATCTAAGTATAATGCGCCAATGAAGGCTTCAAAGACATCTGCTAGTAATGCAGGGCGATTACGACCACCAGTCATTTCCTCACCCTTACCTAATAAAATGTATTTGCTAAAATCAAGTGTCTCTGCAAAGCGAACTAAAGCTGGTTCACACACAATCGAGGCTCTCAGTTTTGTTAAATCCCCTTCCTCTAATTCATTATATTCTCGATAGAGGTATTGAGAGACTCCCAGTTCTAGAACTGCATCACCTAAAAATTCTAACCTTTCATTATCTAGTAGATTCTTTTTCCGGTGCTCATTCACATAAGATGAATGAGTAAAGGCTTGTTTTAACAATCTTTCGTTCTCAAAAAAAATCCCCAATTTTTCCTGAAGCTCTTTAAAATCAGACACATTCTTCACCTACCAACATGAAATCAATCATTGTCATTATTATAAAGGATACATAGCTGATCGCCAACCCTAAATTGTAAAGGTTTAATAGTTTTAGTTTTGCCTTACTGGATCAGAAACACACTGCTAATCCATTATAAAGGACAAACCCGTTTCATGATGATTGAAACGGGTTATCTTTTCAGACTGTACTCTTAGACAGCCACAACTTATTACTTGATTTAACAGTTCCTATTGGTTGCTGTCTATGTAATTTACAGCATCACCTACTGTAGCAATTTTTTCTGCATCTTCATCAGCAATTTCCATGTCGAACTCGTCTTCTAATTCCATTACAAGTTCTACAACATCAAGAGAATCAGCTTCCAAATCATCTTTAAATGATGCTTCAAGCGTAACTTTATCTTCGTCTACATCAAGACGATCGACAACGATTTGCTTTACTTTTTCAAAAGTCTCGGACATTTCACGTCACCTCCTTTCAAAGTATATGTACCTTTCTACATAACCATACCTCCGTCAACCGGTATAGTTTGTCCGGTAACATAGTTAGCTTGTTCAGAAGCTAAAAATAATGCAACATTCGCTACATCTTTCGCTTCTCCTAATTTATTTAATGGAATTAATGCTAGCATTTGCTCTTTCTGTTCTTCAGTGAGTTGATCGGTCATATCTGTTCCAATAAAGCCAGGCGCAATAGCATTGACTAATATATTTCTCGCTGCTAATTCCTTTGCAGTTGTTTTCGTTAAACCAATAACACCCGCTTTGGCAGAGACATAATTTGCCTGTCCAGGGTTGCCGCTTATACCAACAACTGAAGATACATTAATAATCCGACCGCTTTTTTGTTTCATCATTTGGCGAGTCACTGCTTTGGTACATAAGAATACCCCTTTTAAGTTAATGTCAATAACATCATCAAAATCAGCTTCACTCATTCGCATCAGTAAATTATCTCTTGTAATACCTGCATTATTCACTAAAATATCGAGACTTCCAAACGTTTTTGTCGTTTCTTTCACCATTGCTTTGACGTCATTTTCATCACTGACATTTGCTTTGATTTTAATTGCTTCTCCTCCGTCAGCAATGATTTGATCCACTACTTCCTGAGCTTTATTTTCACTACCAGAGTAGTTTACCACTACTTTTGCCCCTTTACTAGCAAAAGTTAAAGCTATTTCACGTCCGATTCCTCTTGAGGCACCGGTTATCAGTGCAACTTGATCCTTTAACATGGTTAATCCTCCTTCATCCATTCGATAAATTCAGTTAAAGTTGCTACGTCTTGAACAGCAAAAGTTTTCGCACGGCGATTCACTTTTTTCACGAGGCCTGTTAACACTTTGCCACTGCCTACTTCGACAATCGCATCGAGTTGCTCTTCCAATAGCTGTTCGATAATTTCTTCAAAACGTACTGGCGAATATAATTGTTCTACTAATAATTGTTGTATTTGGTCTTTTTCAGTGACTTTTTCAGCGGTCACATTTGCATAAACAGGTATTTCAGCGTCAGACCAGTTGATATTATGTACTAATTGTTGAAACTCTTCAGCTGCTGGCTTCATTAGACTTGAGTGAAATGGTCCGCTCACGGGTAACGGTAATACACGTTTTGCACCTGCTGCTTTTAAATGATCGGTCGCTGCATCAATTGCTGATTTCGTACCAGATACAACGATTTGTCCTGGGCAGTTGAGATTAGCAATCTCAATAACGCTATCCACTTGTTCACTAATTTTTTGCAGTTCATTACGTAATGTTTCTTGATCCATTCCTAAAACAGCTGCCATGGATCCTTTGCCTTCAGGATAGGCATTTTCCATTAACTTACCTCTTTGATGTACTAAAGAAACAGCATCAGAGTAGGAAATAGCATTCGCTGCAACAAGTGCACTATATTCACCAAGACTATGCCCACTTGTAACTGATGGTTTAATACCATTTTCCGCTAAAATTTTTGTAATAGCTGTACTAACTGATAACAATGCTGGTTGTGTATTTTCTGTTTTTGTCAGTAACTCTTTAGGACCTTCAAACATAATCGAAGTTAAGTCATAACCTAAACGTTCATTAGCAATGGCGAAGAGCTCTCTTACTTGTGGAAACTCTTCATACAAGTCCTTTCCCATTTCGACTACTTGTGATCCTTGACCAGGATAAACGAAAGCGACTTTTTTCACGATTTATTCCTCCTCAGTAGCAGCTTGCAATGTTTTTACGTCTGCTTCTATCTTTCCGATTACATCTTTCTCGACAATGTTTATTGTTTGTTGGATGGCACTGAAAATGGCTTGTTGATTGGATGAGCCATGTGCTTTAATCACTGGAGCAGCGAGACCAAATAATGCAGCACCACCGTACTCGGAATAATCAAGTTGCTCTTTTAAGCCTTTCAGATCTTTTTTCACAAGTGCAGCAGCGAGTTTAGTTTTGGTATTAGTCATAAATGTGTCTTTAATCATCGAAAACATCGTCAAAGCTGTTCCTTCCACTGTCTTTAAAGCAACATTTCCACTAAAACCATCAGTAACAACAACATCCGCCACACCATTTAACAGATCTCTCGCCTCGACATTACCAACGAAATTTATTGGAAGTTGTTGCAATAGCTCAAATGCTTTTTTCGTTAAGTCATTTCCTTTGCCTTCCTCTGTTCCAACATTCAAAAGTCCAACACGCGGATTCTTTACTTGACGAACTTTTTCCATATAAATAGACCCCATTAGACCATATTGCTGAAGGTGTTGGGCTTTGGCATCAACATTTGCACCTACATCCAACAATAAGAACCCTTCGCCATTAACGGTTGGAAGTGTTGGACTTAAAGCTGGACGATCTATCCCCTTAATTCTACCGACTACAAACAATCCAGCGCTCATTAAAGCACCCGTGTTCCCCGCAGAAATACAAGCATCTGCACGTCCAGACTTTACTTCGTTTGCCATGAGCACTAAAGAGGCATTCTTTTTTCGACGAACTGCTTTTACAGGTTCATCCTCACTCGTAATCTTTTCTTCTGTATGAATAATTTCAATAGCATCATGTTTTTCCAAATGCGGCGTTATTTTGTTTTCATCACCAATTAACGTAATTTCCAAATCATTAAAGTGGTTCACCGCTTTTAATGAACCTAAGACAATTTCCTTTGGTGCGTGGTCACCGCCCATAGCATCGATTGCGATTTTCATGATTCGTTCCCTTCCTTCTCTTGAGTCGATCGAAACATTTCAAATACTCCTGAAAAGACCATTTCGTTATCTACATAGCTAAACACTTCTACTACAGTCCGATTGTTTTTCTCTGAACCTATTACTCGTGCTTTAGCAATGACTCGTTCTCCCTGTATGACTTGACGGGTAAATTTAATCTCTGCATTTGTTGTTAAGGCTAGCTCATCATTGATAACGGCAACAGCAAGGGAGTTTGCCTGCGCAAATAAATGATGGCCCCGTGCAATTTTATTTCGTGAAAATACATGTTCTGCTGTAATATCCATAATCGAAATTGCACGTTTATCTAATTCTAAGTCAATAATTTCACCTATAACCTCATCAATCGGCAGTGCCTTAACTGTTTCATTCCAATTATTCGTTGCAACAGATTTTATCCGTTCACGTAACTCCGGAATGTTTAACTCCATTCGATCTAAACGGATGGTCTGTATGCTAACATCAAATGATTTTGCTAGCGCCTCATCCGTTATAAAAGGTTTTGCTTCAATCGTTTCTTTTAACAGCGACTGCCGTTCTTTTTTATTTCTTTTCATGAATTACACACCGTCCATCTGCAAGTCATCATTTATTCCAACGAAAAAATTATGACTAGGTACTAATAGTAATATATAATACCATTAAAAATTATGCAAGTGAATCTAATTTAATAATTGCTGATCTATTTCAATTTGAGAAAGCAAATACTTAATTAATGCTTGGAATTCGGCCTTCCTCCACCATTCATTTTCGACAATATCGACAGCATCTGCCCTTGCTGTTTCTAATGCACGATAATCGTGAACCAAATCTGCTAATTTAAATTCTGGTAGTCCACTTTGTTTGACACCAAATATATCCCCAGGTCCCCGAAGTTCTAAATCTCGTTCTGCTAAAACAAAGCCATCAGTTGTTTCCGTCATAATTCGCATACGTTCTTTCCCGGTTTCACCTTTAGGATCAGCTACTAAAATACAATAACTTTGCTTATCGCCTCTTCCGACACGTCCTCTTAATTGATGTAACTGTGATAAACCAAATCGATCTGCGTCTTGAATCATCATAACTGTAGCGTTCGGAACATTGACCCCTACTTCTACAACTGTTGTAGAAACTAATATTTGGATTTTATTTTCGGCAAAGTCATTCATTACTTGTTCTTTTTCTTCTGTAGTTAATCTTCCGTGCATAAGCCCTACCGAGGCTTTGCCTTGTAAGATTTCTTGAAGTTGGTGATATAGATCAAGGGCATTCTGAATATCTAATTTATCTGATTCTTCAATTAACGGACAAATAATATATGCTTGATTACCTTTTTTTATTTCCTTATAAACAAAATTAACGGTTCTTTCAAACATGTTATGCTTGACCCAATATGTTTCAATTGGCTTCCTGCCTTTAGGCATTTCATCTATTTTGGAAACATCCATATCTCCAAATGCAGTAATAGATAACGTTCTCGGGATAGGTGTTGCGGTCATAAATAAAATATCTGCTAAAATCCCTTTTTCACGTAATGTATTACGTTGTTGCACACCAAATCGATGTTGTTCATCGATAATAACATATCCTAAATTTTGAAAATTAACATCATCCTGAATGAGTGCGTGTGTTCCGATTACGACATCACATGATCCATTTTCAATTTCTGTTAACATTTCTTTTCGCTTTTTGCCCTTTATTGATCCAGTTAATCTGTGTACACGAACATCACCTGGCAGTAGGTGTTTTAAAGATTCTTCATGTTGTTCCGCTAAAATTTCTGTTGGTACCATCAAAGCAACTTGCTTTCCGGCTTTAACAACTCCATAAAGACTTATAACAGCAACAGCAGTCTTACCTGAACCTACATCTCCCTGTAATAATCGATTCATTCGGTATGGTGATTGCAGATCCTTAAAAATTTCTGCTAATGCTTTTTTCTGAGCAGAAGTTAAAGCAAAAGGAAATTGTTTAATCAATTGTTTTACTTTTTCCATGTTGATCTCTTTTGCATTACCTTTTGTAGCTTCCCGATTTCTCTTTCGATAGAGCTGCATTTTTATTTGAAACAGCAATAATTCTTCATAGATAAACCGCCTCTTCGCGTGCTTTAATTGTTGGAATGAAGATGGGAAATGAATATTTTCCAAGCCATCGGTCCGATTCGGTAATTTGTATTTATCTAAATAAGAAATCGGGAGAATTTCGATAATTTGATCACGGTAGGTAGACAATGCACTCTCGATTATTTTTAGGAATTGAGCATTTTTAATGTCTCCTTTGGAAGAGTAAATCGGGGTAATAGGATTTGAGCCGTCTATTGTGCCCTTTTTATAATTATCAATCGTTATTTGCAACCGGTGTTGATCCCATTTTCCATTTACCGATACTTCCTCACCTGGAATAAAGTGCTTTTTGGCAAAGGAACGGTTAAAGAGAACACCCTTTACAACTGCTCCATCAACACGTAAAGAAACAACCATCCGGGATTTTTTTCTTTGATAAAATTGTACGGTTGGCTCATGGATAACTTCACCAACTATTGTCACTTTTTCATTATGTATCAGTTCGTGAAGTGGTTTTTGCTCATAATGATCATATCGGTTCGGAAAGTAATATAGCAGATCTTCAATTGTATAGATGCCAATTTGCTCGAGCGTTTCGGCTAGCTTCGGCCCAACACCTTTCACTTCTTGAACAGAAATATTATTCATTTCACTCACACTCTCTTAATTCAAATATGTAATCCAATCCACCAAGTTCACAGTAGATATATACTGCGAAGTAATGAAAATTTTGTGAAGTGAGGCTTTCCTCCATTCTTTCCATAGGAAGTACTGGAATACCGCTCCGGCAGAATACTGCGCTTTCCGTGGGATCGGCTTCAGCTAACTTTGCAAAGAATACCACTTTGCAAAGTGGATCTTCAGCTCTCGCTGTCCCACAGGAGTCTCCGTATTCTGCCTACGCTGTGTAAATAATTCTACCTTATATAAGAGGAAATACTCGGGAACCAGTACCCGTGTGTTACTTCTTTCAATAATCAGAACACTACGCAAAGCGGAGGCAAGATACGTAGACTCCTACGGGAACAGCGCGAGCCGAAGACCCCGTGATGCACCTGCGTCTTCTAGTAACGCTTCGAAGTGGCTTCCTCGGTGCAAGGGAGCAAAGAAGATAATTCCAAGTAGTTCCCTGGCTATGGCCGTGCCCGTGGAAAGCGAAGTATCTTGCCGGAGCGCATGTAAGAACTCATCAAAATGCAGTACAGGAAGAGAGCAAATTCTTGTCATGTTACTGCGCAGTTTATGATTTTGTGCTCTAATTGGATAAAAAGCTCTATCGCCTTGGATAGAGCTTTTGGTTTTATTCGATAGAAAATATATAAGAGTAGATCGGTTGGTTCCCTTGATGAACTTCCACTTCTATATCTTCAAAATTATCCTCTATAAATGCAATAATTTCGTTTTCTTCTTGATCAGTTGTTTCTTCTCCTCGAATTACAGTAACAATCTCATCTTCGTCTGTTTCAATCATTTCAGTTAACAATTCCTTAATAACTGTCATTTGATCAGCATTCGTTACTTTAATTTTTCCATCCGCAAGCCCCATATAATGACCATTTTCAATCGTCATGCCTTCTATCTGTGTATCACGTACGGCATAGGTAACCTGACCAGTTTTCACTTCCTGGCTTGCATCTGTCATGTTTTCTTTATTGTCAGCTAAACTAACTTCAGGGTTATACATTAACATAGCTGACATACCTTGTGGGATTGTTTTCGTTGGCACTACTGCTACATTAACTTCCGCTAGTTCTGCAGCTTGTTCAGCTGCCATCACAATATTTTTATTATTAGGCAATATAATAACATTTTCAGCATTTGCCTCTTCAATAGCATTCGTTAAATCCTGTGTACTTGGATTCATCGTTTGCCCACCTTGAATCACAACTGTTGCTCCTAAGCTTTTAAATAACTCTGTTAAGCCATCTCCCATTGCAACTGTTACTACACCGAAAGGCTGCTTTGCTTTAGGCTTCTCTTCTTTCTGATCAACAATATTGGAATGTTGCTCTCTCATATTCTCTGCTTTTAAATGAATAAAGCTGCCAAATCGTTGTCCTAAATTGAAAACATCACCAGGGTATTCTGCATGAATATGAACTTTGACGATTTCGTCGTCTGATACAACTAATAATGAATCACCGTGCTCACTTAATTCTTCTCTAAAAGCAGCTTCATCATATGGATGATCTTTTAATTTATCGTCTTCAAAGCGAACCATAAATTCTGTACAATAACCATACTCTATTTCGTCAGTAGTCATATAGTCTTGCGCTAGTTTGTGATGCTCCGCACTGACAAGGTCATCTAAATCCATTGTGTCATCCTGGGAAGATTCCGGAACTTCTTCACCTTTTAACGCAGCTAAAAACCCTTCATAAATAACGACTAATCCTTGTCCACCACTGTCTACTACTCCTACTTCTTTTAGTACTGGTAAAAGTTCAGGAGTTCTCTTCAAAGATTGTTTAGCAGCTTGAACAACTTGCTCCATAAATGCAACAATATCCTGTTCTGCTTCTGCGATTTTTTTTGCTTCAACAGCTGTGTCTTTTGCAACAGTAAGAATCGTTCCCTCTACCGGTTTCATTACTGCTTTATAGGCAGTATTTACACCACTATCAAGCGCTGTAACAAAACTTTCAATATCTAACTTATCTGTTCCTTCTAATCCTTTAGCAAAACCTCTGAATAATTGAGATAAGATAACTCCTGAATTACCTCTAGCACCCATTAGTAATCCTTTGGCAAATGCATTAGCTACTACTGAGACACTTTCATGGTTTGCTTTTTTCACCTCATTTGCCCCTGAGGTAATGGATAAATTCATATTTGTTCCAGTGTCGCCATCAGGTACTGGAAAGACATTTAATGCATCTATTTTCTCAGCATTATTTGCTAAACTATGCGCACCAGCTAACACCATATTGGCAAACAATGCTCCATCTATATTTTTTTGCGTCACTTGCGTGTTCCTCCCTCTGCTCCTTTTTCCGGAATAACGAATTTTGCATGTATAGTAGATAATCGTAATTAATCTTGAATCACACGTACGCCTTGAATATAAATATTGATTGACTTAATTTTTAAACCGAGTGTTTTTTCAAGATTATATTTCACTTGTGATTGGACGTTATGTGCAACTTCAGATATTTTTGTACCATAGCTTACAATGATATACATATCAATGTGCACATCTTCATCATCTTGTCGAACGACAACACCTTTGGCAAAGTTTTCTTTTCTCAAAATTTCTGCAATACCATCACGTAGTTGTTTTTTCGATGCCATACCAACAATACCATAACATTCGATGGCAGCACCACCAGCGATAGTTGCTATTACTTCATTAGTAATCGTTACATGACCATCTTCTGTTTTTAGTTCTATTGACATATTTTATCCTCCTTCTTAAATAAATAAAAGAAAAAGTTCCATCAGCGTCTACACCATTTTATAGTTGAGTTTTCATTTGATTATTAGAAAAAATGGCTTATTACCAAGTTACTAGCGTAGTCTTTGATTATTTTATAATATGTAGGTTCTAAAGTTTCACTACGTCGAGTCACTTCACTGCTAAAATTTTATAGTTCCTACAGCGCCAGAGAAAATAAGGGTATTCCATTATAGAATGTATGAAAATCACGTCTATGTCAAGCAATTATAAGAAATGCTTTGTACACCTCTATAAAAACAGTCTGACTCTATCGAAACTTACGCAACCCTCTCTATCATTAATTCGTAAATACTTTTCTAATTTGAAATTGCAAAATCATAAAAACTATGATAAATTATATAAGTATGGATTGAGTTAGGTAGGAGGGAACGAAATTATGGGACGTAAATGTGCAGTAACTGGTCGTAAAACGACTTCAGGAAATAAGCGTTCACACGCTATGAATGCAAATAAGCGTAACTGGAAAGCAAACGTACAAAAAGTTAGAATCATGGTTGACGGCAAACCAAAACGTGTGTATGTTTCTGCTCGCGCGCTTAAATCTGGCAAAGTAGAACGCGTTTAATTTTATAATCAACTCTTAAAAGAAGAGAATAGAAAAGGCTCCTGTATACAAGGAGCCTTTTCTATTTATTTCTTCCCTGAACCTAACAATGCCCGAATGAAACCACCAATAAACCGCGGGAGCTTAATTGTATAAAATTTCATCATACCCCTCCTCTTCACCATGAAGACATAACCTCATCATTATCATTACAACATCTGATTCTTTTACAGCTTATGAGGATACATGACTATAATTGCATACCTTTCCATATTTTCATAAGATTTTACGGAATTCTACTCCGTACTCTTTATCATTATTAATATGCCATCATTAAAGAAAAAAGTACCTTGTTCCTTAATTAATTGATTTGATATACAACGAGTACTCCCCCATGTAACTGTATAATCATCTAACGGATAATAGAATCCATCTAAGGTCAGCCCCTTAACAGTAGGGGTTAGTGGTATAAATGATATTAGTTCAGAACTATTCGCCTGGATACTGTAATGACCTGGCTTATAAATAGATAAGATATTTTTGCGATCAATTATTTTGGCACTAACGTTTTTTTCTAATAGACGATAAAGCAGCTGAATATTCGCTAATTCATGGTCCAGCCTGCCAGCAGTAACACCAAACAAAAAAATGGAAGCAGGCTGATAGGAAAGAGCTGCTTCTACTGCTAATTCTAAGTCTGTTTCATTTTTTTCCGGAGGAAATTCACGAAAGATATTTGCCTGCTTTTTAATGACTAGTTTTTCTTCGTTATCAAGTGAATCAAAATCTCCTATTGCAATATCAATAGGTAATTGCTTCCTTAAAAGATAAGAAGCACCTAAGTCTGCACCTATCCAAATATCGATATCATCCCGATAGTAAAGTAAAGAGGCAAGTGCTTTTTCAGGCCCTCCTGCGACGATTCCGATATTCACGTCAAACACCCCTTCCTCATTAAAATAATCAACATCAAAGAGGTTTAATTTCTAATTTTTTGAATAGCTAACGCCCGATCTTTTTCATTAAATATTGCACTTCCAGCTACTAGAACATCTACACCTGCTTCGACACATTGTTTTGCTGTTTCTTCGTTTACTCCTCCATCTACTTCAATTTCAAATGATAAATCTAATTCTTCACGCCATTGTACAGCTTGTCTTACTTTATCTAACACTTCCGGGATAAATGTTTGACCACCGAAACCAGGGTTAACTGTCATAAACAGAACAAGTTCGACATCTTTAATAATCGGTTTAATCATTTCCACTGGTGTTGCTGGATTAATAACAACCCCAGGTTTAACACCTGCATCTTTGATCATATGTATAGTTCGATGTAAGTGGGTACAGGCTTCAACATGAACGGTTAAGATATCTGCACCAGCATCAATAAAGTCTTGAATGTAGCGATCTGGATTTTCAATCATGAGATGTACATCAAGGGTTGCATCTGTTACAGGTCGAATAGCAGATAAAACTACTGGTCCTATTGTAATGTTTGGTACAAAATGTCCATCCATCACATCAACATGTATATAGTCTGCACCTCCTTTTAATACATCTTCCATTTCTTCTCTTAAACTGGAGAAATCAGCTGATAAAATCGATGGTGCTATTTTCGTACTCATGTTAATACCTCGGCTTTCTATTTTTAATTTCTTCTACAAATTGCAAATAGTTTTGATAACGACCTTCTAAGATTTCTTGTTGATCTAAAGCTGCTTTTACTGCACATTTAGGCTCTTTAATATGCATACACCCTCTAAATTTACACTGATCTTGTAAATCAACGAACTCCGGAAAACAGCCTGGTAATTCTTCTAACACAATTTCTTTAAAATCTAAGGCGCTGAACCCAGGTGTATCCGCAATTAACCCTTGTTCAAATGGGATAAGTTCTACATGTCGAGTTGTATGCTTACCTCTGCCTAAACTTTCTGATATGTTATCTGTTTCTAATTGTAGACCAGGTATAATTCGATTCAGAAGTGATGTTTTTCCGACTCCAGATTGCCCGGCAAAAACAGAAACTTTATTTTTTAGGTACACAGATAATTGTTGGTTTACTTCCTTATCTTTCGTAGAGAGAAACTCCACTGTATAACCGATCTTTTTATAATAAGCGAGCTTATCTTTAATAAGCACTGATTCTTGTTCCGTAAGTAAATCCATCTTAGTAAAAAACAATAATGGTCTGATCATTTTGGACTCAACCAATACGAGAAATTTATCTAAAAGGTTAAGACTTAAATCCGGCTCTTTAACAGATGTGACAATAATAGCTTGATCCACATTGGCTACCGGTGGACGTGTTAATTGATTGTCACGTCCATCGATAGAAAGAATATAGCCCTCTTTTTTATCGCGGTATTCAAATTCGACAAAGTCACCAACAAGAGGGGTAATCTTTTTTTGGCGAAAAACCCCTCTTCCCCGGCATTGGACAAGACCGCCTTCATATTGCACATAATAAAAACCACTCAATGCCTTGACAATTTTACCTTTTGGCATTTACTCACCCTCTACATCTTCATATGTTAATGTTTTTTCTATGATGATTTCGTCGTCTTTAATCACTTTATACGTCCCTTCGTCATCAGGTTCAATCGTTAATTCAATCGTAAATGTTTTATCTTCTGTAATCATTTCGACATCTTGATATAGATCTGAAATCTCGTTATTCATATCCCCTACATAAATACTGATCTCTTGAGGCTCAGGTTCATCTGTTTCCTCATCACCAGTATATGGTACGGTAAAGGATTCCGTATGCGTTATAGGTTCTTTTGGCTCAGGCCCTTTGGATACTGTTAGCTCAACAACTTCGCCCTTTTCAATCTCTTCATTTGCAGATGGGTTCTGCTCAATGACATGACCTTCTTCCACTTCATCATGATGTACCTCTTTAACATCAGCTGAAAGATCTCTGTCTTTTAAATAATCCGTTGCTTCATCCACATCTAATCCGATCAATCTGTTTAATGTTATTTTTTCTGGGCCTTTACTAATTTCAAAAATAACATTTGTATCTCGAGGCACTACTTCATCACCTGGTGAAGGTTGATATTGAGCAATAATTTCGCCTACTGGACGATCCGAGAATTCCTCGTAAAACTTAACATCATTAAACCCTTCCTCAAGAAGAAATTCTTCAATACGTTCATAGTCCTTGCCAACATAATCATCGACAACAACCGCCTCAGGTCCTAAACTGACATAGACCGTTATATCTTTCCCTTCTTTAACCGTGTCATTGGGACGCGGATAAGTTTCGATCACGTGGTTTTCTTCTACTTCTTCATCGTGCTCTTCTTCCTTCAACACATTCAATTTTAAATCTTCTAATTCTTGAAGTGCTTCTTCATAACTTAATCCGGATACATCCGGAACTTGTACATCTTTCGGTTGAAATAAACTAGGTAACACGAACAATGCTAATAAAATTGCCCCGAACAAGATCACAAATAAGCTTGTAACCCAAATAAACGTTTTTTTACGCTTTTTCTTTTTCTTTTCTTTCGGTTTATCCTGTTCTTCATTATTAGTACCATTCGTAACGATTGTTGTCTCTTCATCAACCACATTGTTCTTTACAATGTCATCATCTTTCACAATCGGTATAGCCTTTGTAATCGTATCGTCAGTGTCTGGTGTCTCGTATTTAGCTACATGTAATTGGTCCGGATCTAATGCATGTGTTAATTCAGCTTCCATTTCGAAAACTTCCTGATAACGGTGAAACGGATCTTTTGCTGTTGACTTTAAGACAATATTTTCTACAGATTGAGGTACTCTCGGATTAAATTCCTTGACTGACGGTGTTTCAGTTTGTAAATGTTTAAGTGCAATCGAAACAGCTGATTGCCCTGAAAATGGCAACTGACCTGTTAATAATTCAAATAAAACAATTCCTAGGGAATATATATCTGATTTACGATTAGCTTTGCCACCTCGTGCTTGTTCTGGTGACAAATAATGTACGGACCCTAACATCGAATTGGTTTGTGTCAAAGCAGTTGCACTTAATGCAATCGCAATTCCGAAATCAGTTACCTTGATTTGACCATATGGGTCAATTAATATATTTTGCGGTTTAATATCACGGTGAATTAAACCATTATCATGTGCATGTGAAATAGCAGAAGTAATTTGCGTCATAATTTCTATGACTTCCTCTACTTCTATCGGTGCATGCAATTGTATGTATTGCTTTAACGTCATTCCATCCACATATTCCATCACCATATAATATATTTGATCTTCTTCCCCAACATCAAAGATATTTACGATATTTGGATGTGATAAGCTCGTAGCTGCTTGTGCTTCCCGATGAAATCTTGTAATAAACTCATCATCATTGGCATATTCTAAACGTAATACTTTAATCGCTACCTGTCTTTCCAGAATAGTGTCATTTCCCAGATAGACATTGGCCATTCCACCGCCACCAATTAATTTAATGATTTCGTATCGTTCATTTAACACTTTTCCTTCTAACATGGCGGCTCACCAACTTCTTCGTGCTGTTTAATAACCGCTAGCGATATGTTATCTTCTCCACCGCGGTCATTAGCCAAATCAATTAATGTTTGACTTAGCTTATCATCTTCTGTTCGCATAATTATTTCATGTAGTTCCTCATCCGTAACTTTATTGGTTAATCCATCGGAACAAATTAATAATCGCTGATATTCATCCCACTGAGCGCGAAAAATATCCGGTTCTAAATCAGGTTCTGTACCCAAAGCCTTTAGAATAACATTCCTTTTTGGGTGTACTTGCGCATCTTCTTCTGATAATTGGCCAGTGCGGACCAGTTCACCTACTAAGGAATGATCAGCCGTTACTTGTTTCCAAGTTGATTGATTGAATAAGTATGCACGGCTATCCCCAATATGGCCAATCACAAGTTCTTGTGCCGTACAAATTGCAACCACTACGGTAGTTCCCATACCTTGACAAGAAGTGTCCGACTGAGCTTTTTCAAATACCACGTTATTTACTTTCTTAATAGAATCTGCTAACCAATTTTCCAAATCTAGCTTTTCCAAAGGTACATCCAGTTCGGACCACATTTTTTCTATTTCTTCAATGGTAAGTTTACTAGCCACATCTCCCGCTTGATGTCCGCCCATGCCATCAGCTACCACTGCAAGCACTGCGTTTTCACTAGGGAAAACAGCTACAGCATCTTCATTTAATTTACGGACCTTACCTTTATCGGATTGATATACGTATTTCATTTCAACACCTCTTCTCCCAGTCAACTATCCCTGACTAGTCTTGTCATGAAAAAGCCATCACTATTAATATCTTGAGGAAAAATCTGAATCCCCCATTCACTACGACCACTACTGTCCTGCAATACTTCTGGAAGTTCAGCAAAAAACGCAGTATCTACTCGATAAGCTGGGTGTTTTGCGAGGAAATCCTTGATAACTTCTTCATTTTCCTCTTGATCAACGGTACAAGTGCTATACATCAGTTTACCTTCATTTTTTAATAATGGTTCCACATGGTGTAAAATTTCTTTTTGAATTGTTGCTAGCTTCCTGATGTCCTCACTTGTCTTATTATATTTTATATCAGGCTTACTTCGAAGTACACCAAGACCTGAACAAGGTGCATCAATTAGAATTCGATCAAATGTATGGTTAACATGCTTTTCTTGTAGCTTTCGTGCATCTGATTGCGCTGCTTGAATAGATGTTAGCCCTAATTCTTTTGCTTTTTTGTTGACTAATTCTGCTTTTTTCGCGTGCAAATCATACGCCAATACAGTCCCGCTATCATTCATTTTTTCAGCGATATGTGTTGCTTTTCCTCCAGGTGCACTACATGCATCAAGCACGGTCATTCCTTCTTTTAAGTCCATCAATTCTGCTACCAACATAGAGCTTTCATCTTGAATGGTAAATAAAGCTTCCTGAAACGTTTCATCCTTCAAAATATTACCTTCTTCAATTACTAAACCTTGCTCTGAAAAACTGGACAACCTCGTCCCTATATGACTATCTTCCAACCTTGAAAGTAATTGCCTCCTCGTTATACGAAGCGGTTGGACACGAATAGACACTTGTTTATGCGTGATATTGGTTTGACACATTTGTTCGGTAGTTTCGATTCCGTATTGCTGATTCCATCGCTTTACCAACCAGAGTGGATGACTTGTTTCGATACTGACTCGTTTCACTGGATCATTTATAAGCTGATAATCAGGAAAACCGTCCCGTTGTGCCGAGCGTAAAATACCATTTACAAAGTTGGCAATTCCTTTATGTCCTTTTCGCTTAGCAATTTCAACAGACTCATGAATCACAGCATGGTCTGGTACTTTGTCCAAATACTTCATTTGGTAGAAAGATAAATAGAGTAACCATTTCACCCATGTATCGATCTTTTTGTTCGATTTAATAAACGTGTTCAAGTCATATTCAAGTGTTAGCTTTCTTTGCAGTGTACCGTAGACGATTTCTGTAAGTAAACCTCCGTCTCGAGGTTCAAGTTGGTGTTTTTTAAGCATTTGATCAATAACTAGGTGACTATATCCCCCTTGATCACTTATGCGCATTAAAAGGTCGAGTGCTATGTTCCTAATGTTGTATGATTGTTGTTTTGTCATTCGCCTAGTTTCTCTCCTACTGTCATATTGCTTCCTACACCTCTAAGAAAATCTGCTGTCGTCATTTTTTTCTTTCCTGCTGGTTGTACTACTTTTAATTGTATTGCTTTGTGATCACCAGTTGCAACAAGAAGGCCAGCTTCACTAATGTCAATCACGCTACCAGCATGCTCATTAGTTGTTTTGTTTACCTTGGCTGCTTGATAAACTTTCAATACTTTGCCATTCCAGGTCGTAAATGCAACCGGCCAAGGATGTAATCCTCGAATACGATTATAAACATCTTGTTGTGGCTGCGTCCAATCAATTTTTTCTTGATCACGGCTAATATTTGGCGCAAATGTTGCTTGGCTATCATCTTGTGGCTTTCGATTAGCTTCCCCTGAAAATATCGAAGGAATCGTTTCTAGTAATAAATCTGCTCCCAATTCTGATAGTTTGTCATGTAATGTTGATACATCATCATTGTCTTCGATAGTAACTTCTTTCTGACTAATGACATCACCAGCATCTAATTTTTCTGCCATATACATAATCGAGATTCCCGTTTTATCATGCCCCTCGAGAATCGCATAATGAATCGGTGCACCACCCCTTAACTTCGGTAATAATGACGCATGAACATTAACACAACCAAACTTCGGGATTTCTAATAACCCTTTTGGAAGTAATTGACCAAATGCAGCTGTAACAATAAGATCAGGATTTCTCTTCTTAATTTCTTCATAGTCGTCTTTTATTTTTTCCGGTTGAAATACTGGAATACCATGCTTTTCTGCTGCCACTTTCACTGGTGGAGGTGTCAGGATTTTTTTTCTTCCACGAGGGCGATCAGGCTGTGTTACGACTAAATCAATGTGGAAGTCTTCCTTAATCAATCCTTCTAAAACTGGCACAGCAAAATCTGGCGTTCCCATAAAAATGATTTTCTTCATTTAAAAAACTCCTCTTACATTAATGAATATGGTTCAAAATCGACTTGTATCGTTAAATCATGTCGTTGAATATCATCATAATAATGTTCTTGTATTTTGCGAATAATTTCTCTTTGATTCGGTTCATCCTTATATTTTACCATGCACTGGTAGCGATATCTATTATTTATACGAACCATTGGTGAAGGAGTAGGTCCTAAAATAGTGGCATGATCTGACAAATATTTATATAACAGCTTACAAATTGTTTTGGTTACTTCTTGTGCCTTCCATTGATTTGGATGTGAAACTGTAATTAATGTCAAAAAATAATAAGGGGGATAATGAAAGCTTTTACGCATTTCCATTTCTTGCAAAAAGAACTGTTCATAATCATATTGACTAGCTAACTGTACACTGTAATGTTCAGGTGTATAGGTTTGAATAATAACTTCCCCAGGTAAACGATGTCTCCCTGCCCGTCCACTCACTTGTGTCATCAGTTGGAATGTTTTTTCAGCAGACCTGAAATCCGGCAAATGCAACATCGCATCTACTGCTAAAACACCCACAAGCGTTACATTTTCAAAGTCTAGTCCTTTAGCAATCATTTGAGTACCCAATAAAATATTGGCTTGTCCATTTCCAAATTGCTCTAACAGCTTTTTATGTGATCCCTTTCGTCTCGTTGTGTCAACATCCATCCGAATGACACTAGCCTCTGGAATATGTTCTTTTAAGGCTTCCTCGACTTTTTGCGTTCCTGTTCCAAAATAACGAATGGTTTTACTTCCACATGTTCCACATTCTTTCACCATAGGTATTTGATGATCACAATAATGGCATTTTAATTGGCGAGAACTTTTATGAAACGTTAAGGCAATATCACAATTCGGACATTTCATCACATCTCCACATTCACGACACATCACAAAAGTTGAATATCCTCTTCTATTTAAAAATAAAACAACTTGCTGATTCTGATCGATCCTTTCTTTTATCGCATCAAGCAATTTTCGTGAAAACATGGTGCGATTGCCTGCATATAATTCGTCACGCATATCGACTATATCGACAGGAGGCATCGTTCCTTCATTCATACGATCAGGCATTTCTAATAAGTGATAAACACCTTTTTTTGCTCTAGCATACGATTCTAACATTGGTGTCGCACTCCCTAAGACTACAGGACATTTATGATAGGCACCTCGTTTTTTAGCAACTTCTCGTGCGTGATATCTTGGTTGTTCATCTTGCTTATAACTGGTTTCATGTTCTTCATCAATGATGATAATCCCAATATTCTCAAATGGTGCAAAGATTGCCGATCTTGCTCCCACAACAACTTTCACTTCTTGTTTATGAATCTTTGTCCACTCATCAAATTTCTCTCCTGGTGATAATGCACTATGTAAAACCGCCACTTCCGATCCGAATCTACCTTTAAAACGTTGCACCATCTGTGGTGTAAGTGCAATTTCAGGAACCAATACAATGGCTTCTTTTCCTTGATTTAACACTTTTGCGATCGCTTGTAAATACACTTCTGTTTTTCCGCTACCTGTTACACCATGTAATAGAAAGACTTGATCCTGTTTCTCTTCAATTGCTTGCCAAATTGGTTCGATCGCTTGTTGTTGTTGCTTACTTAATGGTAATGGTTGTGTTCTTTCAAAATCGTTGCCTTGATAGGGATCGCGATAAACCTTTTTTTCTATCTTCTTTAAGAGCTTCTTTTCGACTAATTGATTAATGGTAGCTGTAGTCGTTTTAAAATTAGTTAAGAGTACTTTTTGTTCGATCGGATCAGGATGTTGAATAAAGTAATCAATGATCTGTTTTTGTTTTTTCGCCCGGTTCGATATATCTTCTAATGCTTCCTCTAATAAGTATGTCTCTTTATCTGGTGCAATAAACAGTTTTGTTTTCTTCGTTTCTTTAGATTTAACGATATAATTGATTTGCACATGTCCGTTGCGTACCTCTTTTAATAATAGATTATAGTTACCATTTTTTTCGATAAATTCATCGTAATCAAGAACGACTCTTCCTGCAAAAAGCTTTTGTAATTCATCTGGTAAATCGTAATCTGTTAATGCCTCAATTTCCTTTTTGTATTTTGCCTTTAATATCTGCGGTAACATCGCCTGAAATGTTTGGATATAGAAGCTAACCGTTTGCTCGCTAATCCATTTGCCTAGTTGCAATAACTCCTCTGTTAAGACCGGTGTAAGATCCATCACTTCATCAATAAATTTGAGTTTATCCAAATCAGAGTGATCAACAACGTCTAATACAAACCCCATTATTTTTCTTGGCCCAAATGGAAGTGATACACGCATACCTTTTTGCACGAGATTCTCTAGCTTTTCTGGTATCAAATAATCAAACGTATGATTTGTCTGGTTTGAGGGGACATCCACAATAACTTTTGCTACTCGCATACTTAAACCTTCCTTAGTTCAGAATCTATTAGTTGAATAATCTGTTTGGCAATGTTTTTTTTGCTGTCTTGTTCAATTGCCTGTTCTTTCCCATCTCTCGTCATAAATAAAACTTCATTTCGATCAGAGACAAACCCGATATCTTTACGACTAATATCGTTGAGTACAATGGCATCTAGATTTTTCTTCTCAAGCTTTTTCCTTCCGTACCTCTCAATATCTTGTGTTTCTGCAGCAAATCCAACAATAAATTGCTTTGTTTTGTGTTGCCCAAGATAATGTAGAATATCCATGGTCCGTTCCATTTCCAGTGTCAATGGCCCTTCTTGCTTTTTCATCTTGTGTTTGTTTCTTAATGCTGGACGGTAATCTGCTACTGCAGCTGCCTTAATAATAATATCCATATTCTCATAGTGCCTTTTCACTTGTTCAAACATTTCATCCGCACTTGTTACTTCAATCGTTGTGACGTTTACCGGAGGGGTTAATGTTGTGGGTCCTGTTATTAAAATGACTTCCGCCCCGTTTTCCATAGCTGCTTGTGCTAATGCATATCCCATTTTTCCAGAAGAATAATTGGTGAAAAAACGAACCGGATCTAAAGCTTCTCGAGTTGGACCCGCTGTAATTAATACTTTCTTTCCCATCCAGTTATTTGTTCGATTTGTGTCCATTTCTAATAGTTCGACGATGTTTTCCGGTTCTTCCAATCGACCTTTTCCAATATAACCACATGCGAGATAGCCATCACCTGGTTCGATAAAGCGGTAACCCCAGTTCTCCAGTGTATGCAGATTCTGTATCACAGCTGGGTGCTGATACATATGAACATTCATGGCTGGTGCGACATAAACAGGTGCTTGTGTAGCTAAAAGAGTAGTGGTTAACATATCATCCGCAATCCCGTTTGCTATTTTGCCTAAGATATTTGCCGTAGCAGGAGCTAACAACACAAAATCAGCCCAATCTGCCAAATCGATATGTGCTATTTTCGCAGGATCTTTTTCATCAAATGTATCTGTATAAACAGGATTTCTTGATATCGCTTGAAAAGTAAGAGGTGTCACAAATTCAGTTGCATGTTCCGTCATCATTACTCTCACATCTGCCCCAGCCTGTGTTAATTTACTAGTTAATGCAACTGCTTTATATACAGCAATGCCACCAGAGACTCCTAAAACCACTTTCTTTCCGTTTAACATATCGGTAACCCCTTTCCTGATATAGAAGAAACCCCCGCAAGCAGAAGCAATGCGAGGGAGTCTCTTCTATTCAACATCGATATTATTCATTGATCATTTTATACTCAGGATCTACTGTTAATTTCTCCTCTAAGATTTCCTCCAAAGCAAGCCCTACGAAAGTTGCTGCTCTAGGAGTTTCTACCTGGTGCATCTTCGTATCTTGAATTTGTCGTGCTCTTTTGGCAGCAAGTGTTACTAATGTGTATTTGGAATTAATTTTTGTTTGTAATTTATCAATCGATGGCTCCAAAATCATTTTTCATCTACCTCCAATAATGCTTTGTATTGTTTTGCCACTCTTTCGCGTTTACAATGTTCACTTTGTACAATTGCACGAACTTTTCTGACAGCTTCATTTATATTATCATTTACCACAACATAATCATATTTATCCATCATTTCAATTTCATTTCGTGCTTCTTTCAACCGGTTCATGATAAGGGCTTCTGTTTCCGTACCACGGTCAATAATTCGATTTTTTAATTCTTCCAGACTAGGTGGTATTAAAAAGATAAAGACACCTTGTGGGAAGTTTTCTTTCACTTGTAATGCACCTTGAACTTCAATTTCAAGAAAGACATCATGGCCTTTCTCAATTGTATCTTCAACATATTGTTTTGGTGTGCCGTAATAGTTGCCAACATACTCGGCATATTCTAACATTTTTTTCTCATCTATCATTTGTTCAAACTGCTCACGTGTTCGATAAAAATAATCGACACCTTCTTGTTCTCCTTCACGCATCGCTCTTGTTGTCATAGAGATAGAATATTTTAAATTCGTGTCTTGTTCAAATAACGCTTTTCGTACTGTTCCTTTTCCTACTCCAGATGGTCCAGATAGAATAAACAGTATTCCTTTCTCATCTATCAACATAGCTCCTCCTACTACTCTTCATTTATTTCGTCATGACTAATCACTCTTTGGCCGACAGTTTCTGGTTGAACAGCTGACAACACTACATGGTCACTATCTGTAATGATAACCGCTCTTGTTCTTCTGCCATATGTAGCGTCTACCAGTTTATTATTATCTCTTGCAACCGTAATAATACGTTTGATTGGAGCAGATTCTGGTGACACAATGGAAATGATTCTATTTGCAGACACCACGTTTCCAAAACCTATATTAATTAACTTCAAACTCATCTCGAGCTCCCCCTTAAATTGTAAAGAACAACTTATTCTACATTTTGTATTTGTTCTTTCATTTTTTCTGCTTCACTTTTTAAATAAACAATTTGCTCACTGATCCACACGTCATTTGACTTAGAACCTATTGTATTTAACTCTCTGTTTAATTCTTGAACAATAAAATCTAATTTTCTACCAATCGGATCAGTCTCCTCCATCATTTGCTGAAATTGCTTAATATGACTTTTTATTCTCGTTAACTCTTCAGAAATGTCGCCTTTTTCTGCAAGCAACGCAACTTCCTGATAGAGTCTCGAATCTTCGGAAACAGGCGTATCTTCAAGATATCTGTTAATACGCTCAAGTATTCGCTCTTGATACTCTATTATAACAATTTTTCGTCTTTCACCCAACTGTTTTATATTATGAAGTATATTTTCTGTTCTCATCAAGAGATCTTTTCTTAACTCAGCTCCCTCGGTTGTTCGCATTTGATTTACTTTAGTGACCGCTTTTTCTAATGTTTTTTTCACATGTGTTTCTGTGTCAGAGCTTATTTCTTCCTTTTCTTCAATGTGAAATATATCGGGAAACTGACTGATCATTTCCACTGAGATTTCTCCTGCCAATTGGTATTTTGTTTGTAATTGTTTTACATGATCAACGTATTGATCCACTAAGTCCCAATCTGTCTTTAATTGTTTACGGTGGGTATAGGTACCGGAAATATGTATAGAAACGTTGATTTTTCCCCGTTTCATCTTATTTTGAATGATTTTTTTCAATTGATCTTCAATAGCTAATAAAAAATGAGGCATATGAAAAGTAATGTCGAGATAACGATGGTTAACCGCTTTAATTTCTGCATTAATCTCCAATTGTTCATTCCGAAACTCTTCTCTGCCAAAACCAGTCATGCTTAACATATTTCATATCCCTTCCATTTACAGTATAAACACTAGTTTCTAACCATAATCATCATATCAAAAATTCTATTCAATAGACAAATAATTCTTCGATTTTTTTCCACCTATAAAATTTGTGTTCAAAAGTTAGCAAATAAGAAACAAGAAGGTCAAAGCGCTGTAGTTTCGAGTAGTGGAACGTATGCTTTTAGATACGTGAGCGACGGAGAAACAAGACAACTAAGAGATTCGCCGCTTATCATTTGGTGACTTTTTGAACAACTTCTATAAGAAATGGTATAATGAAAGAATGAGGTGATTTAAATGGTATTTGATGGAATTGTTACACGTGCAATAACACACGAACTTCATCAGGAAATGGCATCAGGACGTGTATTAAAAATATATCAACCTACAGATACCGAATTACTATTTACAATTAGAAAATTCGGTACCAATAAACAACTTTTAATTAGTGCTCATTCAAGCTATGCTAGGATGCATTTTACAACAGATACATACGAAAATCCTACAGAACCTTCGATGTATTGTATGATGCTTCGTAAATATTTAAATGGAAGTTTTATTGAATCGGTTGAGCAAATGGAAAACGAAAGAATCATTCATATTCATTTTCAGACGAAAAATGAAATCGGAGACCAAAGCGTAAAAACATTGATAGTGGAACTGATGGGGAAACATAGTAATATCATTTTAGTTGATCAAGAACGTCAGGTGATACTTGAAAGCATTAAACATGTTTCAAGTGCTCAAAATCGACATCGATCGATTTTACCTGGCAGCTCGTATGTGCAACCACCTGATCAAGGGAAATACAATCCGTTAACTATTGATGGCGATACATTTATTCGAAAATTGGATTTCAATGCAGGAAAACTTGATCAACAAATTGTCAATACCTATATGGGGGTTTCTCCTGTTTTAGCAAAGGAAATAGTAGCGCGAGCAGGGCTTGGAAAAACAGATGCTTTTAAAGACGCTTTTACAAGCATTCAACAGCAAATACTAGAACATCAATATGAACCTTTTATATCGAGGAATAAAAAAGAAGGATTTTATGTTTTACCTTTATCGTTCAAAGATGGAGAGAAAGAGTATTTTAATTCTGTCAGCAGTATGTTAGATACGTTTTATTCCGGTAAGGCTGAACGTGACCGAGTAAAACAAAAAGCTGGTGATTTATTACGCTTTTTAACGAATGAACAAAAGAAAAACAAACGAAAGCTAGTGAAATTAGACAAAACATTGGAGCAAGCAAAAAATGCTGACCGCTACCAACGAGATGGAGAATTGTTAACAGCTCACATGCATTTAGTGAAAAAAGGCGATAAAGAAGTCAAAGTAGTCGATTACTATGACCCAAATCAAGCGAAAAGAACGATTGCTTTAAACGAGAATAAAACACCAAGTGAAAATGCGCAAGCTCTATTCAAAAAGTATCATAAATTAAAAACGTCGAAACAGATGGTTGAAGAAGAGAAAAAGAAAACCTATCAAGAAATGGAATATTTAGACCAAGTGATCGAACAAATTGACACTGCTAGAGAACAGGATATCGAGGAAATACGTGAGGAGTTACAGGAACAAGGATATTTAAAGAAGCGACAAACGAAAACAAAGCAAAAAAAGAAAACGAAAAAACCAGTTCCGGAAATCTTTTATGCTTCAGACGGAACCGAAATTTTGGTTGGGAAAAACAATAAACAAAATGAATATTTGACCAATCGTATAGCGCGCAAGGATGAAGTCTGGTTGCATACAAAGGATATTCCCGGTTCACACGTTGTGATTCGTTCAACAGATCCTAATGAAGATACTTTACTAGAAGCAGCACAGTTGGCCGCTAATTTCAGTAAATCCAAACATTCTTCTTCTGTTCCGGTTGACTATACGTTAATCAGACATGTAAAAAAACCAAATGGTGCGAAACCAGGCTTTGTCACCTATGATAACCAAAAAACATTGTTTGTGACACCTGATCAAAGCTATTTGACAAAATTAAAAGCAACACCCTCAAGCTAATCGTTCAATCGGTCTGATATATTCCCCTTAAGGTAGATAGATTAATAAATAAAATCTGGTTCCATCTTAGGGGGAATTTTTATGCCGGCAGTCTACCAGCTTACACTTCTTGTAATGCATTGACCGTGATAAACTGATAATCTCTCTCAGATAACGTTTCTAAAATACCTTCGATGGCCTGAAGTTCTTTCCCTGTATCATCATACATTGGATGCATCAATATAATGGAGCCTGGCTCTATATTTTCTACTACGTAGTTTACTTTATCAGCAGCTTCTTCATAAAAACTATCTGGTTCAAGATTCCACATAATCGTTTCGATGTTATTGTTATGTAAATACCATGGCAACGCAATAATTTTCTTTCCGTTTGGCGGGCGAAAATCAATTTGTCCTTCATAACCAATATCTCTAATTAATTGGTCTGTTTTTTCAATTTCGTTTTTAATAAACGATGGCGATTTGAAAATCATTCGATTGTGAGAATAAGTATGATTTGCTACCTGGTGTCCAGCTTGCACGATAGCTTCAGCCTCTTCTGGGAAGTCTTCTATATATTCCCCAATCAGAAAAAATGTCGCTTTTGCATTATATGTATCTAACAACGCTAGAATCTCATGAACATTTTCAGTAGGACCGTCATCAAACGTCAGTGCTACGACTTTTTCATTTGTTTCAACTTTGGCAGTTATATCTCCAAATAATTGAAAGGTTCTAGAATTCATTAACTTATATCCACCAAATAATATGAATACGAAACAAATCACCATGATAGTAATTAAAACGATTGGTTTTCTCATATCCAATACCTTCTCTTTCATCATATGATCAATAACATGAATAACTAATACTCCATTAATATAACACAGAACATCAACTAGGTAATTGGAGATAGCAAGACTCATTCACGATATAGTAAAGTCATATAAAATAACAGTCTATAAATCATATGATTAACAAGCTTGTTTTTAATTCATTCGTATGTCCTTTTGCATCGACTCGAACAGCATCGCAGAGAAATATCCTGAAACATCTGTAAAATATAGTTATGGACTAGCTTTTACTTCCTTGTTTATTATCTCTCGTCCACCTCGATTATCTTTCCCACATAAGTAGATTGTGGTCGATATATCGTATTATTGTCAGCTTGTTCAAGTACATGAGCAGTCCAACCAACCACCCTACTTGCAGTAAATGTCGGTGTGAAAAGTTGTGGATCTAGGTTAATAGACTTCATAATTGCCGCTGCGTAAAATTCTACATTTGTATATAAAGAACGACCTGGCTTTAATTCATTTAATACTTTAACTGCTACATCTTCCGCATGAATGGCAAGATCTAACCAGTCATCTGAACCTTTCGATTGAAGCAAGGTCTCTCGTAATGCAATTGCTCGAGGATCATGTGTTTTATAAACACGGTGTCCAAATCCCATTAACTTTTCACCATTGTTCAGCTTATTTCTAATCACTTTTTCTGCATTTTCTTTTATGGCTATTTCCTCCAATAATTGGATCACTCCTGAAGGAGCTCCACCATGTAAAGGTCCTTTCATCGTTCCGATTGCAGTAGTTATACTCGATACTAAATCAGATTCTGTTGAAGCGGTGACTCTAGCAGAGAAAGTGGACGCATTCATTCCATGCTCCATTGTCAAAATCATGTATGTTTCTAATCCATCCACTTGAGCTTTAGTTGGCTTTTTTCCGTTTAGCATGAATAAATAGTTTTCAACGTGACCGTAAGCATCATTTGGTTCATTAGCAACATTCCCGTTAATTTTATTGTACCAATAAGCGATAATACTAGGAATTAATGCTGTTAATCTTATAGCTTGAGTAATCGAAGGCTTCCATTGATAATCTGTAGTTCCTTCTGCTGATATAACCGTTCTAATTACGCTCATCACATCCATATTTTGCGGTAGATGCTCCATTATGGACTTGATTGTTGCTGTTAAATGTCGATTTCTGATTAGTTCAGTCTTTAGGTTTTCTAATTCATCTGCAGTTGGTAAATAGCCATACCAAAGCAAATAGGCAACCTCTTCAAATGAATTGGATTTTGTCAATTGTTTCGTTTCATATCCTCTATAAATAAGTTGTCCCTTTTCACCGTCAATATGGCTAATATACGTCTCTGCTGCTACAACTCCTTTTAGCCCTTGATTAATCATTTTCCTCTTCCTTTCTGATAGAACTTCATTTATAAATATTGTATAATAACAATTTGATTATAAAAATTAAATATCTTTAAATATATTGATTAATAAATTAAATAAGGAGGATGAATATGGAGTTTAGTTGGATTCGTACATTTATTACTGCGGCTAAAACAGGCAATTTTCGAAAAACTGCTGAACATTTATTTATTTCACAACCTTCTGTAACTGTACATATTAAACAATTGGAAAAAGAACTTGGAGTTCAGTTATTTCAAAGAGATGGTAAACGTGTAAAATTAACCGAAGCTGGTAGCAAGTATTTAAACCATGCCATCCATTTGACAGAGGTATACGAAGCAGGAATCGAGGATATCAAAACCTTTAGCCAAGGTTTCACAACAAAATTAACCTTAGCTATCTCCCCTCTCATTGCTGATACAATTATGCCTTTTGTGCTTAAACAATATATTAAAAAACACCCAGAAGTAGAAATCACAATAGAGATTGTAGAATCAAAAGATATTGAACAAGTAGTTAATGAAGAGACGGTAGATATTGGTCTATCATGTCTTCCGAGTTTCCATCCTGACCTTATGAACCAATTACTTTATGATGATAAAGTTGTTTTGGTTGCACCTCATGATGGAATCGATTTTGAAGCGGCCCTACCGTTAGACGAAGAGGAAATATTATCCTCCAATCGCTTGTTGACACATAATCACCCTGGCTACTGGGATGCATTAATCCAAAATATAAAATTATTCTACCCAGGTATTCAAATGATGAAAGTTTCCCAAACTCATATTACGAAGCGTTTTATTATAGAGGGCTTAGGGGTATCCTTTCTACCCTATTCAACGGTAAGAAAGGAACTACTTGAAGGAAAAATGATCAAGGTCGATATTCAGTCTTTTCTACCACCCAAAGCAAATACATATGCTATCTATAAATTTGATCATCAAAAGCAAAGGGAGTTTTTGGAATTTATTTCTCAATATCATCTCTAATACTTACTAGTGATTTTAGATTGAGCTTCCGTATTAGTTAGAAAGGGTTGTAAAACGAATTTTTCAACATCTATACCGAAATATTTCCTATGTGTTTGATTTGACTTTTATATGATAATTTATGTTATATACTTATGGTGTTTTAATCTCCTGCCATTAATAAAATTTTGAAACCCTAATCGCTTTCGACCCGTATACCCAATAGGAGGTATTTATATGAAAAGCTGCCATTACATATTTGTGTCTTGTTTGCTCTTGATCGGCTGTTCAGTCGCATCACCACCTGATGATGAAAAAATAATTGGTATGCTGATTGACCAGGAGTTTGAAAGGGTATACAACGATATTGTTGCTAGTGAATTGAAAAACTCGATGACAGTAAATGAATTTATCGAGAAATGGGAAGAAAATGCTCACGGTGAATTTGAGAACACTCATTCCTTAAAAAGTTCGAAACGAGGAGATGCCTATCGTGTCATAGAGGCCGAAATTGAATATAGCGATTCAGCCTTTCAATTGCGTCTAACACTTAATCAAGAAAATAAAATAGTTGGATTTGCCACTTCTGAGCTTGCTCTATTACCAAACTCTATTATTGAGAAGGATGTAACAGTCGGTGAAGGTACGGATTATGAACTTGACGGGACGTTAACATTGCCAAAAAATCAACAGAAAAATCTACCTGCAGTAGTACTTGTTCATGGATCAGGTCCTAGCGATAGAAACGAAGCTGTTTATCAATATGAGCCGTTTCGTGATATTGCATGGGGACTAGGTGAAAAAGGGATTGCTGTGCTTCGTTATGATAAGCGCACATTTAGCTATCAATTATCCAATGATCTGACGGTTCAAGAAGAAACAATAGAGGATGCCATACGAGCTGGTGAACTTTTGAAAAAAAATTCACGGATTGACTCGGATCAAGTCTATCTTCTTGGTCATAGTTTAGGAGGAATGCTTGCTCCGAGAATTGATCTGGATGGAGATTTTGCCGGGTTAATCATCCTTGCTGGATCGCCTAGACCATTATGGGAAATCATCTATGATCAAAATATGGAGATGAATCTCAATGAGGATGAGCAGCAACAAATTGAACAAGAATACGAAAAAGCTCAGCAAATCTCCAATATGACTATAGACGAAGCAAAAGAAGAAACCGTGTTTGGACTCCCCGCTTACTATTTCAAAGAAATGAACAACTATGATGCTGGAAGATTGGCACAAGAGTCGACTAAACCAATGTTATTTTTACAAGGTGAGGATGATTTTCAAGTTTATCCAGACATCGATTTTTCCATGTGGAAAGAACTTTTGCAAAGAAACGATAACGCCACTTTCATTAGCTATCCTGGACTCAACCACTTTTTTATAGATTATGACGGACCTGGTGCGGGTACAGTTGCCGAATATGCGCAACCTGGAAAAGTTGACGTAATAGTCATTAATGATATTGCTGATTGGATATCTGACCAAAACTAATTAACGGAGGTAGTATTTATGAAAAAAACCGTACTTTTATTTATCTCGATTTTTATCATTTTCGCATTAGTTGCTTGTACAGGTGACTCCGATAAAGAGCTTTCAGAAGATACTGCAGAAGAAGCTAAAAATGAAGAAATGTCTGAGCAAGAGAATCCTCAATCCGAAAAAATCATTGGCATTGCCGATTCCTTTATTGAAGACATTGCTACTGGTGAGTATGAAGCTGCGGGCGAACATTTTGATGATACAATGAAAGAAGAGTTAACTCCAGATGCTCTCGAAGACTTGTGGAGGACTTTACAAGACCAAGTTGGAACATATATCGATCATGAATATTCATCGACACAAGAAGCTGATGGATATCAAGTGGTATTGCTGGACGGATTATTCGAAAGTTCTGATGTCGTATTTCAAGTTACTTTTGACGATAATCAGAAAATAGCAGGGTTTTTTATTCATTAATAAGAAAGCTCAGGTAAGAAAGGCATTTATAATATCTTTTTTTGAAATTCCTTTGCTGGTGAAGGTGCCAGTCATTTCCACATATTATTAAGACAATAATATGGAATGAAAATAGATACTTAAAAAGGAAGTGTGTTTTGTTGGAGTATTATAATTCATAGAGAGACTGAACTTCTTCACCTTTTAGATAATAATGCCTTTCTGCAAAGTTTTCATATTATTGCACTGGCACCTAAGTTACCGTTTAATAACTTTTAACATGTTTTAGGTGTTTGTATAGAATAATTGCTTTTTTGCATCTTTTAGCTACAACTGATAAGCCTTCCGCTCTCCATGAGTATACACGAAGTCAATCATACCTCTATAAGTAAACCCTGCTGCTAAAATAACTTTTTCCATAATTATATTTGTCGGGGATGGATCGATCCTGATATTTTGGTATTTCAAGTTGTAAGCATATTCAATTAAAGTCATGGAGAAGCGTTTTGACCAAGCCTTTACCTCGAACATTCCTATCTATAACAGCACAATTGATTATTAGATCATTATTTGCTTTTCCTTCCCTACTACCTTTTAACATATCCTTCTAGGTTCTTTCCCTCCCAAGCACTAGTGTACCATATCAATACATAAGTATAATCATTCACAATATCAACTTTGGCAGTATCTGGAATAGGCACATAACCATCCGCCATTGAGGCAAGTCTTGTTCTCTTAAGTAAGCCATAACAACTTTTTATTGCATCCGTATTAGTTGTCTCAGCATTGCGTGTATATCTCTGTTATTTTTTATCCCCTAACTCCTCTTATTTTTAACACGCTTATTTCATACCGCTTTTAAAGATGGATGCAGATAAATAAAGGAAGCAATAGTTGCAATTAACCCGCCTATTAATAAAGTGAAAGTAGTACTTAGGTATTCAGCAATAAATCCTGCAATTAAAGCTGATACTGGCATTAGTATCCATGTCATGAAACGACTTGTAGCTTGAACCCGCCCCATCAGATGATCTGGACTTATTATTTGACGTATCGTTACAATACAAGGGCCCACAATCGCAGCAGAAACTGTACCTAGAGCATTCATAAGAGCTAACCATAGAAATGATTCATATAATGTAAACGCTATAATAGATATCCCCCCAATAAATCCTGCAGTAAAAAGGATGCTTCTATATGTAAAATGTTTTTGTAAGAAATTAGTAATTAAAGCACCACCTACAGCTGCAATCCCGCCAATTGAAAAGATGTATCCTATCTGTACAGAATCTAAATGGATAGTGGATTTCAGGTGAATAACCAGCATTGTTAAAAAGAGAGTGGTTCCAAAAGTTGAAAAGAGCATTGCTAAGTTAGTGAAAAGGATAGGTTTTATAGAGAGAACAAACTTAAAGCCCTCCTTTATATCATTAAATATTTTCACACTATTTAATTTGTCTTTATGTAAACTACTATCGATATTAAGACTTAATATAACTAGAAATCCAAGTAGAAAGGACAGGCTATTAATAATCAATCCCACACCTGGATTAAAAATACTAATGAGTATTCCACCTAACCCAGGTGCAATAAATACTGCTGATTGAAATATACCTGTGTTAATTGAATTTACCAGTTGTAAATCCTTTTTTTGGACTAACCTAGGAACTGAGGCGAACTGGGAAGTATTATACACTTGTGTGAATAAGCCAACTATTAATGCTCCAACATATACCTCCCATATAACCAATTGATTCATTATGTATAAAACTCCTAGTAATCCTACAACTAAAAACCTAGCTAAATCACAAAATAAGAGGATTTTTTTACGATTAAAATTATCAGTTAATACGCCAGTAAAAGGTTGGATTAATATTGGAAGTCTCTCCAAGGCTGCTACTATTCCCATACTTAACGGAGATCCAGTGATTGCTAATACAATCAAAGGGAGAGCAATTAAATATATTTGATCACCAAAAAAAGAAACTAAATTACTCCCCATAAATCTAAATACTTGGTAATTCTTTTTGAATTCGGGAATCTTATCTTTTGATTCAACTTGACCAACTGAATAACTCATCATTTTCTCCCCTTTATTATCTAATCACTGTCCAAATACAAACTTAAATCAATTGGTAAGAACTCCATCGCCCTTTGGTTAATTTCATAATTGTTTGTAGAAATCTGAGATATTAACCTAGCTGACTTTAAAATCTTCAAATGATGATGAACGGTTGTTTTACCTAACTTCAGTTCATTGGTCAATTCTTGTAAAGATAAATGTCCACCTTTTATCATTTTAAGTATCTTCAAACGTGTTTCATCACCTAATGCTTTATATCTCTGCACCAATTGTTTATTTGGAACAAATTTTTCATCAGAAATGCTCTCATTCGCTACCGCATAATAATAAACCTTAACATCCTCTAAGTCTGCCTCAACATTCCACGGTCGGTATATATATTGAGGGATGAGAATAACCTTATTAACATCTGATTCTGGAGAGTATTTGACGCCATCAGTGGCCCATTCGATAAATTCTTCTGGTTCTAATCTGTTTAGCATTTTTTCTTTTGAAGCCTTGTCCTTTAATAGGATAGTTTCCAATCTATCCTTTTCAGGTGAAATAATGGATTCGAACCAACCTGACATAACTTCTATTAAGTGGTTCTTTAATTCCTCGACTGAAACACCTTTTATAAACTCTAAGTAACTTGAGAGAAAGGGATGATTTATAGTTATTTTTTGCAATTCGTGCAGTGCCCTTTCTGATCCTTCCAACAACTCATTTTTCAAATGAAGATATTCCTTTCCTAAGTATGGTATTGCTATATCTCTTAACTCCTTAGAGGACATTTTTGTTACATATTCAACAAAAGAGGATAATTGATCAAAGTCCTTTTGATGAAGAATCTGAAGAAGTGTTTTCCAAGTGTTATTCTTTCTTACGTATTCAAGATGTTCTTTCATCACTTTGGATAGAGAGTGATCTATTAATTCTCGATTTTTTCTTGAAATATCTAATGTTTCAATCAATGAATCATTTGTTAATGCTGCTATACCTAATGCTGATTCCCATAAGAGCGAGGCTTTTATCTCAACACTATACTTATTTTTAGATAATTTGGTACTTGTAGAATATAATTCCATATTATCCCTCCTGTTTTCATTCTATATTAATAGAACATAACATTCAATATTTTTAGTAAAATATAAAAAAAAGAAAAGCATTCTCACTAAGAATGCCTCTCAAAAAACTTTTGACCGATTTTATTAAAATTCTATTTAAGATGAGCTTGAAAAAGAACTTTCCACTTTTTCACCTAGTATTATACTTAAACTAGTATCTATTCTAAGGATAATCGTTTTTTATATGTTAAAACTGTGGCAAATTATCTAAGTTATTGCTTGGATCACCATCTGCATCACTACGCAAATGCTTGTCGCCATCCCGTCCTTTAAATGTATTGACATGTTCGATCTCACCGTTATCTGCCATTTGTTGTGCTTGTTTATAATCAACGACTTGTCCAGAAGATAATTTCATTTTCACAATATCTCCATCTTCATTTTTTTGAACAGCTACAATTTGTTCAGCCATTATATCGCCTCCTTTATTTCCTATTTTGCCTATTTGTTAAAAATTTATGCCGATTTCAACGGATCAATTAATTACAAGAGCACAAATTAATCTAATTTAACAAGTAATTTGGTGGATATTATCTATATCTAAATTTTATTTTCAACCCTAATTAACTAACTTGATATAGTTCGCTTTTTGAAGGGGATAAACTTACTGTCAATAAGATTAGTGAGAAAAACATCATTACTAATGATCCTAGAATTACTGTTATTTGAATCGAAATAACTTGAGCAACAGCTCCCATAAGACTTGTTGTCAGAATTATTAACATTGATTCTATAAAACTATAAATACTTCCTACTCTCCCCATCATATCAGCCGGTATATTCATTTGGTAAAATGTGAGAAATCCAGTATTTGCATACGAGATAAAAAAAGCAAGAATAAAAAAACCTATTCCCGCAATAAGAAATGTATTAGAAAAAGCATAAATAATATAACCAAACGAAACTACTACGCTCCCTAATCCAATCAAAATAGAATTTGTTATCCTTTTTACTAAAAAAGAATTTATAATAGCTCCTGCCACGATTCCTGCACCAGCAATGGATACTAGAAGCCCATAATCGCTATCCGACAATGATAAAACATCTTTAGCAAATGCTGCTTCCAGTGAATCAATTGAACCAGCCAATACAACCATTACAAAACTAAACAAGAAGTAAACCATCATTATATATTTCCTTTCACGGCTGAATTTCAGTACTAAGAACCAATCTTTTATGAATAGCTGAATGGAGATATTGTTACCTCCTGAAGAAGGAAGTTTTCCCTTTTCTAGGTTCGGCATTAAACAGGTGATCAATCCAGAAAAAAATAAAGCTATTGCATTTATATAAATTGCAATTGTAGGATTACTAATCAGAAACAATAATCCTGCTATAGCTGGGCCAATTAAAAATGCCCCTGAAGTAACTAAACTATGAAGTGAATTAAATCTTTTTCTATCTTTAGCAGGTATCAGTTTTGTAATATAAGTCATAGATGTTGGCTCAAACATTGAACTAGCCATGTTTATGATAAAAACAACTAGATATATAAGAGGCACGGATGACATCAAAGGCAATAAAGCGATCAATATAGCTCGTATCAAATCAAGAAATATCATAAATTTTCGCTTGTTTATACGGTCTACAAGACTCCCAGCCCAAAAATTTGTAAATAAAGTAGCTAAAGGTTTAATAATATACAATCCTGATACAGTAAGAGGTGAGCCAGTCATATCTAAGACGATTAAGTTTAGTGCTATGAAATAAATCCATTCCCCTACCTTAGATACACCAATACCCAGTAATAAGATGGACGGGTATTTCCAAGACATAATAATATTCTTCATTTATACACCCCCATTTTACATCCTTGAAATATTGTCAAATTCGTTCAAACTGTATAAGAAAAGCGCAGAACGCCCGTTTAGAAACATAACGACTGGAGCGCATCAACTGAGATAAAGGAATCACGGTGAGTTTACGAACCGATGATGACTTATCGTAGGGCGATTCGTGAAGTCGCCTAGTTTCTGGGCGCTCGGAGCTAGACAAGCATACAAATTTTATGCTTTCTTTCCTTACAAAAAAAATCTCACCCCCAAGACCTTAGTCTTGGGGGCGAGATTTAGAATTTATAGTCGCGGTGCCACCCCAGTTTATTAATATGTCACCATATTAACCTCTTCAAGTACGACAAAATATAATTTTGCTTATACTTTAGCCCTATAACAGGAGCCCCTGTCACGCCATCATTTTATAAATCCAACGTGATACTCTGAGGTTTGTTTCAACAAAATAATTCATACTCCTTTTCACCTACTGGAGCTCTCTGATATGAATCCATTTAGTTTACTCTTCTCGTCATTGTATTTTGCATTTGAATGTATAATTTTATTTATGTTAACATTTGGTAGCTAAATATTCAATACTTTTATTTAACATTCACTCTTTATAGTGCGATACAAAGTTAAAGAATAGCACCTGTTATTTATTTGACATAAACTTGTTTTAACATAATACCCATTTTATATGCTGCTTTTTATAAAAATCGATAAAATAATTTTATGTTAATGCGTTTATAAAGTTTTGGCTACTGAATTGGTCGAATCCTTCTTTGAAGACTCTCTCCATAATGCTTTTCTAAATATTATTCCAGTTATACCGATAGCAAATAATGACAATCCGATGAATTGGTACACAACGGTAACACTTATAACACGAACAAGAATTCCACCGACTAACGGGGCAACTAAAACCATTAAACTCGTTAACGAACTGAAAATTCCTGATACACGACCGATATTCTCATTAGTTGATTCTTTTTGCAAAACAAGATTAATACCAAAAGAAAACAATCCTACACCTAATCCCGCAACAAATCCCAAACTAATGGGAATATAGTTTGGAACACCGGCATATAGAAAGCCCATCCCTCCGAAACCTATCCCAATACAAAGTGCACTTCCTCCTAAAAATAATCCATAAGTCTGAATTTTATTAAATCGATTCATTATGAGTAATATCACAAAAGCACCGGCCCCTGCTGCTCCCATTAGCCAGCCGACAAGTTCCGGACGACTCGGAGCAATTTCACGGAGTAATACAGCAATTTGAGCATCCACCATTTGGATCACTATGAAAGACAATAAGGAGAAAGTGATACTTACAAGTAAAATGCGACTTTTAAAAACAGTAGACCAACCTTCACGCCAAGATTGCCAAAAAGAAGTATCACTACTCTCCCCTTCTAAATTTGACTGGATATCGATTTTACCTTTCTTTAAAACACTTATCATAATAAATGCTGACAAGGCGTAAGCTACGGCGTTAAAGAGGATACAAAGCTCTGGTGAGAAAGCAGAGGCCAATGCCCCTCCTAGAAATGGACCAATAATTTTGCTTAATTGATCAACAGAGCCATTTAAAGTGACTGCCTTCACGATTAATTTTTCTTCTACTATGTTTTTAATAAGTGCTTGTTGGGCTGGATAGTGAATAACTGTTAGCGTTGCTCGTAACATTATTATCGGTAAAGCTATCCAAGGATTCGGTGCCATGAATAAAAACAGCGTCAATATTGCCGTTGAAACATCCGCTACCAACATGAGTTTCACTTTATTAAAACGATCTGCCAATATACCAAAGAATTGACTAAAGAGCGCGTGTGGTAATGCAAAAGCAACTGGAATCAAAGCAATAATGAATGGATCTGCTTCCCACACATAGCTAAATAGAATCATAACGGCTACCATGTCAAACCAACGACAAAGCATAGAAACGGAATACGAACTAAACAAACGCATAAAAGTGTTATTTTTCCAGATAGATGTATTTTCCATAAATAATCCTCACCTATTATTGTTTTCATTCATCTTAAATGATCAATGTCAGAGGAATATCAGACAGAAAAAAATAACCTTCAAATCAAATGGAAGGTTATAAGTGTTCTTTAAGTTGACGATCAATTTCAGCTTCTATTTTCTCGAAATCATAGTCTTGATTAAATGTACTCCATTCTGTGTTTAATTGTTTATATAGATCTGGTTCATGTATGTAATGTTGTAACATAAATAAACTAATTTTAATGGTTAAAAATATATGTGATTGGAAGCGAGTTTGACGTGTAATGTGTAAGCCCTTGTGGATTAATCCTTTTCCTTGTTCGTTTTTACCTTGCTGAATAGTAAATAATCCTTTTAAGACATGAAATAGACCGAACTCTCGTTGATAAGGTTTTTCTGAGAAGAAATCGTTCATGTGATTAATGGTTGTTGTTACTTTCGATGGCTCGTTTAAACACATATGGTACATCATCAGGTTTAACTGTAGGAATGGATAAAAGCCGCTTTCTTGTGCAATATGATCATTTGCTATCTCAAAATGTTTCCTTGCCTTTTCAAAATCCCTTGCTAGAATGTAAAAAGTAACTGGTGATAATATCATTGCTTCATCGCGATTGTCATTAGAAAAAATATCTTTTTTTCTAGCATTCTCGTAATATACAATAACCTGATCAGGTTTATCCGTAATCATCATATAAAAGTAAAAGTGGAATAAAGCTTTTTCGGAGAATGAAAATTCTTCTGTATTGATAAAATTAGCAACATCCCCCTTCATAAATGCAATAATAACCCTCATACTTCTTTCAACTTCAATACCAAGAGCCTCCTGTTGAATAAGGGTATTTAATGCTGCTCCTTGGCCGAACAAGTGATATTTGTTAAAAAGATGGGAAGCTAATCGTTTAAATTCTTCGTCATGGACAAGTGGCGATCCTGTTTGTTGATCATGGACTCTTAAACGATACCCATAGCCTTTAACTGTATCAATCGACATGAAGTGGTTCCAAGTATTTAATTTTTTTCGAAGACGATATACATGGTCATCGACAGTGCGATCACTTGGAGCCTCTAGAGGCCATACGGCATTTAATAGTTCTTCTCTTGTAAAAGCATGATTAGCATTATTGAATAAATATTGCAGGAGCGCGAACTCTTTTCTTAGTAATTGTACAATTTCACCTGCATATGTAACGGAATAATTGTCTGTTTGAAAAGATAAATTCATGAGTTCACCTCTGGCCAAAAGAATTGTTATAAATATTATATAAACTGCTTAGGTAGATGATGAAAATTTTACCACAAGCTAAAGTAAGACTATGGGGGGATTTTGATCCCCACTGCTCATTAGCGAAACTCAGCGTCTTTATCCCTAACCTTACAGGCGTCTAGCACCATGATAAATTTATGTACATAACATATTTATTTGAGCAATATGTTATGTACTTTTCACTCTATCCCTGAAAGCAATTCTTAATTGGAAAACTGCTTCATGACATCCAGTAATTCCTCAATGGTTTCTTGTCCCTCACCTTGCTTGATCGCTTCACTGACACAATGTTTGATATGTCGTTCTGTGACTGAAAACCCTACATTTTTAAGTGCTGATTGAATGGCACTTATTTGAACTAATACATCTACACAATATCGATCGTCTTCTACCATTTTTTGTATTCCCCGAACCTGACCTTCTATACGTTTTAAACGGTTAATGACTTTTTGTTTCTCATCATTGGTTCTTGGCTTAATTGGTTGGTCGCGTAAAAATTCATCCACAAAAACACTTCCTCTCTTTGGACTTATGTCATATCCATTATGGATATTCGTATTTTTTGCAAGCGAACTGATAAAGTAAAGCTATTATATCATATCAATGCATTACCAGTTATCGTTCAATCGTGTCAATATATAGTACACTTGGATTATTGCTGAATCCTTAGTTAACCATAATAACTCCATAATTGTAGTTATCTATCTAGTTAATGAGATCCCTCGTCGACTTACAAAATTTTGCGTTTAAAAAGTTTCTACAACATTGGCAATACGATCTTAATATATGAACTTAGCCCCTGTTAGGATTACCTTATTACAATGATTGAAACCTTTTATACATCCAGATCGTATATGAATTAGAGAGGAGCTTGAAAACAATATGAAGAAGAACCTGCTACTAGTTGCTTTTGTATTTTCTATTTTTTTACTACCTCAACAAGTCTTGGCAGTCGAGTTTTCCATTACAAACACAGAAATTAATGCACTTTTACAGGAAAATGGTGATGTGCAAGTTAAAGAACAACACACCTATCAATTTGATAGTGACTTTAATGGAATCACCCGGACATTGATACCGAAAGAACATACAGAAATAACAGACTTTCAAGCATTTGAAAATGACCGCTCTTTAGATATTGAACAAGAAGAGAATCTTTTTAAAATTTATCGAAGTGGTTCAGAAGAGGAGATCCAAATTGACCTCTCGTACACCATTACCAATGGAGTAGAACTATACACGGACTTGGGAGAATTTTACTGGCCTTTCTTTGACACCAATAACGAATCCACGTATCAAAATATGGATATTTTTATCCACCCGCCTCAGGAAACTGAAGATGTGCTGACATTGGGGTATGATGAAGCTTATGAAACTTCGAGTATAGCTTCAGATGGGATTGTGCATTTTGCAATGGGTGAAGTTGAAAGCGGGACAATTGGTGACATCCGTGTAGCTTATGATGCTTCACTTTTCCCCGCCGCGGATCTTAAAGAAAACAAGACAATTCGCGAAGATATTCTAGCAGATAAAGCTGAATTAAAGGCAAAACAAGAGGCTTACGAGAATAGACAAGATCTATTAAGCCGTATCTCCCCTTATATTGTTAGTGGCTTATGTATTTATTTAATCGCGCTAGTTATGATCGGATGGAGAAAAAAGAACAGCAGATTAAGAGAAGTAGAACGTAGCTTCATGCAATCACTATTCTTACCGAATCAAGGGTTGAGTTTACCAGCTACTATCCTTTATATAAGAAATATGTCAGTGAGTAGTGAATTGGTTTCGGCAGCATTATTGGATCTAGTTAGAAAAGGGTATGTTAAGCGAGATAGTGAAAGTAAATTTGTTGTCGTAAGTTCGAACACAGACTTTCAGCATGAAAAAATATTAATTGAATGGTTATTCCATAAAATAGGTGAAAAAGGTGTATTCTCCTTAGCAGATCTTGATGCCTATACAAAGAACAAAGATAACCATTCGACATACCACAGTGACTTTGGCAAATGGAGGGAAGCTGTAAAAGAAGAGGTAAAACAGAACCACCTGTTTGAAAAGAAAAAAGGAGTTCGTTGGACAGCTGGTATTGTCAGTCTTTTAATCATTCCCTTTATTATCATGCTAGGTGTACATTCTCTTTTCATGTGGATGATTTTCTCTATCTTTCTAAGTTTCTCCTTATTGCTATTCGCTATATTCTACCAACCTCAAACTATTCAAGGGGTTAGGATCAGACAACAATGCAAACAGCTCAGCTCCAATTACGAGAATATCAGTGAAAACGATTGGAATGAATCGATGAGTGATGAACATATGCAAGCATATATTTATGCAATCGGTACAGGTAATAAGTCAATGCAGAAGAAATTCGAACACCTTAGTAATAATTTGTCCCCAACCTCTAAAGCTGATAGTAGCTTGCAAACAAATGACATAGTGATGTTTATGCTTATTGCGAGTGCAATAAATAATCAATTTGACAAGGCTGATTCGACGGTGTCCGCTACTACTAGTAATAGTGGAAGTGTTCCTGGCGGCGGAACAGGAGTCGGTGGCGGCGGTGGAGGTTCAGGTGCCTTCTAATAATAACAAAGGTTTCGATCCTAAATTAAGTGATCGAAACCTTTTTATTAATTTAGTAATAACATTCTCACGTTACTAAAATAAATCCCTTATCAAATCATTTACAGTGTCTATGTTCAAAAGTAGTATATAGCTCCCTCTACTATGATTAAATTGGATATAACGCAAACTTAATCAACCAATAAATTTAACCCCCTCTCTATATATGTGCTTTAATGACATCCCATTTTTTACTATGATGATGGATCATATAAACAAGCCCTCACCTTGTCGTCTGAAAAAGGTTAAAGCCTTCGTATAATTTAGTAGGAATCAGAGAAAATAAAAAGTAAGTATCGTTGAAACTTGGTAGCAATACTCCTACAAATAACAAAGTAACCATGGAGGTGTTTTACTTGAATCAGCCTTACCGGTGCCCTAAATGTAAAACAAACCGTTCACGTTTTAATGTGATTGAACAAGTTGTCAAACCAGTAAAATTAAACTCAGCTACTGGAGAAGTGATCAATAATTACGAGCAGGAACCGTTAGAAGCTTTTCATGTCGCCTACAACGGCCCTACTAGGAGAATACAATGCGGTGTATGTGGCTTAATTGAAGATGAAAACACCTTTATTAAGTATGCTCAAACAACATAAATAAATCATGGAGGATGAATAAAAATGACCAAAAATCGCAAAGGACCAAAACAGCAGGAACAACCTAATTTATCCCAAAACGTACAACAGCCCTACGGTGAACCATTAGCAGGATCGCATAAAGTAAAAAATAAAAACCATTCCCGACAAAAACATGATGCATCACACGACATGTGAGAACCCTATTCAATACGAGGCACTTGCGGTAGGAATTACTCTACAATCTGGACCAACTGCGAAACAAAAAAATACTGCATGTCAATGCAGAATTTTTGATCAAAGTTGTTACAGCTCACCTTCAGAAGTGATGTTTGGCTAATTAAAACAGCCCCCCTACCATAGTTCAACAAAAGAAATCATCTAAAGTCCTTATGTCAGAAGGGATTTAGATGATTTGCCTTTTTGATTCTACTATGATTTAATTATATTTAACGTAAACTTAAGATATTATCTGATTTAGCTTGGAACACTACTTTTTAAACCAAGTGCAGCTTTAATTTTCAGTGCTACTTATAAAAATTGGTTAATACATTTTATTCATCTATAATTTGTATCAGCCTCTTAATTCTAATTCAACAATCGCACCCACTAGTACTTTTTACTGTTTTCCTTCAATTGTTCACGTATTTTTTTTAGTTCCTCAGTCTGCTCAAGGATATTATTATTAACTTTTCTTATTACATCATATATTCCAAAAATACCAGCAAAAATTAAAATTAAAAACAGTATTTCCATTTCGTTTCCTTCTTTCAATTATTAATATTTTACTAGCGCACCCTCTAGCTTAATAAGAATTAAAGCAAGAAATAGTCTAATTATTTAATTCCTCATTTATTTGTTGCAAATGGTGAACAAGATTGTACTTATCCCAATAATATAAGTGCCCTTTAATTTCTCTAATTGACTAATAGGTTCCTTTAGCTGAGATTCTTGTATATCTTTTAAGTTCTGAATATCCTCCAGTGTATCTTCAAATTGCTTTAATATTTTCTTCAAAAACCCTTCACCCTATCAGATAAAATTGAATACTTATGTATTTACTATTTTACAATAAGAAAAAATAAACACGAGCTAACGTTCCTATTTGTTTTTGGAATATCTCACTGTTACCTGCTCGTTAGCTCAATATCTTATTACACTATTTAACATAATATTCCATATTTCTTTTCTAAAAATAACGTTATTTCTTATTAACGACTGCTTCAAATGTAATTGATTGATTTGACTTAGTTGGATATTGTCCATATTGATAATCTGCTGATATTACAATATCTTCAAACCCTACCTGTTCAAGAAGAATTTTAAACTCTTCAATTCCATACCAACGAAGTGGAAAACGTTCTAATTCTGTTTGTATTAGTGAACCACTTCGCCACTTTTCATAGCGGTTGTGGGAGATTGTGTACTGATTGATATAGTCTACTTCGACTATCTTAGTTTCTAATGTAATCATATCATCATTTTTAGTTTCCCATGTTCTTGTTGAAACTTCGTCGATTTTTAAATCAGTTTGCAAAAAAGTATCTATAATAAGCCTGCCTCCATTTGAAAGATGATCATAGAAATTCTTTAATGCTTGAATAGAATCTTCTCTTTTGTGTAGTAATAGGAATGTTCCAGTTGGCACAATAATAGCTTCATATTTTGTATCTAATGAAAATGCCTCCATTTTCTCTTTAAATAATTTTGGGTTAAACCCTCTTTTTTCACAGTTATTACGACATATCTCTAACATTTCTGCTGAAACATCGAAGCCATCAACGTTCAATCCTTTTTCTAAAAGTGGAATAAGTATGCGACCTGTTCCAACTCCTGGTTCAAGAATGTTACCCTCACAAGATGCTAACCTATCACTATAAAATTCTACATCTCCAAATGAAAGGCCAACATATTTGTCCAAATCATAAACTTCTGAAGAAAGTTTACTGTAATAACCTAACATGAAATCATCTCCTTCTTGTTTATTCCTTATTAAACTCTTCTGCCTCGTTAGTTCAATTTCTTTGTAATTTATAATTTTTACATAATACCCCAACAATTCATTTGCAAAAAGAAAGGACAACAAATAAAGATAGTCTTGGTTCAATTCTAGCAACTGTTAGTTATACATAAAGACCTACACAATTATTGCATATTATATAAATGAAGTGACAATAAGTAATTATTTCTTACCTTTTAGTTCTAAAAATATAGGTCCTATATTTAGTAAGATAGAAACAATTGTCAAAAACCATAATGCTCTTTCCATACCAGGTACTACATCCGACAAAGCTGCCCAATCTTCCACTTTTACCCATCGAGATACAAGCCTGTATTCTGCACAAAGTGTTAATGCTGTAAATGATAATCCCATCGCCATAGCAAGCTTATAATCCTTTCCTGCTTTATACATGTAAAGATTTATAAAAGTTGCTACTATAGCAATAACCCCTAATATTACCCACATAACTATACCTCCATATTTTTATTTATGTCCTGTAATAATACTAATGTGCTTCATCTCAATTTTTTTGCATGACTTTTTTATTGGGCTTTAATAAGTCTAATATTATTTCACAGTAATTGCTCATTCCTTTGGTGATTTCTTATTAAACAAATCTTTCACTTTAGTTTAAGTACATTTTTCACAAACTCATTTATATCTTAACATAAATATCCAATACTGGAATACTGCATGTCAATAGAGGATTTTTACCGAAAATTTAAATTAATCTCCAAAAGTACTGTTTGACTTTCCCACTATGATTAAAAATGAGTTCCATACAAAAAAATTGCCTACTCCCACTTGTACTAATGGAAATAGGCAATTTACGATTCTATCTATTAAGATGATCAAGTATATAAGCTTTCATTTCAATATATGGCATTTTTCCGCATATCCTCGTCGAACAACATCGAATAAATACATTTCCTGCGGTTTCCCAGGAAATATTAATTTTAATTATTTCCTAATTCATCTCGCCATTGTAATAAGTCTGTTTTCTCTGCATTTGTAATTTCATTATTTTCAACTAATGCTTCAGCTAAAATATCAAAGTTAGTAATCGTTGTAAAAGGTATGTTAGCATCCTTAAATTGTTTGTCTGCTTTTCTTAATCCATAACTAAAGATAGCTAATACACTCAAAACCTCAGCACCTGCTTCTTGTAACACAAGTGCACTTTCAATAGATGATCCACCTGTAGATATAAGGTCCTCAATTACGATGACTTTATCTCCTTGTTCTACCTTACCCTCTATCTGATTTTGTTTACCATGTCCTTTTGGTTTGGATCGTACATATACCATTGGAAGATTTAAATAATCTGCTAGCCATGCAGCATGAGGTATTCCTGCGGTGGCACAACCTGCAATCACATCTGGTTTTTCTTCTAATTGATCAATTATTTCCACGAATTGTTTTACGATTTGTATTCGTACATCTGGGTAAGACATCGTTAATCGATTATCACAATAGATGGGAGAATGAATACCAGATGTCCATACGAACGATCGGTCGGGACGAATTTGAATGGCATCTATCTCATATAGAGCATTGGCAATTTCTTTTGATTTAAGCATTTCCCCACTCCTCTACTACTCGGCTATAATTAGCTTTTGGATTTTCTGCCTGTGTAATACTTCTGCCTATCACTAGATAATCCGCTCCATTTTGTTTCGCAAATTGAGGGGTTGCTACTCGTTTTTGATCATTCTGATTAGACTCAGTCAATCTAATTCCTGGTGTTACGGTTAAGAAGTCATCACCACAAGCTTGTTTAATAATTGGTACTTCATGTGCTGAACAGACAACACCATCTGCACCGCTATTTTTGGTTAATAATGCTAGACGTTTAACGGCATCGTCTACTGATTGATTGATATATAATTCCTCTTTTAATGTTGACTGATCCATTGATGTCAGAACAGTTACCGCAATTAGTTTAGGAACTTTACCATCCGCCCCTGCTTCTAGTCCTCTCTTTGCTGCTTTGATCATTTCAGACCCTCCTGAAGCATGAACGTTGACAATATCAACCCCTAAGGTAGCTAAATTAAACATGGCTTTTTCTACCGTTGTCGGAATATCATGGAGTTTCAAATCTAAAAAAATCGGATGTTTATGTCCTTTTAGCCAATCAATCATTTCCCTGCCTTCACGATAAAATAACTCCATTCCTACTTTTACAGGTACTCCATGTAAGTCATGCTTCTCGATAAATACTTTCACATCATCTGCTGTACGAAAATCTAATGCGAGGAAAAATGGTTGTTCCATTACACATGCCCCTTTCCTATTGCGTCTTCCACTGAATCAAATCCATATTGCTTTAACACACTTGGTAAATCATTCATTATCTCAGGGCATGCAAGTGGGTTTTGAAAATTAGCCGTTCCCACTGCTACAGCATTAGCACCTGCTAAAAGAAATTCTAAAACATCTTCCGCTGTAATGATTCCACCCATTCCAATAATCGGAATATCGAGTGATTGACGGACTTCATAGATCATCCGAATCGCAATCGGTTTTATTGCTGGACCTGATAACCCACCAGTTTGATTGGCAATAATCGGTTTGCGCTGTTTTAAATTTATTTGCATTCCTGTTAGCGTATTAATCATCGATAAACCATCAGCTCCGGCATCTGCTACCGCTTTTGCCATTTCTACAATATTAGATACATTCGGAGATAATTTAACATAAACCGGGTAGTCACTTGCTTCTTTTACCTGATAAGTTACTTCTTTCGCAAGTGACGGATCCGTTCCAAATTGGACACCACCCTCTTTTACATTAGGGCATGATATATTTAGTTCTAATGCAGCGATATCTTCTGAACGATTCAATGTTTCGGTAACTTTGACATATTCCTCTACCGTACTACCTGCAACATTTGCAATAACTGGTGTGTCATATGATCGTAAAAAAGGTAACTCTTCTTCGATAATTTTTTCAACACCAGGATTTTGTAGTCCGATCGCATTTAACATACCACTAGATGTTTCGGCTACTCGTGGAGTCGGATTCCCGAATCTTGCTTCACCTGTTGCTGCTTTGACGATAATTGCTCCCAATTCACTTAAATCATAAAACTGACTATATTCTTTACCAAAGCCGAAACAACCAGAAGCAGGCATGACAGGATTTTTTAACGTTAAGCCAGGTAATCTTGTCGTTAAATTCATGATAAGATCACCTCATTTGCTGAAAATACTGGTCCATCCTTACATATTTTTTTCGATTGTTTAGGATCTTGTTTTAAAGGTACAACACATGCATAACATGTACCGACACCACATCCCATTCTCTCTTCTAAAGAAATGTAGCCGTTGTACCCCTCTAATTGATGCGAAACAGCCTTTAACATTGGGGTTGGTCCACAAGAGAAAAAGTAATCGAAAGTAGGATTTATTTCATCAATAATATCTGTAACAAAACCTTTTGTTCCATAACTACCATCGTTTGTTGCAATATACGTATCACCTAACACTTGAAACTTTTCTTCATAAAAGATTTGATCTTTCGATTGGAAACCCAGAACACTCGTCACCTTTACTCCATTTTCCTTGAGCGTTTTTGCTAGATAGTAGAGCGGAGGGACTCCAATCCCTCCACCAACTATTAAAGCTTGATCTATTGCTAACTGATCAATTGGGTAATAGGAGCCACATGGCAAAATAACATCAAGAGTGTCTCCTGCCTGACATTTACTTAGTTCACGCGTTCCAGCCCCAAATATTTTGAATATGATCGTAAAAGTTTCTGCCTGCGTGTCAACCCCTGCGACAGAAACTGGTCTGCGCAACATATGATTCGTTAAGGCGATATGCACAAACTGTCCAGGTTTTAGTTCTTTTGCTAAAGGTGATTGCAATACCACTTCAAAGGTATCTTCTGCAATTTGCAGATGACTGTTTATTTTCAGCAATTGTTTCGTGATCACAGTACAATCGCCTTCCCTTCTACTGCAGGCTTGGCAGTAAATGTTGTCGAATCAATTACATTAACGATTGCTTCTGCAGTATCTAAGCTGGTTAAACATGGAATACCATGCTCTACCGCTTCACGACGGATTCTAAAACCGTCTGAGCGTGGTTTCTTACCAGAAGTCAACGTATTAATAACGACTTGTACTTCTCCTTGCTCAATAATCGAAATTACGTTTTTACCTTCTGCTCCAACTTTACCAACTTCTGTGACAGGGATATTTAATTCTCTAATCGTTTTAGCAGTTCCTTCTGTTGCATAAAGATGGAAGCCTAGTTCAAAGAAGCGTTTCGCAATTTCCGATGCTTCGCCCTTATCTTTATCAGCTATCGTAATCAGGATTGCTCCTTCCATCGGAATCTTTAACCCAGATGCCGTTAGACCTTTATATAATGCTTTTTCTAAGGTTCTGTCACGTCCAATTGCTTCCCCTGTTGATTTCATTTCAGGTCCAAGCATTGTATCGACACTACGTAACTTTTCAAAAGAGAATACTGGTACTTTAACTGAAACTGTTTCTGACTCAGGTAGTAAGCCTTTTTGATAACCCATGTTTGCCAGTGATTCACCAATAATACAGCGTGTAGCAATATTGGCCATTGTTACACCTGTTATCTTACTTAAAAACGGAATCGTCCGGCTTGCTCTTGGGTTCACTTCTAGTACATACACTTCATCGTGGTGCACGACAAATTGAATATTTATAAGTCCTTTGACACCTAATTTTTCCGCTATTTTTATCGTAGTGTTTACACATTTTTGCTTAATATCATCTGATAATCGCTGCGAAGGATAGACGGCAATCGAGTCACCAGAGTGTACCCCAGCACGTTCAATGTGCTCCATTACACCTGGAATGATCGTTGTTTCCCCATCACTGATTGCATCGACTTCCACTTCAATTCCAGTCAAATATTTATCGATTAACACTGGATGCTTATGCTTAATATGGTTTGTTTTCGCTAAATAGCTCTCCAATTCATCTTCACTATAGACAATTTCCATCTGACTTCCACCAATTACATAGGATGGGCGTACTAAAACTGGATAACCGATCGAGGAGGCTGCTGCTTTTGCTTGATCTAACTGACGCACACTTTTACCTTGTGGTTGTGGAATGTCTAATTCTTGTAAAAGTTGTTCGAATTTATCCCGATCTTCCGCTGTATCTATAGCTGTAAGTGGAGTACCTAATATTCTTACTCCGCGACGTTCTAACCCTTCCGCAAGATTGATAGCTGTTTGACCTCCAAATTGAACAATTACTCCTTCTGGTTTTTCTAAATCAATCACATGCATGACATCTTCTAATGTTAATGGCTCAAAATATAACTTGTCTGACACACTAAAGTCAGTTGAAACTGTCTCTGGGTTACTATTCATAATGATTGCTTCATAGCCAGCTTCTTTTAGTGCTAGTACAGAGTGAACCGTCGCATAATCGAACTCAATCCCTTGACCAATTCGGATTGGACCAGAACCGATCACTAATACTTTATTGCGGTTGGTTACTACCGACTCATTTTCCTCTTCATATGCACTGTAGAAATAAGGTGTTTCCGATTCGAACTCTGCTGCACAAGTATCTACCATCTTATAAACTGGTAAAATATCTTCTGCTTTTCTAAGCTGATACACTTCATCTACATCGACATTCCAAAGGCGAGCGATGTGTGTATCCGACAAACCTAGTTTTTTTGCTTCTTTTAGCAGGTCAAGATTTTGCGGAATATCCGCTAATTTCGCTTCAAAGTCGATAATCTTCTTTAATTTTTCTAAGAAAAAGCGGTCTATTTTGGTTAATTGAAATATTTCTTCAACTGACATCCCTTGTCTCAATACTTCTGCTAATACATAAATTCTTTCATCATCAGCATGTACTAAGCGTTCTTTTAACAGTTCTATTGATTCATTTTCTAAGACAGGCAAGTAGAAATCTTCACCACTAATATCCAGTGAACGTATTCCTTTCAATAAGGACTCTTCGAAATTACGGCCGATCGCCATTACTTCTCCTGTCGCTTTCATTTGAGTACCGAGCTTCCGGTTACCCAATACAAACTTGTCAAATGGAAAGCGTGGGAATTTCGTCACAACATAATCTAATGCTGGCTCATACATCGCATAAGTAGTTCCGGTAATTGGATTCATGATTTCATCTAAACTCATACCGATCGCGATTTTAGCGGCAATCTTGGCAATTGGATAACCTGTTGCTTTTGACGCTAAAGCTGACGAACGGCTCACCCTTGGATTTACTTCAATAATATAATATTGGAAGCTGTTCGGATCTAGTGCTAATTGAACGTTACAGCCTCCTTCAATTTCTAATGCGCGAATGATTTTTAAAGAGGCAGAACGTAACATTTGATATTCACGGTCGCTCAAAGTTTGTGATGGCGCAACGACTATGGAATCTCCCGTATGAATGCCGACTGGATCAATGTTTTCCATGTTACATACAACAATTGCTTGATCATTTTTGTCGCGCATGACTTCATACTCTATTTCTTTAAAACCTGCGATATTCTTTTCAATCAAACATTGGTTTACTGGTGATAATGCTAAGCCATTTCTTGTTATTTCTTTTAAATCTGCTTCGTTGTAACACATACCACCACCGGTACCGCCTAGTGTGTACGCTGGTCTTACTATTAGTGGATATCCGATTTCTTCTGCAAAATCTAATGCTTGATCTACTGTGTTGACAATTTGACTTTCTGGTACAGGCTCATTAATTTCATTCATTAAAGTTCTAAATTTTTCACGATCTTCTGCCTGTTGGGTCGCATCCAGCTTCGTACCTAATAATTCTGCTCCATACTCTTCTAAAATACCTGATTCATCTAAAGCAACAGCTAGATTCAAGCCAGTCTGGCCACCAAGCGTTGGCAATACAGCGTCAGGACGTTCTTTACGAATGATTTTAGATAGAAATTCTACAGTTAAAGGTTCCATATATACCGTATCCGCAATCGTGTGGTCGGTCATAATCGTTGCTGGGTTGGAGTTTGCTAGAATAACTGTATAACCTTCTTCTTTCAATGACTGACATGCTTGTGTACCGGAATAGTCAAATTCTGCTGCTTGTCCAATCACAATTGGACCTGATCCGATTACTAAAATCTTTTGAATATCCGTTCTTTTTGGCATTAGACTTCCTCCTTCTGTGCTGTTTGATAGCTTGCGATATTTTCCATAAATAGGTCAAATAAATAGTTCGTATCATCAGGACCTGGTGAGTTTTCCGGGTGATATTGAACCGAAAAAGCTGGATATTCGGAATGTTTAACTCCTTCCACGGTTTTATCATTTAAGGCGATTTGCGTAAGCACTAAATCTGTTTGTGCAATCGATGATTCGGTGACTGCATACCCATGGTTTTGCGAAGTTAAATAAGTTCGTTGTGTTTCAAAATCATAGACTGGATGGTTGGAGCCACGATGGCCAAATTTTAATTTTTCTGTATCTGCTCCACATGCTAAAGACAATAGTTGATGTCCTAGGCAGATCCCGAAAGTTGGAACAGTAGGAATTACTTTTTTGATCATTTCAATAGCTTCGGGAACATTCTTAGGATTACCAGGACCATTCGTTAGCATGATGCCATCCGGCTTCAGGCGCAAAATATTATCTGCACTGTAGTTGTAAGGTACGACTGTAACATGACAATTACGTTTCGTTAATTCTCGTAAAATTCCATGCTTCATCCCAAAATCGACTAATACAATCCGGTATCCTCTTCCTGGTGAAACATACGGCTTTACAGTAGAAACCTGCTCTACTTGGTTTGTTAACAGATTTGCTTGTTTTAATTTCTCCAAAGCTTCTTTATCTTCAGCACCTGCTTCTGTTAAAATGCCACGCATTGTACCATGCTTACGCAATATTTTCGTTAGTTTTCTTGTATCAATTCCAGAAATGCCTGGTATATTATTTGCTTTTAAATACTCATCGAGGTTTTCATCACTACGGAAGTTGGAAGGCATTTCAGCATATTCCTTTACTATAAATCCAAAAATGGATGGCGTAATCGTTTCAAAATCATCTCGATTAATGCCATAGTTTCCGATAAGCGGATATGTCATCGTGACAATTTGACCACAATAGGAAGGATCTGATAATATTTCTTGGTAACCTGTCATCCCCGTATTGAATACAACTTCGCCCATACTTTCTTCTAATGAACCAAATGCATCCCCATGAAAAACGGTACCATCTTCTAAAATAAGCTGTCTTTTCATTCTGTTGCCTCCTCATAAGCAATCTGACCTTGATAAATCGTCATAACTGGTTTTCCCGTTACTTCCCATTTGTCAAATGGTGTATTTTTTCCTTTCGATACAAACGTATCTTTATTTATATTTTCATTTGTTTCGAGATCGAGTAGTGTTAAATCGGCACTAGCACCAACCTCCATTCTTCCGTATGGTAGCCCGAAAGTATCTGCTGGTTTTACGGTCAACCAATCAATGAGCTGTTTCAGTGTAAAGATTCCTTTTTGGACAAAATGGCTATATAGAAGAGAAAATGCTGTTTCAAACCCAACAATGCCAAATGGTGCTTCTTCCATACCGTTTGCTTTCTCCTCAGCAGTATGCGGCGCATGATCTGTTGCAATAAAATCGATCGTTCCATCTAGTAAGCCTTCGATAAGTGCCGCTTGATCTTCTTTTGCACGTAAAGGTGGGTTCATTTTAAAATTCGCATCATTTTCGGTAATATCATTTTCATTGATTATTAGATGATGTGGTGTTACTTCTGCTGTTACACGAATCCCTGCTTGTTTCGCATCGCGGATTACGCGGACAGATTCTTTCGTACTGACGTGGCATACGTGATAATGACATCCCGTTGCTTCTGCTAGAAGAACATCACGGACAATTTGAACAGACTCACAAATCGAAGGTATTCCAGGTAAACCTAATCGCTGGCTCACTTGACCTTCGTGCATCACGCCGTTGTGGATTAAGGTATTTTCCTCACAGTGAGCAACAATAGGCATGTCAACAGCTGCTGCTTGTGTCATCGCCTGGAGCATCATATCAGCTGATTGAACACCTACACCATCATCTGTATAAGCAAAAGCTCCCGCTTGCTTTAATGCCTTCATATCCGTTAACTTGTTTCCTACAAGTCGTTCGGTAATCGATGCATAAGGCAATACTCGAATTTCTGCTGTTTCTTTAATTCTGTCCTGGATGGATTGTAGCACTTCAACAGAATCAGGTGTTGGTTGCGTATTAGGCATCGCACATACTGTTGTATAGCCCCCACGTGCTGCTGATTTTGTACCCGTTGCAATCGTTTCTTTAGCCTCACCACCTGGCTCTCTTAAATGAACATGGACATCCACAAATCCTGGAGTAACCAAGTTGCCATTACCATCGATTCTTTCTGCTCCTGGAACTTCTATGTCGGTTCCAATTGCTTTAATTTTTCCCTCTTCTATCAAAATTTCACACGATTGTACTTTACCATTATCCGATAATTGCTTGACGTTTGTTAAAATTTTCTTCACTGAAGTTGCCTCCTTGGTTCAAAAGTGTCTCCATTACTGCCATTCTTGCTACTACACCATTTTTCATTTGTTTAAAAATTCGAGATCTTTCACATTCTACTAAGCTAGAATCTATTTCTACTCCTCTATTCACAGGTGCCGGATGCAAGATTATCGCATGCTTTTTCATGCTTGCTTCTCGTTCTGTCGTCAATCCGTATTTCTCCAGATAACTTTCTTGTGGCAGGCTGAATTGACCCTGATGTCGTTCATGCTGAATACGCAGTAACATCAGAACATCCGCTATCTCGATAGCTTCATCCATCGATACATATGGAAAAGCTAATGAGTTATCATGCCATTCTTCCTTACCTGTTAGATAGACCTCACATCCTAATGTGGAAAGGGCAATTGCATTAGATCGAGCAACTCGACTATGCTTGATATCTCCAGCAATCACTACTTTTAATCCATTAAATTGTTTATATTCCTGATAAATGGTTACAAGATCAAGCAGGCACTGTGTTGGGTGCTCGCCTGTCCCGTCTCCTGCATTAATAACAGGGATGGATAAAGATTCGGCTAATTGTTTCGCAATATTCTCTTCTTGATGTCTTAAAACGATAAAGTTTGCCCCAATCGCTTCAAATGTTTTTGCTGTATCATAAATACTTTCACCCTTCGTTATACTTGAGACGTCTGCCATAAAGTCTAATGGTTCAATTCCAAGTTTTCTTTCTGCTACAACAAAACTCATCTTAGTGCGCGTACTAGGTTCAAAGAAAAGGTTAGCGGCAAAAAATTGTCCTTTTAGTGGATTTCCGCCTGTCTGACTAATATGATTTGCTCTTTTTACCAATTGCAGTATTTCTGTTGCTGTTTGATCCTTCATCGTCACAAAATGCTCCATCTTTACATCCTCCCCATCTTTTTTTATTGAACACTTATTCTTCATCTTCAGGTGCTGCAAACATATTACCATTGCCATAACCTGATTCTTTCTCAGGTAAGATAAGGTTTAAAATCAAACCAATTAAGGCTGAAAGTGCCATGCCTGCGATAGTCACATCTACATCTCCGACCGGTATGTTTACATATGCTCCACCTATACCGATTACTAAGATAACTGACGAAATGACTAGATTTCGTTTAATTCCAAGGTCGATGTTGTTATCAATCAGCATTCGTAATCCACTTGAGGCAATAATACCGAACAACAGGATTGACACACCGCCCATTACTGGGGTAGGAATAGATGCTATCAGTTCGGTAATAATCCCGATAAATCCGAAAATAATCGCTAGTACTGCTGCTCCACCGATAACAAACACACTAAATACTCTCGTTATTGCCAATACGCCAATGTTTTCACCATAGGTTGTATTTGGCGGCCCTCCTAATAATGAGGCAATAATCGTTGCTACCCCATCACCTAATATCGAGCGATGTAATCCAGGCTTTTTAATAAAGTTTTTGCCTGCTACTTTAGATAACACCATTTGATCACCGATATGTTCTGCTACCGTTACAACTGCAACTGGTACCATAAGTAATACGATACTCCAGCTAAACACATCGGCTGGATTAAACGTAACAAACGGGATAACAAAATCGGGTACTAAGAATATAGACTGAACCATCTCACCAAATGAGTTACTGGAAACTATTTTATCCCATGCAGCTTGTACGCCACTGGCATCTAAAACCTTAACATTGGTGATGGCAGATATAATGATTGAGTAAACATAACCAGCTATGATCCCAATTAAGATCGGAATAAGTCCGAAAAATCCTCTAAATAATAAGGAGCCAATAACCGTGATCAGCAACGTTACAATGGCTGCACTGAAGTGAACACCGCTATATTCACCGTCTACGTTCATTGCCATATCAATCGCAGTTGGAGCTAACCCTAATCCAATCACAATAATGACTGGTCCTACTACGATCGGTGGTAATACTTTTATAATCCAATCCGTTCCAAAAGCAGCGATCAGTAACGAAAGTGCTCCATACACAACACCTGCAAGGAAACTTCCAATCATGACTCCGCCAGGTCCACCTATCGCCATCGCACTTGTGATCGGTGCTATAAAAGCAAAGCTGGAACCTAAATAGGCCGGAATTTGACCTTTTGTAATTAGTAGGTATGCTAGTGTACCTAAACCACTGGATACTAAAGCGACCGCTGGCGATAATTCTGTTAGAAACGGTACTAAAATTGTAGCGCCAAACATGGCAAATAAGTGTTGTATACTGAACAGTAACCATTTTGATAATTTCGGTACTTCTCTGACATCTAGAACCATTTTTTTCTCTGACATTTCTCTCTCTCCTTCTTTTCGGATAAAAAAAACCTCTTTGCTGGTCGCAAAGAGGTAGACGTGTAGTATAAAAGGTACACGTATCCTTTAAATGCGACCTTGCAAGCATCTCTGTACTTGTTTAAAGGTCTTATTCTTTTTCATAAATACTGACACTATCTTTTTGATCTATTTCTTCCAACTCAACCGTAATAATTTCATTTTGGGATGTTGGAATGTTTTTTCCAATAAAATCTGCACGTATAGGCAGTTCACGATGTCCCCGATCAACTAAGACAGCCAGTTGCATTTGAGATGGTCTTCCTTGATCCATAATGGCATCCATTGCAGCTCTCACTGTTCTCCCTGTGTATAAAACATCATCTACTAAAATAACATTTTTACCTGTAACTTGTTCTTTTAGGTTGGCTTCATTTAGTGTTGGTTCCTGATCGTCAGCATGTGATAAATCATCACGGTAAAGCGTAATATCCAATTCTCCAATCGGAACCTTTACACCTTCGATATCTTGAATCCGTTCTTGAAGCCGTTTGGCAATCGGAACTCCTCTTGTTTTAATACCTACTAACATCAATCCTTCTACACCTTTGTTTCGTTCGAGAATCTCGTGGGCAATTCGTGTCAGTGCCCTTCTCATTGCCGGTGCGTCTAGTACATTTGCTTTTTTATTCATCATAAAAACCTCGCTTTATATTACTTATTAAGACCTATTTAGAGATTGATCGTCATTTATCTTTTTATTCCAATAAAAAAATCCTTATTCTTCGTGAGAGAACAAGGATTTTGGACATACTTGTGGTATGTTGATCCGTTTCCTTTTCAGCCTCACGGGACTGTTTTAAAAGGTCTTTATGATATTGGTTATATTATGTCAAAAACGGCAAGCGAAGTCAATAACTTTTTCGGATATTTTCTAATACCTTCGCAAATTTATCTGGTAACGGTGCCTCAAACTCCATCTGCTCTTGCTTGACGGGATGTTCAAAGCTTAGATGATATGCATGCAATGCTTGACCATCTACATCAATTGTTTTCCGTTGACCATATTTCGGATCGCCAACCAATGGGTAACCAATATATTTCATATGCACACGAATCTGATGGGTTCTTCCAGTTTCTAACACGCATTTCACAAAAGTGAATTTCCCATGAAGTCTTTCGATTACTTCAAAATGTGTCACAGCATCTTTGCCTTTCTCCGTAACATCCATTAATTGACGATTTTTTTCGCTTCGTCCTATCGGAGCATCGATCGAACCATATTCATGCGGAATATCCCCATGAACAATTGCTTTATATGCTCTTTTAATTTTTTTCTCTTTCAGTTGCTCTGCTAATCTTTCGTGTGCAACATCATGTTTAGCTACTACTAATAAACCACTCGTATCTTTATCAATTCGATGGACTATCCCAGGTCTTTTTACACCATTAATACCTGATAAATCATCACAGTGATACAGTAAAGCATTGACTAAAGTATCTTCCTGATGGCCAGCTGCTGGATGAACGACCATTCCACTCTTTTTATTAATGACAAGTATATCTTCATCTTCATATACGATATCAATTGGTATCTCTTTTGCCACTACATCTAACGGTTCTGCTTCCGGTACTTGCCACTCAATTTGATCCTCAGTCTGGCATTTATAGTTTTGTTTCACGGACTTACCGTTTACAAGCACTAAGTTTTTATCAAACCAAGTTTTAATTTGTGATCTGGAATAATCTTCTGTAATGTCGACTAACAGTTTATCTATCCGTGTTCCTTGATCACTCGCCTTAACTACATAAGAAAACTCGCTCATTTCTGGTTGCTCCTTTTTTTGTTTCTCTCATCTAAAAATGTATAGATGAAAATAGCGATAACTCCTACTACCAATGCGGAATCAGCAATATTAAAGATTGGATAATCATATGTACCGATATAAACGTCAAAGAAGTCGACTACTTCTTTTCGGAACAGGCGATCAATAAAATTGCCAATTGCCCCGCCTAATACAAAAGCTAATGCTAGTCTTAACCACTTACTCTCCTTACCATACTTTTGGATGTAAAAAATAATAAAACCAATAACAATCACGGTAATGATATAGAAAAAGAACATTTGACCTTGCAATATCCCCCATGCTGCACCAGAATTTCGGTGTGATGTTAAATAAAAAAAGGGTTCAATAACGGTGATTCGTTCTCCAATTTCCATATTTGTTACGATGAGCCATTTTGTTAATTGATCAACAATGACAACTACTAATGCTATTACATATACTCTCCACATAATATACCTCCGACATTTCATTAAACGACTACTTAAATACCCATCATATTATACCATTATCTTCCCATTAAAGAAAACTTGTAATACAACTAAGCTACAAACAAGACTTTATCTTATTAACAATCTTCGCAGTACGCATGTACTGTGTAACAAATTGTCGTTGTGCTTAAACAACATTAATGTGCTAAACAAAAAGAGGCTGAGACAAAAGTGTAATTAGATAGGAAAAATCCGAACATTAAAGTCTAAGTACACATACCGCTTCTGCAAAATACTTCGCTTTCCGTGGGCTTACTTGAGCTAACTGTGTGAAGAAAAGCACTTCACACAGTGGATCTTCGGCTCGTGCTCGTCATAAGGAGTCTGCGTATTTGCTTACGCTAAGTTCAGATTGTTCGAATTCTCATTCTACCTATTTAGTTATGTCCCAGCCTCTTTTTGTAGATGATAACACCTAGACCTTATTCAAAATCATAATATTAACAATTTGTTGCCAAATCGATAGAAGTACGTCCTCATCATCATGAAGGATACAATGTACCAGAAAACCTATAATAATGATATCGAACATATATAGCCACTTTATATCGACTTGAAATATTTTCTGTAGCTCCTTTGAAACAGTATTCTCCTCAATAATTTGCTTCCGCATTGCTTGAAACTGTTTTTTATAGTTTTCATCTTGAAAGCACTTTGATATCCATAAAAACATAATGGCATGTTCTGAAGACTTTTTCTTAGACGTTTGGATTAGATGATGCCCGAATAGGTTGATATTTTCTTGAAATGACCGTTCATTACAGTATGAAAACTCAACAAGGCTATGATTTAAGGAATATAAAAATGCTTCTTTCATCAAGTCGTCAATATTTGAAAAGTAGTAATAAAAGGACCCTTTACTACTTTCTGCCTTTTTAATTACCTTATTAATAGTTAGTTTTTCAAGACCATGTTTCATAATTAGATCAATTGTTGCTTGAATGAGATTTAGCTTTGTCTGACTAGTATACATTATTGCCCTCTTTGTTTATTAATACTTTCAAAATATGATTTTAAATCCACCTTACCATGGGATTCAGCAACAACATTATGTGTCATCATATAAAAGATAAATAGAAACAAATTGTATTGCTTTCTATTGATAACCCTTAACAATGGTAAGCTGATTTTAACTAACCATTCAGGAACTGTAGTGATTTTTTCCTTTTTACTAACTACCTTTAAAGCTAATTCAGCCATCTCATGATAAGTGTAAACATCTGGTCCCCCAACCTCAACGATTGAGTTTTCTTTAGAAAATGCATAAACACAAACATTAGCAAGGTCATCTCCATGAATAGGATTCATTTTATTTAAACCCTTACCAAATAGAAACACTCTTCCTTTTCGAGCCATGGTTAAGAATTCAGTCATATCAGAGTAATAGCCTGTTGGATTGATAATAATATGATGAACAGAACTATGCTTCAGTTCATTTACAAATCTCTGCTTTGCTTTAATTAAAGTAGAGGGACATTTATCAGCTCCATGTACATTAATATACATAAATCGTTGGACCTTACTTCGTTCTGCTTCTCTCAATAAATTAAGATTCCCTTTAAAGTCTACATCCATGAATGTTAAATTGTCCTTTTGCTTTGTTATGCCTACTGAAGAAAAAACGAAATCAACATCTGTGCATACATCTTTAATAGATTGTGACCTAGTAACATCTCCAATAACAATATCATCAACATAATCATAGATAGAAGGAGAAGAAAAAGCACCCTCTTGATTTAACTTATCTTGTGATCTCACCAATACTTTTACATAATAACCTTTTTGTTTTAATGCTTTTACAACATATCGTCCAAGGTAACCGGTAGCACCCGCAACTAATACTCGCTCCATTACTTATCAACTCCTATAGACTATTTGGTCTAACCTCATTTTAGACCAAATAGTCTAAAATAACAATAATAAAAATGTTCAATTTTTTCTTACCTAAAACGTATTAACAGATTTCGATCAACATCATTTGGAATAAGTATTAGTATTCCAGGAATGAACAGTTACTTAACAATCTGGTACGTTCGCGGAAATCAATCACCTATAAATAAAACTATTTACTTTAATTACATTCTCTCACATAAGATTATATTTGTTGTATAGTCACTGGCTATTACGATATTTCTATGTGGAATAGAAAAGCAACTATCTTTTTGTGGAAGATAGTTGCTTTAATATTACTATTCTACAAGGTCGGCATAGTTTTCTTTTACTACCGTTGCACAACGTGTACATAATGTCGGATGATCTTGATCTTCACCGACTGTCTCTGAAATCACCCAACAACGTTCACAGGTTTCCCCTTCATGTTTACTAATTTTCAATGTAACATGTTCAAACGTTTGACCATCTGTTAGCTCATCTACTAGTTCCACATGAGAAACAATTAACAATTGATGTAGATACGGTACTTCAGCTAATAACGTTGCTACCTTATCATCATTTGCTTTGATAGTTACAGAAGCCTCTAATGATTTACCAATTACTTTTTCTGCACGCGCGTCTTCTAATGCTTTCAAAATATCATCACGTACATTCATAAATTGTGACCATTTAGCAGCTAATTGCTCTTGGTCTTTGATTTCTCTTGCTTCTGGCATATCCGTTAGCTGTGGACTTTCTGCTTCCACACCTGGGATATAGCTCCACACTTCTTCCATAGTATGAGTTAAGATCGGTGTTAGCAATTTCACTAAGGAAGTGATGATTTCATGATAAACTGTTTGAATGCTACGTCTTCTATGATCATCCTCTGCTTCAATATAGAGAATATCTTTTGCAAAATCTAGATAGAAGGAGCTTAAATCAATCGTACAAAAATGATGAATCGTTTGATATACCGTTGAGAAATCATATTCGTCATATGCTTTGCGTGATTTGTCAATCACTTGTTGCAGACGATATAACATATAACGGTCGATTTCTTCCAATTGTACTTCTTCTAGACGGTTTTCTAGGGTGAAATCAGATAAATTACCTAGTAAGAAGCGGAACGTATTTCGAATTTTACGATATCCTTCTGACGTTTGTTTAATAATCTCATCGGAAATACGAACATCTGCCTGATAATCAACAGAAGCTACCCATAAGCGCAGAATATCTGCACCGTATTGTTTCATGATTTTAGAAGGCACAACTACATTTCCTACTGATTTACTCATTTTACGACCTTGGCCATCTAATGCGAAACCGTGACTGATTACTGTTTCATATGGAGCTTTACCTGTTACGGCCACAGCTGTTGAAATTGATGAGTTAAACCAGCCACGATACTGATCAGAACCTTCTAAATAAACGTCCGCAGGTCGTTGTAGATCTTCTCTTCCTTCCAATACGCCTTCATGAGAGCTACCAGAGTCAAACCATACGTCCATGATATCCATTTCTTTCGTAAATTCTCCATTTGGACTGTGTTCAGAAGAGAATCCTTCCGGTAGTAAATCTTTCGTATCCCACTCAAACCAGATATTAGAACCATGCTCTTCAAATAGTTTGGCAACATGATTGATCGTTTCGTCATTAATGATTGGTGTTTTATCTTCACCGTAAAATACTGGGATTGGCACGCCCCACGTACGTTGTCTAGAAATACACCAATCTTCACGATCACGCACCATATTAAATAGTCGCGTTTCACCCCATTTTGGCAACCAGTTAATCCGGTTAATTTCCGCTAGAATATCTTCTCGGAAATCTTTAATCGATGCAAACCACTGATTAGTCGCACGGAAAATCGTTGGTTTTTTCGTACGCCAGTCATGTGGGTAGGAGTGAGTAATAAAGTTAAGTTTTAACAGCGCATTGTTTTCCTCGAGTTTTTCGGTTACTTGTTTGTTAGCTGCATCATAGAATAGCCCTTCAAAACCTGGTGCTTCGTCTGTGAAAACTCCTTTTTCATCAACCGGGCACAATACATCTAAACCATATTGCTTCCCGACAATAAAGTCATCTTCCCCATGACCTGGAGCAGTATGAACAAGTCCTGTACCACTTTCCGTAGTTACGTGCTCACCTAAAATAACTAAAGATTCACGTTCATAGAAAGGATGCTTTGCTACTAGTTTGTCAGCTTCCTGACCTTTAAATGTTTTAACTACTTCTGCTTCTTGCCACTCAAGTGTATCTTTTAAATCACTTAACATATCATGTGCGACAATGTATTTTTCTTCAGCTTCTTTAACAACTGCATATTCCAGATCAGGATGTACCGAAATTGCTAGGTTTGCTGGAATTGTCCATGGTGTCGTTGTCCAGATGATAAATTTTTCATCTCCATCTAATAAATCTTTACCATCTTTCACATCAAATGTTACATAAATAGATGCTGAGCGCTTATCTTGATACTCAATTTCCGCTTCTGCTAAAGCAGACTCTGATGATGGAGACCAGTAAACAGGTTTTAGCCCTTTATAGATATAGCCTTTTTTGGCCATTTCTCCGAATACTTTAATTTGTGCTGCTTCATAGGACTTGTTTAATGTAATATAAGGATTTTCCCAGTCTCCTCTGACACCTAACTGTTTAAATTGATTGCGTTGATTATCAATTTGCTTTAATGCATACTCCGCACATTTTTGTCTGAATTCCGCAATGGTCATTTTTTTGCGGTTCACTTTCTTCTTAGCAAGTGCTTGCTCGATTGGAAGACCGTGTGTGTCCCAGCCTGGCACATATGGTGCGTGGAATCCTGCCATTGATTTATATTTGACAATAAAATCTTTCAATACTTTGTTTAGTGCATGCCCCATATGGATGTCTCCATTGGCATATGGAGGTCCATCATGTAATACGAACAATGGTTTCCCTTCTGTTCGCTGTTGTACTTTTTCATAAAGATTTTCTTCATCCCACTTTTTCTGCATTTCCGGTTCTTTGTTAGGTAAATTACCACGCATCGGAAATTTCGTTTGTGGCATTTTTAATGTTTGTTTATATTCCAATTTAACTCCTCCTTATTCTGATTTGCAAAAAACTACGAACTAGTAAAATGTTTGTTGAGCGGACATTTTGTGCGTTATTTGACGGAATAACAACCGTTTTTCAGTGTTGACGGACATATAATCCCTTATTTGGTTATTTTTCGAGAGAATTAGCCTTATTTTCGATGAATAACGGAACAAATGTTCGTAATTATCCTGGGATTACGTTATCCCGCAGTTTATCGATTTTGTTCACCGTGTTAAAGGGATCTGAAACAAAAAAGAACTCCTCATCCCGGAAAGGGACGAGGAGTTCTCGCGGTACCACCCTTATAGATAACAGTATTCGTTGTGCTATCCACTCAGTAATTCGTAACGTGAATCACTCGTTTACACCTACTCTATTCAGTGTAACTACTCATGGGTGATCTTCTATTTAGGTACTAAGTTAGGCTTACACCATCCCTAACTCGCTTTGTTAGTAATCCAAATATACTCTCCCAATCATAGTATTTCCTTCAAGTATAAAAAGTTTGTAGTAAGAATTATATGTAATATTTTTTATTACGTCAAGAATTAATATTGATTGGACTCTTCTCTTTCTAGATCTTCTTCTTCGTTTTCGATGTCCATTTCAAATAATCCATCCCAATCATTATTTTCTACTAAATCAAGTTGTGCTTCTACCAACATTTTCAATCTGGTACGGAAGACTTTCGCTTGTTTCTTTAATTCTTCTACTTCTAAAGCGATAGATCTTGATTTATGCAGTGCTTCATTAATGATTCGGTCTGCATTTTTTTCTGCTTCTTTTATGATTAATTTAGATTCCTTTTTGGCATTTTCTTTTACTTCTTCTGCAGTCTCCTGTGCGACCAGAATCGATTTGTTTAACGTCGTTTCGATATTGGAAAAATGACTAAGCTTCTCATTTAATTGATCCACTTTTTCTTTTAAATCTTTCTTTTCACGAATAACCGTTTCATAGTCTTTGATCACTTGATCAAGAAATTCATTTACATCATCTTCATCATAACCCCGAAAACCTCTAGCAAATTCCTTGTTATGAATATCGAGTGGTGTTAAAGGCACATCGGCCACCTCCTATTAGATGTCATTCTTTATACAATATCTTATCATACTTTATTGACAAATCACTAAAAAATTCAACAAAAAATTATAATAATTTTTCAAAAGTGATTCTTATTTTATCTTTTTTAGTACGACCTTGTAATTCAGTAATCCTGGATCTACCTTTACCTCTAATCGATATGAGATCTTCTTCCTCAAGCATAAAGGAAGGCTGATCAATGGTTTGGAAATTTACCTTCACTAGACCTTTCTTGATCAGATTTAACGCTTGTTGTCTGGACATTTGGTACATTTCTTTGATGATTACATCTAAGCGTAAAGATGCGCATGTTGCCGTTCTTGATTGCCAAGCATCTTGAGATGGCAGTCTTTCGATCATCGGAACTCTTTCAAAAGTGACTCCTGCTTTTTTAATTGACGTGACATTTGTAATAAGATAGGTTGTTATATCTGATGCTACGAGAATTTGAATAGTATCATTATGAATAACAATATCACCCATCTTTTTTCGTTTAATACCAGCAGATAAAAAAGCGCCTAAAACGTCTCGATGTTCAATGGAAACAAATTTTTGTGGGAATGTGGCTTGTAATAACTCCACTTCAAAACTCGATTCCATGATTTCTTCATAAAAAGGGGCGAGTATAGCTCGTCTTCGTTCAGCTGATTCCCATCCTCCAAAGAAAGCTAACTGCAATTCTTCATCATTTCCAATTATCATCTCAAAAATCTTTTGTTCCCTTGGGTGTAGAAAATCAATTACTTTTCGCTGATATCTTGTCGTTACTTCATCACGCCAAGACAATACTTGGTCGATAAAAGGATATTCCTCTTGCCTAAAATGTTGATATAAATCCATAGGATCACCTATATACCGATTACGATATAAAGGAAGTTATAAAATAAGAAATTTAACCCTCGCAAAGCGAATTGCAATACAAATAGTGCCACAATCGGTGATATGTCAATCATACCACCAATTGGCGGAATAATTTTCCGAAATGGTTCCAAATACGGCTCTACGATCGAACCTAACATTTGACCAAAAGAGGACTCCCTAGCTCCTGGAAACCAAGACATCAAAATATAAATAATAATCGCATATGTGTAAAGCGTCATCGCATAATATAAAATATCATGTAATAATCCCATTTCAACTAATTACCACCTTTGTTCTGGATCTGCTTCTTCCATTATTTCCGTAATGTTTCCAGATATTTCAATATTTTCTGGGGTGCATAGAAAAGTTTGTGAACCGAGCTTTTTAATCTGACCAGAAACAGCATAAACTGTGCCACTCATAAAGTCAATTATTTGTTTAGCTTGTTGTGTATCTACTCGTTGTAAATTAATGACAACAGATCTCCGATTCACAACATGATCAGCAATATCCTGTACTTCGTTGAATGACCTAGGCTCAAATAAAACCATTTTCGCACTTTTTTGGACAGACTTTAAACTGACAACGTTGCCTTTCTCTTCTTTTCTTTCGCTTCGCCTCTGTGGTTTATCCTCTTGTTCTATTTCTTCTTCGATGATCTCATACTCTTCATCTTCAATTCCGAAGAAATTACGGAACTTCCCCTTCATACTCATCATTCATCACCCCTATTCTTCATATGGCCCCACTAAACTGGAACCAATACGTATATGAGTAGCACCTTCTTCAATTGCAACCTGATAATCATTACTCATTCCCATAGACAAATACTGACACGGTGCATGGTCCCATCCCTTTTCTTGAATAGTATTCTTTAACTTATGTAAAGATTGGAAGGCATTACGCAATATCTGTTCATCATCTACATGCGGAGCCATCGTCATTAATCCGACTGTTCTAATCATTGGATAGTTTCGTAACGTGTCAATAAACGACTCAACATCTTCTGGTTGCAGTCCATGCTTCGATTCTTCTCCACTAACATTCACTTGAACAAAACAATCAACAGGCTTGTCTGTCCGTTTATTAATTTCCTTAGCTAATGATTTTCGGTCTAATGAATGAATATAGTCTATCTTATCAATAATGTCTTTCACTTTACGGGACTGTAACGTACCAATAAAATGCCAAATTGCTTGTTCTCCTATATTCTCGTGTTTCTCAAGAAAACCTTCCATCCGATTTTCCCCTAAATGGCGAACCCCAGAATAAACAGCTTCTAAAGCTCTTTCTATTGTAACATATTTTGTTACCCCGATAATGGTGATATCTTCAGGACCCCGTCCCGCTTTCTCGCATGCATGTTTGATATTTTCCTGTATTTGTGTGAGATTTTCTGCTACTGTCATGTTTAAAGCTCCTTTCATCACCGTTAAACAAATGCAATAAACCCCATCATCCTGCCAGTAGGGTGCTCGTCTCTTCGATGAGAGAAAAATGATGAATGATGTGATGTGCAATACTTGGAAATATGTATATGATCTGGTGAAACCCCTGCATCCACTAATAATCGATAGTTCAAATCTTTTAAATCTAACTGGTATTGGTCATCTGCCCCTTGATAAGAATCAACATATTTTGCATCAATATGCTGAATAACATGATCATTTACTTGATAGCATGAGCCGCAAATACTTGGTCCAATCACAACCTCAATATCTTTTACATCAGATGACAATTTTTTAAAATAATCGATTGTTTTTTTTGCAATATTGGAAACAGTCCCTTTCCAACCTGCATGTGAAATAGCAACTGTTCCTTGCTTTCTGTCAGCGAAAAATAATGGAACACAGTCTGCAAACAATGCGGTACACAACACATTTTTCTCCGTTGTAATTAAACCATCCGTTTTTGGTATTGCATCCTCTCTGGAAAATGCTCCACTACCACTATCTTTTGATTGAATGAACTGCACATGATTACCATGTATTTGGTCTGCCATTACCCACTTGTCTAATGAAAATGAGATCATTTCCGCTACTCGTTTTCGGTTTTGTAATACGTCGCTCGGATTATCCTCCACATGAAAACCTAGGTTATTGCTTTGATATGGGGGATGACTTATACCGCCCTCACGTGTTGTAAAACCAGCTACAATGTTAGAGTTATTACTCATCCATGGTTTAATCCATAATATTCCTTTATCTTCAAGTTGCATAAAGGGTTCTGTCATCATACCCCTCCTATTTTAAATTATTTTATCATATTTTAGCGTAGCAATACAGTTCGATGTCGGTTACTGCTGATAAGTGGATGAAGAATCCTCTTTCTCTTGAACTGGAAGAGTTGGATATTGTCCGTTCTTTTTCACCAAAATAACATCATGTCCTATTTTCATAACATGTTCCCAAGGAATGATGATTTCCCGTGACTCTCCAAAAACTCCAAAAGTTTTTGTTTTTGTTGCTACAACTAAATTGGTTATTTTTCCCATATCTACATTTATCTCAATATCCGTTAAACTCCCTATTTTTGTTCCATCTTCAATATACACAATATCTTTCATTTGTAAAGCGGATAATGTTATCATTTCGCTCCCTCCTTTATATCAATATATATGTCTTGACTTAAAAAATATGGTGGTTATGACAATAAAATTCGCACATGTTCTCTTCATAATGGCACACATTAAGTATACGAGGAGGGATTAATATGGGTAGAGATGAACATAAGAAAAATACTACGAGAAATCCATTAGCACAAACACCAAAAATGGAAAAAACAGATGGAATTGACGTAGAATTCTCTAATGAACTCGCCGACGCAGAAGATTTAGAAGCAAAAGAACGAGGCGAAAGAGCAGACAAAAGAGCCAAGAAGCGATGAAACCTCATCGCTTCTTAACATCATAAAACACACAATATTTATAAACGATGAAATAACGTGGACATAAATTGATTACCTCCATTGGAGCAAACTGTCCCGGGATTCCGATCCTTATCCCCGAAAAAGTCTTCGCTGTCCCGGGGATAACGTCTTCTCTTCCGGGGATAAACGACTATATCCAGGGAACAGAAATGAATATCCAGGGAAGGGAAAGAGATATCCCTGGAACAGACAGGGATATCCCCGGAAGCGCCCGTCCTATTAACAGATGATCCGCAGTATGTTTTGAATGAATAATAGGAGCAAAACCGCTATGGTTTTGCTCCTATTTTTATTCAAACATTTCTTTATTCATTTCTTTAATTGCAGCTTTTTCCAACCGCGACACTTGAGCTTGTGAAATACCAATTTCTTCAGCTACTTCCATCTGTGTTTTACCTTGGAAAAAACGTTTGTTAAGTATCATTTTTTCACGTTTATTTAACCGATGCATACCTTCTTTTATCGACAAATGATTAATCCAGTCATTATCTTTCACATTGTCATCACTTACTTGATCCATTACATAAATTGGATCCCCGCCATCATTAAAAATAGGCTCAAATAAAGAGACAGGGTCCTGAATTGCATCAAGAGCAAAAATCACATCAGTTACTGGTACATCTAATTCTTCTGCAATTTCCATAGGAGAAGGATCTTTTGACGTTTTGTTTAATAATTTCTCTCTTGCATGCAGCGCTTTATAGGCAATATCTCGTAATGACCTGGATACTCTTATCGGATTATTATCACGTAAATACCGTCTAATTTCACCGATAATCATTGGGACAGCATAGGTGGAGAATTTTACATTCTGACTTAAGTCAAAATTATCAATTGATTTTAATAAACCGATACAACCGACTTGAAATAAATCATCACCGTACTCCCCGCGATTATGAAATCTTTGAATAACACTAAGTACTAATCTTAAATTGCCATTAACTAATTTTTCTCTTGCAGATTGATCCCCATTCTGCATAGCCTTAAATAAAATTCGCATTTCATCATTCTTTAATACTGGTAAGGTTGCTGTATCTACCCCACAAATTTCTACTTTATGTCTTGTCATTTAATACCCTCCCAATTGGAGATCCTTCTCAAAAATCAGTATCACCAATCGGGAGGTTTTTATGCATCATCCATCATTTACCATATACGTTTTTCAGACCATTTTATTAAACTCCTTTTGCAACCTTTTTATAATCTTTTTCTCCAATCGTGAAATGTAGGATTGCGAGATACCAAGTAAATCCGCAACATCTTTTTGGGTCATTTCTTCCTTATCCACTAGCCCAAATCTTAACTCCATAATTTGTCTTTCCCTGCCATTTAATTGATCTAACGCTTTTCGTAATAATGTTTTATCAATGCTCTGTTCCAAATCTTTAAATGTCACATCTTCATCCGTACCTAACACATCTGAGAGTAAAAGCTCATTGCCATCCCAATCCACATTTAACGGTTCATCAAACGAAACCTCTGTTTTTATTTTGTTATTTTTCCGAAGATACATTAATATCTCATTTTCAATACACCTTGACGCATATGTCGCTAGTTTAATCTTCTTTTCGGGATTAAAGGTATTGATCGCTTTAATTAAACCAATTGTTCCAATACTGATTAAATCCTCAATATTAATACCCGTATTTTCAAATTTCCGAGCAATATAAACAACAAGGCGTAAGTTTCTTTCAATTAACATAGCTCTTGCAGCTTTATCACCTACTGGCAATCGATGAATTAATTCATATTCCTCTTCTTTAGATAGTGGTGGTGGTAATGCTTCGCTTCCCCCAATGTAATAAATTTCGTCTACTTTAAAGCCCATTTTCTTCAGAATTTTGTAAAATATCATTTTATATTTTTGTTGTACGATTAGCATTCCTTCCACTCCTTATCCTTTATAATGTCACCCTGTCTGCTGAAAAAGTTTAGGGTGTAATAAACAATGGTAACTGTTGTCAGCCACTAAATTCCCAAATTGAATACCTATTAAAACCTTCTTGTTTGTCAGTTGGACATTTTTCATATGTATTTCAAGTAAATCCGGTTTAAAAGCCAGCATAAAATCATGTTGTCCACTCACCCCTTGAAAAGGTAATATTCGAAAAGTGTCCGAAGTAGAATCGGGTATTTCACCTTCCATTAAATTCTGAGCGGATGTTTGCAGTTTCATGATTTCTTCTTTGTCAAACCAATGTTCCAAAATCGTTTGATCGACTATAATGACAGGCGTCTGGGTAAACGGATCTACTAAATGGTTTCCACTATCCAAATATCCAGTTGTTTCCATTTGTTTGCCTTTCCACTTAATCGTTACCTGGTAGTAAAACTCTTGTTGGAACTGGTGCATTTTGTGCTTGTCCATTCGGTATTTTGTAAAGAAAAGGATGATAGGAAATCCAATTAAAACAAATAGGCCATGTATTTCATCATTTGCTAGACCTGGACTTGATACATAATCTTCAGTTGAAAACAAAAAGTGAATGGCAAATAAGCCACCACCTATCGAAAATGTCATAAAATAAAACGAACAAAGCAATTTGAAATAGATAGCAACATTTTGAAAACCAAAAGCAATCCAAATAATAATAAAAGAATGCACTATTTTTAGTATCCATGAATCAATCGGAAACGTTGGAAAAATGAAGGATATTGGTACAATAAGTGAACCAAAAAAACTGGCTATTACTAATCGATACCATTTGGTTATGTGCTTTGTAATCGATTGAGTTAGTAATAGAATCATCCAGTCTATCATGAAATTGAGCAGCCATACGACTTCTACATAAACAACCACCATGTCCTTCCTTTCCAGCTAATTTGAAATAAGCTTTACTTGTCTATTTAGTATAAAGAATAGAAAGAAAGAAGTCTGTCACAGTTTGTATGCAAAAAACATCTAGTTTTCAGAAAAAAAACATAAAAATGTTGAATTACTGAAGAATCGAAGTGAGGATAAATCTAAGAGAGGTATGCTAAAAACTTATGAAAGCAATTTCAATATACTTCGCACTATGTCAACACTACAAAAAAAATGATTCTTTTACATAGTAGATAGAAACTGCGAAGTAATGAAAGGAGAAAAAGTGAGCTTTCTCCCATTCTGCTTAATGATGAGTGCTCACATACGCTCCGGCAGAATACTGCGCTATTTTTGTTCTCTGATTATAGAAAGAAATGAACTCATGGAACTAAACTTTTCTGTTTAATTACAGTACTTATCGGGCTGTGAAAACCCTTTTAGCATAGTCGTACCCAACGCTACATATGGTGGAGAAATCAACTGGCTGATTACGTATAAGTGTTGTGGAGCATATCTTAACGAAGGCGCCCACTTTCACTCCTGTGGGAATTGTTTGACCTGAAGATCCACTTTTTCGAGCGGTTTTTGCTCGAAAAAGTTAGCTGAAGGGCAAACCCCACGGAAAGGGAAGTGGGCAGCCGGAGTGGTAGTTAACATCACTATATATATCAAAATTATCTCTTAATACAGTACGAGTACGGGAGGAGAACAAATCCATGTCCAGTTACTGCGTAGTTTATGGATAATATGTATGCTGTTAGATTAAGAAACCCCCGTTTCAAAACAACTGAAACGGGGGTTTACTGTCAAGGATATTTCCTTATCTTCTTCGATTACGATTTCTTAAAAATGTTGGTATATCTAATGTGTCTTCTTCTTGCTTTGGTCTTGAACTAGAAGAAGATGAAGATGATGATGATGGACTAGGTTCTTGTGTTTTTTCTGACTGCTGTTTTTCTCTCTTAGGAGAACTAGCTTGTAAAACGGACTTTGGTTTATTTTGTGCATTTTTGATTTGTGACTCATCAAAGCCGGTTGCAATAACAGTTACGACAATTTCATCCTTCAAATCTTCGTTGATGACAGAACCGAAAATAACATTCACTTCTTGATCTGCTGCTGATGTTACAATGTCTGCTGCCTCTTGTACTTCATATAAGCTTAAATTTGTTCCGCCTGTTATGTTCATTAAGACACCATGCGCACCATCAATAGAAGTTTCCAGTAATGGAGATGAAATAGCCTTCTTAGCCGCCTCAGCCGCACGGCTTTCACCTGTAGCTATACCGATACCCATAAGTGCCGAACCTTTATCAGCCATAATAGTTTTTACATCGGCAAAGTCGACGTTTATTAGTCCAGGTGTTGCAATTAAATCAGAAATACCTTGTACACCTTGTCGTAACACATTATCTGCTTCACGGAATGCTTCTAGCATAGGTGTATTTTTATCAATTATTTCTAGTAATCGGTCATTAGGAATAACAATTAATGTATCCACACTGCTTTTTAATCCATCAATACCTGACACCGCTTGAGTTGCTCTTTTTCTTCCTTCAAAAGTAAACGGGCGAGTAACTACCCCTACTGTTAATGCTCCTAACTCTTTAGCTACTTGGGCAATAACTGGAGCAGCACCTGTTCCTGTTCCACCGCCCATACCAGCTGTAACAAAGACCATGTCAGAGCCTTTAAGGATTTCTTCAATTTGTTCCTTGCTTTCTTCTGCAGCTTTTCTTCCTACCTCTGGGTTTGCACCTGCACCCAATCCTCTTGTTAATTTTGTACCAATTTGCATTTTAACTTCTGCTTTTGAAAGATTTAATGCTTGTGCATCTGTATTCACTGCAATAAATTCTACACCTTGTACACCGTGCTCTATCATTCGGTTAACAGCGTTACTTCCACCACCGCCTACACCGATTACTTTTATCGTAGCTAGCTGATCCATGTTCGTATCAAAGTCTAACATACCATTTCCTCCCATTTTGCTAGATTAATAGTCTGTCTTTTTCCACGTCTTCATTTACCCCAATATTCTTAGTCAAAGAAATATTTGAAGAAGTTTGCTAATTTAGGTTCTTTCTTTTCTTTCACATTTTGTTTATTGGTTGTTTTCTTTGTTCGTTTTGGTTTTGGCTTAGGTTTTTCCATTTCTACCTGATGTACTTGTTCTCGTTGTTCTGTTACTGCATCTGAAAACTCTTTCCCTTGTATTTTCGCATTCTTGTACGCAAATTTCAAGATACCAATGCCTGCTGTAAATTGAGGTTCACGAACCCCAATGTAATCAGGAATTGCAATTCGAACATTACTTTGGTAAATATCTTGTGCTAAATCAGCAGCCCCTGGCATACTCATCGTACCACCTGTAAGCACCAGTCCACCAGGAATTTCGTCATATCCCATTTTTTGAATCTCACGCGCACTATATACTAATATTTCTTCTAATCTAGCTTCGATTATTTCGGTTAAATCTAGCTGATTATACACTTGCCTTTGATTACTACCAATGATATTCACTTCAAATGTTTCCTCTTCATTGGCATCATTAAAGAAGGCGTGTCCATGATCGAGTTTAATATCCTCCGCTTCTTCTGAAGATGTGCGGAGTCCAATAGATAAGTCCTTCGTAATATTATACCCACCTAATGGTATTACACTAGTAGCTACCAATCCGTCGTTTTCAAAAACAGAAACGGTTGTACTTCCTCCACCTATATCGAGTAATGCAACACCTAAATTTTTCTCGTCTTGAGATAAAGCCACTTCTCCTGTTGCTAATGGTTGCAAGCAAATATCCATAATACTTAAACCAGCTTTTTCAACGCATTTCAATATATTATGTAACATCGTCTTCGAACAGGTAATAATCGTACCTTCCATTTCTAATCGAACCCCAATCATTCCTCTGGGATCTCGAATCTCATCTAAACCGTCAACGATAAATTGCTTTGGTATTACATCAACGATTTCTCTTTCAGGTGGAATGGACATTACCTGTGCTGCATCCAATACACGATGAATATCTTCTTCTGATATTTCCTTATCATCACTGGATACTGCAACAACTCCATGGCATGGTTGTAATTGCACATGATTACCATTAATTCCTACTATAACTTGATCAATATGTATATCTACCATGCGTTCAGCTTGTTCAACTGCTGTTCGAATTGAATGAACAGTCTCGTCTATATCAACGATGGCTCCTTTTTTCATACCTAGAGACTTAGCGGTACCAACCCCAATCACATTTAAAGAATCACCAAGAATTTCTCCGATGATAACCTTTATTTTTGATGTACCTATATCCAAGCTGACTAGAATTTCACCGTTATCCATAAGGCACCTCCTATTTCAATGCATTAAACTACGATTCATTTCATATAAGTATAATAAACTGTATTAAACACTATTATAATAAAAAAAACAATATTTTTACATGAATATATGTAAATTTACCGGAAAAATATTAAATATTATGATTTAGCACCTTTTTTTGCTTTTCTATACAATTCATATTTTTCAAGTAAGAGCCTTCTTATCATCGCTAAATTCTGGAATAATCTCACTCCAAATGCGAAAATTGCTGCTAAATATAAGTCAATGCCTAGTTGTACACCGATAAAGGCTAAAAAAGCAGCTAATGATACATTGAAGAAGAAACCAGAAATAAATACTTTTTGGTCAAATTTCGCCTCCAGTTGCGCTCTAATACCTCCAAATAACGTATCTAAAGCAGCCAACACTGCAATAGATAAATAATTGGTATAAGCATCCGGTATGCTCATATTTGTCATAAAACCTAATAATAAACCAATTATTAAAAAGAGTGCCGGTAACCACATTAACTTTCACCTTCTTCTGGGACTTCAACTATATCTACATCTTGTAAATCGATCTGCTCATCATACTCTGGAAGTATGATATCACTTTGTTCAGATATATTCATTGTAACATTTTCTAACGCGAAGTAGTCACCTATTTCACTAACTTCTAGATGGTTTATTATTTCTTCCGAATCATTTGTAAGAACATATATTTTAGTTGGCAATTCTCCAATTGAACTATTGTTAACATATATGTTTCCATTCACATCTCTTATAGGTGTTATATTAATGACTCGTTGACTTTCAACAGCAAGTTCTATTGCACCAGCTGCATTTAATTCGTTGATTAATAATTGGAGTAACTCGGCATTTATTTTAGGATATTCCTGATAATCTTCTTCTAAAAACATTGGCTCTAGTGAAATAATTATCCCTTGTCCACTTTTCTCTGTTAACCCTGCTTGTTCTCGTAATTCATGGATCGAATTTTTTAATGATTCAATTTGCTGGTGTTCGGTTTGTTCTTGATACTCTTGAAGTGTTTGCTCTGCTTCTGCAATCTCCATATAGAGATTTTGCTGAATTTTCTGTTCTTCTAACAGTGCTGTTCTAATTTCCCAAGTATCTCTTGTATCTCGATCAACGGTATGGTGATTGGTATTAAATAATATGGCAATCATCAAACCGATCAATAAACATACTATTCCAATCGCAACTTGTTGTTTATTAAAAACATTTTTCATACCCGTCACATATCCTTTGCGTACATTTCAATATTAGATTTCTTATCGATTGTCACTTCGATGTTATCTTGAACTAGTTGGTCGATAATCCCATTTCTAAGGTTTAAACTGACATCAAGGACCTCTTGATCACCAATTGCAGTGATCACAAATGGTGCAGGATATGAATTGCCGTCAATTGATATAACTGGCCCAACACAAGATATGTAACTATTACGATATATTCGCTGTCCATTTATTGCTATTGCTTTGGCACCAGCACTAAATAATTCGTTTACCGTTTGATGAATGTGCCGGTCATGAACAATATATTGATTTGCGTGATCCTCTGCAGGAATAAAGCTTGCATCTTTTAATGTTACCATAATTCCATCACCACTAATTGACAATTCACCAGTCAATTTTTGCAAATTAGATTTGGTAGCTACTAAATCTTTTAATACATCAGCTTCCTCACCAATTTCTTGTTCTATGGCTTGTACTTCTTGGCGAATTTGTGTTAATTCAGATCTTAATTGCTTATTTTTTTCTTCCATATCAATTAATTGCTTTCGATAATAAAAATCTCGTTCCCATTCCTGATTATTGACTTGTGAGATTTCCGCAGTTGATTTTGTTTGCTGATAACTAAAAGTTAACAAGAAGCCTGATACTAGAAAGACCAATGCAAACACTAATTGTCTACTCTTCATTTTCCTCTTCTATCTCCTCCTCCTCTTCCTTATCTACATCATATGGAGTAAATACTGCTCCACTTTCGTCAATTTTAATAATACCTGCCTCGCTCTGATCCAACTGACTTACAATTGAAGGATAGCTGTCCATGTTTGCAGATAAATTCCGTATCGAGGACTCTACCTCCTGACCATCTGTCATATATAGTTGAATCTTATATGGATTGGAATCTGAAGGAATCCAGTTTACTTCAGAGATTAATGCAGAAACATATGTAGATAGGTTGGCTAATTCTTCCGCTATTTCTTGCAAATAGTGATTATCTTTAAATCCTTTTAAAACAGGAACATCTCCATTTATATTGGAAGAATTAACCTCGTCTAATAAATCACCATTTTCTAAAAGTGGATGTATTTTTCCGTCCAATTCAACATATGCGACATGGGTTAATTCAGTTATATCCATAATGATCGTGTTCGGAAAAGATTTCGAAACATCCGCATCTTTAACTTGTGGATGTGAAACAATATTTTCTTCTAATTCTTTCGTTTGTACTCCCCAAAAATTTGCATTTTCTTCTATTTCACTTTGAGATATTATTTCTTCTTTGGCCAGCCATTGCAAACCATTTACTGATATATTTTTTACATAACTCATAGGTGATTGCAAGTAAATCACAATAAAAATCAATACAAAAAAGATGAGCAAATAAAAAATCAGTTTTCTGTTTGCTTTTTTGCGACGCTCTTGTTTCAATTTTGGAATTCGATCTTCTATCGAAACGACTCTTTTTTGTACCATATTTATACTTCCTTTTCTATTATCCATTCACTAATTTTGGTATGCATGTCTTATTCCGATTATATCATAGTCATTACTTTCTAGGTATCATCCAAATCTCCCAAGTTTATTGCCGATATTTACTAATGTTGATTAATATTCCGACAGAACAAAGCGTCAAAGTTAATGAGGAACCTCCATAGCTTAAAAATGGTAATGTTATGCCAGTGACCGGAATTAAACCAATGACAACACTGATATTAATCATGACTTGGATAGCGATCATACCAACAATGCCAACCGCTAGTAATCTAGCAAAAAGATCTGGTGCATGGATCGCAGTTAATATTCCTCTCCAAATAAACAAAAAGAAGAGGACAATGACAAAACTTGCACCGATAAATCCTAATTCCTCTGCAATAATTGCAAAAATAAAATCATTATGCGGTTCCGGCAGGTAAAAATATTTTTGCAGGCTGTTTCCAAAACCAACTCCTAATAACCCTCCTGGTCCAATCGCGTACAAGGACTGAATGATTTGAAAGCCTGTCCCTAAAGGATCTTGCCATGGATCGAGAAATGCTGTGATACGATTGATTCTGTAGGGAGCAGAGATAATAAGCAGTAGAAACCCAATGACACCAAAGCCTGCTAAAAATACAAAGTGCATGATTTTGGCACCTGCTACGAAAATCAACAGAAAACAAGTTAACAAAAATACCATACCTGTACCTAAATCAGGCTGCAGCATAATAATTAGAAAAACGATTACTGAAATCGAAAGTGGTGGGAGAAAACCCTTTTTGAATTCTGTCATTTTATCCTGATGATTGACTAGAAAACCACTTAAAAACATAATCATCGCAAGTTTAATAAATTCGGCAGGTTGAATGCTAAATGCACCTACTCCTATCCAACTTCTTGCACCACCTCTAACCATTCCGATCCCAGGAATCAAAACAGCAACTAACAGGATTAATGATCCGATAAAAATCCATTTTCGATACTTGATCCATTGAAAATAAGGAATGTTAGAAACAATCATCATCGCAATTACACCTACACCAGCAAAAAGTATCTGTCGTTTTAAGAAATAAAAAGAATCATTGAATTTATAATCAGCCCAAATCGAAGAGGCGCTATAAACCATGATTGTTCCGACCAACAAGATAGCAACGATGACAAAAATCAAGAAATAATCCGGTGTATGTTGACTTTTCATCTTCGCTTCCACGAAAAAAACCCCCAAATCTATAAATGAATTAGGGGCCTGTTATATTTTTATACAACATTATCTGTGCTCATTATAATAGACAAGCCCCTATTATAATTTATGCACAGATTCCATAAACATGTTGCCTCTTTCTTCAAAGGTTTTATATTGATCCCAGCTTGCACAAGCAGGTGATAATAAGACAACATCGTCTTTATTGGATAATTGATATGCTTTTTGAACAGCTTCATTCATCGTGTCGACCACTTCTATATTTTCAATTTCACAAGCCTCTCCGACTTTTCGTAATTTCTGACTTGTTTCACCAAACAATACAAGTGCCTTCACATTTGACATATATGGCATTAATTCATCGAAATCATTACCGCGGTCAAGACCACCTGCTAGTAATATAACCGATTGATTAAATGCTGATAATGCCTTAGTTGTTGCAAGTATATTAGTTGCTTTGGAATCATTATAAAACTTTCGACCATTCACTTCTTTCACAAATTGCAGACGATGTGTTACACCTGTGAATGATGCAAGGACAGTTTCAATCACTTGATTTGAAATACCTTCAAGTTTCGCAACCGAAACAGCAGCTAAAATATTCTCTAGGTTATGTTCCCCTACTAATACGACAGATGATAAGTCGATCACTTTCTCTCCACGGAAATATATTGCTTCTTCGTCACAATATGTACCGTTCGTGATTCCACCTTTACGGCTAAATGAAACAAGATTGGCGCCAGCATATTTAATTAAATTTACAACACGTTGATCATCAGCATTATAAACTAAATAATCATGTTCTGTTTGATTTTTAAAGATATTAGCTTTTGCATTTTGATAATGCTCCAATGTATGATGGTAATCTAAATGTGCTTCAAAAAGATTAAGCAGTACGGCGATTTTAGGTTTAAATGTATCGATACCTAATAATTGAAAAGAAGATAATTCAGCAATCATTGTTTGCTTGTCATCCATTTGCTCGGCAACTTCTGATGCAACATGGCCAATATTTCCCGCCAAGCTAACTGGCGCATCTGCTTTTTTAAACATTTCATAAATTAATGTTGTTGTCGTTGTTTTCCCATTTGAACCAGTAATACCAACGATTTGATCAATGCCGAAGTACGGTATTAATTCTATTTCTGTTAAAACAGGAAGATCTTGTTTAACAGCACTATCTATTAAAATATTTTCATAGGGAATACCCGGATTTTTAATAATGGCATCAATATCTTCAATCAATGACAAAGGGTGATCACCAACAACTACAGAAACACCTTCAGAGCGGAGAGTCTGTACATTTTCATCATCTTCTTTAGCTTTCAAATCATTGGCAACTACTTCTATACCATTTCTATTTAACAATTTCGCAACAGCTGTTCCACTCTTGGCAAGACCTAACACCAGTACTTTAGCAAAAGGGAAATCCTTTAATTTTCTCATGACGATAACACCTCAATATAAATACCTAAAAATGCAAATAGTATACCGACTGCCCAAAACGTGGTCACTACTCTCCATTCAGACCAACCTTTTAACTCATAGTGATGGTGCAGTGGGCTCATTAGAAAGATTCTCTTTCCTCTTGTTTTAAAAGAAATAACCTGAATAATAACGGACAATGTCTCTAAAACAAAAACACCGCCAATAATAACTAATAAAATTTCCAATTTTAAAAGTATAGCAATAGCGGCAATTGCACCACCTAAAGCCAAGGAACCAGTATCACCCATAAATACTTTGGCAGGATGTGCATTAAATACTAGGAATCCCAATAATGCCCCTACAACAGCTAAACTAAATAATGTTACACTCAAATTCGGGATACCGTACCAAGCTAATATAGCAAACGCACCAAACGCAATAGCAGCGGTTCCAGCCAATAATCCATCAAGTCCATCAGTCAGGTTGACGGCATTGGAAGCACCTACTAACATCACTACGATAAAAATAGGATATAACCAACCTAAGTCAAATGAGATGTTGGTACCTGGTACAGCAATGCTTGTTGAAAAATTTTGTTGCAGTAATACTACATAAAAGATTATGGCAATCACGATTTGTCCTAATAACTTTTGCTTAGAGGTTAATCCTAGGTTTCGTTTTAAGACCACTTTAATAAAATCATCAAGGAAACCTAATAAGCCGAACCCAATCAATACTAATAGTAACAACAAGACCTCATAGCCCAAAACACCATTGTTAACACGGCTAACGACAATGATGCTTGTTATCGAAATACTTAGGATAATCATAACACCACCCATTGTTGGCGTGCCTGATTTTTTTTGGTGTGATTGAGGTCCTTCTTCTCTAATACTTTGTCCAAATTTTAACCTTTTCAGAAAAGGAATTAAAATCGGGGATAGTAGGACAGTAATTAAAAATGCGATCGCTACTGTAATTAAAAACGTATATTCATTCATCCATGTTCTCTCCAATCTTCTATCCGGGTGTTACGAATGTAACTTGTTAATTCAAATACTTGATAGCTACTTGTTCATCGTCAAAATCTAAGACTTTGTCTCCGACAATTTGGTATGTTTCATGTCCTTTACCAGCGATTAAAACAACATCTTTGTCATTTGCTTGTTCAATAGCTTGTTTAATTGCTTCTTCCCGATCTAATACCGTTTGATAATTGTTATGCTTCAGACCTTCCACCATATCATCAATAATTGCTTCTGGGGATTCTGAACGTGGATTATCAGAAGTAAAAATTGCTTGATCTGCGTATTGACAGGCAACCTCTGCCATCAATGGTCTTTTACGACGATCCCGATCTCCACCACAACCAACTACTACACGTATATCTCCAGTACAAAAGCGCTTGATGGTTGACAAGACATTTTCCAATGAGTCTGGTGTGTGTGCATAATCAATAATCACACCAAAGTCTTGCTTATGTTCCACTGGTTGGAAACGTCCTTTTACTCCTGAAGTATTGTTTAATACATGTTGTATGATGTCTAATTCAATACCAGATGCATAAGCTGCAGTTGCCGCTGCTAACAGGTTATAAACACTAAACATTCCCATTAGTTTACTCTTGATTGGAACATTTCCTTTTGGTGTTTTCATTATAAAGGAAACACCATTAGCCATCAATTCTACATTGACAGCTTGTAAAGATGCTTTATTTTCTACACCATAGGTTAACACTGGTTGAGCTGTTGCTCTATATAAAAATTCTGCATGTTCATCATCTTGATTAATAACCGCATATTTTGGTTTTTTATGTTTCAACGTATTACCTAACTGAGAAAATAATAAACTTTTAGCGTATAGGTAGTTTTCCATTGTTTGATGATAATCAAGGTGATCTTGACTTAAATTAGTAAATACAGCGATATCGAAATCTACTCCATGAACTCTCCCTAAATCCAATGCATGTGAAGATACTTCCATTGTCGCAACATCTATTTTCTTTTCGACCATTTGATGTAAGTTTTTTTGTAAAAATAAAGCATCAGGTGTTGTGTTTTTTACTGGATGACTCTCTCCATCAATCACCATTTGAATCGTACCTATTAATGCTGTTTTTTGTTTTGCATAATGGTGGATTTCATCGATGATATGTGTAACCGAGGTTTTTCCATTTGTACCGGTGACACCAATAACCTTTAACTTACAGGAAGAATGGTCATAAAAAATGTTAGCTAAATGAGCCAAAGCCCTGGATGTATCTGGGACGATAACAACCGGTACAGATACATCCAGTTCTTTTTCCGCTACGATAACTGTGGCACCATTATCAACCGCAGCTTCTGCAAATTGATGACCATCTACGGTATATCCTTTGATACATACAAATAAAGAATCTTTCTTTAAAAGTCTGTGATCCATTTCTATATGTTCTATATTAATCATATCAAGGTTCTGTTGACATTGATAATCTGGTAAATTTTCAATTAATTCTTTAGCATGCATACTAGTCACCTTTTCTTTTTTTGGTTACTTTTTATAAACAACTACATTATTATATCAAAGACTTTTAAACTTTACGATAAATATTTTTAACTATTTATTGCCTAAAACAAGCCTGATTTTACTTCCTTCTTGGACTTTTTCTCCTGCAGCAGGTGCTTGATCAATAATATAATCGCCTTCTCCGACCACATCAACTTCTAACGAAACTAAATACTGCTGTAATTCACTTTTATTTAAACCGACTAAGTCAGGTACTTCTACTGGAGGAGATTCAGGCCATTGATAATCCTTTTCAATGCCATCATCTTGCTTTGGTACTCCTAAAGAACGTAGGCTATCTTCTATTATGGTGCCGACGATTGGGGCAGCTACCACTCCACCAAATTGCACAACATCTTTTGGATTATCTACTGCAACATACACAACTATTTCAGGATCATCAGCTGGTGCAAAGCCGATGAATGATACAATGTGATTATTCTCCATATACTTTCCATCTTCACCTACTTTTTGTGCAGTCCCTGTCTTCCCACCAACTCGATAACCATCCACATAAGCACTTCGACCAGTTCCTAAGGCTACAACTGACTCAAGAGCCTCACGTACTTCCTTAGATGTATCGGCAGAAATAATTCGATTTTTCAGGACAGGCTCAGTGGTATTTACTGCATCACCTGTCACAGGGTCAAGGAATGCTTTTGCAACATATGGCTCATATAAGTAGCCACCATTCACTGCAGCTGATACAGCCATTACTTGTTGGATTGGGGTCACTGATACACCTTGACCAAAAGCAGTAGTCGCTAACTCAACAGGACCAACATTGTCTAAATCGAATAAAATCCCTGTAGCTTCACCTTGTAAATCAACACCTGTTTTTTGGCCAAAACCAAAATCTTCAATATAAGAAAATAGTCTTTCTTTACCTAGCTTCTGCCCTAAAACAATAAATCCTGGGTTGCACGAATTCTGTACAACTTCTAAAAATGTTTGATGTCCATGTCCACCACTTTTCCAGCAATGTAAATGTGTGCCGCCTACCTCAATATCTCCATCATCCACATATTCATCGTTTTCAAGGTCCACAAGTCCTTCTTCCAAAGCTGCGGCTAACGTTATAATTTTAAATGTGGAACCAGGCTCATATGTGCTCCAAATCGGCAAATTGCGATTATATACGTCGGCACTAATATCCTGATAATTTGCAGGGTCAAAATTCGGTCTTGATGACATCCCTAATATACTTCCATCCTTAGGATTTACTGCAATAGCTATGGCGCCATCCGGATTATATTTCTCTTCAGCTATATCTAATTCTCTCTCGATAATGGTTTGGACTCTGCTATCTATGGTGAGTTGAAGATCATAGCCATCTTCAGGGGGGGTATATTTATCAGCCATTTGCGGCATTCTTTTTCCTTTTGCATCACTGTAAAAGGATAAACTGCCTTCTGTACCACTTAACATTTCTTCATACATTAATTCAAGTCCCGTTAATCCTTGGTTATCAATACCACTAAATCCAAGTACATGTGACAAATAAGCCCCATTGGGATAGTGTCTAATGGAATCTTCAGCAATATAAATTCCTTCTAAATCTAACATTTGAACAGCCATTGCTTTTTCTTCCGATATTTTCCTTCCTTCAGGCTGTAATATCACAATTCGCTCATTTTTATGAATAGCTTCTAATACGTCTTCATAAGACATATCCAGTACATTTGCTAACTGTCTGGCTGTTTGTTCTGCTTCTGTCACTTGTCTTGGCACTACCATTACAGTAGGTGCGGAAACATTCTCCGCTAAAACCTCTTCATTAGTGTCAATTATCTTACCTCTTTCTGGCTCAAATACAATATCTCTACTCCATAAGTCTTCCGCCTCAGCAATAAGAAAATCGGACCAGATAAGTTGCACATAGCCTAACCTTATCACAATGACTGCCATAATGATTAATGCAAAAAGAAACACAGTGACTACTCTGCGTTGCACCTTAATATTGGTTATTCGTTTCATGACATATCTCCTTTAATTCAAGAAACTGTTTGTCCCAATATATGTTTGTGAAAGGCTGAATAGAACACTGTGTATGATTGTTTACTATTCTTCTTCGTTCGCTTCATCATCGGATTCATCTGATTCATTTTCCTGATCTTCCGGTACATCCGGTTCTTCCAGTTCAACCATTAAATAATCTTTTTCTTTAAGTGATGATCCTGTCTCAATACTTTGTTTCTTGACATAACCATTCCCCATCCACTCTAAATCTAGATCTAAAAAGTCTCGGAAAGATAAGACATCTCTAAATGACCATCCCGTTAAATCTGGCATTTTCATATTATCCGTTGCCACCAAAACGGTTTGCCTTGCTGTTATCTTGGTACCTGGTTGTATGTTTACTTTCTTAATTTCTTCACCATCACCGATAACAATTGGCTCTATGCCTAAGTCTTTCAATTTATTAATATATGAATCTGTTTGTTCACCTTCCCACTCAGGAATCTTCACTACTTCGACAGGTTCTGTTGCATCCTTGTCCGGTTCGATATTTAAATAGCGCAAACTATTTTCCATTACATTTTTAAAGACAAAAGAAACGGGTGCTGAACCTGATTCTGTTTCATCTAATTGTGGTTCTTTAACTGATACATACATAATTAACTCTGGGTCTTCAGCAGGAGCCATTCCTAAGAAAGAAAAGGTGTAACTATTTCTTCCCGTTTTATATTTACCTGTTTCAGAATCTACAAAGTTGGCAGTGCCTGTTTTACCTGCAACTGTATAGTCGTTCAAATTATAAATGTTGTGACCTGTTCCATTTTCAGAAGTAATAACCGTTTCTAACACCTCTAATGTTTTTTTCGCAGTTTCGGCAGAGATTGGTTCACCTACTACTTCAGGTTCATTCTCAGCAATTACTTGATGTGTATCATGATCGACTGTCTTATCAATGATATATGGTTTTAACATTTTACCTTCATTTGTAATCGCAGTTGCTGCTTTCATCAATTGAATTGGTGTTGTAGTAGAACCTTGACCAAACGCAGTCGTTATCTTCTCATCCAACCATTGGTAAAGAATTTGTCCTGGCACTTCTCCAGGTAAATCTATACCAGATTTTTGGTCAAAATCAAATGCGTGCAAATAGTCTAAAAAACGATCCGCTCCAATTTTTTCATAGGCTAACTTTGCTGCCGCTACGTTTGAAGAACGTTGTATTCCTTCTAAGTAGCTGATTGTTCCCCAGCCTTGACGACTATTATGATCTCCAATTGTTTGAGCATGGTCTTCTGCCTTGTATTGTCCTGATTTATATTCTTCTTCAGGATTCCAGACACCTTCTTCGATTGCTGCTGCTAAAGTAAATACTTTCATCGTTGAACCAGGTTCGAAAGGTGTAGCAATAACGTCATTATACCAGTTCTCTACTTCACCAATACTATTAGGGTTATAACTTGGTCTGTTACTTAGAGCAAGTATTTCTCCTGTCTTGGCATTCATGACAACAGCTGTCATTCTATCAGGATCATATTCTTCTTCCACCTCTGATAATGCATCTTCAATTAATGTTTGAACTTTCTGATCAAGTGTTAGATAAACATCATCACCATTATCTGGTTCATTAATTACCTCTTTAGGATCTAATAGTTTCATATTAAATTTATCACGTTGATACGAAATCGAACCATTAACTCCAGTTAGCATATCATTCATGAACCCTTCTACACCATTAATTCCGATAATTTGATCGTCTTGTTTATCTGTTAATCCAATTGTATGTGAAGCAAACATCCCGTTTGGATAGAAGCGGGTTGGTTCTTCAATAAAATTAATACCAGGTAATTCTAAAGCCTCAATCTCTTCTTTCTGTTCCTGATTTAATTCTCTGGCGTTAGAACCAAATTCTACCTGGAATCTTTCATTTTTAATCCCATCGTTCAAACGTTCTGCTATTTCACTTTCTTCCATTTCTAATATAGGTGCTAGTTTTTTGGCAGTCTCGTTAACATCTTTAACATGTTTAGGTTGCAGAGGATTGGTAGTATGTGACTCATCAACAACAGCGTATAATCGGTACACCACATGTTCTTGAGCTAGTGCCATGCCATTGCGGTCATAAATTGTTCCTCTACTAGCGGGAATAGTATAATTATTCGTTCTTTTTTCATCAGCCAATTCTTGAATTGAAACTCCAGATACTTCTCCAGATACTTGAATATACAAAAACCTGCCAGCTATGACAAGAAAAAAGCTCGTAAATATAACAATCCAAACAATTGGCATGACTTCTGTTGTTCTACTTTTCATCGTTAACACCTATTCTACTAAGTCTGTCGCTCGTTTCACTTGGGTGTTTTGAACTTCCAGACCGTGTTTTTTGGCATTTTCAATAATCCGTTCAGGTTGGCTTAATTCTTTTTGTTTAAAAGCAAGGTTCTTGTTATGTACCGTTTGTTGTTGAATTTGTGTATTTAACGATTCAACCTCACGATTTAATTGGTCTAACGAAGAACTGTAGCTAACCAAGTAAGCAGAAATACTAAGAAAAATGACAGCAAAGATTGCATACATCATTTTTTCACCGCGAGTTACCCAGCGCTTCTGCACCTTTACTTTTTTTCTGACTACATTTGGTTGTTGGACTTGTTCTCTTACTTGATCATGTGTGTAATAAGCTCTTGCGTGTTGACTACTCATGGTTTTTGCCACCCTTCTATTTTATATTATCTTCATTCCAATCCTTCACTTTTTCAATCACTCTCAACTTTGCTGACCTTGAACGTCGATTCTCTGCCAATTCATTCTCTGATGGCAGAATTGGTTTTCGATTAACTAGACGAAACGATGGTTTAAATTCCTCTGGTATTACCGGAATATTCTTTGGTACAGGAGGAGGTGTACTCCACTTTTTAAATGTTTGCTTACAAATTCGATCTTCTAGCGAGTGAAAGGTAATAACGGAAATACGTCCACCTATCGAAAGATATCTTCCTGCTTGATACAATGCATCCTCAAAAGCTTTCAATTCATCATTAACAGCTATTCGTATCGCCTGAAAAATTCGCTTGGCAGGATGTCCACCTTTTCTTCTAGCGGGAGCAGGTATTGCTTGTTTAATGATGTCAACTAATTCAAATGTAGTGTCTATTGTTTTTTTCTCTCTTTCTGCTTCTATAGTTCTTGCAATTTGTTTGGAAAACTTCTCTTCACCATACCTAAAGAAAATCGATACAAGATCTTCATATGGCCATTTATTCACTATCTCAAATGCATTTAATTCACTGTTTTGATCCATTCGCATATCTAATGGCGCATCATGCTGATAGCTAAACCCTCGTTCCCCTCTGTCTAATTGTGGAGAAGAGACACCTAAATCAAACAAAACACCATTCACTTCTCTTATTTGTAATTTTTCTAATTCTTCACTTAAATGACGGAAGTTACGTTGTATCAAGGTGACTTGGTTAAGTCGGTCTTTCAATCTTTCTTTAGCAGCATTAATAGCGTCTTGATCTTGATCAAATGCGATCAATCTGCCTTTCTCATTCAGTTGTTCTAATAAATATCCGGAGTGTCCGCCACCACCTAATGTACAATCAACATAAATGCCATCTGGATTGATATCGAGACCACCAACAGTTTCTGCTTTTAATACCGTATAATGTCCAAACATGGAGTCACCCCTATTTCTTGTTGTCTTTACAAATCAAAATCCATCATATTTTCTGCAATTTCTGCGAATGATTCTTCTGATACATCTACAAATTCATTCCATTTATCTTCTGCCCAGAATTCTACTCGGTTTGATACACCTATCACTGCACATTCTTTTTCAATTCCTGCATATTTACGAAGTGGAGCAGGTATATTTATCCTTCCCTGCTTGTCTAGTTCACATTCAACTGCGCCAGAAAAGAAAAAACGGGTAAATGCTCGGGCATCTTTCTTAGTTAACGGTAATTTTTTCAGTTTTTCTTCCAACTGGTGCCATTCATTCATCGGGTACGCAAACAAACATTGATCCAAGCCACGGGTAACGACAAACTGTTCTCCGAGTCCGTCTCTGAACTTAGAAGGTACAATTATACGTCCTTTTGTATCAATGTTATGTTGATATTCTCCCATGAACATACCCAGGCACCCCACTTTCTATCCTTATCGTACCACATTCCCCCACTTTTCACCACTAAATCTTTAAAAAAACTATCCATTTTTTTGTAAAGGCACTTTTTTTGCTACAATAGCTGGAATCCGTGTGTAAAATAATAAAAGAAAAACTTAAGAAAAGCGCAGAGTGCCCGTTTAGAAACGTAGCGACTGGAGCGCATCAACTCAGATAAAGAAATCACGGTGAGTTTACCAACCGATGATGACTTTCGCCTAAAGGCATAAGTGCGACTAAGCCTCTGGTTTCACCAATCGGCAATTCTTCTTTATCGGAGGGCGATTCGTGAAGTCACCTAGTTTCTGGGCGTTTGCGTAGACAAGCACTAATTTTTATACTTTCTTTAACATGAACAAAAGACGTTCAGTCCTTATGACTAAAAGCTAAAGATTTACCATTTCTCTAGTATTCACTATGAAATACTTGAACAGTTTAACCACCACTCTTGCTGTTCACTTCCTTTTCCGTGAGTTACTCTACAGCGAAGTAATTAGTTGGAGCATTGCAAATATACATCGAACATTTCAACATAACTACTTCGTTTAACACGGTCATTGCACTGATTTAATACTTATTTTCCATATAAAAAAGGTAATTGGCTTTCAACCAATTACCTTTTTTTATAAATACACAATATAATGTTGTTTTTTCCAATCAAACGAATAATTATTTATTTGTTTGAACCATTCAAACCCATAGAGATTGAGGAAATAAGTTATATTCCAAACTCGTTCTTGCAGTCCATTATCAGGTTTCAAGTGCACTTGAATATAATCGAACTCTGTTAATTGACGCTGATACTTTTTGGAAAATTCTTTATGGATTCTCATTGAAAGTTTATCTACTTGTTGTAATAACAGTTGCAAATTTTTATCCGCATATTGTGTGACATCAGCTGTTAAATCATTTGTCACTTCTTTTAGTGGTTGATGTCCCAATTTAATAGCTTCCTTCAGTTGAATCGTCATTTCTTCAACAGGACTGTTAGCTTGAGCTGATAACCAATTTATTTTTTGAGTCTGGACTCCATTATCAATTGCGGAACTAGGATCAATATTATACTTACTCAATACCTTTAAGAGCTTCTCATCCACTAATGTTAGCGACACACGTGGTAAAACAGGTGGCATCTTTAGCGATATACTATGAAATGCATCTTTTAATAGAGACCAGTAAGCTGCTTCACTCGGCCCCGCAAAAAAAGCTAGTGTAGGAAATAATTTTTCTTGCATTAATGGTCTAGTTACTACATTATTGCTCAATCGCTCTGGTGTTTCTTTTGCTATTTCTAAAAGCTCTTGATTCGAATATTGACATTCATTATTTTTTCCTATCCAATTTTGACCATCTTTTTGAAGTAAGATTCTTTCCCCTTCCTGTTCTACAAATAAATGTCCATCTTGTTCATTGGCATCAACACTAACGTGATATCCCTTTGTTCTTATTGACTGTAGCGATCGATAAACATTTCGGCTTATTTCTGGCTGCTTTTCAATCATTTCATAAAAATATGCTGATTCTAATTGACGTACTTCATTATCTCCAGAGTCAACCAGGATTAATCCAGTATCAGCAAAAATCTCATGAATAAAGGATGCGAAAAAATCAACAAATGTGTTGGCTTTCATCAATTTATCATATAAAGTTTGAAACAATTCCTTCGTATAAGCAGTTTCTTTGAGTGATCGAAATGTTGTTTTCAACCAACGATAGGTTAGCTCTTTGTTTAATGTTCGTTTAGACACAGACGTTCTTTCTTTATGATGATCCTCTATAGGATATTTTCGCAGTTCTGTCTCTTCTGGCAAAAAAATATGGTTCACTTCAGCAAAATCGTGGTCCTCTCCTGCTATCCAAAAGACAGGTAACACGGGAACACCTAATATCTCTTCTTGTTGCTTTGCCAAAGCAATAATGGAGACTATTTTGTTGATCGTATAAAGTGGACCAGTCAGCATTCCTGCTTGTTGCCCCCCAATAACAACCACACTGTTTTCATCTCTCAGTCTTTCAATATTTTCAAATGTTGCTTCCGTGGCAGACCAACGTCGATTGATCGAATATAACACATCAGCCAAGGCATTTCTTTGAAATTGCTGCTCTTTCAAATCTTTCTTGCGTTCTTTAAAAACATTTTCATCATAAGGATTATACTCAAAATGAGCCAACAAATCCTTTACTTCCTTTTGATAATCCATGATAAATTTATTATGTAAATCGAGTCTTTGGGATTCGATACGCATTAATGAACTGCTCCTTTATCTTCAATATATACAATAGTAATCCAATAGTATTGTACATAATGAAAACGATAAAAGCACATAATTTGTTTGTAATAATGAGATCGTTACAACACTTTGCTTATATTATAAAAGATTCCATATAAGATCGTAATAATATGTAAAGTAAAAAATAATAAAAAAGTAGCTTTCCAGAAACGCTTACAGACATGAGAAAAAATAATGTCAGTATACACCCTCCAATGAATCAAGACACATATCATCAAAATGAATAACAACAAGAGAAAAATATAACTAATGGGATTTATCGAAAAAATAGAATAAATAATGGCTGCAACTGACGCAATATATAAAACGGTTGTCGTGTCAATCGCTAAATGAAAGCAATATCGTTTTTCACCTACAAACTTATAAGATAATTTATAAACTAAAAATGTTATAGCAAACGGTAGTGTAACCATCAATGCAAGCAGATAGTACAAACCTTCTATCATAAAATACCCTCACTTCAAAAATGTTAAAACTTTCATACTATTACTTTTGGTCATTTTAATATTAATTATATAAGACTTTTGAACTTGTGCAAGCACCTTTTTTAAAAACCCATTACATTTACATCTGCCTTAATAATTTCCGAGGGATAAAGAATACATATACAGCGAAATAACGTGACTATAGATTACATTCGGGTAAGTCCAGGATAAGCACGGACATCTATTGTTGCTATTCATCGAAAACAATGCTTATCAAGGCCAAAATGGACCAAACATCGGATTCAATGTCCGCTCAACTAGTTCGCATTATTTAACTAGTGTAAAATTCTTAACATGATGTGGAAAGTCAATTACTTATCATGGCAAATCACATAAAAACCCCATCTATTCGATGAGGTTACTAACTCATAATAATAATGAATTAATGCTTTACCTTTTCCATTGCTTGCTGCACAGTTTCAAGGAATACTTGATACTGATATAACTTTTGCTTTAACTGTTTATTTTCTTCCGCTAATTTACGTAATTCTTCCTGATGGTCTATTTCCTGATAATATTTTTGCAGTCGTTCCAAAGTTTGGATCACTTCATGAATGTTTGGTTGTTCCGTTTGACTTGCATCTAGTTTTTGGTAAGATTGATAAGATATTTTCTTCCGGTTCTGTTTTGCTAACTGGATAGCTTCTTCATATTGTTTCCTTAACGTTGCGTTCCAGCGAAAACCACATGCTGCTGATGTTCGAGATAATTTTTCTCCTACTTCCTTAAAAGCCTCTAACTGTGTTTTTCCTTCACGAATATACCGTAACACAGTTTCAGCTAGCAAAATATCTTCATCACTAGTCCATGCATCTTGTCGATTCCCTTGCACAACTCCACCTCCTCTATTCTTGATACAATGTATGCAATTAATAGAAGAGATAGACATATTGTTCTAAAATATTATAAAAACTTGGTACTCCCTTATCATAAGAAAAGCGCAGAGCACTCGGAGCTAGACATCTGCGCAAAATTAATACTTTCTTAAAAATAAAAAGTAGTGTAAGAGATCTCATCTCTTACACTACTTGTTGTACAACATATCAAATTATTGTTCTACTACTTGTTTTCCATCATATTGTCCACAAGATTTACATACATGGTGTGGTTTTGTTAGTTCACCACAATTTGAACATTCTACCATTCCTGGTACATGTAATTTTTTATGAGTACGACGTTGGTTTTTTACCTTTTTTGAAGTTCTACGCTTTGGTACTGCCATGCATTACACCTCCTTTAAAGAGAAGCAAAGATCTATCCTTCACTATCTTTCTCATTACTTTTGTCATCTAATAAAGATTTCAATTTTTCAAGGCGCGGATCAACTTTTTCTGATTGTTCCTCTTCAGTAACCAGTGTCCAACCTTTACCTTCCTTCATCGTGTTCGCTTCTAATTTTTCGTCATCAGCAAACACTCTTAAAGGCATTTCTAATAGTACATTTTCCTTGATAAATGGTGTTAAGTCAAGTACCTCACCATTTACTACATGTACCTCTTCTTCTTCACGATAAGATGATGTCGTAAAAAATTCAATTGCATGAATTGAAAATTCATACGGTACATCTACTAACGTTCTCGCACAAGGTAGAATCATCGTTCCTTGAATTTGAAAATCACAGGTAATATCGTCACCATCCATCCTAGCTGTTCCGTCAACTAAAACTGGTTCGATTCGCCGGATATCATTTTCCAAGTTCGCAATATCTGAAATGTCTACTTCCTCACGAAAAGAAACGGGTTCTCCCTGTGACTGTTTAAGTTTTTGGATATATAATTTCATTTACATTCACCTCAAGGCAACAAGAAATATTTTAAAATGTATTGATCCATTTGTCAATATATTTTCTTTACAGAACAAACATTTATTACTTAATCACGAGCTAACACTCTGATAAGTTTCGCTAATCATCAAAGGGATACTCCTCAACTGACCATAGACTTACTTTATATGATATACTTACTACAATATGCTTATCATGCACATTAACTTAAAAGATCATTCATGAAATCAATGGTGGAGGTGGTTGCTCTGAAAGCATGTGGTTTAATTGTTGAATATAACCCCTATCATAACGGACATCACTATCACTTTCAACAGGCAAAGCGTGTGACAGGTGCGGAATGTATGATTGCAGTCATGAGTGGAAACTTTTTACAACGAGGGGAGCCAGCGATTTTAGATAAGTTCACCAGAGCCAAAATAGCTGTACAACAAGGGATTGACCTCGTAGTGGAACTACCTTATTTTTATGCCGTTCAACATAGTGAGCTTTTTGCAAATGGTGCAGTCAAAATTTTAAATAGTCTGCAAGCTGATTCATTGTGTTTTGGAAGTGAACACGGGGAAATAGAAGACTTTAATACATTGTATCATTTCATTACGGAACATCAGGAAGACTATGACCATTATTTAACGAATGCTTTAAGCCAAGGTCATTCCTATCCAAAAGCAAATAACATAGCTTTCAATAAGATTGGTGGAGAAACGCTGTCTATCGATTTTGCCAAACCAAATAATATACTTGGGTATCAATATGTCAAAAATATATTTGATCTACATACAGCCATAACACCTTACACAATTAAACGAATTAAAAATAATTATCATGATCGTGAAATCCATGATCCTATAGCTAGCGCAACTAGTATTCGCAATCAATTATTGTCAGATCATACTAAAAATAATGAACTGAACGATGCTATCCCTCACCTAACCAAAGAAAAACTTGAAGAATATAAAGAACTTCATGGTACTTGGCATGATTGGGAGGCATATTTCCCATTATTAAAATATCGGATATCAACGATGAAAAAAGAAGAATTTGCTAATATTCATGGTATTAAAGAGGGGTTAGAGAATCGAATAGTTAAAACCGCGAAAAACGCAGATTCCTTTTCAAATTGGATGGAATCGTTAAAAACAAAAAGATATACTTGGACTAGTTTACAACGCGTATTTACACATCTCTTGACCAATACATACTCTAGCGAAATCGAAGCTTTCGTAACGGAAAGACAACCGTCTGCTATTCGAATTTTAGCTATGAGTGAAAATGGTCAAAACTATTTAAGTGCCAGAAAAAAAGATATCGATGTAGAGTGGTTTACAAGCAGTAAGAAGCCCTACCCTTATCAAGATTTTGAAGAGCGTATTGATCATGCCTATTACAGCGTTTTACCTCTATCTTCACAAAAGTATTTAACGAAACAATCCTATCAAAAACCAATATTTAAGACGCCTTAATAATTAAGGCGTCTTAATTAACCAGAATGGAAGGTTACTTCACTTTCGTTTATTTAATGGTGTTTATCCTCTTATCCGTTTAGATTTTCAAGATAGTCTAAGGCGTCGTCGAAGGTATCAACAGGAATGATCTCCATGTCTGTTCCGATATCTTCTGCAACTTGTTTTGCTACTTGATAGTTTGAGTCTTCTCTACCGTTTTCATTAGGTGCGAAGAAGATATCACATCCCTCGCGGTCTGCTGCAACTACTTTCTTATCTATGCCACCAATTCTCCCTACATTGCCTTGGTAATCAATTTCACCCGTACCAACGATTTGATAACCTTTCGTTATATCTTCTGGTGTTAATTGATCGTAGATTTCCAACGAGAACATCAATCCTGCACTCGGCCCCCCAATTTCACCACTAGAGAAAGTTAGTTCTGGTGATACCGTCACATGTCGGTTTGTAACTAGTTGAATTCCAATACCTGGTTGCCCATTTAACGCATCAAGAGCTTCCAAGGTAATATCTGTTTCAAAAGTCTCCTCATTTCGTTTTACCGTTAACGATACACTGTCACCAACATTTTTTGTTGTTACATAATCAATCAAGTCTTCAGCCTCATTTATCGTATGTCCATCGATTTCGATAATTTCATCTGCTGACTGTAAGATTCCATCAGCTGGCATGTCTTCTACTACTGACACTACATAAATTCCTTGATAATCGATGTTAATCTCCTTATTTGCTGCTTCATAAGCAACAACAGTTGATGCCTCTTGTGAACTTTCCATCATCATCAACTGCATTTGTCGATATTCTTCATCTGTCATCCCATCCACTAGTACTTCCTCGATCGGTAGTATATCGTGATAATCTCTCCATAAAGCCATCATATATTGAAATGGTGTAGCCCTTCCGCCTTGTATAGTAACAAGATGCATATCTCCTTCACTTTCTGAGGCTCCATCCACTTCTACAACAGGATTTAGCGGATCTGCATGTCCCGGTTTATGGATATAATAGGGTAACTGATAGCTAAATAATAAGAAAATGATAATCAATGCTACGAAAAAACCAATTATTCTTGCTTTACTTTTTGTCTGAAACATCTAATCCCTTCCTTTTCACGGTCTTCCAATTTTATCTGAAGATAAGTCATAATTCTTCTATACAGTTGCGTATATTTAAATGAAGGACAAACTTAAAAACACTACATATTTTACTACTCATTCTGATAAAGGTACAGAAAAGTGCTATTAAAGGAGTGCAAAACTTGAAGCAAAAGTTGTATTCTATTATCTATGCATCAGTCTCCGTATTTATGGCAACCATGATTATAACTTTCCCTCAAGAAGTATTAAAAGCTAGCCAGAGAGGGTTAGATGTTTGGGCTAATGTTGTATTCCCTTCGTTATTACCTTTTTTTATTGTAGCTGAATTATTAATCGCTTTTGGAGTTGTACATTTTATAGGGGTATTATTTGAACCTGTCATGAGGCCACTATTTAATGTCCCAGGTGTTGGTGGGTTTGTGTGGACAATGGGAATGGCTAGTGGTTATCCGTCAGGGGCGAAATTCACCGCAAGATTAAGACAAGAAAATCAACTATCAAAAACAGAGGCAGAAAGGCTTGTTAGCTTTACAAATGCCTCTAATCCATTATTTATTATTGGAGCTGTTTCAATCGGCTTTTTTCATGATCACAAGCTAGGTATATTGCTCGCTATCACTCATTATACTAGCAATTTCTTTGTCGGTATTTGTATGCGATTTTACAAGTACCACGAAAGAAATCGTCATTCAACACAACACTTCTCTATCGCAAAAGCTATGACACAACTCCATCACGCAAGAATGAGGGACAAAAGAGCGCTAGGGAAAGTATTAGGAGATTCTGTAACCCAGTCTATTCAAACATTACTTGTTATCGGTGGCTTTATCATTCTTTTTTCGGTTATAACAGAAATCTTACGCGAAGTACAAATTGCTCAATTTATATCAGGAGGTATCAGCATTATTTTAAGCTGGTTTCAAATACCAGGCGAGTTGGCTTTACCACTATTATCAGGTATGTTTGAAATTACCATAGGAGCAAACGAAGTAGCAAGCGCTGATTCATCTACTTTAATTAAAGCTATTTTAGTTTCCGTTATCCTAGCCTTTAATGGTTTTTCTGTTCAGGCGCAAGTTGCCAGCATACTTGCGGAAACAGATATCCGATTTACGCCTTACTTCTTTGCTCGTTTGTTACATGGTATTTTCGCTGGCATTATTGTAACCATACTATATGTACCTGTTTATAAAAGCTTACAAACAACTAATGAAACGGTCATAGCAGCTATAGCACAACCATCTGTTGACAACATTCAGCAGTTATACTTAATGTTTGAACAAATGGGATTCATCTTCACCCTGTCAGCTTTATTTATCTATTTGATTATTTTAATGAAACAAAAAGAAAGACTATGATCAAGGTGTTATCGTCTGTTCCCCCTCACATAGAGCTTCCTTCTGTTACTTGAATCTTGAAGTGGGTGGCTTACAGACGTTTAGCCCCTTAATAAAAATTAAACATTGCTAAACTTTTCTTTTAGTGCCTCTTCCACAACTGGAGGTACTAAATCCGATACATTTGCATGATACTTTGCTATTTCCTTTACCATACTTGAACTTAGAAAAGAATATTGATTGTTTGTCATCATGAAAAACGTTTCAATTTCTTCATTTAGTTTTCGGTTCATAGAGGTAAGCTGTAGTTCATATTCAAAGTCGGATACTGCTCTTAATCCGCGTAACACAGCCTGAGCATTTTTACTTTTAGCATAATCCATTAATAAACCACTACATGCATCTACCGATATATTATCGAAATCCTCTGTAGCTTTTTCCAAAAGGTGAACTCGTTCCTCAACGGTAAAGAGTGGATTTTTGGATTGATTGTTAAAAACAGCAACAATAATTTCGTCAAAAACTTTAGCTCCTCTTTGAATAATATCCAGGTGACCATTTGTTACTGGATCGAAACTGCCAGGGCAAATTGCTAGTCTAGTCATCATCTTTCACACCTTTCTTGAAAATCGTGATAGCAGTAGTGGTGTTATATACTTCATGTTTCCATATATGATACCCTTCGTAGCTATCCTCCATACTAATATTAGGATCATGCTCACAAATAATGAGCCCATTTTCAGTGACTATGTCTGTTGAACTAATACCTTGCAACAATTTATCATAAGACACTTTATGGTAGGGTGGATCCAAAAAAATAGTATCGAACTGTAATGCTCTTTTTTGTAAAGCCTTTATGGCTCTAAAAGCATCATTACGATATATTTCTACCTTGTCTTGAATATGTAAATGGCTCACATTTTGATGAATAATAGAGATTGCTTTAGGTTGTTTGTCCACTAAAATCGCTTTATTCATTCCTCTACTAATGGCCTCTATAGCCAAAGCACCACTACCGGCAAATAAATCAAGACATATTCCACCATCAAAGAAAGGTCCAATCATTTGAAATAAAGACTCTTTCACTTTGTCCCCAGTAGGTCTTGTTAATTGGTTAGGAACTGCCTGAATTCTGTTACCTTTAAAATCACCAGCAATTATTCTCAAAGCATTCCCTTCTTTCCTGCTTTTTAAATCTCCCTTACTATAGCACGAAAGTAACAAAATTCTCAAATTCATTTGTATAAAAGCAATCGGTTTTGTACAAACTCTAAATATAGCAACATAAAAAGTTGCTTAAATACGGAGAAGACTTACATTTCCCCATAAGTTCTTCCTCCGGTTTCTCCTCTCCCTTTATCTTTTTATTTTCTTTTTTAGAAAATAAAAAGAACCTGCAGTTGTTAATGAACTGCAGGTTGTTTTTTATATTCTAGGAAAGTATAAATTTTGCGCAGATGTCTAGCTCCGAGCGCCCAGAAACTAGGCGACTTCACGAATTGCCCTACGATAAGTCATCAATCGGTTCGTGAACTCACCGTGATTCCTTTATCTCAGTTAAGTCGTTCCAGTCGCTACGTTTCTAATCGGGCGCTCTGCGCTTTTCTTATATTCCCATTTTGTAGTCATATTCTTTTTCTTCTTTATCAAACGATTTACTTTCGAAATCCGTTTTAATAAATGGTTTGTAAGAGGGTTCGACATTTGTGACAAAAGGTAATTTTAACAGCGATTGATATGTATCATCTAACTTTTCTTGATCAACATATATCATTGCATATTTTAACTTTTTTGACACATGAACCATATGACCAAATTTTTTAATATGTTTAACATGCTTCATTTGATGAAACCAAACAATTAATCCTTGTCTTTTTACTAGCATAAGGCCACCTCACTTTTCACTGCATTTCGCTAAGAAGCTCTACAGCCACACCCACTGCTTCCGGATCCACATCCACATCCACCATCTGTAAGTGCTGCTCCATCCATCGGAACTTTTACTTTATCACTTACACTAAAAGCTACTAACTGAGTAATCTCATCTAGAAATTTCTGAAGATTGGTTTCAGCCATTTTATAAGCAGCAATGGATTCATGCATATCCATCTCACGTTTGGCTACACGTATTTCTTTCATTATTTTACTATAATCAGGATGATATCTGCCAAACCTTTCTACTTCATCGTACGATTGCTTTATTTGATTAAAGCTTGTGATTAGCTCCTGTGCTTTTTCATCCTGTTCCATTACTTCTTTTGCTTTATAAAAATCCTGCATAACATCAGATTCTAATACCATCTGACCTAGTGTTTCTGATTTATCTAGAATATCAACAATTTCCATTGTTGCTAACATAACTCTTACACCTCCATATCTTTATCATACCAATTATAAGAAAGAAATTAAAGAGGCAGCACTCTAATCATTCCAAGAGCCTGCCATTTGCATTAGTAATCGTACCATCTGTATATTTTGTTGTGCTTTTTCCATACGTTGAGGTAACGTTTTTCCATAAAATTGTTTTGCCTCTGTTTCCAATTCGCCAATCCTACTTGGATTTCTTGTTAAATACCGATACCACTCAGGATTCAGCCGAATGAAACGCCACAAGTCTTCTCGCTGCTGGATAAAACGATAGGTCTCCGGCTCCATCTAGATCCTCCTAATCCTTTGGTTTATAAAAGAAATTGTCTGATTGAGATTGGCCCATTTGATTATTTCGAAACTGTTTAAACTGATCGATCAATGTTACAATATTATCTATAGCGCCATTTAGATCATTAATATGATTTTCTACTTGATTCACATCTAATTTTTCTATATGTTTCCAAAATTTTTGATATAGTTGATTTGTGGTGGTATCTTTCGATTCGTTTTTGTCATGGTTAGCCTTATATTTTCCCCAAGCAGGGTCTTCCTCGCCTAATAAAACATATTGCTCATAAGCCTCTTGCAAGCTCATATTTCCACTTTTAATTTCCTTTATTAAAAGTGGATGCTCATGAATAAATGCTTTAAATTGTTGTACAGAAGGATTGGATGCATTTTTCATTGCTGTACTCCTCTCTTACAACTTCTCTACCACAATATATGCAAATGGCCTATTTTTGTGCTTTTTGCATTATTTTTGAATGAAATTTTGGGTGTAAAATGATTGGTAAACCCCAACACCCAAATGTGTATATTCTTCTTTTAATAAAGCTTCCCGATGCCCCTCACTGTTAAGCCATCCGTGAATGACAGCTGGCGCATCAACATAATGAGCAGCTATATTCTCTCCTGCAGATAAATAATGAGCATTAGCGGCTAACAAGCGTTCCTTCAATCCATCACCATTCAAGCTATAATGGGAAAAATAATTCTCTTCAAACATATCATGACTATGAGCTTTTGCAGCATCTGCTGCCTGGTCATCCCACGATAATATTTCCAATTCATATTCGGTGCGTATTTCGTTTGTTAAGTCAAAAATTTGTTGTTCTAATCCTTCCTCAATGGCTTTCCATTGATCTTCATCTGGTTCACTAGCTTCTGTTATTTCACCCCAATAGAACAACTCATAAGGTTTTAACAACTCAAACGCGTCTTTATTCAGCAGTCGTATACCTGCTAATTTTTCCGTGAATTGATCGATATATAACTGAGCAAATACCTCTTCAGATAGTCTTAAAACAGGCCTTTGTTGTAAATCGTCTTCAGTCAATTTAAACCGTATATGATCAAACTCAATTTCTTCTTGCAATTGATATATTTCTTCGATCTCCTTTATTGTCTGTCCAATTTCTAGCGGACTAAAGTCTAATGTATCCGCATTGGAATAAATACTTAAAATCGTTTCATTCTGCACCGCTACCTGTATATAGAAATCTTCTTGCTTAAATACCCACCATTCAAAGTCATATAATGAAGGGTCTTTACGATCCGGTTCTCCGTATACGGAAACAAAATTATCTATATTTTGATTTAGATATTTCCATACAGCATTTTGTTGAATGATAAGTGTATGATCTTCAGCCAAATGAACTTTATCACTTTTGGTAAGTGTAGGTTTTTTATGATAATGCACTAATTGAGGGCCATCAGGTTGACGAAAGTAAAATAAACTAAACAAAACTATTAAAAACACTATTAGGATAAAAGATACCACTTTTATTTTCATGTAATCCCACCTATTATTTACTTGTGTTAACTCCATTATATGCAACTCTATATTAATCATGAAAGTTTTTAATAGGGAATAAACTTTTTTAAATTGCATCTTTTGGCATTTCATACTATTATAGGTTTAGTGATAATTTTAGATGAGGTGAAAGTATGAAAATTACAAACACAGGAATGGAAGACGTATTAATTGATTTACAACCATTAGATCATGCAATGGCAAAAGCTAATTTTATACGAGCAGACCAGTGGGATTATGAACGTGTGACATATGATTATAAGATTGGATCGCCTGAAAAAAACATTACATATTACATAAGAGTTCAAGGCTATGCAGTGGAGGGTGATGTTGATAGAGGTGATGCAGTAATCAAATTGCTAACACCTTTATTAGGGAAGCATTATTATCCTCACGGTATTGAGTATGGAGAGGAAGAGGAGTTCCCTGCTACTACAGTTGAGAGAGCATCAAAGTTATTACAAAATGCAAAAGAAAATATGGAACCGTTTGTTAAATAGTGGTCCACATTCTTAATAAAAACGGCTGTATCCGGAATACAGCCGTTTTTCATAAGGATTCTATGTGTTCATTATGATTGTGAAAGGAGTTTCAAGCTTACTTAATGAAAAATCTCAATAAAAAACATATCAAATTATTTTTTGTAATCCTATTCTTACTTTTAGTAGCTATATTTATTTTACCAGTCTCGATTCCCCTTATATTAGCATTTGTTACAGCATTGATCCTGAACCCGGTTGTACGATGGTTTATTAGAAAACTAAAGATAAACCGTAAGCTTTCCGTTACCATTGTATTTCTCCTGTTTCTCATAATCATCAGTATCATCGGAACATATGCAGTAACTAAAATAGTTGGGCAAGTCATAAATTTCGCTGAAAATGTACCATCCTACATTATTCAAGTAAAAGATCAATTACTCCAATGGGAAACAGAATTTGATCATTTTACTGAAGAATTACCAAAAGAACTTGTTGAAGAAGTAAATAGACAAATACAATCCACTACAACCGCCTTAAGTAACAACGTTAGTGACATGCTACGGATTGAGGAAATCGCCAAAGTTGCTAGTAAAGTACCAGATTATCTGGTTAGTTTAATTGTATACTTAATTGCTTTATTTATGTTTATGCTAGAAATACCTCGCTTAAAAGCAAAAGCATATAGCCATTTAAAAGAAAGCACAGCAGATAAAGTGAAATTTATGAACGACCGTTTGTCTTACGTAATTTTTGGCTTTTTTAAAGCACAGTTTTTAGTAAGTATCATCATTTTTATTGTGACACTTATTGGTCTATACATTATAGTACCGGAATATGCGTTAATTATGTCCTTAATTATTTGGATTATTGATTTTATACCTATTATTGGTTCTATTGCGATATTGGGTCCATGGGCTCTCTATATGCTAATTACAGGTGACTTATTTATCGGTGGGCAATTAGCTATCTTAGCTATCATTCTCCTTGCCATTAGAAGAACCGTGGAACCAAAAGTAATGGGTAAACATATCGGCTTATCGCCACTCGCTACACTTATTGCTATGTATATTGGACTCAAACTATTAGGTATCTTAGGGTTTATTGTTGGTCCGTTGCTTGTGATAGCCTTCAATTCGGCAAAAGAAGCCGGTATTATTAAAATGAATTTCAAAATCTAACAGAGACATTTGTATCTTTTATCTACACCAATTCAAAAAATTTATTGTGGAATAATAATTCAAATTTCTAGGTATGGCATAGGAAATTACTAATAAGGTTTATAAAAACTGATATACTTTTTCTATTATTCGTTGTAAAAAAAGGATAGCGAAACGGTCAGCCGTAGCGGTTGACTTGCACTAGCTAGCTTTCAAAATGGCAACTCCATATATATAGCTATTCTTGTTTTTTAAATATGCGTAATAAATCACCTTTTCCTATCATACTTGCTTATAAAAGTTGTGATACCAATGTTTATATACTTTCCTTACAAGTTAAAAAAAGCTGAGCATAATGCTCAGCTTTTTTATGTACCTAAAATTGCCTTTAATAAACTTGTTGTTTCTCCACCGTCATAGAGGACATACAATAATAAGTATACCATTACCCCTGTAATAGCACTACAAAACCAAATAACACTTGTCACAGGGCCAATTTTTTGGTGCTTTTTAATATTTCGCTTAAATGCTAATGTTAAAGTTATAACACCAAAAACTGCTCCAGAAGTTGCTAGTATAATATGAAAAATCAAAAATATCGTGTAGTAAACTTCTAATTCCTCTGGTCCACCAAAGCTTGTATTTCCCACGAAAATTGTTCTGGACATGTAAATGATAAAGAAGGCTAGTGCACTTAATGCTCCTGCTATCATCACTTTTTTATGAGCTTTGTATTGCTTTTTAACTACTAAGCGCCAACCAATAGCAACTAGTATCGCACTTAATATAATAAAAAATGTACTTATAGTCGGTAATAATTCCATCAGATCCAATCCTTCCAATTAAATTTGTTCTGTATGTTGGCTAGTCGGTAACGGATCGATTTTATCTGCGCCACTTCTAAACCATGGGAAGAAAATTCGGGCTAAGATTGAACCATAAATAATTTCTTGTGTAATTTTCATGACAATTCCACCAAGTTGTTGATCTTCCAATATCCCTAATGGTGAGAACATTTCTGGTCCACTTAACGACAGACTACTTAATACGTCCTCAGGCACACATAATGCCAATGCTTGTATCCATCCGCCAGTAGCACTATAAGTCGTATATATAGTAGTATTAGCAAAAATAATAAGCGCACAAGCAGGTGTTATTAAGATTCCATTTGCCGCAATATAGCCAAGTTTAAGTAAAGGTGACATCGTATCCATCTCTTTTATTGGTGTAAAGATTGGCCACCAGACAATAAATGCAGCGACTAAAATAGTTAATGTGATCAGAGCATGTGCAATGTCATTTGCTTTAGCGTAATCGAAAACCACTGGAATATGATAGATAGAAAACAATCCATTAAACAGCAGTAAAGCGATTAAAGGCTTTGTTAATAAGCGTAATATTGGACCAATTACAGACAGACGGAATATATTTTGCCACACCCAAACCGGGATCCCTTTAATGATCAGAATCGGGAACAATAAATAATATAAAGCCATTTGTATCATATGGGCGGTAAACATAATATGAGATAATAAATCTATCGGAGATCCTTTAATCATATAGAGTAAAAATAAACCACTATAGAAATAAGAAATTTGTTTAATATCTGCTTTTTTATCATCTTTTCGTTTTATGAAAAATAAATAATATAAAACAGTTAAACTTAATATAAATAAAACATAATAAGGACTCCATAATGCACGAAAACCAAATATTTGCAACTCTTGCCACATGTATATCACTCCATTTTATATCATAACAACTATTTCTTATTATACCGAACTTACCAGTTATTAAAAAGCAATATAAATATTATATTTCAACAATTTAATGAACACATTAGCATAACCAAACATTTCTTCCACTCTTCTGAATAGATTATAACTTCAAACCAACGACCTTCCTTCCATTATTATTGAATCATAGTGCTGATTCGGAAAAAAACTCCGCGGAAAGCGAAGTAATTAGTTGGAGAGTTGCAAATATAAGAAAAAGCGCAGAGCACCCGATTAGAAACATAGCGAATTCAGAATTAACTGAGATGAAGGTGATGATAACTTATCGTAGGGCAATTTGTGAAGTCGCCTAGTTTCTGGTTGCTCGAAGCTAGACAAATCCCCATTTTTTCTTACCAGATACATCAAACATTTCAAAATAACTACTTTGTTTAAAACGGTCTTTTCGCTGATTTTATACTTTCTTTCTATATAAAAAAGCTTGAGAAGTGAATTAAACTTCTCAAGCTTTTTGAATTACCACCAAACTAATACTACAAGTGCTAGGATTGTTAAAAATGCAGCAAACACTCCACCGTAGAACATTAAAGCTGGTAGTTCGTGTCCTTTATGACTCATATGCATAAAATAATACATTTGAAAACCAACTTGGATAGCGGCTAACACTAATAGTACAGGAATAACAAATAGCCTATCCAATTCCGCGATAACCATTGCAAACGCAACGATAGTGAAAATAATCATTAAAGCAAAAGTAATAACTTGTTGTTTCATTTCATCTTTTCTTTTCTGTTTCTCAAAATCAAATTGTTCAGCAGTTCCAGATACTTTGTCAGCCATTTGTTAAAGCACCCCCATTAGATAAACTACTGTGAAGATAAAGACCCATACTACGTCAATAAAGTGCCAGTAAAGACTCGCCACATAAAATTTAGGAGCATTATACAGGTTTAAACCACGCTTGGCATTTCTAATCATTAACGTTATGATCCACAATAGACCGAAAACAACGTGACCTCCGTGAAATCCAACAAGTGTGTAAAATGCTGAGCCAAAAGCAGAAGATCTCATTGTAAATTCATATTCATGAATATAATGGTAAAATTCATAAATTTCAAAACCTAGGAATCCTAAGCCAAGTGCAACTGTGATTCCTAACCAGACTTGCATCTTTTTAAAGTCTTGATTTTTCATATGATACATTGCATACACACTAGTTAAGGAACTAGTAAGGAGTAACATGGTCATAATAAAAACTAGTTCAAGACCAAATAATTCTTCAGAGGATTTACCTCCATTTGTGGAATTATTCAATGCTAAGTAAGTACCAAACAAACTGGCAAATAGCACAGTTTCTCCACCTAGGAAAAACCAAAAACCCATAAATTTGTTTTTACCTTCTAAGGTGGCTTTTTCAGGGTCATGAGGCATATGTTTTGGATTTAGCACATCTTGTTCACTCATTATTCCTCTGCCTCCTTCTTCAAGTCTTCTTTATGGATATGGTAACCTAGGTCATCTTTGATCGATCTTACTAGCATTGCTCCTAGTGTAATACCCATTCCAATAAATAATACAATTAACCATGATAAATCATACTTTTGATAAATAAAGCCAAAGCCTGCAATGAACAAACCTAAAGACATTACAAACGGTAAGAAAGAATTATTTGGCATATGAATGTCTGAAAGTGGTTCTGCAGGTGTCATGCCTTTTCTTCCTTCTGTTTTTTCTACCCATAATGGGTCTAATCCACGAACTAATGGTAATTGCTTAAAGTTATAGAAAGGTGGTGGTGATGGTATTGCCCATTCTAATGTACGTGCATCCCAAGGATCCCCACTCACTTTTTCATTTTTGGCAGTTGTTTTAATAATATTAATTAATAAAACAATGGTACCAATTCCCATTAAGAAAGCACCGATTGTACTGATCATATTTCCTGCATCAAGACCTTGACCTTCTAAAAATACCCAATAACGTCTAGGCATCCCCATTAATCCTAAGAAATGTTGGATAAAGAATGTCAAGTGGAATCCAGTAAAGAATAACCAGAAAGTAACTTTTCCTAATTTATCATCTAAGACTGTACCAAACATTTTTGGCCACCAGTAGTGTGTACCAGCAAGTAATGCAAATACAACCCCTCCAACAATTACATAGTGGAAGTGTGCGACAACGAAATACGTATCATGGTACTGAAAGTCAGCAGATGCTGCTGCAACCATAACACCTGTCATACCACCGAGAGTAAATGTAGGAATAAAGCCTAATGCCCACAGCATCGGTGTATTTATCTGAATATTACCACCCCAAAGGGTAAACAACCAGTTGAAAATCTTAATACCTGTAGGAACGGCAATCGCCATTGTAGCAACAGCGAAAATAGAGTTTGCTGCTGGTCCCATACCTACAGTAAACATATGGTGAGCCCATACCATGAATCCTAAGAAACCAATTAATACAGTTGCAAATACCATTGCTGTATAACCAAATAGACGCTTCTTAGAAAAAGTTGATATAATTTCACTAAAAATACCAAAAGCAGGTAAAGCCAAAATATAAACTTCTGGATGTCCGAAGATCCAAAACAAGTGTTGCCAAATGACAGAGTTACCACCCATTGCAGGATCAAAGAACCCTGCACCGAATAATCGGTCAAACATCATTAAAAATAAACCTACTGTTAATGCTGGAAATGCAAATAAGATAAGTGCACTCGCAACAAAAGCAGTCCATGTAAATAGTGGCATTCTCATATAAGTCATACCTGGTGCACGCATGTTTACAATCGTTACAAGGAAGTTAATACCACCTATCAATGTACCTGCACCTGAAATTTGTAGACCTAGTACATAGTAGTCTACACCTTCACCTAGTGAAGTAGTAGAAAGCGGTGCATATGCTGTCCAACCAGCATCTGCTGCTCCACCTGTAAACCAACCTACGTTTAACATAATTCCACCAAATAAAAATAACCAAAAACCTAATGAGTTTAAAAACGGAAATGCAACGTCACGCGCCCCAATCTGTAAAGGCACTACTGCATTCATAAACGCAAAGATTAACGGCATTGCTGCCAGAAATATCATCGTTGTACCATGCATTGTGATTAACTCGTTATAAAAACCTGCACTTACAAAGTCGTTCATCGGTTTTACTAATTGCCATCTAATAGCTAATGCTTCTAAACCACCAATGATAAAGAAGAAACCACCAGCTATGAGGTACAAAATAGCAATTTTCTTATGGTCTACTGTTGTTAAGTAATCCCATAATGTGGCACCGAAGCCTTTTTTGTTCGTAGCTACCATAGTACTCACGTTAAGTTAACCTCCCTTTAGTTATCATTTGCTTCATTTTCTCTAAATTGTTGAACACTGTCTACTGGTTCATCAGTAGCTTTTAATTCCAGTAAGAAATCAGCGATTTTCTCAGCTTCTGCTTGCCCAATAGAATTCTCTTGAAGATATGGTGCGTCTAACATCCCGTTTCCTGGTTTTACTTCAGCAGGATCTACAATCCATCTAACGATTTCTTCCTTACTGAAGTCACTGATCCCAGCAACTTTTGTACGGTTAGCAAAGTCTGCTAAGTTAGGACCAACTACAGGATGGTTTGCACTTCCGTCAATAGCATGACAGCTTATACAGCTATTTTCAAATAACTCCTGGCCTTCCTGAGCAGTAGCAGATTCTGCTGTGTATTCCGGATCAGTGTTTTGCATTGCATCTACCCACTGATCATATTCTTCTTGACTGACAGCCACAATCTTAAAGTCCATTAGTGAGTGAGAATCTCCACAGAACTCTGTACATTTACCCCAGTAAACACCTTCTTCGTAAGCTTCAATGTACATTGTATTTTCATTTTCAGGACTTACATCCATCTTACCTGATATGGATGGTACCCAGAATGAATGGATTACATCACTGGACATCATGTTTAAATAGATTCTTTCATTTACAGGAATATAAAGTTCCTGGCTAGTTTGAATTTCCTCATTCGGATACTCGAAATTCCACCAGAACTGTAAACCTGTTACATTTACATTAATACTGTCTTCTTTTTCTGATTCATCTGCTAAATCGTATGTACTAGCAATAGTCGGAACAGCAATGATAATTAATAGTAAAATTGGAATAACTGTCCAAACTACTTCTAACGTTTTGTTCCCCTCTGTTTGTTTAGGGATCTGGTCTTCTTGTCCTTTTCTCTGGCGATACTTAAAAATTACATATACATATATTGCCATTACAACAACAAAGACTACAATCATTACAAGAATTGAAATGATAATGACATTAAATGATTGTTCTGCCCCATATCCTTTTGGCACTAATGCAGTTAAGTTGTCTTTACCGCACGCTGAAAGTATGATTACCAAAAAAGAAAATAATGACAGAGTTCGGATTTTTCCCATCCAATCTTTCATGTTTAACCCTCTCTTTCTTTTTAACTTAATATATTATTTAGAAAAACTTGAATAATTTCAAGTTCTACTGACAAAATTTACTCCATTATAACAAATTACTAGGTAAAGTTATAATAATCATCGAAAAGAATATTGCTGTTAAGTATAATAATGAATAAACAAACATTTGGTTGGACCATTTTTTGTTATCAATTGTAAACAGCCCCTTAATTGCTAAGGCTAACCAACCTATATTTAATATTGTCCCTAATAGGACAAAAATAAATCCTAATTCATGTAATAAAAAAGGAATTGGTAGTAAACATACTACATATACAATCATTTGACGTTTCGTGATATCAAAACCATGTACCACTGGTAACATCGGAATATTAGCTTCTTTATAATCATCCACTTTTTTCATCGCTATCGCAAGAAAGTGTGGAGTCTGCCAAATGAAAATAAGTAAAAATAAAATCCATGGAATAACATGTAAATCAGGGTTAACTGCTGACCATCCGATTAATGGTGGGACCGCACCTGATAAACTTCCAATAGCTGTGTTGATCGTGTAGCGCCGTTTGGACCACATTGTGTATAACACGACATAGCTAAACCACCCGATCGCACCAAAAATTGCTGTTGGAATGGATGCTAAGGACAATATTAATACACCCACTACAGATAACGAGATCCCGATGATTAAGACGTGTGATAAATCAATACTCCCGGTCACCGTAGGGCGCTTCTTTGTTCTTTTCATCACTTGATCAATGTCTCGGTCATAATAATTATTGATGACACAGCCACCAGCAATTACAAATGCTGTGCCGACAAGTGTTACTAATAATACATGCCAATATTGAGATAAGGAGGCACCTGTATAGAATAAGGCTAACCAAAATCCAGCAAACGCAGTCATTGTATTCGAATTAATAATACCGACTTTCAGCAATGATTTAAGTTCAGACCATTTGTACAAATATTCATTTGTATGAGTTGACAATATCGGCTCATTCGAAGAAAACCCCATTTTATCCATCTTTGTAGTTACCTCCTTTCCATCATTTCAAAACATAAAAGTTTGTTATTTTAGCACAAATATTGTATCCATTATAAACTATCAAACAATGATATTGTATCATGTATTTAAGCGCTTCGCTATTTATGTTGAATATTGATTTTTAATTTTGACATTTCTGTGAACAATTAATTCAGATAGTACTTAGTCGACACGAATGTAGTTTTATTTGTTATAATAAATAAGATTTTGATTTCAACGTTTTCTATTATACCCTATTTATTTCTAGCATAATACATAAATACTTTGCAAGAGATATATGTAATTTAATATAATTGCAGAAGTTTTGATGAGTCGTAATAGAATGATCTAAAGTTTATTGAGGTGTAGTAATGATGAAATTATTAAAATATTTATCGGTATTATCAACAATAGCCATGGTTGGCGTTCTAGTCGGTGGTGCATTAGTAACAAAAACAGAATCTGGAATGGGTTGTGGTGCGAACTGGCCCTTCTGTTACGGTACCTGGTCAGTAGAAATGTTCATTGAACTAAGTCATCGTATCGTTTCTTCAACTGCAGGAATTTTAGTCCTGTTGTTATCGATTATTTCTTGGCGAAAAATTGGGCATATTCGTGAAACCAAATTTTTAGCATTTATATCCATCTTTTTTCTTGTGGCACAAGGATTGATTGGAGCAGCAGCTGTTTTGTGGCCACAATCTGATTTCGTTTTAGCATTACACTTTGGAATTTCCTTAATTTCGTTTGCGGCAGTCTTACTATTAACATTGTTAATTTTCGAAGTGGATCACAAATTTGATGCAGATTCATTAGTCATTTCCTCATCTTTTCGAAAACAATTTATCTGGCTGACTATATACATAATGATAGTAGTCTATTCCGGAGCACTGGTAAGGCATATTGATTCTAGTTTAGCTTGCCCTAATTGGCCATTTTGTGATGCTAGTCAACCATTAACCTTTGATTATCATTTAGGTCAGTGGGTACAAATGGGACATCGTCTGTTAGCAGGTATCGCATTTATTTGGACATGGATATTATTTTTTAAAATCAGAAAGCATTATCGACATAGTCGTATCATGTATTACGGTTGGGGAATTGCTACTTTATTTATTACTATCCAAGTGATTTTAGGTGGGCTTGTCATTTTCACGAAAGCTAATCTTATGATTGCACTATTACATGCACTATTTATTACCCTATTTTTCGGTTTGTTATGTTACTTTTTATTATTATCCAATCGTAGCATAAAAAGGTAATAAACGAAGTGATATAATTCACTTATTTTTATATAAGAAAAGCGCAGAGCGTCCGCTTAAAAACGTAGCGGCTGGAGCTAATCAACTGAGATAAAGGAATCACTTGAAAAAGCGAACCGATGATGACTTATCGTAGGGCGATTCGTGAAGTCGCCTAGTTTTTGGGCGCTCGGAGCTAGACATCTGCGCAAATTTTATACTTTCCTTATATGTAATGAAAAAAGCAAAGCCATGATTGGCTTTGCTTTTTATGATGAATAATTTCTTCTTAATCTGCCTGTTGTTCGGGCACCTTGGAGCTTAGTCTCTTCCGTTTCAGTTGTCTCCTCATTAAATCGTTGATAATTCACATGACGAGCAATATTATTTAAAATGCCGACAGAGAATAATAACATAATTAATGATGAGCCTCCTGCACTCACAAATGGTAAAGGTACACCAGTTATCGGTAGTAATCCACTAATCGCACCTAAGTTAACTACAGCTTGTATACCAACCATGGAAGAGATTCCGATTGCTAACAGAGTGCCAAACGGATTATCACATTTCTTCGCAATAAATAATCCTCTTATGACGATAATACTCAAATTCACCAGCACAAATAATACACCGAAAAGACCAAGTTCTTCCGCAATAACTGCCATAATAAAATCACTTTCGGCTTGGGTTAAGTAGCCTAATTTCTGAATACCCTGCCCTATTCCGACACCTGACAATCCACCTGTACCAATCGCTATGTATGATTGTATAAGCTGATACCCACCCTGATCAGGGTCTTCAAAAGGTTGATAAGCTCCAGTAAATCTTGAAATTCGCACATCTGTTACCATGTGGAACCCAACCGCAATTAACAAAATCAAACCTATAAGCATTAAAATCGATAAATGTTTAAATTTAATTCCCGAACTAAATATAACCGTACATGCTATAGCAAAGACTATTGCAGCAGTACCTATATCCGGTTGTTTAATTATCAATGCTGTTAAAGCACTAGTAATAATTAACGGAGGTATCACAGCTTTGAAAAAATCATCAATGTAATTGAGTTTCTTAGTATAAATGGCAGCCAAATAAATAATTAAACCTATTTTTGCAAATTCTGCTGGCTGTACGGAAAAGGGACCAATTGCCACCCAAGATTGTGCATTATTTATTGTACTTCCGAACAGATCTACCCAGATAAGGCTAATAAACATAAAAAGAACGATCCACTTCGTTAACTTAAGATACAAAGTGTATTTAAAATAGCTAGCAAATAGAAAGAATCCCAATCCAATAAGCAAATACATAGCTTGTTTTAATGCTAAAGAATAAGCCGGATCTTCCCGCATTATTACGGATGTAACCATACTTGCACTATACACCATAACTACACCGAAACCTGCTAACAATAATGGTGATAACATCAATAAAAAGTCAAACGTTTTAGTTTTTTGTTTCATAACGATTACCTCAGAATCTTATATATTATTACTTTCATTTTATCATAATCAAGTAAGCTTTTAACATAGGACATTTTATATAAAGTTAGAATATAAACATTGGTGGAATTGACCCCTATTACTCATTAGTGAAACTTATTAGGTTATAAGCACTGTTAACTCGCTTACGTTGCATGATAGTTGAAATTAGGGTTACAGAAGACTAGCATCAGGATAAATCTGCTTTAAATACAAAAACCTTGCCTAGTCTGGCAAAGTTTTTATGTGTTAAACATTATGCTTTCTGTGATGCCTCATGTAAAACATTTAACTGTCTTTCAAGATTTTCTAATAATGCTTTTCCATCTTCTTCTCTTATTAAATGTAACCTCACAGCAAAATCTATTTCTCTAGATAAACCAAACATTTGTGTATCCAATACTTCCTCATATAAAGGGCACTGTGGCATCGTTAAGTTATCTATCTGAACTTTTATTAATTGTAAAATTTTATCCGCATCAGCCTTTAGAAGGGCATAGGCTTGCTCTTCTTTACTTAAAGCCACTTCAGGTATCAACTAAATCCCCTCCGTATTAAAACTTCTACTTTTAATATTATCGTGAAAAAGACAAAAATGCAAGATTACTACTATTATATAGTAGTAAGATAATTGCATAATGGATGTGGAATGCATTTTCCCTGATTGTTTGCTATCCTAAGAAGTAACGTAAAAATAAAGAGGTGAAGTAAAGTGATCATTCAAATTAAGGGAAAGGTGAAATACCAAATAACACTAGATCCAAGTGTATGGATTTTTGATGACAGAAAAGTAAAATTAGAAGACGCATTTACACCAACTACTGTTCCAAATGAAGATGTAATCGAATCCAACAGTAAATTAAATAAGCCACCTGTCAATCATAGTATAAAAAAGTATAATAAAAAGGAATTATTAGAACATTCCTATCTTATGCCTATTCAAGAATTCGTTGAAAATGCTGAAGTAGATAAAGAAGTATCTGAAGCAATATTAAAAACATCAGATAATAATGAACATACAATTACATATGGTGAATTATTGGAATCGTTTTTATTATTTTCTATTGACGGTAAACAAATAAAAGAAAATGGACCTGCATATTTATTTTATGGGGATGGTTCAAATCAAGATGATCCGATAAAGGGAATTAAGGTTATTGAGCTAAGATAATATATATTGTACGTCCTTTCTTCTTCTCGCAAGTATATTTTATTAATTTCAACAAAAAATATACAGAGAAGAAGGAGGGATTTTTTATGAAGTACATTTATTTATTGTGCTTTGTAGCTGTTTTGATTGGTTGTCAGCAAGATGTACAGGAGAATAAATTCGCTCAGAATTCGGATGACTTTGGACAGGTTCAAGTTAAGAACTCTGATCCATCAACAACAGATGATATGGATAATCAAGAAAAAGCACAATATTTGGCCAATTTGGCAAGTGAGGTACCGAATGTAAATGATGCATCTGCTCTAATCACAAATCGTGGTGTCATCGTCAGTATAGACGTCGATGAAGATTTAGATCGTTCACATGTAGGCTCAATCAAGTTCTCTGTTTTGGAAGCATTAGAACATGATCCATTCGGAAGAAAAGCAATTATCGTAGCTGATGCTGACTTACATGAACGAATACAAGGTATGGGGCAAAAAATCCAGGAAGGTCATCCGATTGAAGCTATTACAGAAGAACTGGCTAACATTACCGGTCGTTGGATGCCCGAATTACCTCTGAACGAAAACCAGTCGGATAACGAAGATTTAAACAAGCAAATAATGGAAGAAGATGAACAAGAACAGCTTGAAGAAATTAATGAAGAGCAGTCTAACCAACAGAAAAATCGATAAATATTAGAACTAAACGGAATAAACCGCATGAATTCGTATTTATAATATGGTTTTCATGCGGTTATTTTATTACTGTATGTCACTTCATGATCCATTCTCTTCTTACTGTCTTACTTTATTATAATAGTGAACTCCGAATTGAGACCCTTCTGCAACCATATCTGCATTTTCTAAATTATCTTTCCCTGGGTCTCCAGCTTCTTCAATTGGTAAATGAGATTCATTCATTTGCATAGCATTTTTCCATTTATTCATAAGGCTTTGTCTTTTAGACTTATCCATTAACACTAAAGATATAGAGGTAGCAATCCCAGCTGCTCCTATCATTCCTACTATACTTCTTTTACGCACCTTCATCACCCTTTCGCATTTCTTCTTACTATAGCTATACCCAGACATCATTAGTTAAAACATCTTTTTTTATACGTTAACTGATGCTATAAGAAAAGCGCAGAGCGCCCGATTAGAAACGTAGCGACTGGAACAAATTAACTGAGATAAAGGAATCACGGTGAGTTTACGAACGATGATGACTTTCACCTAAAGGCATAAGTGCGACTAAGCCTCTGGTTTCACCAATCGGCAAGTCTTCTTTATCGTAGGGCAATTCGTGAAGTCGCCTAGTTTCTGGGCGTTTGCGTAGACATCTACGCAAAATTTATACTTTCTTATCATATAAGAAAAACCGGGAAAGCCCACTCGGTCCTTTTCATTGACCAAAATAATAGTTATTTTGAGTTGGATATTGGGCGTAACAACCACTACGGCTTGCCCACTTCGCTTTCCGTGGGGCATGTCTTCAGCTAACTTTTTCGAACAAAACGATCTTCAGTTCAAATAATTCCCATAGGAGTGAAAGTGGGCGGCCTTCGCTAAGATCTGCTCTACAACATATGTCCGCGTTACCTTGTCCACCAGCAATTATGTGTAATATGAAAATTGTGAAATTTGTGTTACAATATTCAGAAATAGGTATTTGTTTATATTTGAGGTGAAACAATGCGAGTAAAATGTGTCATTTGCGATAAGATAAATAAAATAGATAATGATTGTCCTAAAGCTAAGAAATTGCGCAATCGACTAATCCACACCTATCTATGTCCTGAGTGCGATGAACGTATTGAAGAAAATACAATCAAAAGGCATAAAACTGGTAATTTTAAACTTTATCGAAAGAAAGAAGTACAAGACCAATATTTATCATGAACCACTCATCAATAAAGTGACAAGTATTTTGGTGAACATTGACAAAATGAAAGATGCTCATCAATTTTAGCTTTAACTGCAACTTAGAAGCAGATATTCATTCCATATACAGATATACAAAAGCTGAGCAATTTTTCTATTGCTCAGCTTTTTTTGTTTGATGTTGTTTTCGTTCTTGAGATAGCCTTAAACGATAAACTCCCATTACTACTGCGATAATGAATAAACTTTCTGCTAATGGAAGATTTAGACCAAATATTAATGTCAAAAAGAATGTCCCAATAATCAATAAGATATAGATAACGAGTGATTTAAGCGGCGAAAGTTTTTTGGCAAAACCAAATTTATACGCGAATATAGCGAAAATAACAACTGTTAGGTAAAGTAGCATAAATCCTCTAATTAAGGTAGCCATCTCCCCTTCGTCCGCTACATTTACTTCCCCACCTAAGTCTCTCATGAAAAAATCAGCCACTGGCCATAGATTGTCAGGTACTTGAATTACTGTTTCTCTTTGCATGTGAAACCTCCAAATTCTACATTCAAACAAATCTATTATACTTTAATCCCTTGATAAATACAATTTCTCTTAAAGATATGATATGCTAAGAATAACAACTAAACTAATTATCTGAGGTGACATAATGAATTTTCAGTTTTCCAAATTCCTTTTAGCATTATGTGTAATCCTGGCATTTTCAGCTGCCGGAGTTGGTGTAGCCCTTCGCAACATTTGGTTTATCGTCATTGCTTTTCTAGTTGGCTTTGCACTAATGGGATACGGTATATCAATAAAGAAAAAAGAAACCAGTTAAAAATACTAGCAATCCTAAGACTGCTAGTATTTAAATTTATTTAAATTCAATATATTCACCAAGTAATTGTTGCTTAATTTTACTATTGCAAGTTAATATCGTATTTTTCTCTAAGAGATTTACAGGTTTTCCGTTTGCTTGGATCGTAACCCCGCCTACTTCTTCTACCAGAATTAAGCCTGCCGCAAAATCCCATGGTGCTAATCTCATCGTTAAATAAGCGTCAACTATACCTTCTGCTACAAAGGCAAATTCTAATGCTGCAGAACCATATGACCTTGTTCCACGGCTATCTTTAATTAATTGCTGGACTTTCTTTTCATTAATCAGTTTATTCTCACAAGCTAAGGAGCTATTTAATGCTATGATACTTGTTTCTAAGTTAACCTGTTCACCTAGTGGTGGAAGCTTGTCTTGATTGCGGTAGGCACCTTCACCTTTTTTTCCACTGTACAATACATCTTCCACTACATTATAAATGAGACCTATTTCTCCAACACCTTCATGAAAAATACCAATTGAAATGGCAAAGTTTCGTTTTTGATGTACAAAATTCATCGTACCATCAATAGGGTCAATAATCCATAAGGTTCCATCTAACGATTCGACTTTATCACCATATCCTTCTTCACCAACGATAGAATGAGTAGGATATTTTTCTCTTATTTTCTCAGTAAAAAACTGCTCTGTCGAACGATCTACTGCAGTTACAAGGTCATTCGCATCTGATTTAGTATCAATTTGATATGGATCATCTATTTGATCACGAATTTGTTTACCAGCTTGATAAACCCATTTTCTTGCATCCTCAAAAATTAGTTGCCGAGTGGCTGCATCCATCAACCTTCCTCCATTCTCCTTAGGGTAATTACTATTTTAGCAAATATTCAGTTAATTTAAAAATGTATACTATTTCTTTGCAAACAAATAATAATTAATATAATATTAAAATGATACTAATTAAATAGAAGGTGAACAAAATGACATTTAAGGGATTCGAACAAAAAGATTTTAAAACATTCCAAATCGAGGGACTTGATGAAAGAATGGAAGCAATTCAAGAGCGTATTCAACCCAAGTTCAAAAGTATTTACGAAGAAATTAAAGAAGACTTAAATAAATTTGCTGGACGGGAAATGCATTTACACATTGCAAAACATGCCAGACGTACAGTTAACCCACCTAAAGATACTTGGTCAGCATATTGTCATAATAAGCGCGGATATAAGAAACATCCCCATTTTCAAGTTGGTTTATGGGACGATCATCTCTTCATCTGGTTAGCATTTATTTATGAATTACCACATAAAAGTGACATTGCTGAAAAATTCTTAAGTGAAATAGACGATATTAAAGAATCTGTCCCTGAGAACTACCATATTTCACTCGATCATATGAAGAATGAAGCCACACTCCTTTCCGAAACAGATTTACAAGAAGGACTGGAACGCTTTAAAAAAGTTAAAAAAGGTGAATTTCTAATCGGACGCAGAATTGAAGCAACTGATCCTCTTTTACAGGATGGAGACAAGCTTATCAAGACGATTAAAGAAACATTACAAACATTAGCACCTTTATATCGCTCTTCTATGGATCTTTAATTAAAACACAGCAAAGTTGCGGAAAGATATGCAGTCTTTTTAGCACCAGCATGAAGTCTTGGTGTGCTACTGTTCTATCGATATCTTTCCGCCAACATTGACTGTTACATTCTTATAATATCTTTTGAAGATAAGTCTTTTGCTTTTTTTATCACACGGAAAGGAACATATCCGGACTGTTTTTCAAATTGTTTATCTAATTGTTTTTCTTCACTTTTAGATGGGACGATTTCTTTATACCGATTATATGCTGCCACTAAATCTTGCTTTTCTACCCCTTTTTCATAAGCTTTTTCAATTAATGAAAAATAATTAACGACATCAACTATTTCCTCTGTTGACCATGTTTCATCAATAGGATAACTATAATTCATTTACAACACCTCACGTTTGGATTCGCCCGTATTTTAACATGTTCATTTTAGAAAGTATAGCGATAAAACTAGCTATTCAGCGATGGATTTGCTATAATACCATTTGCTTTATATTTCAAATGGTAAAGGAGCACTATACAAAGCATGAATCAGAATGCAACTCCACTTTTTAGTGGATTACTACAACATATAAAGAAAGACCCGAAAGCATTCCATATTCCTGGACATAAAGCTGGTAAAGGAATGGAGCCTACATTTCAAGAGTTTATCGGATACAATACACTCGCTATCGATTTAATTAATATAGAGCCTTTAGATGATTTACACCACCCGAGAGGGATAATCAAGGAAGCACAACAATTAGCAGCAAGTGCCTTCGGAGCTGATCATACCTTCTTTTCCGTACAAGGAACAAGTGGTGCAATTATGACAATGATTCTTAGTGTATGTAATCCTGGTGATAAAATTATCGTCCCAAGGAATATTCACAAATCCGTATCGTCGGCTATTATTTTTTCCGGTGCAATCCCCATATTTATTCAACCTGAATTAGACCATACATTGGGTATTTCACATGGCATAACACCAAATGCAGTGGCAAAAGCATTACAAGCACATCCAGATGCAAAGGCTGTCCTTGTTATCAATCCTACTTATTTCGGTATCGCTGCTGACTTAAAACAAATTGTAAATATTGCTCATCAATTTCATATACCAGTGTTAGTGGATGAAGCTCATGGTGTGCATATTCATTTTCATGATAAACTTCCTTTATCAGCAATGCAGGCCGGTGCAGATATGGCTGCTACCAGCGTCCACAAGCTCGGTGGATCCCTTACCCAAAGCTCTGTACTTAATGTCAAAGACGGACTGGTAAATCACGATCGCGTCCAAACCGTTATGTCAATGTTGACTACAACTTCTACATCATACATTCTCCTAGCATCATTAGATGTAGCGAGGAAGTATTTATATCAGCATGGAACGGATTTGCTAACCCAAACAATAAAATATGCTGAGTTTGCTAGAAGCGAAATTAATCAAATCCCTCATCTATATAGTCCCGGAGGGGAACTTTTAGGTACAGAAGCAACATTTGATTATGACCCGACAAAGATTATTATCTCCGTTAAAAATTTAGGGATTACAGGACATGATGCAGAAGTATGGTTAAGGGAAAACTATCAGATAGAAGTTGAATTATCGGATATGTATAACATATTATGTATTTTAACCCCTGCTGATAGCAAGGAAGATCTAAAATATATATTAAATGCTTTAAAACATTTATCTCAACATTACCAAGACGGTGCGAACCTACAAGAAATTAAAGTTTCTGTCGCAAAAATCCCTCTACTGGCAGTCAGCCCCAGAGTTGCATTTTACGCAGAATATGAGGTAATACCTTTACAAGAATCTGCTGGCAGAATTAGTGCAGAATCAATAATGGTCTATCCTCCTGGAATTCCAATATTTATTCCAGGTGAGATCATTTCCGAAGAGAACCTTGAATATATTTCCAAAAATATTAATTCAGGATTACCAGTTCAAGGGTTAGAGGATGAAACATTAGCAACAGTTCGTGTATTGAAAGAACGCGTGGCTTTTAAATAATAAAATGATTTGAACTGCCCTTTGTTTACTTGACAAGGGGCAGTTCGTTTTTTCTTTTTTTTGATCTACCTATTCTGTTGAGTAACAGTTGCTTGATCTATTGGTATATTGTTGGCGCTTTTTGGTTTCATAAAAAACACAAATGTACTTATTACTGCACCTAGCCAAATTAATAATATTACACTTGCCATGATAGGCAAAATTGTTAGCTCAAATACGGGACGGCCAAATCCAGTTTGAATACCGATAAGTAAAATCATAAGTAACCAAGCAATACTCCCTAAATGGATTAATCTATTTTTGATCTGGTCTTTAATCTGCGTGTTCTCTAAAAACCAAGCAGGTAAAGTTACTGTTTGCAATGCATGGAATCCTAGACCGTGGAGTACAATTAGATTACCTGCATCACCTGTAAGTCGGTCTTGAAGTAAAATCATCCAAATTCCAGCGACATTGGCTACAAATACAGAAAGAAAGGCATAACGAATCCCCACTAAGAGTAATGGTCTCTCATAAGGCGGTTTTATTCGAAAGAAATGAATCATTAGTATGATCGCTAAAATTACAAGTACTAAAGAAATTATCCCGAATAAAATTCCTGCAATCATATCGATTTCCGTACCTATGCGTGAAAAACGTGGATTAATTCCTCTAAAATTCTGAACGGTTTCAATGACATACCCATAAATGCTTGCCACAATAAAAAACCATCGTACTACTTTCCTTTTTCGATCACTAAATCTGGTAAGGGGTAAAATTGCAGCTATGGATAGTATAAAAATACCAAGAGCTGCATTAAAGGAAAATGCATCCTTCATATTGCCTTCCGGTAACTTAATATGCCCCTGAAAAAGAATTAAAAAGGCAATACTTAATGAAAGTATAACTCCAAATATCCCTGTAATAATAAGCCAACGTTCACCTTCAAACAGCTTTACTGACGGCTCTTTTTCAATTCGGTTAAACTTCATGAATTTTAACATGTAATGATCCCTTCTTTCGAATAGTTTTTACACCAATATTTATTTATCAATAAATAAATATTGGTGTAAAAAAGGAGGCTTATTACTCCTTTTTACATATCTTTATGGAATAATTGTGGTAAATCCAACACTTCTGCAACAGTAATGAGTAAACCAGTGCCTATAAATTGAGATGCTGTCTGTTTTGCATTCGGAATACCTGCATTTTCAAATTTTAGTGTCAAGGATTCAAAAATAGTAAGGAAAAGCTGCTTAACATGGTCACGAATCCCAGTTTCCGTAATTGCATGTGCTTGCATAACCATCAAAACCTCATCATGGTGTGTTTGAATGATTTGTTCAAACGCACACCCCATCGTTTCAATTAATTTATCAGTAGGAGCTTGAACTTCTGAAAACGTATCGTAAATTCTGGTGAAAGCACGATCAATAACCGCTTTAAATAGTTCTTCCTTATTTGTAAAAAAGTGAAATACATATGGTTGTGTCACCCCTGCAGCTTTGGCAACCATTGCAGTTGTTGCTTTATAATACCCCTTCTCCGCAAATACTGCTACAGCGTTATCAATAATGATTTCTTTTTTATCTTCCTTTGGTGTCATTTAATCATCCTTATGTAGAATATTTATTTATTACTCAATAAATAATAAAATATTTATTGAGTCGTGTCAATAGGCAAATGTTGAGCTTTGTTACTCATTCTCTTTTTCTCGAACACACAAAAAACACCATCGAGATAGTTTTTCAACTAATCGAAGGTGTTTTTAGACTTATGAAAGATGATTGGGAACGTCCGATTACTCCGGAACTTGTAATGTCATTGGATCTACGAATTCGTAGCCTTTATCTCGCAAACCTTTTACAATATCTTCTAATGCAGCTGCAGTCCATTCTCTATCATGCATTAATAAATTGGCACCAGATTTTAAGAGAGAATATGAGATATCAATTTCGGGAGCTTCACCTGAAATCATAGCTTCTTTGAGTTTTTCAGCATCCATGTATGGCTCAAAATAATCATATCCATATGTCCAATTCATGAGAAGCATGCCTTCTTCTTCAATTAATGATTTAGCATAATCAGTATTATCCCCATGTGGTGCACGGAAGAATTTTGGTTTATCCCCAATTATCTCCTCAATAAGATCATTTAACTCCATTATTTCTTGTTTTTGTGTTTCCTCGTCAACATCTGATAGTTTTTGATGATGATATGTATGGTTTCCAATTGCAAATCCCATCTCATGAATTTGACGTAATTGTTCTTTTTTTTCATCAGTTTCTAAGAAATGACCATTTACGAAGAAAATAGCTGGTGCTTCTAGTTCTTTTAATGTTTGAGCCATTTCTAAAGCATATTTTTCTGGAGCATCATCAATGGTAAGTAACACTACCTTCTCATTCGTACCATCTTCCAAAGGTACTACATTCCAGTTATCGTCGATTTTATACAATGGTTCCGTTATTTCTTGTACTGCTTCTTCTTCTATATTTTCTTCATCTTCAATCTTATTGTCTTCATTATTCTCTGTAACCGGTGGCTCTTCCTCTACTTCATTCTCTTTTTCTGTTTGATCGGTTGATGTCTCTTCTGTATTAGCTTCTTCTCCCTCAGCTACTTCATCTTCTTCATTCATGTTATCACTACATGCACCCAAAATGAGTAATATCCCTAACAGCAATGAAAAGATACTTTTTTTAACCAACGAAAATTCCTCCATTTCAAATTAATAATACAACCAGACAATGCCCACTACTTCGCAGTAGATATAAAACAGGACTTCTCTTCCAGGGATATCTCTTTCTGTTCCAAGGATACCTCTTTCTCTTCCCTGGATATCCTTTGCTGTTCCGGGGATATGCCCTTCTCTTCCCTGGATATAGTCGTTTATCCTCGGAAGAGAAGATCTTTTCCCTGGAAGAGAAGCCTATTTCCTCGGAACAGAGTCGGCGCTTCCGGGGATATCTCTTTTCCATATCTACGTTATTTCACAGTATATGGATTTTTTGCATTTTCTTTGTTTTAAAAAGGAGCCTGCCATAGCAGACTCCCTTTGTTCACTTATTATTTTACAATATGAATTGGTGTGCCAATAGCAACCTCTGCTGCTTCCATTGTGATCTCACCTAAAGTAGGGTGAGCATGAATTGTTAGAGCAAGATCTTCTGCTGTCATACCAGCTTCGATAGCAAGTCCAAGCTCAGAGATCATATCACTAGCGTTTGGACCAGCAATTTGAGCACCAATAATTAAGCCATCATCTTTACGAGTTACAAGCTTCATAAAGCCTTCAGATGCATTCAATGACAATGCACGACCATTTGCTGCAAATGGGAATTTAGATGCTTTTACATCGTAACCAGCTTCTTTTGCTTCCTCTTCAGAATAACCAACAGTAGCTAATTCTGGATCAGAGAATACAACTGCAGGGATTGCGTTATAGTCAATTACTGCATTTTCCCCAGCAATTGCTTCAGCTGCAATTTTACCTTCATAAGAAGCTTTGTGTGCAAGTGGTGGCCCTGGAACAATATCACCGATCGCATAAATGTTATCTACATTTGTACGACATTGCTCATCAATTTTGATAAGACCTTTATCTTCCATTTCAATACCAACTTGCTCTAGACCAAGTTCATCAGTGTTAGGTTTACGTCCAACTGTTACTAATACGTAATCCGCTTCAACAGTTTCTGTTTTACCCTTCACTTCATACGTAACTTTCACACCGTCTTCTGTTTCTTCTACACCTTGTGCCATTGCTTCTGTGACAATTGTAGCACCTTTAGACTTCAATTTCTTTTTAACAAGGGCACTCATTTGTTTTTCGAAACCACCTAAGATTTCGTTCATACCTTCTAAAATCGTTACTTCTGTACCAAAGTTTGCATAAGCACTACCTAATTCCGTACCAACATATCCTCCACCGATAACTACAAGTTTCTTAGGAACTTCTTTTAAGTTAAGAGCTCCAGTTGAGTCTAATACACGATCAGAGAATTTAAATGTTGGTAATTCGATTGGACGAGAGCCTGTTGCAATAATACAGTTTTTAAATGTATATGTTTGAGAGTTTTTGTCATCCATTACTTTCACTGTATTTTTATCAACAAAGTAAACTTCACCATTAACGATATCTACTTTATTTCCTTTTAATAACCCTTCAACACCGCCAGTTAGTTTTTTAACAACTGAGCCTTTCCATTCTTGTACTTTGGAAAAATCTACAGAAACATTTTCTGCTTTAATCCCTAATGACTCATCACCTTGAGCGTGATCATAACGGTGACCTGCTTCGATTAATGCTTTTGATGGGATACATCCGACGTTTAGACATACACCACCAACAGTACCTTTTTCAACTACGGTTACTTTTTGTCCAGTTTGTGCTGCGCGAATTGCTGCAACATATCCCCCTGGACCAGCACCAACTACAAGAGTATCTAATTCTACCGGAAAATCTCCTACTACCATTTGTTTACCCCTCCATCATAATTAATTGTGGGTCTTCTAACAGACGTTTAATTTGATTTAATGCTAACTGTGCTGTTGCACCATCAACAATTCTGTGGTCAAAGCTCAATGATAATGCTAGTACAGGCGCAACGACAATTTCACCGTCACGTACAACTGGTTTTTCAGCGATACGTCCAATTCCTAAGATTGCTGCCTCAGGATAGTTGATGACAGGTGTAAACCATTGTCCACCAGCTGATCCGATATTAGAAATAGTACAAGAAGCACCTTTCATTTCGTTAGGAGCAAGCTTTCCATCTCTTGCTTTTCCTGCAAGTTCATTAATTTCATTGGAAATAGCAAAAATCGATTTAGAATCTGCATTTTTCACTACAGGTACAAGTAAACCTTTCTCTGTGTCAGCTGCAATACCGATGTTGTAATAATGCTTATGAATGATTTCATCTGTATCATCATCAATAGAAGCATTTAAAATCGGATATTTAGATAATGCAGAAGTTAAAGCTTTTACTACATATGGTAAGTAAGTAAGCTTAATTTCTTGTTCTGCTGCAATTGGTTTAAATTTCTTACGGTGAGCAACCAATTCAGTCACATCAACTTCATCATGTAATGTAACGTGTGGTGCTTTATGTTTAGAATTAACCATTGCGTTCGCAATTGCTTTTCGGATTCCGCTCATCTTCTCGCGAGTTTCAGGGAATTCACCTTCAGGAACTGTTTGCGTAGTAGTTTGAGCTGGTTCTTCACTAGCTTGATCTCCAGCTGCTGCATCCGCTGCTTTTTGATCGCCATTTAAGAAGGTATCGATATCTTCTTTCAATATTCGATTATTTTTTCCAGTTCCCTGTACTTCTGCAATATTAACATTGTTATCACGTGCATATTTACGAACAGAAGGCATCGCAATTACGCGGTTGTTCGGATCTTTAGCTGCTGGCTCTTGTTTTTCTTCTTTAGCCGCACTTTCATCTTTTGTTTCTTCTTTTTTCTCTTCTTTTGGTTCATCTTTTGCTTCAGCTTTGTCACCATCATCTGCTGATCCTTCATCTTCATATCCTTCAGCATCGATAGTAATAATAGTTTCACCTACTGTCGCAACGGAACCTTCATCAAAATGTACTTCTTTAACCGTACCTTCTACTGGAGAAGGAATTTCAACAACTGCTTTATCGTTTTGTACTTCACAAATTACGTCGTCTTCTTTTATCTCTTCACCAGCTTTTACAAACCATTTTACAATTTCACCTTCATGGATACCTTCACCAATATCAGGCAATTTAAATTCAAAAGCCATTCAAATGACCTCCCGTCTCGATTTTATTGCTTAAAAATTAATGACTTTATTTACTTTTTCGATAATATCGTTATAGTTTGGTAACCAAACTTCTTCTGCTTGTGTGAAAGCATATACTGTATCAGGAGCAGCCACTGTAAGGATAGGTGCTTCTAAGTGTAGTATAGCTCGTTCTTGGACATTAGATACTACATAAGAAGCAATACCTGCTTGACGTTGCGCTTCTTGCACCATTACTACGCGATTTGTTTTCTCTACTGATTTAATAATAGTATCGAAGTCAACAGGCATAACCGTACGTAAGTCAATTACTTCTGCATCAATGCCGTCTTTTTCTAGTTCTTCCGCTGCTTTTAATGAAGAGTGTACCATTGCTCCATATGCGATTAATGTTACATCATTTCCTTCATGTACAACATTTGCTTTACCTAATTCTAGTGTGTAGTCTTCCTCGGGCACTTCTTCACGGAATGAACGGTAAAGTTTCATGTGCTCTAAGAATACTACCGGATCATTGTCACGGATAGATTGAATTAAAAGACCTTTTGCATCATAAGGACCAGATGGAATAACTACTTTCATACCTGGTTGTTGTGCAATCAGACCTTCTAAAGAGTCAGCGTGAAGCTCCGGTGTATGCACACCACCACCAAATGGTGAACGAATCGTAATTGGAGCCGTTTGTGTATTACCAGAGCGGTAACGTAAACGTGCCATTTGACCATTAATAGCATCCATTGCTTCATACACGAAACCAAAGAATTGAATCTCCGGTACCGGACGGAAGCCTTGAGTTGCAAGACCAATGGAAATACCTGCAATTGCAGATTCAGCTAAAGGTGTATCGAATACTCGATCTTCACCGAATTCTTTTTGTAAACCTTCCGTTGCACGGAAAACCCCGCCATTTTGGCCAACATCTTCTCCGTATACAAGGACATTTTCATCATTTTTTAATTCTACTCTTAAAGCATCAGTAATTGCTTGTATCATTGTCATTTGAGCCATGATTTACTTCGACTCCTTTGCTTTATATTCTTCCATTTGTTCCTGCAAGTGAGCTGGAAGTTCTTCATACATATTACCGATTAGATCAGTAACTTTTTGTTTTGGTTGTTCATCTGTTTTCTTAATCGCTGCTTTGATTTCTTCTTTAGCTTTTTCGATCACTTCATTTTCTTCTTCTTCAGACCATAAGCCCTTTTCTTCTAGGAATTTACGGAAACGAACGATTGGGTCTTTCTTCTCCCATTCATTATCCATATCTTCCGTACGATATCGGGTAGGATCGTCACCAGCCATTGTGTGAGGACCATAACGATATGTTAATGTTTCAATTAATGTTGGACCTTCACCATTAACTGCACGATCTCTTGCATCTTTTGTCGCTGCATATACAGCAAGAACATCCATACCGTCTACCTGGATCCCTTCTATTCCAGCAGCTACTGCTTTTTGAGCTAATGTATCAGCAGCAGTTTGCTTTTCAACTGGTACTGAAATTGCAAAATGGTTATTTTGCACAACAAAAATAGCTGGAGCTTGGTACGCACCTGCAAAGTTGATTCCTTCATAGAAATCCCCTTGGGATGTACCACCATCACCAGTGTAAGTAATAGCTACTGACTTTTTACCACGTTTTTTCATACCTAATGCAACACCAGCAGCTTGTGTATATTGTGCACCAATAATAATTTGTGGACTTAATGCATTAACTCCTTCTGGCATTTGATTTCCATGATAGTGACCACGAGAAAATAAAAATGCTTGATAAAGAGGCAGTCCGTGCCAAATTAATTGAGGTACATCACGATAACCAGGTAAAATAAAGTCTTCTTTTTCCAGTGCAAACTGTGTTCCTAATTGTGATGCCTCTTGTCCTGCTGTCGGTGCATAGAATCCTAAACGCCCTTGACGGTTTAGCGCTATCGAACGTTGGTCAAGAATTCTCGTATACACCATGCGATACATCATTTCTTTTAACTCTTCATCTGAAAGATCAGGCATAGCATCTTCGTTTACGATTTTACCTTCTTCATTCAGAATTTGAAACGTTTCAAACTGTTCTTCGATATTTTCTAAAGTACGTTTCAAAAGAATTCACCTCTTCCTTTCCTTTATAGCCTAATTTAAATTTATCAAAATTAGCTTTCCCAAAAGATTAAAAAATCTGTACCAAAGTCATTATTATTGCTATACCCTTTAGGACAAAAAATAATCTGCCTATGTAATAAATAAACTGTTACATAAGAATTGACTTAAAATACTGGTACAATTTTTACACATGTATAGTTTAGCTTATTGAAGTCTGTTGGTCAAACACTTTGCAAGATTTAATTACATTTTTATTCTACCTTTTTAAAATCGTATCCCTACATTTATTAAAGCGCTTTTACAAAATCTGTTTCATAAACTTTCTTTATCTGTACTATTATTGTTACTTTTTAAAACAACAAAAAAAGCTTCCGAAAAAATCGAAAGCTTTACTCATATACGACATTCAAATCAGCAGCTTTATAGAAATCTTCTTTAAGCTGATTGTATGTATCTGTTAGTTCATTAAATTCCGTATTAATTTCCATTACTTTATCATATGATTGGTTTACTGTATCAATTTGTTCACGGAGTTTTTCTTCTGTAAGTTCTTCGTCCATAAATAATTCATATAAAATTTTATCTTGATCTAAAGAGCTTAAATATGCTTCATTTAATTGTTGATAAACTTCATAGCGTTGATCCATCGTTTGAATCATTTCTTCAGCTATTTCTTTAGGTTCTTCATCTAAATCATCCACATAGTCTTTAACTTGAGAAAATTCTTCTTCTGCTCCTTGCATACTTTCTAATTCAGTTTGAAGTAATTCTTTTCGTTCTTCAATCGTATCAATTGCTTGTTCTGACAATGATGTAATTTCATCCATCTCATCAGCAGTCAATTCGATAATTTGGTTATATAGTTCTTGTTCTTCTTCTTCCAGTGCTGTAAATGGTTCTTGTTGTTCAACAAATGTTCGTTCTAATTCTACTGTTTCTTCTAAGTGTTCATACATGTCATTAGCGACAGATTCTCCACTACATCCCACTAATACCAGTGTAAGCAAAAAGCCGATTAGTAATAATCTTCTCATATTCCCTAAATCCTCCTAAAGCAACTTCAAAAATTATTATAAGCCAATTTATTATAACATAAAAAACCTTTGCATTTATACAAAAGTTAAAATTGCATAGTAGAATTCTATATTTTTTACTCATTTTTCGTTATGATAGATAATACGAATATTTATGAAGAGGTGTATGTCAATGATTACGATGAAAGATATAGTTAGAGAGGGAAATCCTGTTTTAACACAAGTGGCAGAAGAAATAGAACTGCCATCAACTGAAGAAGAGAAAAATACATTGGAAGAAATGCTACAGTTCTTAAAGAATAGTCAAGATGAGGAGATCGCTAAAAAATATGATCTACGAGCTGGTGTTGGCTTGGCCGCACCACAAATTGGCATATCTAAAAGAATGATCGCTGTTCACTTTCGAGACTTTGATGACAAAGAATACAGCTATGGATTATTCAATCCGAAAATTATCAGTCATTCTGTTGCGGAAACATACCTATCTGGTGGTGAGGGTTGCCTATCCGTTGATAGAGAAATACCTGGGTATGTTCCTCGCTATCAAAAGGTTACAATAAAAGCCACTGACTTAGAGGGAAATGAAGTGAAGCTTAAATTAAAAGGCTATGCCGCGATTGTGTTCCAGCATGAAATTGATCATTTAAATGGTGTGATGTTTTATGATCGCATAAATAAACAAGATCCATTTGCAGTTCCGGAAAACGCTAAGCCTTGTGATCCAAAATAATACACTCTGTACACAAAAATCCCGTTTCAACAAGATTGAAACGGGATTTTATTATGACCTTATCGGAAATAGATTAGATAAAAATGAAAATTTATTTAGCGGATATTGAATCCCTTATTTAGTTCATTTTGGCTTAATTGAGCACTATTTTCGATGAATAGCGGAATAGATGTCCGCAGACACCCTGAAAACGGAGATTTTGTCACAAATAACGGAACGAATGTCCGCATTACTTCGAAGCATATGTATTTTTTGTTAACTTTGTAACCGATTAGAAACATTTTATTGGATCAATGATAATTTCCTCATGGCGTTGCTTAGACCGTTTTGATCTACGTCATCAGTTACGAAAGTTGCCGCTTCTTTGACTTCTTGTACACTATTCCCCATCGCAACACCTGTATGAACTGTTGAAATCATTTCTAAATCATTTAAACCATCGCCAAAAGCATATGTATCTTCCAAGTTAATATGTAATGCCTCCATAAATTTCTCAATACCTTTTGCCTTTGATCCATTTTTCGGCATAACATCACAGGAAACTGGATGCCATCTAACAAAACGTAATTGTTGAAATGCCTCTTCATAAACAAGTTGTTCCTTTGGCTCACTAAATAATAAAACTTGAAAGATTGGTTGATTTTTATAGTACTCCGTATCCATTAATGGATGATTTCGCTTTAAACTGCCCATACCTTCCTCAATTTGCGGATGATTAGTTACAGTAGACTTCATATCATCAACACTTTGGTAAACAAGTGGATGATTATGGTCAACGCTATATGCCGTCAATTCTTCCAGTTGCTCAGAGTTAATCGGATTTTGATATATAACCTCACCATTGTATACAACATATTGGCCATTAAAACTAATATACGATTTAATATTTAATTCCTCTAAGATATCTTGAAACATAAATGGTGCTCTTCCGGTAGCTATCGATACAATCACACCAGAATCTTGTAGTTGTTTAACTGCCTCTTTTGTTGCGGTCGGAATTTGTTTGTCATGATTTAAGATTGTCCCATCAATATCAAGAAATACAACTTTTTGTCCCACATTCATTCTCCTCTATATATAATTTAAAAATAACCAAACTGATTATACCACGAAGAAAATGCATAAGTATAATCTTCTCAGTAAAAACTAAGGAAAGCTATTGATATTCGAGACCTAAATAATAAGCAAATTAGAAAATAATTCATTTATTTTAACCTTTTTTGTTTCAAATTTCCGAAATTCATACTATACTATATAGTAATAGGGATTGGATCGGTTCGTTGAATACTTGCTTTTCTTTTCTATATAGATAGGAAGGAGTTGAGCAGTAATTATGTTAAAACGTTTAAAAGAAAAATTAAAACGACGCATGCGGGAAGTTTTACGGAGAAAACGTATACCAACTACTATTAATCGTTCTGATGATGTGTACAACCAACAAAACAAACCATAGAATCGAAAAACAACTAACAACTAAAGGAGAGATAGTATGATCTATAAAGTACTTTATCAAGAAAACGCATCAGAAATACCTGTACGTGAACATACAAAGAGTTTATATATCGAAGCATCTTCTGAAAGAGAAGTGCGTGACTCTTTAAAAGGAAAGCATATTAATATTGAATTAATCCAATTGTTAAGTGAGGCACATTTAGAATTTGAACAACAATCACCTTTTTACAAAGTGGAGACTGCTTAATATATGAAATTTGTAAAAAATGACCAAACAGCGGTTTTTGCTCTAGGTGGTTTGGGCGAAATTGGTAAAAACACATACGGTGTTCAATTTCAAGACGAAATCATTCTTATCGATGCAGGAATAAAGTTTCCTGAAGATGAATTATTAGGTATTGATTATGTCATTCCTGACTACACCTACCTTGTGCAAAATCAAGATAAAATAAAAGGTTTATTCATTACACATGGTCACGAAGACCATATTGGTGGAATACCTTATTTGCTACGTGAATTAAATGTGCCTATTTATGCCGGCAAATTAGCAATTGGCCTTATACGAAATAAATTGGATGAACATGGATTATTACGAAAGACAAAGTTACACAGCTTCCAAGAAGATGATGTAATTAAGTTTAGAAAGACAGCTGTGTCCTTCTTTCGAACGACACATAGCATTCCCGATTCTTATGGTATTGTTGTAAAAACACCTCCAGGAAATATTGTTCATACTGGTGATTTTAAATTTGACTTCACACCAGTAGGTGAACCTGCCAATTTGGCCAAAATGGCCGAAATTGGTAAAGAGGGCGTTCTTTGTCTATTATCAGACAGTACGAACAGTGAAGTTCCTGGATTTACTTTATCAGAACGAGTAGTTGGTGACAGCATTAATGATATTTTCTCACGAGTGGATGGCAGATTAATTTTTGCCACTTTTGCTTCAAACATCCACCGCTTGCAACAAGTCGTTGAAGCAGCCGTTAAACATAACCGTAAAGTTGCCGTATTCGGACGAAGCATGGAAGCTTCCATTAAGATTGGACAAGAGCTCGGATATATTCGTGCACCTAAAAACACGTTTATCGAAGCACATCAAATAAACCAACTTCCTGCTAACGAAGTGACCATCCTATGTACTGGTTCACAAGGAGAGCCTATGGCTGCATTATCTAGAATCGCTAACGGTACACACCGTCAAATTCAGATTATACCTGGTGACACAGTTGTATTCTCTTCCTCACCAATCCCTGGGAATACACTAAGTGTCAGTAGAATTATTAACCAATTGTATCGTGCCGGTGCTGAAGTCATTCACGGACCACTTAACGATATCCATACTTCAGGACATGGTGGTCAACAAGAACAAAAATTGATGCTACGACTTATTCAACCAAAGTATTTTATGCCAATCCATGGCGAGTATCGTATGTTAAATGAGCATACAAAATTAGCGGAAAGCTGTGGTATACCACCTAAGAATAGCTTTATCATGGATAATGGCGAAGTATTAGCCTTAGGAAAAGATAGTGCTGCAATCGCTGGTAAAATCCCTTCTGGCTCAGTCTATGTAGACGGTAGTGGAATTGGTGATATTGGTAATATTGTATTGCGCGACCGACGCATCCTTTCTGAGGAAGGATTAGTTATTGTAGTCGTAAGTATTAATATGAAAGAATTCCAAATTGCATCAGGCCCAGATATTATATCGCGTGGCTTTGTCTATATGCGAGAATCTGAAGACTTAATTAACGAGGCTCAAAAGCTTGTTTCCAAACATTTGCATAAAGTAATGGAACGCCGGACTACACAGTGGTCTGAAATCAAAAATGAAATTACCGATACAATCGCTCCATTCCTTTATGACAAAACAAAACGTCGTCCAATGATCTTACCAATCATTATGGAAGTATAATGTAGCTAAAAAACCCGTTTCAATTATTAGTTGAAACGGGTTTTTAAGTTTAAGTATAGATCCTCTGGTACACAAACTAGTCTTCTACAACTAACTGCTTTTCAAATCGGGATATGTCTTTATCCGCTCCAATAACGATAAGAATATCATCTCGCTCGATCGTTTGTGTTGCCATCGGAGATACATTAATACCTTTCTCGTCAGCTTCTTTAATGGCGACAACGTTACAGCCATACTGAGCACGAATATCTAATTCCAACAAGGTTTTGCCGTTCATTTTCTCCCCTGCTTTAACCTCCACAATACTATGATCATCAGATAATTCCAGGTGATCTAAAATATTGGTCGAGATAATACTATGTGCAATACGTTTCCCCATGTCACGCTCTGGATGTACAACATGATCTGCACCAATTTTATCTAATATTTTTGCATGATAATCATTTTGAGCTTTAACGGTTATTTTGTTGACTCCCAATTCCTTTAACATCAATGTAGTAAGTGTACTTGCTTGGATATCATCACCAATGGCGACAATAACATGGTCAATATTTCGGACTCCTAATTCCTTTAACACATTTTCATCAGTTGTATCCGCAATTACAGCATGTGCTGCAATATTTTTAAATTCTTTTATTCTATCCTCTTGTATATCGATAGCCAATACATCCAAACCATCTGCACTCAACTCACGGCAGATACTTCCTCCAAATCGACCTAACCCAATCACTGCAAATTCACGTTTCATATAAATTCCTCCAACACTTATAATCATACTCATTTTATCACATTGAAACAAAAAAGAAACCAGATTTAATATCTGGTTTCCATTTTTATACTATCCGTAAGTGAAAAAGGAGATGGATTTGCTCCAGACACTTTTCTTATAACGCGTCTAGCATTTCAAATTGCGATTTAACAAGATCATAATATTCACCTTTTTGCTTCATTAAATCATCATGGCTCCCTTGCTCCAAAATACGACCATGCTCCAAAACAATAATATTATCTGCTTCTCTAATCGTAGACAACCGGTGGGCAATCATAATTGCTGTCCGTCCTTCCAGCAATTTTCTTAGTGCTTGTTGAATTTTCACCTCTGTTTCCGTATCAATACTAGCTGTTGCTTCATCTAAAATTAAGATCCTAGGATCAGCTAATAATGCACGGGCAAAAGATAACAACTGTCTTTCACCAGCAGACAATATATTGCCCCGCTCTTCTACTTCTGTTTGATAGCCATTGGATAACCTTTTAATAAAATCATCTGCTCCTACAACTTTTGCGGCTTCTATTACCTCTTCATCTGTTGCTTCCGGACGTCCGAAACGAATATTCTCCATGATTGTACCTGAAAAAATAAAAGTATCTTGCAGTACAACTGATATATTCGTTCGTAAACTATCTAATCGCATATCACGAAGATCATGCCCGTCAATCTTAACGGTACCTTCAGTCGGATCATAAAAACGACTGATTAAATTCGCAATGGTTGACTTACCTGAACCCGTATGACCAACAAGTGCAACCGTCTGACCTTGTTTCATTTCCAATGAAATTTCATGTAATGCTACACGATCTTCATCATAGGAAAATTGTACTTTATCAAATACGATATGACCTTTCATATCATGAAAAGCTTTTGCATGCTTTTTCTCTTCAACATTTGGTTGTTCATCTAAAAACTCAAAAATACGTTCTGAAGAAGCCATTGCTACCAATAATTGATTGTAAATCTGTCCTAATCGAGAAATTGGTTCCCAGAACATACCTAAACAGAAAGCAAAGGTAACGAACACACCAATCTCAATATTTCCTATAATAATCAGATGTGCACCATATGAAATTAAAATCACTGTACCAATCGCGTTACTCATCTCTACGAAAGGACCGAAATATGCACTCTTTTTCATGGCAATTCGTTCTTTTTCATAGTTATCTGTGTTTACACCATTAAAGAATTCTGTATTTTCTTTTTCCTGTGAGAAAGATTGGGTAATACGGATCCCTTGCATACTTTCGTTCAAGTGTGAATTCAGACGTGATTTTTGAATACGTACATCCTGCCACGTACGGCGTATCTTTCTTCTTAATTTAGTAGAAATAAAGAACATAATTGGTAAAATTATTAGAACGGCTAATGCTAATGGTGGACTTAATGCAAACAGGATGACAATAATACCTGACAACATCACAACATCCATTAGTAAATTAATAATCCCGTTCGTAAATAATTCTTGTAAAGAGTTAACATCGTTTAATATCCGGACCAGTATAGATCCTGCCGACCTCTTATCAAAAAAGTTGTGAGATAAACGTTGTACATGTGAAAACAAACTTTTACGTAAATCATGAATAACTCGTTGACCTAAAATATTTACCCATCTGATTCGATACGTGTTTGCTACATAACTTAATAGATATAATACTGAAATTCCTATAATTAAATAGGTAAGTAAACTAACGTTTTGATCTGCTATCGCCCTATCAATAACCCATGTACCAATGATCACCGGTACAACTAATCTGACAATAGTAGAAACAAGCATCGCCACTATTGCAGCTGGCATAAGTGTTTTGGCGTATGGCTTTAAATATATTAGCAGCCTCCACATTTGCTTCCAGTTAAACGGCTTTTCCACCGCCTGGTCCAATGGATAATAAAAGCGATTCAAATGGGGACTATCTTTTTTCATCTCTTTTGCTGTCATCGACTTCGCCACTATGATTCCCTCCTTCTATTCAACAGAATGCATAATACTGTCTCGATCTTGATATTGAATATCGTAGATACGACGATATGCACCATGCTGTTTAATTAGTTGATCATGTGTGCCACGTTCCTTAATTTCTCCTTCTTCTAATACAAGAATCTCATCAGCATGCTTTAATGAAGAGATACGATGTGCAATAATAAATGTTGTCCGACCATCCATAACTTCTTTAAGCGCTTTTTGAATCTGAAATTCCGTTTCCATATCTACTGCTGATGTTGCATCATCTAACACTAGAATACTTGGGTCAATTAAAATCGCACGAGCTATTGCAATTCTTTGTTTTTGCCCTCCGGAAAGTCCCATACCACGTTCCCCAAGTAATGTATCGTAACCATTCGGCATTTCCATGATAAAATCATGTGCCTGTGCTCGTTTAGAAGCAGCTATAATTTCATCCATGGTTGCACCTGGATTACCGTAGGAAATATTCTCCTTAATGGTTGTAGAGAATAAAAACGATTCTTGCAATACAAAGCCAATATGTTTACGTAACCATTTTAAAGAGTAGGAGCTAGTTGGTTTCCCATCAACTAAAACTTCTCCTTCTTCTGGTTCATAAAATCTTGTAATTAACTGTGTAATACTTGTTTTACCTGCGCCGGTAGGACCAATTAAACCGATAACTTTTCCCGGTGGTGCATCAAACGAAATATTTTTTAATGCAGAATCATCATCTTCCGTATACGTTAATGAAACGTTGTTAAAAGTAACATGACCTTTAATGCGTTCCGGAATAATCGGGTCATCTTCTTCCACTATATCCTCTTTCGCTTCAAGAATTTCCAACAGTCGTTCACCAGATGCCTTTGCCTGTGAAAATTGGTTCACAATAAAACCTAAATGCATTAAAGGTCCTAAAATATATGTTACCAAACTAAAGAAAGCAACAAGTTCACCTAGCTGTATGGAACCATTAATCACTAAGTAGCCACCATAAATTAATAATGCTACCATACTAATATTTCCGATAAACTCCATTAACGGAAAATATCTCGACCATATGTTAGACGTGAAAATATTAACTTCTTTATAATTAGCATTATTTGATGTAAATCTTTCAATCTCAAAATCTTCTTTCGATAAAGATTTAACCGTATTCATACCACTCACATTCTCTTGAATACGAGTATTTAGTCGACCTAATGACTTTCGGACACTTCTGAATGCCGGGTGTACTTTTTTATCAAAGCGATAGACAACGACAGCCAAGAATGGCATAGCAGCCATTGTCACCAGTGCTAGCGGTATAGAATAATAAAACATTACCCCTAAACTGATTACTATTAATAATGATACTCTGATTAGTTCACGAAAACCTGCTGCTAAGAAAAAACGGAAACCTTCTACATCCATTGTTAACCTCGACATTAGATCACCAGTACGGGCGTTATCATAATAAGTAAAAGAAAGCCTTTGCAATTTCTTGTACAATTGATCACGCAAAGTATATACAGCCTTCACACCAAACAAGTCACCTAAGTACTGTTGCAGAAAGTTGGAAACCCCTTTCAAAAGCATAATTAAAATAAAGCCAACTGCTAAGAACGGAATCAGTTGATAGTTTCCAGGTGTAACCACATCATCAATTGTAATTTGTAAAATGATTGGATATACTACCGTAATACCGGCTACAATCATAACAAATAGCACCGATAAGAAGAAGTATTTTTTAAAAGGCCAATAAAAGTCTTTCAGTTTTTGAAATGTTTCCATCTTGTTTGCACCCCCTATTTTTTTACGTATGTATAAATATAACGGCATCCGAAATAAATTTCCACCTTTTCGACTTATTTTCTAAAAATTTTTTTAATTTTTTTAATTCTTGGTAATAGATTAAAGGATCTAGCCTATCATTTGCGTGTTAATTTACATTTTTATATGATAGAGTTAATCATCAACAGAGGAGGCAAAGCATGTTTGAAGATGGATTACAGATTGATTGGAGTTACATATTAGAAAACGTGATTAATTATGGTATTAAGATTTTAGTACTTATCATTGCACTACTTATTGTATCGCCAATCGGAAAGAAATTAATCTCTGCAGCTCTTAAAAAATCGAGTCAGCGACAAAATGTATCTGAAGCAAGAATGCAAACTTTAGAAAAACTACTATTAAATGTTTTTTCTTATGTTTTAATTTTTGTTTTTGTCGTTATGTTCTTTGGCATCATTGAACAACCAATTGGTCCCCTACTTGCTGGTGCAGGGGTTGTAGGTTTAGCGATTGGTTTTGGAGCTCAAGGATTAGTAAGTGACATTGTAACTGGATTTTTTATCTTATTGGAAAAACAGATCGATGTTGGAGACTATGTGACTGCGGCTGGATACAACGGAATTGTAGAGGAAGTTGGTTTACGAACTACAAAAATTCGTGGCTTTGATGGCACGCTTCATTATGTTCCAAACAGGGAAATTGCTGGGGTCAGCAACCACTCCAGAGGAAATATGCGAGCACTAGTTGATATTGGCATAAGTTATGATGATAATATTGATCAAGCAATGGCAGTATTAAAAAGTGTATGTAAAGAATTCGAGACAGATCCTCGCTTTGCGGAAGGCCCTGATGTATTAGGTGTACAAGCCTTCGGATCTAGTGAGGTAGTTTTACGCATTATTGGTAAAACCGAAAATATGGAACAATGGGGTGCAGAAAGAGATATTCGTAAACGGATTAAAGAAGCGTTTGACGAAAACAATATCGAAATCCCATTCCCACATCAAGTGTACGTACAAAAGAATAACTAAGCAAAAAACTCACTCATTTCAGAGTGAGTTTTTCTATTGAATGATTCTATAGAAAATACTGACTGATCATTTGCGTGAATATTATCGTTTCATTACTCCCTATATCTCTTTCATCGTTGTTGTTACTGCTCTAATACCTATTTCGATCGCATCTTCGTTCGGGTTTAGTTTGCTGTGATGCAATCCATATGGTGAATCTACACCTAACCAGAACATAAAGCCTGGTATTTCCTTTAAAAAATACCCAAAATCTTCACCAGTCATCGCCGCATTTGCTTCTCTATACTGAATCCCTTTCTTTTGTACGGCTTCAACAAACTTATCGACACATATCCTATGATTGTTCACTTGATAATACATTGCACCATAATCTACTTTAATTGTACAATCATGGGCAATTTCGAAGCCTTTGATCATATTCTCGAGTTCTCTTTTTATAGTCGACATTGTTTCCGGTTGTAGTGTACGTATAGTACCTTCCAGTCGTGCTGTTTCTGCAATAATATTTTGGACGGTTCCAGCAGTCATTTTCCCTATTGTGATCACACCACTATCTAAAGGATCCACTTTTCTGGAAATAATTTGTTGTAATTGTGTAACAAAACTACTGGCAGTGACAATCATATCTTTCGATAAATGCGGGTATGCAGCATGACCACCCTTTCCGGTGAAATCAAGAAATAACTCACTTGTATTAGCAAACAAGATACCTGCTCTACTTGACACGGTTCCGACAGGCAGTTCAGGTGCTATATGTAATGCAAAAATATTGTCTACCTTCCACTGTTGAAATTTTTCAGATGCGAGCATAGGTTCAGCTCCACCTGGTCCCTCTTCCGCTGGCTGAAAAATAAATAAGACATTATCATCAATTGGATTAGCACTAATTTCGTCGAGAGCTCCTAATGCAATGGTCATATGTAAATCATGGCCGCATGCATGCATTTGACCATCGTGTTCAGACTGAAATGAAAGGTCTGTTTCTTCTTTAATTGGAAGTCCATCAATGTCTGTACGGTAACCAATTGTTTTCTTCGGATTTTTTCCTTGTACCAAAACAAACAAACCAGTTTCCCATTTGGTAATTTCAATATTTGATCGTTTCATATTTTTAATAATTTGTAGTAAATATGCTTGTGTCTTATATTCTTGAAAACCAAGCTCCGGAATCTTGTGCAAATCACGTCTAATTGCTACTAACTGATCCTTATTCATCAAAACTTCCCCCTTTTCCGTTATTCATACTAGATACAAACTGCGAAGTAATAAAAGGTGAAAAAATGAGGTTTTCTCACTTTAATGATGAGTGCTCACATACGCTCCGGCAGAATACTACGCAGTTTATAAATTTCGTATTATGTTGCATTCTTCTTCTTAAAAAAGACAGGATCTACATGACCCTGTCTTTTTACGAGATATTAATCATCTAATTTTCGTAATGCTTCCATAATTTCAGTTTTTGATTTTGTTTGGTCATCGATTTCTTTAATAACTTTTGCCGGAGTACCAGCCACTACAGTGTTTGGTGGTACATCCTTTGTCACAATCGCGCCTGCTGCAACAACTGCTCCTTCACCTACACGAACACCTTCAAGTACTACAGCATTCGCACCGATTACCACACCATCTTCAATAATTACTGGTTGTGCTGAAGGTGGCTCAATAACACCTGCTAATACTGCGCCAGCTCCAACGTGACAATTCTTACCTACTGTTGCACGACCACCTAATGATGCATTCATATCGATCATTGTTCCTTCACCTATAACAGAACCGATATTGATCATCGCACCAAACATAATAACAGCACCATCACCGATTTCCACTTGTTCACGAATGATCGCACCTGGCTCGATACGTGCATTAATATCTTTCATATCTAATAGTGGGATCGCTGAATTACGACGATCATTTTCCACAACATGATCAGTAATGTTATCACTATATGTATCAAGTAATTCTTTTACTTCTTTCCATTCACCAAAAATAACGCCATTCGTATCGTTTAAGAAAGTCTGGATTGACCCTGTTGCTTCAATCGTATCCAACCCTGTACCTTTCACATATACTTTTACAGGTGTTGATTTTTTACTGTTTGAAATAAATGAGATTATCTCATGTGCATCCATTTGCTTCATTGTTTTCTTCCTCCAATATTTGTTGTTTTTATAAATGTAACAAAAAATAATTTACTTTTACAAGTATTATTATTTTTGCGCATACATTGATTTGTTAACCTCTTTTAAAATAGCACGCCTTGTCAAAATACCAAGAAAATATCCCTCTTCGTCTACAACACATGCAAAAGCATGATTGATAACGACTTTTAGACATGTTAAAAAATCGGTATCCATTGTTAAAGTTGGTTGCTCAACTTGCATAACAGCTTCTACTTTTGTCTCTGCTAGTTTCTCCATCTCGAACCGTTCCATTCCCATTACACTTTTTAAAATCGGTGTTTTGGCAATCGTACCTTTGAATTTATAGTCTAAGTCCAATACCGGAACAGATGAATAACCTGATTCAACTAATACTAGTAAAGCATGCTCTACAGGATTACCTACTTGAACATGTGCCACCTTTTCTGCTGGTATCATCAAATCCTCTACAGTCAAATCAGTTAATGATTTTTTTAATAAGCTTGACATATGGGACACTCCTTTTTCTCTTTGGTGAAGGAGCTATTATGACATCACCTCTACTATTTTAACATAAATTTTAAAAATTTGTGTAATGTATCGCATGGATATCATATTTGCTTCACCCCATGCTATAATGGAATACATAAATTATTATGGCTGTAAGGGAAAGGGCTTTAAACTGTATGAACCGTCGAACTTTTTTAAAACGTTTATTTGGAGGTATCATTACACTATTTGGGCTTAGTGGTGGTACTTATTATTATGCGAGAGAAATAGAACCTAATATGTTGGATGTACACGATGTTGATATTTATTCATCTAAAACTCCTTCTGCATTTGAAGGATACAAAATACTACAATTCAGTGATACTCATATTGGTTTTCAATATACAATTGATCAACTAGAAGAATTAGTAGTTAAAATAAATCAATTAGAACCGGACCTGATTGTGTTTACTGGCGATTTAATAGATAACCCACGTACATATCATATCGACGAAAGATTAATATCCACACTAGGTAGCCTGAAAGCAAGAGATGGGAAGTTTTGGATATACGGTAACCATGACCATGGTGGTTATGGAACAGATATATTAATGGATGTTTTTCAGCAGAGTGGTTTTGAATTGTTACAAAATGGACACAGACAGATTGATAAAAATGGTGATATGATTTATTTAGCTGGTCTAGATGATGCATTATTAGGGAGACCTGACATCAAACAAGCATTAGATGGAATTAGTAATGAACAGCTAACCATTTTGCTTGCACATGAACCAGACTATGCAGATGTAACAAAAGACTATCCGGTTGATATTCAGTTATCGGGCCATAGTCACGGTGGACAAGTGCAGATACCTTTTATAGGGTATATTTACACTCCTCACTTAGCACAAAAATACGTAGAAGGCACCTATGAAATCGGCAGTAATCCTTTGCAGTTGTTTGTGAGTCGCGGAGTGGGAACTACCAGATTACCGTACCGATTTTTCTGTAAACCTGAAATTACGATGTATCAATTAAAGAAAGAATAAACGAGGTGAAGGTATGAAACGCAATGTAATACTTATGATGTTTATTGCACTTATATTAGCTGGCTGTGCAGATTCGAATAAATATGAAGGTGATTTTTCTATTGAAGTAGAAGATTTTACCTTTACAAATCAAGATGGAGAAGAATTTTCGAAGAGTAATTTAGACGGAAAATTTTGGGTCGCGAATATGATATTTACTAACTGTAATACCATTTGTCCATCAATGACTGCTAATATGGCCAGACTCCAGGGTCTTTTAGAGGATGAAAATATAGATGCTGAACTGGTATCCTTTAGTGTTGATCCAACTAATGACTCACCAGAGATATTAACGGAATATATTGAGGAACGTGGTGGTACATTGGATAATTGGCACGCGCTAACAGGTTACACTGATGAAGAAATCAGCCAATTTGCCTCTAATTCCTTTAAAGCATTCATAGAAAACCCTGAAAATGAAGATCAGGTAGTTCACACCAGTCAATTCTATCTAGTAACACCAGATGGCAATGCTATTAAAAAATATACTGGAGATCAAGCAGACAATATGCAAAAAATAGTTGAAGATATTCAAGCAATGAATTAAAGTAACAAGTAGAAGGGTTGATCTCCTTCTACTTTTCTTATGATGTGAAATTTGGAAAGAAGGTGATGAAATGAAGGATTCAGATGAAGAGATTGAAAAAATTGGACAAGCATTATTTATTGTTAATCGACATGCCAAGACGGCGCCAGATCCTACTCAATTATACCGCTTGAAAAATGAAACGATGAAAAAACTTATTAAAGAAAATAAGGCAATAAAAGTTGGATTGCATTTTTCAAACAATCCGAAGCAAAGTCGCCAACATTCGGTATTACTTGTTCAAGTCGGTAATTACTACTTTCACACTCCTCCTAATAAAGAGGACATGGATACGTTACCCCACCTTGGTCAATTAAATGATAGCTATCGAAATCAAAAGCCTACTCTCTCATTAAACAAGGCAAAAGCAATCCTAGTTGAATATTTAGACTGGTCTGTTCCAAAGCCAGCAAAAAGGTATAATCCCAACTATAAACCCTTTTTACAGCAAACCTCTTCACTTTCCCCTTTTTTTCACAAAAGAAAACGCCGATAATACTATTCCTATCACAAACAGGAAGATATGCGTATCTTCCTGTACATTTCTATCCATACATTAGTTTGAATAGGGTTGATTTTTTTTCATGATAGAGAAACTTCTTTTTATACTTACAATAATAGAGAAGATTAATACTCCATACAGAACATATTTCCAATCTGGTACATCGATAAATTCGGATACAAGTAAGAACATGATTAATACCACAATCATATAAGTTATGAAAGTGTTCCACTCTAAAGCTATAACGAACTTCACAAAAGGTTTGCATACATAATACAGAATAATTAATCCAGTTACGATATAAAGTACAAAAAACAATTCAGTCTGCATCGTTAATAAAAGAAAATCACTTATTCTTACAATCTCTTTCCAAAGGTCTTCAGCCACTATGTGTCCCTCCTTTTCATTTTATGATAAAATAATGCTAGCTTTTATAATTAGTATTATTTCCAAAGATTGTACTAGTTATAAGCGGAAATGAAGGAGGCATACATTTTGGAATCATTCATTAATGAGCAAGTGAAAGGTATTGAAATATCTGGAATCAGACAATTTTTTAATATGGTGGGGAATAAAAACGATATTCTATCATTAACCATTGGTCAACCTGATTTCCCTACCCCTTCCCATGTTAAAGAAAAAACAAAGGAAGCAATTGATCAAAATCAAACTACGTATACCCATAATGCAGGTATTTTATCTTTAAGAGAAGCAATAGCTTCATTTATAAAAACGAACTATCAACTAGAGTATGATCCTAATAATGAAATCATTGTTACTGTCGGAGCATCCCAAGCTATTGATATTACCCTTAGAACTATTTTAATGAAAGGTGATGAAGTACTCTTACCTGGGCCAGTCTATCCTGGTTATGAACCATTAGTGAAATTAGCAGGCGGAATACCAACGTTTATCGATACTCGCCAATCCAATTTCAAATTAACAGCTGACCTGATAGAAAAATCTATTACGCCTAATACAAAGGCTGTCATTATCCCTTACCCTTCCAACCCTACAGGTGTGACGCTTACAAAGGATGAATTAATAGATATAGCAACAGTTGTTGAAAAGCATAATATCTTTTTGATTGCAGACGAAATATACAGCGAATTAGTTTATGATCAAAACCACTATTCTATTGGATGCTTTCAAGCTATTCGTGATAAAGTAATCATTATTAATGGCGTGTCAAAATCACATTCGATGACCGGTTTTCGAATTGGTTATATTCTTGCTGCTAACTGGTTAGCAAAACATATACTGAAAGTTCACCAGTATAATGTATCTTGTGCATCCTCCATTAGCCAGCACGGCGCATTAGAGGCCATTAAGAACGGGCAATATGATCCGATTAAAATGAAAAAAGTATATCAGGAACGAAGAGACTATGTATATCAAAGGCTAAAAGCAATGAATATAAAAACATACTTACCAGATGGCGGATTCTATTTTTTTGTAGATGTTAGCCACCTACAAAAAGATTCTTTCTCATTGGCACTACAATTAGTCGAAGAAGCTAAAGTAGCGCTAGTACCTGGCAGCGCGTTTTCTGAATTTGGTGAAGGCTTTTTGCGTTTGTCCTATGCTTACGATATGGATACATTAACAGAAGGACTAGATCGGATCGAGACGTTTATCTCCAAATTAACAAGTTAGTTAGAAATATTCCATAATAAGAAAAGCACAGAGCGCCCGTTTAAAAACGTAGCGACTGGAACGAATTAACTGAGATAAAGGAATCACGGTAAGCTTGCGAACCGATGATGACTTATCGTAGGGCGATTCGTGAAGTCGCCTAGTTACTGGGCGTTCGGAGCTAGACATCTGCGCAAATTTTATACTTTCTTGTCTGATAAGAAAAACCGGCAAACCGCGTCGGTCCTTTATTAAATGCTAATTGGATTTCGATTACTTTGGTATTAATTATGAAATACGTGAACAGCATGACCACCGCTTCGGCTGCCCACTTCCCTTTCCGTGGGGTTTGCCCTTCAGCTAACTTTTTCGTGCAAAACCCGCTCAAAAAAGTGGATCTTCAGGCCAAACAATTACCACAGGAGTGGAAGGGGGCGGCCTTCGCTAAGTTCTGCTCTACAACTCTAGCATGAAGTAACATTGCTGCTTTCATACTTATGGATAGCGACTCTTGCTCTTATCTATTTTATAAAAGTCAACCTATTACTTCTGACAAGGCTTGCTGCACCTCCTTATAGCGGAGACTAATTACGGAGACTCCTGCGGGAATAGCGCGAGCCGAAAATCCACTTTGTAAAGTGTTTTTCTTTGCAAAGTTAGTTGAGGCCGTGCCCTCGGAAAGCGAAGTAATTAGTCGAAGTGTTGGCAAATACACTTAAAATTTGTCAAAATAACTACTTTGTTTAATACCGTCATTACGCTGATTTTATGCTTTCTTTCCATATCAGCAAACAAAACCCGTTTCAGGGAGTGATTGAAACGGGTTTTCCTTATATATTTATTCATACTCATTCTGTATCTTTATTTTGTGTTTGCTTATAATGCTCATAGTCATTTAATAATTCGTCCAACTCTTGACTAATGTGAAGTGATTCTTTGCTTGTAATACCTTTTTTGAGAGCAACATCGGTCATTTCTTTTCTTAATTCCTCAATCTTACTTATTAAATTTATTGGATACAGTGTCATTTACCGAGTTACCCCCTAAAATAGATTTGTCCGACAGTGCATTTGGTAAACGCTATTGATTATCCCAAAAAAATGATTCCTTGTAAAGCAAACCGCAATATTAGACAAATCTTTCGTATAAGAAAAGATTTTCTCGTAAATCTTTCAACATTTCGACATTTTCCTTGTATGGTATTTTATTATATTATGGAAGGAGTCTGGGTCCAGCAAAAGGACATGGTGCTTTTGGCTATATCAAAATGAAGCTTCTCCATCCATATGAAATCTGACTTAATAGCTTTGGAAAAAACAATCGAAAATTCAAATATATGTATTTAATATAAAATATTTAAAGATATTTTACAAGTAAAGTACGCATTAAGTTGGTTGTAAATTATGGTGAATTTTGTCTATATGAAGCACAACACCAGAACAGCAATCTGCTTATATTAGACTCAATAAGAAAACCTCAATAGACTGTTCTCTATTGAGGTTTTCTTATTTCTGCATTATTTTACACGATCAAAAATACTATAACCCATACAACCGATTAAAATCACAAAACATAAAATACCAAAAAGATCCACGTTCTACACCTCATTTTTTCAATTCTTCTTTTCTATATTATACCTAATTATCTTATTTTAATAAAGAATATTTTAGTATTTTCTCCCCAAATCCTCTAAAGAATTAAATCGATTCATGCTATAATAAAGTGAGACTTCTATCAGCTGGGGCTTACGAACTGTTAGGACTAAGATTCACATCAGTCATTAGAATTATGGGCCAGCCGTAAGCGCTATGCTATATGAAACCAACTTAGTCAAACTAGAAGGCGAGGAATTATTTTGTCCTTTTGTCCCAATTGTGGTAGTCAGGTTGAAGCAATGGAAACCTTTTGTGTTTCTTGTGGAAAAAGATTACCAGAAGATATAAATAAAAGAAAATTACCAGAGAAACCGTCTAAAAAATGGTGGTTACTCCCTACTGTCTCATTAATACTTGCGAGTTGTATAATTGGCTCCACCTATTTTATTACAAACTATCAATCTAATAAAGCCTTAACTTATTATGATGAAGCAGCTGAGATGGCTCTGATTGGTGATTATCAGCAAGCAATAACATTACTTGAGCGTGCACTGGATTATAAAGATAATTTTCCTGCTGCCGAAGAAGTTATAGAATTTTTAGATGTTGCAATGGAAGTGGAGGAAAATATTAAGCAAGTTGAGACCTTAAATGAACAAAGTAAATTTGCTGAATCATTTAAAATAATTCGAAATTCTGAAGCTGATTTACAAAAATTCAGTGGGGACTTGACCGATCAAATAATAGAAGAAAATCTGGCCACCAAAAATCAAACATTATTAAAACAAGCAACATATAAATTGAATAATGACCCTACTACCAATGAATTAAAGGCTTTATTATGGGAGGTAGAAGATATAACACATGAACAAGTAGCTGAATTACAAGAAGAAGTACACCAAAAGCTAGTGTCCATGACTTATCAAGAGGCTACTGCTTTACTTGAAGACTTTCAGTTTTCTCAGGCTTTACATGTAATTGAAGATACGTTAAAAGTAGTGGAAAGCTCTGAACAATTAGAAAGTTTAAAAACAACGATAAATAAAGAGAAAACAGCTTTCGAATCTGCTCAGGAGCAACGAATCGAACAAGCACTCTCTGCGTTTGAAGAAGAACAAGAGTTAAATGAAAGTCATGCCATAGAACTCATTGATATACAAATACAAGAAGAGAAAGATAACTGGATCATTACTGGTCAACTAAAAAGTGTTGCTACAGTCCCTATTCATTCTATTTTAGTCAGTTATTCTATCCGTGATAAGGACGACAATACTGTTTTAGAAAACGATGTTTATGTATTCCCAGAGACATTATATCCAGATGAAGAGGGTAATTTTGAATTTACTCATTATGACGTCGATACGGACTATGAGCGATTAACACCAAAAGTAGAAGAAGTTACTTGGTACTTAGAATAATCATCGGGGGATTTTTATGTATAAGAAAAGAAAATATATTCCTATTTTTTCGACTGTCATCATACTATTATTAGCAATAATTGCAGCAATTAGTATTTACTTCAGTTTTATGAAACAGCCATTAGAAATAACGAATACTCTAGCTACCAATATTGCAAGTGAGAGTGAAATAAATTTAAAAAATATTATTCATCAATCTCAAAAATCAGTCGTTCAAATTGAAAGCTCCAGTGATGTCAATAAAAAAACAGGTTCAGGTTTTGTAATAAACAATCAAGGTGATATCATTACAAATGCCCATGTAGTAGAGGATGCTGACACCATTATTGTGAAATTAACTAATGCTAGAGAATATCCGGCTGCAATAGTTGGGATCGGAGAGGATCAAGATTTTGCAGTAATACGTGTTCCAGAGCTAAACCAGCTAGAGCCAATAGCACTAGAAACTGATAAACAAGCCGATATCGGTGATGAAATAATCGCAATCGGAAGTCCGATGGGAATTCAGAATAGTGTATCTCTTGGATTGATCGTTGGTAATGATCGATCATTTTCGATTAATGATTATCAATACGATGAAGTGTATCAAATTTCTGCTAACATCACACATGGAAATAGCGGTGGTCCTCTTATTTCCAGAAACAGTGGAAAAGTCATTGGAATTAACTCTGCGGGAATTTCTGATACAGACATTGGATTCAGTATACCAATCTCACAAGTAGCTGAGACCGTTTCAGAATGGACGGAGAATGTACAAGAAGATGAATTAACTATTCTTTCTCCCTCCAAACAAAAAATTAATAAAGAAAAGCTTAAAGAAGACACTCTTTATATTGCTGATTACTTTTTTGATAATATTGAACTAAGAGATTATGTTAACGCCTATTCTTTATTAGGTAGTAAATATCAAAACAGCACGAGTTATACAGACTTCCGTCAATTATTTCAAACACTGATCGATTTAGAGGTTCAAGATAAAACGATTATTGATACTAAAAATGACGAAGTGCATATGGAAGTCAATGTAGAAATAACGATGAGAAATGAGACATACGAAGAAGTCCAAAAATCACGGCAGTATGTGTTAGTAGTTGGGTATGAAAATGACCAACTAAAAATACTTAAATTGCAACAAGCGACATAAAGTGAGACCTCCATTAGTAGGCGGGCTCTTTCCCCTACTGATGGTTAGCAAAACTTATCAGCGTGTTATCGACCGTTATAGCCTACTCTCACCTCTTTGAAACACTACATTCTTTTATGTGGGAAATTACGGAAGGTTAGTACCAAAGATAAAGAGGGGATGCTGTTTTGAAGAAAATAATTATTATTTCACTTATTCTTTTGATCGGATGTAGTAATAAAGAAAGCGAGCCGATGATCACAAAAGAAGATCCTGATCAACCAATAGATGAATTATTAGATCAAGAAGAAACACCTCAGGAAAAAGAAAATCCTGAAGTAGAGTTTATACTAGAAGATGAAATTATAACATTAAATACAGACAATATTACTATACTTGGCGCCTATCTCGACACGGTGGAAAACAAAGATAAAGCTATAGCTAATATGAATCTTGAAAAACTTGAACTGGATCGACTTTATCTACTTTCTTTTAATTGCTCGTCAACAACTTGTTCTTATCTCCTATTAGATAGAAATGAGCCAAACCGTTCATTCCTAATAGATGATTTAGTTTATTTAAAGGAAGCGATCCCAGCTCCTGATCAATCAAAATTAGTCTTTATTTTGGATGAATTTCAAGGGGATACATGGAAAGTATTCAACCTGGAAGCCTGGGATACAGTTGAATTTGAGTCTCCAGTGCCACCTGAAGATATAAGTATTCAATCAGCAGATTGGCTCGATGAAGAATCAATTATTATCAAATATCAGCAGCTGCCAGATGATAATGAACAGGAAATGATCATTACAGAGAAACAAGAACAATTGTTTGATTTAAAAGATTAATTACCACCAAAATTGGAATAAATGCTACATCCACACAAAAACCCGTTTTCATTTATATATGAAACGGGTTTTAAAAAGGGCACTATGTTGAGAAAATTATTCAAAGCTAATCGTTTCCTCTGCTTTAATGTCTACCCTTTCTCCATCAATAAAGAACTGGGTATGGACAAACATTTTATGATCCCCTTTTTCAAGAGCCGGAAAATTCAATGGTTGTTGTGGGTAATACTGATACCCAGGTTTCATCTGTTTGGATATCGGACTACCTGTAAAAGTTGCATTGTCAGCGTTAATAGTAATTTGTGTTAATGGTGTTCTGTGCTGGATCATCATATCTTCTTCCCCAATATATTGAATCGATCGTAACACTTGAAAACCATCACTAGTTGATTCTGCGCGTATATGTACAATAAAATCCTCATATTGTTCTTCAATCTTGACTGTTTCAACTAAAGATGCTTTCTGTAAATCCTTAATAACAAACAGTAGGACAGTCCCAATACAAGCGATTATAGCGATGACAATGGTGTATTTTTTCCACACATGCCATTCCTCCTCGCCATTTTTCTTTTCTTATATATCTTATATAGACGAATTCCCTAAGCGCTTGGTTTCATTTCTTTTACAAATTTTAAATGTATACTTTTTTAAAACTTCTACAAGATATGTATAAGGCTATTCCATTAAAGGGAGGAAATAAGATGAAAGTGTTACATATGTTCACTACTATCATGTGCATCTTAATACTTGCTGCCTGTAATAATCAGGACAATTCCTCTACGACTCAAGGAGATTCATCTGATATTGTCATGTTGAGTTCAGAAACGTCAAATGCACATGAGGAACAGTCTATACCAAGCATAGCACAAACATATTTGGACGACCAGACAAATGATATTGCTTCATACAAAGCAATTCATATGGAAGATCAACTTTTTGTTGCCTTTAATGCAACTCCTCTTAAACAAGCAGTTGAACAAAAAATAGAAAAACGAGTAAAAAAAGACTTAGAAACATTAACGAATATTAAAGAAATTCAAGTAACTTCTGATCAAAAATTTTTCATGGAGTTAACCAAGCTAGAAAATCAACCATTATCAAAGGAAGAAGCTCAAAAAAAATTAAAGAAACTAAAAAAACTGTTGAAAGAGAAAACGTAATGGAGGATATACAATGAAAGATCACCAAACAAATTACAAGGATTATGAAAAAGCCCAAGAACCGAAACGACCATTACTCAAAAACTGTATCAAGGCTTTTTTAATTGGTGGGCTTATTTGTGTCATTGGGCAGGTTATATCAACCATCTATATGTACTTCTTTGACTTCACCGAACAAACTGTTGGTAATCCGACAGTTGCAACATTAATATTTATCACCATGTTACTTACTGGATTTGGAGTTTATGATCGTATTGCTCAATTTGCTGGGGCTGGTACGGCTGTACCTGTAACAGGGTTTGGTAATGCTGTAATTTCTGCTGCAATAGAACACCGTACAGAAGGATTTGTACAAGGTGTTGGTGGAAATATGTTTAAACTTGCTGGTTCTGTAATTCTATTCGGTGTATTTTCTGCATTTATTATAGCTTTAATTAAAACTATTTTTTCTTATTGGAGTGGCGCATAATGATGACAGGTAAACAAACTTGGGTATTTGATACCCCTCCATCCATCATTTCAACAGGAGTAGTTGGAGGACCATTAGAAGAAAAAGGAAATATCCCCAATGACTTTGATTATTTCTATACGGATCAATGGATGGATGAAAAGTCATTTGAACTTGCACATCAACATATGATCGAAGATGCATGTCACTACGCCATTGAAAAAGCGAATTTGGAATTAAGTGACATCCAGTACTTTCTACATGGAGATCTAATTAACCAGTTAACTCCCTCTAACTTTGCGGCTAAAAATTTAGGCACTCCCTATTTAGGTGTATTTAGTGCTTGTGCAACGTCAATGGAAGGATTAGCTATGGCTGCTTTAATAATGGCCCAAATGAAAGCTGATTATGTGATGACTGGTGCAGCAAGTCATACTTCCGCAGTTGAAAGACAATTCCGCTACCCAAATGAATATGGTAGCCAAAAACCCGATACTGCTCAGTTAACTGTAACGGGTGCTGGTATAGCTATTCTTTCAAAGAATGGTACAGGTCCAAAAGTAACATCTGCAACGATTGGAAAAGTTGTGGATAGAGGTTTAAAAGATCCGTTTAATATGGGTGGTGCTATGGCTCCAGCTGCTTATGATACCATTACTAGACATTTGAAGGATCGAAATATTTCTCCTGATTATTATGATTACATCATAACCGGAGATCTCGCTAAAGTTGGCCGTGAAATGTGCTTAGATTTATTCCAACAAGATAATTATCAAATTAACGAAAATCAATTTGTTGATTGCGGGTTAATTATCTATAAATCTGATCAACCTATATTCGCTGGAGCTAGTGGGCCAGCATGTTCGGCAGTGGTTACATATGGCCACTTTATCAATAAGCTGTTAGAAGGAGAATGCAATCGTATTTTAGTTGTTGCTACAGGTGCTTTATTATCCCCACTAACTGTCCAACAAAAACAAACAATTCCGTGTATTGCACATGCAGTATCTATTGAAAATGCTTGAAAAAGAGGTGATTTAGAATGGTTTTTTTATGGTCTTTCATAGTTGGAGGTCTTATCTGTGTAGTCGGTCAGCTATTACTTGATGTAGGGAAACTGACCCCTGGTCATACATTAAGCACATTGGTTGTAGCTGGGGCTATTTTAGATGGGCTAGGGTTATATGAGCCGTTAATTGACTTTGCTGGAGCTGGTGCTACAGTTCCGATCACGAGTTTTGGTAACTCCCTTGTTCACGGTGCATTAGAAGAAGCTGAGAAACACGGATTGATAGGTGTTGTAACAGGTATGTTTGAAGTAACAAGTTCAGGTATTTCTGCAGCAATCATCTTCGGAATGATAGGCGCCATCTTCTTCAAAACAAAGGGCTAGATAAACTATGCAACCCACACCAGTTATAATTATCTGATGCTTGTTAAAAACATTTATTGAGCGGACATTTAGTGCGTTATTTGACGGAAAATCACCCATTTTTCAGTGTTGACGGACATTGAATCCCTTATTTGCTTCCATTCGATAAGAATTAGGATTCTTTTCAATGAATAGCGAAATAAATGTCCACAAATAGCCAAAAAACAGCATTTTTGTCACAAATAACGGAACAAATGTCCGTGCTCAATTAATATTCTACGTGACCTCGCAAAATAGCCCAAATAGCTTTTTACATATAAATATATATTTTGCCTAGCTGCTTTTGTGACTCTAAATGTGTAAATGCTTTATCTATATCAGTCAATGGATATCCTTTATCAAGTAGCGGTTTTATATTATGTTTTTCGATGAAATCAATCAACTCACGTAACTCTTCCCTACTCCCCATTGTCGATCCAATTAGTTTATATTGTCCATAGAAAAAAGAACGCAAATTAAATGTAATCTCATCGTTGGTAGATGAACCAAAAGTAACTATTCTGCCACCTTTTTTAAGTACTTCTAATGACTTGTTAAACGTAGCACCTCCTATACTTTCAATCACCATATCAATCTTTTCATCAGCTAAGACAGTTTTCCAATCTTCATCAGTTAAGATTCCACGATCAAAGCCTAGTTGCTCTGCTTGCTTTAATTTATCATAATCTCTCGAAGAAGTTATCACTTTTGCTCCTACTGCTTTAGCCATCTGGATGATAAAGGATGTTACTCCCCCTCCTACTCCAGGAATAAATAATGTTTCCCCTTCTTTTATTTGTCCTTGTGTAAATAATGCACGATAACCAGTAAGGGCAGATAAGGCAAAAGACCCTGCTTCTTCCCAATTTAAATGAGTTGGTACTCTTTCAACAAAGTCTTCTTTAATAAGGATTTTTTCAGCGAATGTACCATTAAACGGCACTCCCACGATTTCAAAATCTTTCGGTGGTGCCTCTGAATTATTATACCAGTTTAAGCCTGGATTAATAATTACTTCTTCCCCCATTTTAAACCGAGAAGATCCCTCGCCAGCTTTTTCAATCACACCAGCTCCATCAGATCCAAGAATATAAGGTTCTGGTTTACTACCAACACGATCTTTTATTTTCAAATCCCTATGATTTAACCCTGCTGATTTTAAACGTACTAAAACTTGCCCCGCTTTCGGCTCTAGCTCAGGCATATTTACTAATTGATATGTCCCGTTTTGGACAACATATGCTTTCATATTAAGACTCCTCTCTTATAGTATGTAAGGCTTGGTTATTCTCAATGCTATTCTTTAATAATCCTTGCATCTGGCCAATACCCTTTGTTCCTAACAAAGGGTATTGAATTCTATCTGCTTGCTGAAATGTCTGATTAATAATTGGTTGATATTTTTTTCCTGTCAACACAACAATATCGTGAAATATATCAAGCCCCTTTTCCTTTAATTGATTTCGTAATAGATTAACCGATATTACATCTAGATCATTAGGGCGAAATGTGACATCATAGTTACCCGGTACCGTATCATTTGGTAATAACAAACCGTGTTTTCCAGATATAATAACCCAATTTTCGAAATACAATTCAACATATTGACGGCATAAACGATGCAATACACCTATGTAGGCATCTTTGGCTTGAATTGGACCTACATCAGGGTTTTTATCCCATATTTTCTTTTTCCCACAAGGGATAATACACAATTGCGACATGATCATCTCTCCATTCTAACCATTCTATTATATATAACTAATTAGCAGCATGTAAAACACAAAAAAAGATTGTCAGATTAAAATAAGATAACAGCAACATTGTAATCGCTTACGGTTATGGTGCCTCAAAAGAAATGTCAGAAAATTATTAAAAAACGGTTGACCAAACGACTTTTTGGTTGTATTATTGTCGTCAATCAGATATTTCAGAAAATTAAACATTTTTTAAAAAATATCTGTAGACAGGATAGAATCAATCGTATAGTATAAATTATAGAATATATATATAAAGCGTTGACGGGAACAAAGGATTAGGATCATGTATTGAAAGAGAGCCGAGGGTGGTGGAAACTCGGTAATACACCCTTTTCCGAATACTCATCCCAGAGTGCTATGTTGAACAGACTTTCCTAGTAAGCATAGTCAGGTGTTCATACACCTGTTATCAAAATGAAGCTATTTAAAAATGCAGCTTCATAAGGCAATATTTGTAAGAATATTGCGAATCAGGGTGGTACCGTGAAAAGAAAGGCCTTTTCTCCCTTGTTATTTGCTATTTCAGTAGCAAGAACAAGTTAGAAATGGCCTTTTTTCTATATATAATGGAAATGAAATGATTATATTATATTTAATTTTTCAGATTCTAACATTTAGGAGGGATTATAATGGAAAGAATACAGAAGCAAGTACAATCAGCTACAGACTATAATGAACCCAAAACAGGTGCTGATTTACTTGTCGAATCGTTAATTAACGAAGGTGTCGATACATTATTCGGTTACCCAGGCGGAGCAGCTTTGCCTATTTTCGATGCTCTTTATAAAGCTCAGGATGCTTTCGATCAAATCCTAGCTCGACATGAACAAGGTTCCATACATGCAGCAGAAGGTTATGCAAGAGTTTCTGGTAAGCCTGGTGTTGTCGTGGCAACTTCAGGACCTGGTGCAACTAACTTAGTAACTGGTATTGCTGATGCAATGATTGATTCTTTGCCGATGATCATCATTACGGGTCAAGTTGCCCAAGGAGTAATTGGAACGGACGCATTTCAAGAAGTAGATGTAATGGGTGTGACTACGCCAATTACAAAGCATAACTATCAAGTTCGCGATGTTAAAGATTTACCTCGCATCGTCAAAGAGGCGTTTCATATTGCAACAACAGGACGTCCTGGACCAGTATTAATTGATATGCCGAAAGATATATCTGGTGAGGTTATTGAAAAAGAATTCAAACCAAATGTAGAATTGGATCTACCAGGATATCAACCAACAACCAAACCTAATCCATTGCAAACGAAAAAACTTGCTGAAGCGATTGGTAAGGCAAAAAAACCAGTTTTACTAACAGGTGCAGGTATCTTATTTGCAAAAGCTTCTGAGGAAGTCCAAGAGCTTGCTGAAAAGTATTCTTTACCTGTCGCCTCTACTCTGTTAGGTTTAGGAGCATTCCCTGGTGACCATCCATTATTTATGGGAATGGCAGGTATGCACGGGACATACGCTTCCAATACCGCTTTGTATGAATGTGACTTATTAATCAACATTGGAGCAAGGTTTGACGACCGTTTAACCGGTAAATTAACATCCTTTGCTCCGAACGCAACAGTAGCTCACATTGATATTGATCCAGCAGAAATTGGTAAGAACGTTGCTACAGATATACCGATTGTTGGAGATGCCAAGGCAGCAGTACAGAAGCTTTTATCACATGACATCCAACATCCTGAGCATGATGAATGGCTTGTCCGCATTCACGAAAACAAAGAAAGCTATCCACTATGGTTCAATAACCCTGATCAGGAGATGATCGGACAATGGGTTATTAAGAAAGTCCACGAGGCAACCAAAGGAAATGCCATTGTGACAACTGATGTCGGGCAACATCAAATGTGGGCAGCACAATATTACACCTTCACCAAACCCGACAAATGGGTATCATCTGGTGGCTTAGGAACAATGGGATTTGGTTTTCCAGCAGCAATTGGTGCACAGCTTGCTAAGCCTGATGAGACCGTAGTAGCTATTGTCGGTGACGGTGGTTTCCAAATGACGCTTCAGGAATTATCGATACTGCAAGAAAAAGGCTTGCCAGTCAAAGTAATTATTGTAAATAATCAAGCATTAGGAATGGTTAGACAATGGCAGGAAAAATTCTATTCTGAGCGTTATTCACAATCCATCTTTAGCATTCAACCTGATTTTGTTAAGTTAGCAGAATCCTACAATGTTAAAGGATTACAAGTAACAACTCAAGATGAGTTTATTCAAGCATTGCCTGAGATTTTCGATTATGAGGGTCCAGTAGTAGTAGATGCTCGCGTCTTGCAGCAGGAAAATGTATTCCCAATGATAGCACCTGGTACAGGACTAAATGAAATGATTGGGGTGAAACCATGAAACGAATTATAACTGCAACAGTTAGAAATCGCAGTGGCGTATTAAACCGCATAACAAGTCTCTTACAACGACGTCAATTTAACATCGAAAGTATATCTGTTGGCAGAACTGAAACAGAAGGGATGAGTAAAATGACCTTCGTTGTTGAGGTTGAAGATTCACAAAAGTTAGAACAAGTAACGAAACAGCTTAACAAGCAAATAGATGTTATCAAAGTTTCGGATATAACAGATAAAGCTATTGTCGCACGAGAGCTTGCATTGATAAAAATTGTCAGCAACAGCCAATTACGTGCAGAGGTTCAAGGTATTATTGAACCATTCCGAGCTTCGATTATTGATGTAAGTAAAGAAAGCTTATCCATCCAAGTTACTGGTAAGCCAGATAAAGTAGAAGCATTAATTGAACTGCTACGACCATATGGCATTAAAGAATTAGCACGAACAGGCTTAACCGCTTTTGTTCGTGGACAACAGCCCAATACAGATGGCAGTTTTCAATCACTATTAGGTTAATAATAATAATCATATTATTATAAAAAAATAAAATTAATGGAGAGGATGTAGTTTATTATGACTAAAGTACTTTATAACAACAATATTAATGAAGAGGTATTACAATCTAAAAAGATCGCCATTATCGGTTATGGTTCTCAAGGCCATGCACATGCATTGAACTTAAAAGAAAGTGGTTTTGATGTAGTGGTTGGTCTCCGTAAAGGTCGTTCTTGGGATAAAGCGGTAGAAGATGGTGTGGATGTAAAATCTGTAGCAGATGCAGCTAAAGAAGCAGATGTTATTATGATCCTACTTCCTGACGAATATCAGCCATCCATTTATAAAGAGGCAATTGAACCAAACTTAGAAGCTGGAAATGCCCTAGTATTTGCGCATGGATTTAATATTCACTTTAATCAAATCGTACCTCCAGCAGATGTAGATGTATTTCTTGTAGCTCCGAAAGGGCCAGGTCACTTAGTACGTAGAACATATGAAGAAGGTGCTGGTGTACCTGCACTTTATGGTATTTTCCAAGATGCAACAGGTCAAGCAACAGATGTGGCTCTAGCTTATGCAAAAGGAATCGGAGCAGGCCGTGCTGGTATTCTTGAAACAAGTTTCCAAGAAGAAACGGAAACAGATTTATTTGGTGAGCAAGCTGTACTTTGTGGCGGTACTTCTGCTCTTGTAAAAGCTGGTTTCGAAACGCTTGTAGAAGCTGGGTATCAACCAGAAGTTGCCTATTTTGAATGTCTACATGAATTAAAACTAATCGTAGACCTACTTTATGAAGGTGGACTAGAAAACATGCGCCACTCTATTTCTGACACTGCTGAATGGGGTGACTTCATGTCAGGTCCACGTATTGTTGATGAAGATACAAAGGCACGTATGAAAGAAGTATTATCTGACATCCAAACAGGTAAATTTGCTCAGGGGTGGATTCTTGAAAATCAAGCTAACCGTCCTCGTTATGCTGCTATTAAGAAAGCAGAAAGCGAACATCAAATTGAGAAGGTAGGTAGAGAACTGCGTGAATTAATGCCATTTGTTAAGCAAAAGGCTATTAATAAAAAGGAAGTGGTCTCTAATGACTCAAATTAAGATTTTTGATACGACACTTCGTGATGGTGAACAATCACCTGGTGTCAATCTCAATCAGCTAGAAAAATTAGAGCTTGCTAAACAATTAGAACGCTTTGGGGTAGATGTTATGGAAGCAGGGTTCCCTGCTTCCTCCAAAGGCGATTTTGAAGCTGTTAAAAAAATTGCTGAAACAGTGAAGAATGTATCTGTAACTGGTTTAGCTCGTGCAGTTACATCCGATATTGATGCTTGTCGTGATGCTTTACAAAATGCGACTCAACCTAGACTTCACGTTTTTATTGCCACCTCCCCTATTCATATGGAATATAAATTAAAGAAAACTCCAGAAGAAGTGATTGATACAGCCGTCAAAATGGTCACATACGGTAAACAATTTTTTGATCATGTTGAATGGTCTGCAGAGGATGCATCACGTACTGACTTAGATTTCCTGGCAAAGATTATTGAAAAAGTCATTTATGCTGGTGCTACCGTGATTAACTTACCTGATACAGTTGGTTATACTATGCCACGTGAATATGGTGCAATGTTTAAGTATATTAAAGAAAATGTACCAAACATCGATAAAGTTGACCTTTCTTGTCATTGCCATGATGACCTAGGGATGGCTTTGGCTAACTCTATTGCCGCAGTAGAAAATGGTGCTACCCAAGTCGAAGGTACAATTAACGGTATCGGCGAACGTGCAGGAAACGCATCATTGGAAGAGTTTGCTGTAGCGTTAAAAATTCGCAATGATTATTATCCTTATTATACTAATTTAGTTTTAAATGAAATAAAACGCACTAGTGATATGGTAAGTAAATTCACTGGTATGACGGTACCTGGAAACAAAGCGGTTGTTGGCCGAAATGCTTTTGCCCATGAATCTGGCATTCACCAAGATGGTGTATTAAAAAATGCGCAAACGTATGAAATTATTACCCCAGAATTAGTCGGTGTTCATTCTAATAACCTTGTATTAGGTAAGCACTCAGGTCGTCATGCATTTACAGATAAAATTAAGCAGCTTGGTTACGATCTTCCAGAAGACAAAATAAAAGAAGCATTTAAGGCGTTTAAATTATTAACAGACCGCAAAAAAGAAGTCACAGACGATGATTTGTTTGCAATCCTTACTGACATTCAGACAGATACCTCGAATGTGAAACGTTATCAACTGCAAAATTTCCAAGTTCAATATGGTTCGAATGATCAACCAAGTGCGACAGTATCACTTACTACTCCTGGTGATGAGCAAGTAGAAGATACGAGCACAGGATCAGGTAGTGTGGAAGCACTATATAACACTTTAGATCAAATAATAACGGAAGAAACACACCTTACTGATTTTCAACTAAATTCAATTGGTCAAGGTCGAGATGCACTCGCAGAAGTACATGTCAGCTTAACTGTTGATGGAAATACTGTAAGTGGACGCGGTTCCGCACAAGATGTGTTAGAAGCTGCTGTGCAAGCATATCTAAACGGTGTAAACCGAGCTATTTACCAAAAAAAAGCAATCTAAGTCGGTATGTAGGAGGTCAATGAATTGAGCAAAAAAATCGTCCTGCTTCCGGGTGATGGAATTGGAGCAGAAGTTATCTATGCTGCCAAAGAAGTCCTAGAAGCAATTAGCCAAAAATATCATAAAGTTTTTGAATTTTCTTTATACGACATCGGTGGTGTTGCCATTGATAATCATGCTACTCCCCTCCCTGACGAAACGGTAGAAGCTTGCAAAAGTGCTGATGCTGTTTTATTGGGTGCAGTAGGTGGTCCGAAGTGGGATAATAATCCTTCTGATTTAAGACCCGAACGTGGTTTGCTAGGTATCCGTAAAGCACTGGATTTATATGCGAACCTGCGCCCTGTTAAAGGCTTTAAAAATCTTTTACATGCATCTCCACTAAAAGAAGAAATCATACAAGGCAGTGACTTATTAATTGTTCGTGAACTAACTGGCGGTCTATATTTTGGAAGACCAAGTGAACGTCTTGATGATGGGAATGCAGTTGTTGACACATTAGCATATACACGAAAAGAGATGGAACGTATTATCGATAAAGCCTTTCAAAGTGCAGAGTTACGCAATAAACACCTAACATCTGTTGATAAAGCAAATGTGTTAGAATCTAGTAAACTATGGAGAGAAATTGTCGAGGAAAAAAAGGCAGAATATCCAAATGTCACCGTTGATCATATATTAGTCGACGCTGCGGCAATGAAACTGATCACGAATCCGACACAGTTTGATGTGATAGTTACAGAGAACATGTTTGGTGATATTTTAAGTGATGAAGCTTCTGTTCTAACTGGATCACTTGGGATGCTACCTTCTGCTAGCTTAGCTGAAGACGGTGTTGGTTTATATGAACCTGCGCATGGATCTGCACCTGATATTGCTGGTAAAGGTATTGCCAATCCAATTGCGATGATCCTTTCAGCTGCCATGATGCTTCGCTACTCATTTGATATGAATGAAGAAGCACAAGCAATTGAAGACGCAGTGGAAAAAGTATTAAATCAAAACTATCACACAGCAGATTTAAGAAATGACAAAGGAAAGCTAGTCAACACAACCGAAATGACACAGTTAATCGTTGACGAAATCCAATAATATCACGGAAACTTCGGCGTACCTATTCCACATAGATAAACGCCGATCTTTTTCTAAGTGAACAACTACTATGGTGCTGAGCAAAGCAAGTTTATGTTGATAAAACTATTACGTAAGGAGTGAATCAGATGAGAAAACCAAAGACTATTATTGAAAAGATTTGGGAAAAACATATCGTTCATCATGAAGAAGGGAAACCTGATCTTTTATATATTGACTTACACTTAGTCCATGAGGTTACTTCCCCTCAAGCGTTTGAAGGGCTTAGAATCAACAACCGAAAAGTACGCAGACCTGATCGTACCTTTGCAACCATGGATCATAACGTACCAACGATCCACCGTAATGTTATCAAAGATGAAGTATCCAAAACACAAATGGAGACATTAAAAGCAAACTGTGAAGAGTTTGGTGTACCTTTAGCAGATATCCATCATCCAGACCAAGGTATCGTACACGTAATAGGACCAGAATTAGGATTGACACAACCTGGTAAAACAATTGTTTGTGGTGACAGCCACACTTCTACTCACGGGGCATTTGGTGCATTAGCCTTTGGTATTGGTACAAGTGAAGTGGAACACGTATTAGCTACCCAAACCATCTGGCAACAAAAACCCAAAACATTAAATGTAAAAGTTAATGGTAAATTAGGTACAGGTGTAACAGCAAAAGACTTAATTTTAGCAATTATCGGCAAATTTGGTGTTAAATTTGGTACCGGATATGTTATCGAGTATACCGGTGAAGCAATTCGAGATCTGTCTATGGAAGGTCGTATGACAGTCTGTAACATGTCGATTGAAGCTGGTGCTCGTGCAGGTTTGATCAGCCCGGATGACACTACAGTTGAATTTTTACGTGGAAAACGTCATGTTCCAGATGGTCAAGAATTCGAGCAGCTTGCTGAAGAATGGAAAGCATTAGCAACAGATGAAGGTGCCATTTATGATGAGCAAGTCGAAATTAATGCGGATGAAATAGAACCACAGGTTACATGGGGAACAAACCCTGGTATGTGTATTCCGGTGAGCGCAAACGTCCCAACTGTTGATGATGCAAATAATGAGAATGAACGTGAAGAAATATCGCGTGCTTTAGAGTACATGGGACTTGAAGGTGGCGAACCGATCTCTTCTGTTGAAATTGAACACGTATTTATCGGATCTTGTACCAACTCTCGACTTGCAGACTTGAAGAAAGCATCTGAAATAGTAAAGGGACATAAAGTGAATCCTAATGTTCGTGCCATTGTTGTACCTGGGTCTCATAGTGTAAAAGCTCAAGCCGAAAAAGAAGGCATCGATGTCATCTTTAAAGATGCTGGTTTTGAATGGCGTGATGCTGGTTGCAGTATGTGTCTTGCCATGAACGATGACGTTGTTCCGGAAGGCGAACGCTGCGCTTCTACTTCTAATCGTAATTTTGAAGGTCGTCAAGGTACTGGTGCTCGTACACACTTAGTAAGTCCAGAAATGGCTGCAGCAGCTGCAATCAAAGGACACTTTGTTGATGTTCGTCATTTATCCATTCCAACACCAAGCTAAATGTTAAAGGAGGCTAACAAATTGGAACCAATTCGTAAACATGAAGGGCTAGTATACCCTTTGAATCGCGCGAATGTTGATACTGATCAAATCATTCCTAAGCAATTTCTCAAACGTATTTCACGTCAAGGATTTGGTCAATTCGTTTTCTATAACTGGCGTTTTGACTCAAAAGGTGAATTGCGTAACGATTTCTCTTTAAATCAGCCAAAATATCAAGGAACATCTATATTAGTAGCCGGAGAAAACTTCGGTTGCGGATCCTCCCGTGAACATGCTCCATGGGCATTACAAGATTATGGCTTTAGAGTAATTATAGCTCCAAGCTATGCTGATATTTTTTATAACAACTGTACAAAAAATGGTATCTTACCTGTTAAATTAACAGAAGATGAGGTACAGACCTTAATTAACAATGCGGAAGCCAATCAATATCACTTAACTGTAGACCTTGAAGCAAAAAAAGTCTATGACACTCAAGGCTTTGAAGCTTCATTTGATTTAGACGACTATAAACGAGAAATGCTTCTTAATGGTTGGGATGAAATTGCTGTTACTTTAACCCATGAAGATAAGATATCTCAATTTGAAAAAGCCAATGATTAATCGAAAAAGCTGATTTCCTTACAATAAGGAGGTCAGCTTTTTTAATATGGAAAGAAAGTACAAAATTAGCGTAATGACCGTGTTAAAGCGGATTTCACTCCGTTTTTTCTTAGTGACCTTCTATAATATATCCTCTCCTCTCTTCTTTCCTTTATCCATTTCATTTTCCAAAATCATCTTTAGTGGGATATGAAGATTCGGACATACTAACAGATATAAGGAGGTGTAATATTTGCTACATCCCACTGAAATACAACAATGCAAACAGGAATTATTAACACGAAAAAAAGAAATTAAAGAGCATATCAAAGATCATTTCGGATTAGAACAAGCCATTAATAAAGAATCCGTTTCAGAATTATCCAATTACGATAACCATCCAGCCGATACAGGTTCAGAGCTATTTGAACGAGAAAAAGACATTGCACTTAACGAACACGAGGAAAAAGAGCTAGCTGATATCAAACAAGCGTTACAAGCTATTGACAATGGAACGTATGGAAAATGTGAAATTTGCCACAGTGATATACCTGCAGAACGTATGATGGCAATGCCTACTACTACCCGATGTATGAAGCATGCAGAACATGATGTCAAAAAGCAAAGACCGATCGAAGAAGACATTCTCCACTCCAATATCGATGAACAGGAATTAGAAGGTGATGATCATACGATGTTTGATGGTGAAGACGCATGGCAAAGTGTAGAAATGTATGGCTCCTCTGATGGCCCTTCAGACTTTTATGATACCGAAAAAGATTATGATAATATGTATTATCATTCAGAAGAACAGGTCGGAAGCGTAGAGGAACTGGAAGGATTTTTATTAGCTGGGATGGATGGAAAATATATTGGTGTCAATGACGCACATGAAAAATATGAAGATTATTTAGATGAGAATGATATCAAGTCGATTTTATATGATCAATAAGAAAAGCGCAGAGCGCCCGATTAGAAACGTAGCGACTGGAACGAATTAACTGAGATAAAGGAATCACGGTGAGTTTACGAACCGATGATGACTTATCGTAGGGCAATTCGTGAAGTCGCCTAGTTTCTGGGCGCTCGGAGCTAGACATCTGCGAAAAAATTTATACTTTCATATCTAATAAAGTAAAACTTCCTGAGTGCTTTAAAAACATTATGTAGGACCGCCACAGGTTGGTCCTACATTAATTCACTCTAAATGTTTAGGAGGTGGTGTTTGGTGTTGCTTATCCGCTACCTCCTGAAATATATTATCTTTAGGATTTATATTATTCTGTAAGGTGTTGATGCTAAGTTGCATTTGTTGTAATTGGTTAACTAGTTGTTGTAAATCACCTTTTGTCATTGGTTGGGCTTCAGGCTTTAACATGAATCCTAACTGTCCATTCGGTTCTAACGTTGCCGATTCTACATCACTGATTTTCTGAACATTTTGCTGACGTAACAACATTTCTAATAAGTCCACAGATATTCGGTACTTTTTTAAATTCTTTTCAATAAGTTGCCCATTTTCGACCAAGGTAACTGACTTCCCAGTAATAATTTTTTCTGCTATATCCCATTTAATCTGTGAATACTCCATCACAATTAAGGTAAGAATTAAAATTGCGCCTACTCCAAATGTTACCCAGATATTTTTTCCAGATATAGGCTGAATGAGTAAGGATCCTATACCGATCATCAGGACTGTTTGTGCTAAAGACATTTGGGATATTGATTTTCTGCCCGCTACACGAAGTAGTAACGTTCCTATAACAATAACCAATATAGCTTTCCATATCCAATCAAATTCCATTAGTGTCCATCCTTTCGGTATCTGCTGAGTCTAGTCTTATTCTATCGTTTACTAAGTAAAGTACTCAAGTCTTGCATCTGGAAAGAACTTCTTCATGTAAGAATATAAATGGCTTTTTATCTGCTCTTCTTCTTCCTTTTGATAAATATATTTACCAATCCCATATTTCCCCCATTTATATCGTCTTTTTTCCTCATCTAATTCTAATTTTGTCATAGGATAATTTTTTTGAATTACTCGTTTCGCGGGTTTGGTAAATCGATGTTGAATAAACTCGAAGGTAATATCTTTTTTAGCATCTTGCGGTAGCTCTGCATCTAATCTTTCGAACATTTGATAATACCCATCTTTCCAACCCTCATGTAAATAAATAGGTGCCACTATAAAACCTAAAGGATATCCAGCACGTGCGACTTTTCCAGCCGCTTCAATCCTTTCTACCAACCTTGAAGTTCCAGGTTCAAAGTATTTGATAACATAATCTGCATTGATGCTGAAACGGAACCGAGTCTTGCCATTATGTTTGGCGTCTAACAAATGATCAACATGATTAAATTTGGTTACAAACCTTAATTTCCCATAGTCTGACTCACCGAAAAATTCGATGGCTCGTTTCAATGTATGTGTTAGGTGATCAATCCCAACAATATCTGATGTACAAGAAGCCTCAAATCTCGTTTCTTCGGGAGCTCTCTCTTCCATATACTGAATAGCGGATTCAAAGATCTCTTCAGTATTCACATAGGTTCGAATGTATGGTTTACTTCCCATGGTCGTCTGCAAATAGCAATAATGACAATGCCCCATACAACCTGTTGCTAAAGGAATCGCATATTCAGCAGATGGCTTTGAGGTATCGAACTTTAATGTCTTTCGTAAACCTACAACGAGTGTTGATTTAGCGACCCGATATTTCTGGAAGTCATTTTCTCCTGGTAAATTACGCACTTGATTGTGAGAAGTAGTGTATCGAATTTCTACATCTTGTTTCTCAAACTTTTCTTTTAAAGTTGCTCCTAATGGATATTCCAATGCTTGTGGTTCAAAATATACCAGCTGGGGCTGAAATGGCTTCACCATAAAATTTGTCCTCCTGAATCATCACCAAAATATTCTTGATAAGCTTTCTCCGCCTCTTCTTCACTCTTATAAATGGCCATTTCACTGTCAAGCGGATAGTAGGTCTCATATAGAAACAATGCTAGTCCTTCGTTAGGATCTTCTGGATTTCGAACAACTGCAGCTTCTTGCATATGTGCAACATCTTGCGTATGTGGATTACGATAGAATACATATACAATATCGCCTGCTTGATATTCACTATCATGCATTTCCATTATTATCACTTCCTTACTTTTCTTCCTTCATAGGTTGGCTTGTGATAGATGGATTATGTATGTTTTATCACTAAATGATTTCAAGCATTGCCAACATACCTGAAATAGCGTAAAGGTTCCATATAATGTGTAGAATAATGGGTACCATTAATGAATGAGTTAGACGATATAATATAACAAAAATCATCCCCATAATAGTTGCTGATAATATATGCCCTGGATGTAGAATTCCAAAAAGGAGAGAAGAACCGATCAGGCCGATTACAAAGTGATATTTAACATCTAAAAATTGATGGATAATACCCCTAAACATTAGTTCCTCTTTAATTGGTGTTATGATGGTAAAAGCAAGATAAAATAACAAAAGATTAAACCAATGATCAGATAATCCCTCTAAACCAAAAGTATCTATTTGACTACCGCCTTTTTCCCATTTTAATACATTTAATATTAAAAATTGAACAACGTAATTGATAACAAAAGCTAATACAAGATATAAATATGTTTTTCCTCTTTTTAATGGTTTCAATGAAAAAGACGACTTCAAAAAAGATCGCACTTTTTTAAATAGTATAAAAGCAATTACAATTCCAAGTGCATCGATAATTAACGTATAATGGCTTTCCATCAATAAATTTGTATAATATCCTTCGATTCCCCTATCTAAGATTACTGCAATAACTCCGAATATGAACCCTAATACAAGTACAAACCCTAAGTACGACAGAAAAAATCCGATTACGCCCCCCCATCCTAAACGAGCATGAGACTTTAGTGTATTTCGTTGTTCTTCATTATGTATGGTTTCTTCCATTTATAATTCTCCTCCAAAAAACATTTTTTCTTCCATTCTTGTTGATAATGTAAACTATCTGGATATATTGTTTTATCATATAAAAATATGCTTGTAGAGAATTAAATGGAACTCTCCACAAGCACAATTACATAAAGTTCTTTGATCATTTTATTTAATAATCACTATCAGTTGCTTCGCCTTTTACAATCGCTACACTTGCACTTGCTCCAATTCGGGAAGCGCCTGCATCGACCATTGCTTGTGCTGTTTGTAAATCACGTACCCCACCAGAGGCTTTTACCCCTATATCTGGTCCGACTGTTTTACGCATTAAGGCGATATCTTCTGTTGTAGCCCCTCCAGTTGAGAAACCTGTAGATGTCTTAACATAGTCAGCCCCTGCTGCAACAGCTAATCGGCATGCTGTTTCTTTTTCTTCATCCGTTAATAAGCATGTTTCAATAATTACTTTTACTAATGCTTTACCAGATGCAGCTTGTACGACTGCTTCGATATCTTGTTGAACTAGCTCCTGTTTTCCATCTTTTAAGGCTGCAATATTTATTACCATGTCAACTTCTGTCGCACCTTTTTCGATAGTATATTTCGTTTCAAAAGCTTTAACTGCCGAAGATGTCGCACCTAATGGGAAACCAATCACCGTACAAACTGCTACATTCGAACCGGTTAATAATTCTTTCGCATAGCTAACCCATGTCGGATTAACACAGACAGAGTAAAAACCATATTCTTTCGCTTCATTACATAACGTCTCAATTTGTTCATTGGTTGTATCTGGTTTTAATGCAGTATGATCAATTTTGTTTGCTAAAGTCATGTTCATCCTCCTTCATTATTTTACATTGGACATATCATCAGCAATAAATGCACCTGGAAGTAACTCCCTAACCGTAGTTTCTTGTACATCTCCTTGAAGATTCGTTAACAACACTTTCATATCAGGTTCACAAAGCTCTGCCAAGACTTGACGACATGCTCCACACGGTGATACAGGGCGATCTGTATCAGCCACGACAGCTATCATTTCAAATTTCTTAGAACCTGTTGCATAGGCATGAAATAAAGCAGTTCTTTCACCACAATTAGTCATCGAGTAAGCAGCATTTTCAATATTGCAACCGTGGAAAATGTTTCCTTCGCCATCTAATAATGCCGCGCCTACTTTAAAGTTAGAATACGGTACATATGCTTTTTTACGTGCCTTTTTAGCCTCGTCTATTAATTGTTTTTCCATCTCGTTCTCCCCCTTTTATTTTAGCTAATATCTTGTATTAGCTGTTTCACAAATTGTAAAAAGGATTCCCGAACTTTTTCTGTCGTTTCAATAACCTCATCGTGTGTTAATGGCTGATCTAAAATTCCTGCCGCCATATTGGAGATACAAGAAATACCGACACATTTAATGCCCGCATGACGAGCAACGGTTACTTCAGGTACAGTCGACATCCCAACGGCATCTCCTCCAATAATATCTAACATGCGGATTTCTGCCGGAGTCTCATAACTTGGTCCAGTATTCCAAACATAGACACCTTCTTTTAAAGTAATATCTAGTTGTTCAGCCGCTTGTTTTGCTACTACTTGTAAGTCACGATCATATGCAGTTGACATATCAGGGAATCGAACTCCATGCTCATGAACGTTTTCTCCGATTAATGGATTTTGCCCAGTGTTGTTGATATGATCCGTAATCAACATGAGATCTCCCGGTTCTAAAGAACGGTCCACACCACCTGCAGCATTCGTTACGATTAACTTTTCAACCCCCAATTCTTTCATAACACGGACAGGGAATGTTACCGCATCTATTCCGTAACCTTCATAGTAATGAAAACGCCCCTGCATGGCGATAACATCGATACCTTGCAAGTTTCCAATTACTAATTGACCTGCATGTCCTTCAACAGTTGATACTGGAAATCCTGGAATTTCTTCATATTTAATTTTAGTTGGATTTTCTATTTCATCTGCTAGCATACCTAATCCCGATCCCAGAATTAATCCGATTTTAGGTTGTGTTTTTATTTTGTCTTGTAGATATGCAGTTGCTTCAGCTAACTGGTTCACTTCAAACAGCCTCCTATTACTCAATTTCTTTCAGAAAACTTTTCCCGTTTACTGGTAATGTTACACCAAAATTGTCTGCAATGGTAGCACCAATATCAGCAAATGTTTCTCTTATTTCTAATTGTTTACCGTTTGTAATTTGATTATGGCGAATTAAAAGCGGGACATACTCTCTCGTGTGATCTGTTCCATGATGGATAGGATCGTTACCGTGATCCGCTGTAATAATGATAAGATCACCATCTTGCAATTTTTCAAGCATTTCTGGTAAACGTTGATCAAATGCTTCCAATGCTTCTCCGTAACCTTGGGGATCACGACGGTGCCCATATTTCGCATCAAAATCTACAAGGTTGAGGAAATTCAATCCATAAAAGTCTTTATCCATTGACTGAATGAATTTCTCCATACCATCAGCATTGTCCTTTGTACGAATCGCTTCTGTTACCCCTTCACCATCGTAAATATCAGATATTTTCCCTAATGCAATCACGTCATAGTCAGAATCTGCTAATTCATTCATGACCGTTCTACCAAAAGGCTTCAGTGCATAATCATGACGATTAGAAGTACGCTCAAAAGCGTCTGGTTCACCGACAAAAGGACGAGCAATAACGCGTCCAACCATATATGTTTCATTTTTTGTTAAATCACGTGCGATCTCACATATTCGATATTGTTCCTCGATCGGAATAATATCTTCATGTGCTGCAATTTGTAAAACAGAATCAGCTGATGTATACACAATCAGATCTCCTGTTTTCATATGTTCTTCACCTAACTCTTCGATAATGGCCGTACCAGAAGCTGGTTTATTACCTATAACTTTTCGTCCTGTTTTCTCTTCTAATTGTTGCACTAAATCATCTGGAAATCCATCTGGAAATGTTTGGAATGGCTGGTCAATATGCAAGCCCATGATTTCCCAATGTCCTGTCATCGTATCTTTCCCATTTGATGCCTCTTGCATTTTTGTGTAGTGTGCTTTCGGCTGCTCTGCTTTTTCAATTCCTTTAATTTCACGAATATTACTTAAACCTAATTTGCCGATATGAGGCATATGTAAGCCGTTCATATGTTCAGCAATGTGGCCTAATGTATCCGCACCTTTGTCATTGAACTGTGCTGCATCAGGGGCTTCTCCAATACCGACAGAGTCTAATACAATTAAAAATACTCGTTTAAAAGATTTCAATAGTGTTCTTCCTTTCTTTAAAAAAATGACTTCAACCATTCGGCAATCTGTCCTCCGAAATAAACACCAAATATACCAACTACACCAGCCAGTACAGGTGGAGCAGGCAGAGGTAATTTCATGAATTTAAAGACGATGCCGATAATGATTCCAGCAAGTAAGCTAAGGCCAATCTCTTTCATGCTGCTTCACTCCTATTTTAACTACCTTGATGTAGGATGTCCAACCTCTTTGGGCGGAGGCTTTTACTTTGAGTAAAAGGCTCATCTTGTATTATTAGTGAATAATATCATAGATTAAGGAATGTTTTGTTGTGTTTTCAGCTTTGATCGTATAAGCTTCGATGATTTTTTCTTCTACTTCTTTGATATTTTCCTGATTACTATATACTTTAACCAGTGTCTCCCCTTCTGATACTTGATCACCAATCTTTTTCTGTAACGCTACTCCAACAGCCAAATCAATTTTTGAATCTTTGGTTAAACGCCCAGCACCTAGCATACTTGCTGCAATACCAATTTCATCTGCTACTATTTCACTTACAAAACCAGCATGTGTTGCTTTGACATCTATAACATATTTTGCTTGTGGTAATTTACTTGGATCATCTACTACTGATGCATCGCCACCTTGTGATGACACGAATGTTTTAAATTTCTCTAATGCTCTACCTGAGTCAACTGCTTCTTCTAGTTTTTCTCTTGCTTCTGCAATAGAATCTGCTTGTTTAGCTAAATATACCATTTGACTTCCTAGTGTTAAACACAATTCATATAAATCTTCTGGCCCGTTTCCTTGTAATGTATCTATTGCTTCTTTGATTTCAAGTGCATTTCCTACAGCATGACCTAATGGTTGGTTCATATCTGAAATAACTGCAATTGTTTCACGACCTGCTCCATTTCCGATATCCACCATAGCTTTTGCTAATTCTTTTGCATCATCCAAATTCTTCATAAATGCGCCTGATCCAGTTTTGACATCCAATACTATTGCATCTGCACCAGAAGCTATTTTCTTACTCATAATCGAGCTAGCAATTAATGGGATCGAATTCACAGTAGCCGTGACATCACGTAAACTATATAGTTTCTTATCTGCTGGAGTTAAATTCCCACTTTGTCCTACAACAGCTACTTTTTGTTGATTGACGAGTTGATTAAATTTTTCAGCTGTTAATTCAACTTGAAACCCTTTAATCGATTCTAATTTGTCAATGGTTCCTCCGGTATGTCCGAGTCCTCTTCCTGACATTTTGGCTACAGGGACACCTACAGATGCTACTAATGGTGCTAAAATAAGTGTAGTGGTATCTCCTACCCCACCTGTCGAATGTTTATCAACTTTAACACCTTCTATATCTGATAAATCAACTTGATCTCCAGATTCCACCATTGCCATGGTAAGATCAACTCGTTCTTCTGTCGTCATTCCTTGAAAGTAAAGTGCCATCGCCATCGCTGACATCTGGTAGTCTGGTGTTTCTCCATTCGTATATCCTGCGATCATAAACTCTATTTCATCTTTACTTAAGGATTCACCATCACGCTTTTTAGCTATTAAATCGACCATTCTCATCGTACTGATTCACCTTTCTTAAATAAAGTTAAACTTTCATTAATGGTGGTTATTGAGCCTCCCATTTTGCCTAGAGAAACGTATTAGTAAGTTAACTACACTTATAGAAGTCTGATCTTGTTTATGTACCTATTTTTCCTTAGCATAATTGATAGGACGTCCAACAACCTATGTCGATAAAAAGAACCCTTATATATTGGATTCGGTTTCATTATATAGGTAAGACGTCCAACAAGTCAATGTATTTTTGTTCAATATAAAAACCACCCTTATCAGATGGCTTTTCTTAAAATATTCGTTTTCGAATGACACTAAAACTTACCTGATCAGCTCTGAAAAAGTTTAGTGAATATAAGATCGGTTGGTCATTAGTGTCATAATGCGTCTGTTTTAAAATCAATAGCGGCTGATCTGGGTCTGATTCTAATATCTCGGATATCTCCTGATGGTAACCAATCGTTTTTATATCGGCCTTTGCATAACTTATCGTTATACCTTTTTTCTCTTGAAAAGAATATAACATTGATTCTTCTCCAAAATAATAGTCCTCTCCAATTAAAGAAACTGGCACCTTGTCAATACAGTATACCAATGGCTCACCATCAGCTGTCCTTACACGTTTGACAAGGTAAACTCGATCCTCATCATTCAAGTCTAATTCTTGTTTATCTTCACTAACAGCATCAACTATCCCCTGAAAAAGTAAATTAGTTCCAGGTTCTTTACCCTCTCTTTTGATAAAATCGGTAACACTGAATAATTCCTCAATACCACCAGAAAAAGAAGGTTTTTTATTTACAAATGTGCCAATTCCATGTTTACGAATAATAACATTTTCTTCTTCTAATATCCGGAGCGCTTCTCTTAATGTATTTCGCGATACATTTAATTGTTTGGCAAAGTCCATCTCGGACGGCAATCGCTCACCAGGTTCTAACTCTCCATCATTAATTTTGGCTTTTATTTGTTCAATTACGTGCACATAACGTGGCGTTTGGTAATCAAAGGCCATGTTGACTTCCCCCTTTATGAACCGAACAACTTTTCTCATAAGAACATCTTATCATAAATAAACAAAAAAATACTGTTTCTTTTTTAAAATAAGTGATTGTCTCCAAGAAGTCAAACCGCTTTTGCACTTGACACTACAAGGGTTTTGTGATAACTATTATGTGTTAGCACTCAACGAACAAGAGTGCTAAAAATACATAAATCAAGTATTATAAGGAGGAGAATAACAATGGAACAAAAGCAATTCCAAGCTGAATCGAAACGATTGCTTGAAATGATGGTACATTCCATCTATTCACAAAAGGAAATCTTTTTACGTGAACTTATTTCAAATGCTAGTGATGCAATTGATAAAATCTACTATAAAGCTTTAACAGATGATAGTATCTCTTTCAATAAAGATGATTACTACATTCGAATTGAACCTAATAAAAATAATCGTACGTTAACTGTTAAAGACACCGGTATTGGAATGACAAAGGAAGAATTAGAAGAAAACTTAGGTACAATTGCTAAAAGTGGTTCTCTTGCTTTTAAAAATGAAGTAGAAATGAAAGATGGACAAGAAATCATTGGGCAATTTGGTGTAGGGTTCTACTCTTCTTTTATGGTTGCTGACAAAGTAACCGTTTATACTCGTGCACTTCATAGTGATCAAGGCTATAAATGGGAATCTGATGGTGAAGAAGGCTATACGATCGAACCATATGACAAACAGGATGTTGGAACTGAAATAATCATTCAACTAAAAGAAAATGCTGAAGAAGAAAACTATGATGAATTTCTTGAAGAATATAAATTGCAATCAATCATCAAAAAATACTCTGATTTTATTCGCTATCCTATTAAGATGGAGGTTACTGAAAAGAAACCGAAAGAGGATAATGAAGAAGAATTAGAAGACGTAATCGAAGATCAAACGATTAACAGCATGGTGCCAATCTGGCGTAAAAATAAACAAGAGCTAAGTGATGAAGATTACGAAAGCTTCTATCAAGAGAAACATTTCGGGTTTGATAAGCCATTAAGCCACCTGCATATCAGTGTAGATGGTATGGTGAGATTCCAATCTATTCTTTATATTCCTGAACAATTACCGTTTAACTATTACTCACAAGATTTCGAAAAAGGATTAGAACTATATTCCAATGGCGTATTAATTATGGAAAAATGTGCTGACCTTTTACCAGACCACTTCAGTTTCGTACGCGGAATTGTCGATTCTGAAGATCTATCGCTAAATATTTCCCGAGAGATATTACAACAAGACCGCCAAGTAAAATTAATCGCCAAAAATATTGAGAAGAAAATCAAGAACCATTTACAAAGTATGCTGAAAAATGACCGCGAAAAATATGAGAAATTTTATGATGCATTTGGTCGTCAAATTAAATATGGTGTTTATGCGGACTTTGGTGCTAATAAAGATAAATTAAAAGATTTATTACTGTTCTACTCATCTAGTGAGCAAAAGCTTGTGACACTAAAAGAATATGTAGTACGTATGCCAGAAGATCAAGAGCATATTTATTATGCAACTGGTGAATCACATGACCGCATCGAAAAATTACCACAAACAGAAATGGTTAAAGATAAAGGCTATGAAATCCTATACTTTACAGATGAAGTCGATGAATTTGCTATTAAAATGTTGATGAACTATGATGACAAAGAATTCAAAAATGTATCAAGTGGTGACCTTGATCTAGAAGATGAAGAAACGAAACAAGAAGCAGAAAAACAAAAAGAAGAACATAAAGATTTATTAGAGGAAATGAAAGAAATTCTAGGCAATAAAGTAAAAGATGTTAAGCTTTCCACTCGTCTAAAAACACATCCAGTCTGCTTATCAGCTGAAGGTGATGTTTCGATTGAAATGGAAAAAGTCTTAAAGCAAATGCCTGATAACCAGAACATTGAAGCAACAAAAGTATTGGAAATCAACAACAAACATGAGATTTTCCAGGCACTAGTACAAGCGCACCAATCAGACAAAGAAAAAGTTAAACTATATACCAATATTTTATATAACCAGGCATTACTTATCGAAGGCCTCCCTATCGAAGACCCAGTAGCCTTGACAAACGATATGTGTAAAGTCATGGTATAAGAAAGCGCAGAGCGCCCGTTTAGAAACGTAGCGACTGGAACGAATTAACTGAGATAAAGGAATCACGGTAAGCTTGCGAACCGATGATGACTTTCACCTAAAGGCATAAGTGCGACTAAGCCTCTGGTTTCACCAATCGGCAAGTCTTCTTTATCGTAGGGCGATTCGTGAAGTCGCCTAGTTTCTGGGCGTTCGGAGCTAGACATCTGCGCAAATTTTATACTTTCTTGTCTGATAACAAAAAAGTCGCAGTTCTCCCAAACTGCGACTTTTTTTTGTGAGTAATCGGGTACTTTTTCCACATATCGGTCACTTTAATAATATATACTCCGTATTGATTAAAAATCAGAAGCGAACTTCCCTTCTGATTTTTTGCCGTGAAAAGTTTATAAACAACTAAAATGTGTAATATTAACTGTAAGGTACATTCTAAATATGTCGGAAAAAATTTAGGAGGACAAATGAGATGAAACAAAATGTCGCTCAAAAGTTAATTAGTAAACATCTAGTTTCGGGGGAAATGCAACCAGGTAAAGAAATCGGTTTAAAAATTGATCAAACGTTAACACAAGATGCTACAGGTACAATGGTAATGCTTGAACTGGAAGCAATGGGGATCGATCGTGTTAAAACGGAAGCTTCTGCACAATATGTGGATCATAATTTAATTCAAGAGGATTTCCGTAATGCAGACGACCATCTTTTCTTACGAAGTGCAGCTCGTAAATTTGGTATTTACTATAGCCGTCCAGGTAATGGAGTCAGTCACCCTGTCCATATGCAACAGCTTGCCAAGCCAGGAAAAACATTACTAGGCTCTGATAGTCATACATGTGCAAATGGTTGTATGGGGATGCTTGCTATTGGCGCAGGTGGTATTGATGTTGCAATGGCAATGGCTGGAGAGCCTTATTACGTAAAAATGCCAAAAGTAATGGGCGTAAAATTAACAGGTAAACTACCACAATGGGTTAGTGCTAAAGATGTGATTCTTGAAATGTTACGTCGCCATGGTGTCAAAGGTGGCGTTGGCAAAATCATTGAGTATTATGGTCCTGGTGTTAAAAATTTATCTGCAATGGATCGACATGTTATTGCTAATATGGGAGCAGAACTTGGAGCAACAGCTACAGTCTTTCCATCAGATAATGAAATCAAAGACTTTTTAAGACAGCAAGGCCGGGAAAATGATTGGATGGAACTGACAGCTGATCGTGGTGCTCAATATGATGAAGAGGAAAACATTGATTTGTCAGAGTTAGAACCATTAATAGCGAAACCATCTAGTCCCGGAAATGTCGTACCAGTAGCAGAAGTAGCTGGCGAGACGATCTACCAGTCCTATATCGGTTCATCCGCCAACCCAGGCTATCGTGATTTTGCGATTGCTAGTGAAATTGTAAAAGGTAAACAAATTGCATCGGGTATTTCTTTTGATATTAACCCTACGTCACGTCAATTATTAGAGCAGTTGGTGGAAAATGGGCATATTGCTAACCTTCTTTCTGCTGGTGCACGAATGCACCAAGCTGGATGTAATGGTTGTATTGGAATGGGACAAGCACCTGCTACAGGGAGAAATAGTTTACGGACTACACCAAGAAACTTTCCTGGCAGATCTGGTACTAGGGAGGACAGTGTGTTCTTATGTAGTCCTGAAACAGCTGCCGCTTCTGCTCTGACTGGAAAAATTACCGATCCAAGAACTTTAGATATGAGGTACCCAAAAGTACAAGAACCGAAAAAATTCACAACCGAAGGAATGCTAGAAGCCCCTCCGAAAAACAATGCAAATGTCGAGTTAGAGAAAGGACCAAATATTACGGCAATTCCAGATTTTGAACCAATAAAAAATAATTTCGATTTACCGATTTTGTTAAAAATGGCCGACAATATTTCCACGGACGAAATCTTAGCTGGTGGCTCCAGAGTATTACCATATCGTAGTAACATTCAAAAAATCAGTACATTTGCCTTTGAAATCGTTGATGATGACTATTATGATAATGCGATGAAAAAACGCGATATTGGTGGTCATGCACTTGTCGCTGGGGTGAATTATGGTCAAGGTTCAAGCCGTGAACATGCCGCATTGGCACCTAGGTACTTAGGATTAAAAGTCGTACTTGTAAAGGATTTTGCTCGTATTCACTTACAAAATTTAATTAACTTCGGTATTCTTCCGTTAACTTTTGTAAATGAAACCGACTATGATTATCTAACGCAGAACGACATTTTAGAATTCCGTGATATACATGAAACGATCCAGGTAACTGACACATTTGACATAAAGGTGAAAGGAAAAGATCATACCATTCCAGTACGACATGACTTAACGAAACGTCATATCGATATTATTTTGCAAGGCGGTATTATCAACTGGATTAAGCAAAAACAAAAATAAAATAGAAAGGAAGTATAACAATGGGTTCTCAACATATGAAATGTAAAGCTTGTGAAGGTACAGGGTTATTGATGGATGATGAAGAGTGGCGTTATACTTGCTCGATATGCCACGGTGATGGCTTTATATCACGGTATGAATCGAAGGAAAATATGGAATTAATCGATGTAGATCTCAATAAAAGGACACTTGAATGAATAAGATTGAAAAAAGGCCACTTTGTTATTTGTGGCCTTTTTCCATTAGTAATTTAAAAATTTTACACAGACAGCTTCTGGAGCTTGTACGTCTTTTTGTAACAAGGTGAGTGTTCCTTTTTCTTGATCTCTTTCGAATAATACCAGTGTTCCGGATTCTTGATTAGCTGCTACGATAAATTGTTCGGTAGGATCTAATACAAAATCACGTGGCCAATCCCCTTCTGTGTGCGTCCATTCTAGAAACTCAACCGTATAATCTTCCTTTATGCGATAGATCGCAATCGAATTGTGTCCCCTGTTTCCTGCATAAACAAACTTTCCATCTGAAGAAAGATGAATGGCGCTTCCTTGACTATTTTCATTAAAATCGCCTGGAAGTGTAGAAATATATTGAACTTCTTCAAACGTTCCTTCTTTTTCATGATATTTAAGTACGATCACTTCATTACTAAGCTCTGTCATCACATAAGCGTAGGAAGCCTTTGGATGAAATGCAATATGACGTGGACCACTTCCAGGTTTTACAGTTAATACACTTACTTCCTGTAAAACGTCTCCATCTGGACGGTACGTTGTTATCGTGTCACTACCTAAGTCCACCACGACTACATATTGTTCATCTGGTGTATAACCTGCAAAGTGAAGATGAGGCTTTTCTTGACGCTCATGCGGTCCGTTCCCTTCATGTTCAATCGCTTTTGGCGGCTGTAATGATCCGTCTTCATTAGTTAAAAATGCCTCTACCTGCTTCGTATGATAATTGGCTGTTACGACAAGCTGATTCTCACTGTCTACACTGACATGACAAGGAGCTGAACCATCTGTTGCTTGACTGTTTATTCTGTCTAAATTTGCCATTTCATCGCTAATCGTAAAAGCAGTAATGCCACCTTGTTCTCCTTCTTTTGAAACTGCATATACATATTGATTATTGTTACTAATAGTTAAGTATGTAGGATTATCAAGATTTGCCGCAACTTCTACATTCGTTATTTGCTTCTTTTCTGTATCCAAAGTAAAACGATAAACACCTTGGCTTTCCTTCTTCGTATACGAACCTATATAACCTATGTATTGTTTCCCCATAATCCAAAATCCTTTCTTTTTAAAAAATTTTCGATCTTTTTATCACGGACGCTAACTCCTTGATAAGTTTCGCTATCGATCAACCTAGTGATGGAAGTCTTACTTTATTATAGCAAACATCAAAGATGAAAGAAAACTTGGCAGTTGCCAAGTTTTCCAAATCATTATATCGTTCTGTTTCTGCGCATTTGATAATATGCATATGCACCTATACCAATAGAAGCAAGCATTGGTAGCATTCTGTTTCCTCTTCTCATGTGTATCCCTCCATTCAATTGGGTACACCTATATTCTTTGCCATTTGGATAATTCTAATCGGCATTATTCTAGGTTTTACTGGAATTTGCTGCCGACGAAAAGAAAGAACAAAATAAATAAGCCAATCGTAAACGGTAAGGCACCGATTAAGCTGAGACTCATACCATTATAGCCACCTACTACTTCATTGCCAATTAAATAAATAATTACACCAGCAGCACAGCTTACAAATCCCCACCAATAGGCAAGCTTTTTCCATAAACTGTACACTGCGCCAATCACAAATAAGCATAAAAATATCCACGGTAAGACAACATATATAATGTAACTCATGTAATTCATCCTTTGATTAACCATACTAATCCTATTATAAACCTATTTGATAAAAGAAAAAACCAGAAACATTTAAGCTCCTGATTTTAACAAATAATCATGATTAACTTGATAATGCTTTTTAAGCAATTGTCTAGTTCTAAATATCCGAGTTTTAACAGCTGAATGACTAATCTTTAACGTTCTTGCTATCGTGTCATCGTCTAATTCTAATTTAAATTTTAACTGAAAAACATGTTTTAACTTCTTGCTTTTATTTATGCATTGCTCTAATTCATCCAATGTTGATTGCCAATTTATTTGATCATCCACTTCATTTGTAGAAAAGAGAGTCAATTCTTCAATCATGTATGGATTGTCGAATAAACATGTGTGACGACGCTTTTCCTTCCTTAATATATCGATTGCCGTTCTTGAGGTGACTGTTCGTAACCATGCTCCCCATTTATCAATAGCTTCCATTTCTGCGTGTTGTTTCATCACCTTCATCCATGACTCCTGGACAACGTCTTCTGCAATTTGCTGATCTTTCACTATTTTTAATGCTGTATAGTACATCATTGACTGATACTGTTCTACTAATGATTGATAAAAGTCATTCGCGAACATGGATTTCACCTCCCTTATTTAAAATAGTCTGTTACATAACTTGGCAACTGATCTTCACTAACTTGATAAGCTTCGATAATATTTTTATCGGATGGTCCGTAATAAGCAATCTCCCATGTTCCATCCACATCATTGTTCAGGTTAATAAGTTCTTCAATTTGCTCACTGTCCTCTATAAGCATCCATTCGTTACGATCAATTTCTTCCATATGAGGTAGTTCATAAAAGCTTTCTTCATTTTTCTGTGAGTTAGAAATGGCAACCATGGAAACATCAGTCGAATGAATGGTTAGACCGCGATCTAATTCTTCTTGTTCCAAAACTTCTAATACCTTTGAGTAACTATCTAATAAAGGCACGTGATAGAAGTAGATCTGATCCGACTCCACCTCAAATTCAAGATACTTCGATTCTCCATAGATCCTGCTATGAGTCATTTCTTCATAAGAAGTTTTCAGATAATCTTGCTTTAAAGCATCAGTAATTTTGTTAATGTTTTGCTGATCAGTTACTTGCTGTCTATAATCATAGCCAGAGACAGCAACAGACCTTATACGATTGTTTTTGTCATTTAACCAATCTAAACTGGATTGTTTGTATTCTTTCGATTCTAAAATTGGTTTTACATATTCTTCTACTTCATCCATGGACGGAATAAAATATTGCCTTACCATTCTTTTTCCATTTTTTAAATGATAGATGATTTCTATATCTGTTGATTTCTCCATGTAAATATTATCTTGGTACTGTCCGATATGATCATTTGCTAGGATATATTCATGTAGGTTAATGACCTTCTCCATTAATTCCGGATTGGTAATATTGGATTTTTCTAATTTTTGATCTAATCTACCACCGTACCAATTATTAAATGTGTTTTGCTCGACAAAATAAATTCCTTCCACTTCCTCTTTTTCAGGAACATTTGCCTCGAATCCATACCAATCGAACATGACAGATAATATCACCACGATAGAAATTCCTATATAAATCATAAAACCCTTCCATTGGTCAAATACTCGCCATGTTTTCTGGATTAACATTTTTGCTAACAAATAACCAAATAAAGCACCACAGATATAACCAAATATCATCCATCCTTCAGACTGCTGCTGAACTGCACCAAAATAAACTCCGCCAAGTAACATAAAACAAAAAGTAACACCAAATTTAAAAATTGGCTTGAGTAAAGGAAAGGCAATCGTTTGATTGGCAGATTCTATCGGACGAATTCGATATAACATCAAGGATATGCCAATAAAGACAGCGGAGAGTAACCAATATATTCCATATATCCAATTAGTAATTTCGAGATTACTTTTATTAGACAGTTCTATAAACCACCATATCGGTGTTAAATTGCTGGAATAGGAAAAGAAACTTGCATTATGAACACTAAAACCTTCCAATAGCATATTTAAATTTTCGTTAATTAATGCGGAGATCCCCGCAGGAAAAATAATAAATATAAAGCTTAAACCACCTTGAACTACCGACATACCTGTTAATGTACCAACACAGTATGCAATAGCATATAAGAAAGTTGTAAAGGTCAAAGTTTCATAAAACCAATTTAAGATGTCTTTACTTTGATAAATAAACTCAACGTCCATCACTCCAGACAAAACAAAGAGAACACAAGCTGTAATACACATTGGAACAAGGATCATCATGTAACCTATTAAAAATTGGTGAGTAAAAAGTTGAGAACGTCTCAGCGGTAAACTATGAATAAAATCTGCTGACCCTTTCACATGCATGTACCGAGATGTAAAAACAGCTGCCAACATCGGAATAATAAGAAACAATATGCCTTGTATTTCACCGTTTATACCAAATAGACCGTCAACATGCTGGCGAAAATAGTTAATATCATTCGGATCATTTTTTGTTTTGACCATAATAATTTGTAACGGTAATAAGAACAACAGGGCAAGAAAATAACCGATACCAATCCAACCGAAAGAACGGAAAGCTTGCTTCCATAATTCTTTTTTAAAGTAAGATGTTTTCGATGGCATATCCAACACCCTCCATTTCATAGATAAAAATTTCCTCTAGTGTTAATGGTAAAATATCAAACACAATTGGATTAAATCGTTCGATTATTTCCTCTACTTCCTGGTCATCACCACGGATAATACAGATATAAACACTTCCACGCTTCTCTTGATGTAGGATGTCTAACTTTTCAAAAAGTGTCTGATCTACTTCTTCTTTGAAAGCAATTTGTACTTTGTGAATATCTGACTTAAGTTCATCTAAGTCTTTTTCTAATAACAGTTTTCCACGATGAATGATACCAACAGCATCACAAATATCCTCTACTTCTCCCAAGTTATGAGAAGAAACAAGAACTGTCATTTCTCGTTCGGCAACATCTTGAATAATCCAAGATTTAATTTTCCGACGTATTACCGGATCTAAGCCGTCAAAGGGCTCATCAAGAATTAAGTAATCAGGCATTGCGCATAATGCGAGCCAAAAAGCTACTTGCCTTTGCATCCCTTTTGAAAAACGTTGGATTTTGCGATTGGGATCTAAATCAAGTGCCTGTTGCATTTGATCAAAACGTTTTTGGTTCCAATTGGGATAAACATTCATATAAAAGGTTGCCATTTGTGCTACGGTGTAGTGGGAGAAAAAGAACAATGAATCGGGAATGAATATCATCCGTTCTTTTAGTCTTACATTTTCAAATACCGGTTTTCTTTCTAGTTCTACAGCCCCTTCATTTTGCTTGATAATACCTGCGATTGTCTTTAATAAGGTTGTTTTACCAGCACCGTTGGACCCGAGCAAACCGTAGATCGACCCTCTTTGGATTTTTAAACTTACGTCATTCAATACATAATCTTTTTCGTATTTTTTAACGACGTTCTGAACTTGAATCATCTTCATCCCCCCTTGTTACCGATTGCTCCACTTCTGTAATCAATTTTTCTAACTCTTCTATGGTTATTCCTAAAAAAAGTGCCTCTGCTATTTGTTTTTTCAAATGCTCTTTCACTTTTTTGGTTTCAGCTGAATTATCTGTCATCATGATGTGATTCACGAAGCTTCCCTTCCCTTTCACTGAATATATATATCCTTGTGCCTCTAATTCACGATAAGCTTTTTGAATCGTATTAGGGTTAATCGACAGCTGCTGAGCGAGCACACGAACAGAGGGCAACTTCTCATCTTTTTCCAAGACATTATTAATGATTAACTGCTTCAGGCGATCTACTAGCTGCTCATAAATTGGCTTTCGACTACGCAAATCCAATTCAAACATAACACCCTCCCTTTCCACTGTGTGAACTGTATTAATTGTATTAACTGTATTAATATGTTTAGTACAGTTATATTATATACCTTACCTAGGAAAATGCAAGAAGAAATTTTTTGTTCTTGAGAGTGTTCTCGAAGCCCTTTTTCTGGTTTTGCCACTTTTTTGTCCTCGAGAGAGCTTCTCGAAGACAATTTTTTGATTCCTTCACTTTACTGACTTTTATAATGCTACTGGAATAGAGATTACTAACAAATCTTACTAATTAAGAAGTAGAGAGCAAAAGCGCAGGGACCAATTAGAAACTAGAATCAACTGAATTACAGGAATCTGATGATGCCTTTCACCTAAAGGAACGACGAACATGATCTAGTATCGATGTTTGTTACAGGACGGGGCTCGACACGCCCTTCCTCAGGTCAAATTTTATAATTTTCCAGAAAAAAAGCTATGCATCTTATAAAAAAGATACATAGCTTCACGCTTAAATATTTTTATTATGATACCACTCTTTTGCAGCTTCTGCTTCTGTTTGGGTTAACTGATGTCCATTATTTTCCCAGTGAACCTCTACATCTGCCCCATTTTCTTTCAAAACTTCCTCCAGATCTAGTGATTCTTGCTCCGTACATAATGGATCATTTCGGCCAGCTGTTATCAATACTTTTACACCTGCAAGATCAGGTAGTTCAATACCTCGTCTAGGCACCATTGGATGATGCAGAACAGCAGCATTTAATGCATCTTGATAATGGAATAATAAACTGCCAGCAATATTAGCCCCATTTGAATAACCGACTGCAATGACGTAATTACGATCGAACCCATACTCTTCAGCAGATTCATCCAAAAATTCATGCAACTCTTGGGTTCGTAACACTAGATCTTCTTCATCAAATACCCCTTCAGCTAATCGTTTAAAAAAACGTGGCATTCCATTTTCAGAGACACTCCCACGTACACTTAAAATATTTGCATCAGGATCAATAATATTCGCTAATGGTAGCAAATCATTCTCTGTCCCACCAGTACCATGAAGCAGTAACAGTGTCGGTCCTTGTAGACTTTTACCTTCTTTAAAAATATGTTTCATGTAAACATCCTTTCCGAATATCTCAACTTCAAAATACGTTCAGATAATCAAGCTATCTTTAGTTTAAGAAATTACGCAATCTTCTGTCAATCAGCTTGCCTTGACACCTTTCGAATACTACAATGAAGGGAGACTTCCATTAATGAGCAGGTAACGTCGTGACAAAGAATAGGAGTGGTAACTATATGAACTATTTACCTTTTTTCTTAAATCTAGAAAATAAGCAAATTGTGATCATCGGAGGCGGAAAAGTAGCAGAAAGACGTTTAATTCGACTGCTTCCATTTAAAGATAACATTACAATTGTTAGTCCTACACTGACCGAATCTCTACTTCAACTTATTCATATACATAACATCCATTTGATCCAGACAAAATGTGAACTAGAACATTTTAAGCAAGCAAATCTTATTGTTATTGCAACTAACGATGTGGAGACAAATCAATATGTCGTACAGAACGCACCATCATCTGCTTGGATAAACGCTACACATCAAGCTGAAGCAGGCAATATGCACTTTCCCATTACCATTCAAAGAGGTAAATTACAAATTGCCATTTCGACTGGTGGTGCTAGTCCGATCTTAGCAAAAAGACTAAAAAAATCAATCGAAGCAGAATTACCAGATCAATACGAACAATATATTGATTTTTTATTTGAAGCGCGACAACTTATGAAGAAATTAAATATCTCTTCTTCTGTTCGAAAAAAGCTGTTACATGAAGTCGTAGAAAAACCGATCTATTCACGAGAAGAACAACAAATTTGGATCGAAAATGTAAGTAAAAGCCACAAATGACTTGCTTGCTAACACAATTTTTTAACGTTGTTTGCTATATTTTATCCTTCATATGCTTGATGAGAGACACTTTTTTCCTCTTTTTGCTTTTTTTGTCCTTCATAGGCTTGATGAGGGATACTTTCTTTACTTATTATCAAAAAGACAAATGTGATGGAAGATTAAGCCTCACATTTGTCTTTCTGCAATTCTTTTAACTTCTGCATGGCTCTGCCGGATTTTATTTGCTCTTCCGCTATTTCAATCCCTTCTTCAATGGAACGAGTAACCTTAAATAAATAGTAGCGCAAGCCAGCATTTAATAATATTTGATGATAATAATAGCTGTGTTCCTGTTTTTGATCACCGGAAAAAATAGCATGAATAATACTTGCTTGTTCCTTAGCAGACAGTTTGACAGTTTTATCAAAATCTTTGTATTCTAATCCGTAATCTTTCGGTTTCATGATAAAAGAATTCAACCCAGCTGGTGTCCAATCAAACACAAAACTATTACGATGAACAGGTACATCTTCAGATCCTTCTAAGCCTTGAACGATATATACATGTTGATATTCCAGATGTTTAAAGACTCCTTCTAACTTGTTAATTGCAGTACGGTGAAACGCACCTAACATTACATTTTTCGCTTGAGAAATATTGATAAGCTTTTCCACCGTATTGAATAAGGTACGAACGCCGATCTCCTTACGAATGGATCTTAGCTTAGCGAGTGATGGACTGTATTGTTCTGTATCCACAAAGGCCATATTGATTTTTCTCATCTTCTTTTCTGTTTCATCACGTTCACTATCAACTGCAACTCCTAATTCGGAAAAAATCGCTTTTAAGGATGTTCCATATTTTGGTGGCAATGTATCACTAGCTGATAGAAATACCGGCACACCATAATCTGCTAACAATAACGATACAGGTATGGTTGCAGCAAAAGAATTTCGACCATTATATGGTCCAGCAAAATCGATTGCTTTTTCCGTGACTTCATCTGGTAAATGTAACCTCTTCGTATGTTGTTGTAATGTATGAATAAATGCTAATAACTCTTCATGTGTTTCCGTTTTTATCCGTTCTGCAACCAAATATGCTGCAATTTGGGCAGTGGTTGCTTCACCAGATATAATACTTTCTGCTACTTGCAATGTTTGTTGATAATCTAGATCCTTTGATCCTTTTTTCCCTCTAGCTACTTCTTTCAGCCATTGTTGCATATCTGTCCGCTCCTTCTCTCGCTTCTGCCACTCTTTCCACTAATACTTCGACTACATTGGGATGGTGCCCTAAATAATCAGCGAGCAATACCTTTTGCCCTCTCTTTAAGTCTAATGAATCAATATACTCTTTAATTCCCTTATCTAATAAACCAGTAAAAAGAAGATATGGCAGGACAAGAACTGATTTACCTTGCTTCACCTTTTCCAATAAGAATGGCTCAAACTTTGGCTGACTCGCAGCCAAGAAGCATTTATCGATCTGATTTTGAGGAAAATGGCTCCTTAGCATACTGACAATTCGTTCGGTATCCTTTACTGCCGATACATCACTGCTTCCTCGACCGACAAGTAAAATATCGATCTCTTCCAGGGTTTCGGTACAGGATTTGATTCGATCTACTAAAATATCTACCATTTTCGGTTCAACTTCGATTGCTCGACCATAAACGATTTCCACTTCCGGAAAGCGATACTTCTCTTTGGCAATCAGGTCTGGAATGTCTTTTTTGGCATGGCCAGCTGTCAATAAAAGAATCGGCATAATAACAACCTTCGTCGCTCCTTGATCGACTACCTTACGAACTGTTTCGGTTAAATCAGGTTCTTGTAATTCTAAAAAACAAGTCTCTTGGATTCGGGCAGTAATATTCTTCTTGACTTTATCGATTAATGCAAAAGATTCTTGTTTGGCTTCTTCTACCCTACTCCCATGACAAATATAAATGACAGCTTCCATTGTTTCTCACTCCTAAAATGCTTTTAATGTAGCAATAGTCTCTTGATCTTGAAATCTATCTTTTAAATATTGGAGTTTTTCACCAACTTTGACCACTTCCCCAATGACAATCATCGCTGGGTTTTTCACCTGATGTTGTTCTACAAGGTGGACAATATTCTGTAAAGTTCCTATAATGACTTTTTGGTTGGGCGTAGTGCCTTCCTGAATAATTGCAATTGGCGTTTGGCTTGATTTTCCACATTTTATTAATTGTTCCGTAATAAAAGGTAGATTACTCATCCCCATATAAATAGCTAACGTGTCCACCGATTTAGCTAAATACTCCCATTGAATATCTGAAGGTTCCCCGTTCTTACAATGACCTGTTACGACAGCAAAAGAACGACCTAATTCACGGTGTGTAATCGGGATATCTGCATATGCAGGTGCTGCAATGCCTGAAGTGATGCCAGGAACAACTTCATAGGATAATCCATTTTTCGCCAAAGCTTCTGCTTCTTCTGCACCACGACCAAATACAAAGGGATCTCCTCCCTTTAAGCGTACTACAAATTTCTTCTTTTTGCCATATTTGACGAGCAAATGATTGATCGTTTCTTGCTTCATTAGATGCAGCTTTGGTAATTTACCACAATATATAAGGTCTGCCTCAGGTTTAGCTTCTTTTAATAATTCCGGATTAACAAGTCGATCGTATAAAATAACGTCTGCCTGTTGAATAGCTTTTAATGCTTTCACCGTAATCAAGTCCGGATCACCAGGACCTGCCCCAATCAAATAAACCTTCCCCATATTTATTCCCTCCATAATCATGATTACTAAACTTGTAGCTTATAATCTCTTGTAAATAAATTTGTTAGTGGATACATACCGCGAAGTAATGAAAGTTGAAAAAGTGAGGCTTCCTCCCATTCTGAATAATGATGAGTGCTGAAACGACGCTGCGGAAAAAATACTCGCTTTCCGTGGGGAACGCTTCAGCCAGGGAACTTCTTGATTGAACATCTTTGCTCCCTTGCACCGAGGAAGCCTACTTCGAAGCTTTCCTAGGAGACGCAGGTGCATCACGCGGGGTCTTCAGACTGTTCCTTTCCCACAGGAGTCTCGCATTTTTTCCACAGCTTAGTGTAGTGTTCTGATGAAATAACAGAAATCCTAAGAATATAGTTCCCTAAGTTCCATTCTTACAATATCAGAACACTAAAATAAGCGTAGGCAGAATACGGAGACTCCTGTGGGACAGCGAGAGCTGAAGATCCACTTTGCAAAGTGGTCTTCTTTGCAAAGTTAGCTGAAGCCGAGCCCACGGAAAGCGCAGTATTCTGCCGGAGCGTATGGCAGCACTTATCAAAATACAGAATGGAAGAGAGCAAATTCATGTCCACTTACTTCGCAGTCTATGGATGTTGCTCATCTCTTGATTTATAAGAAAAGCCATGTACAAATACATGGCTTTTCCGTTGGTTATTTTTCTGGAATTTCTACATATACTTGGTTATCTTCGATGCTAGTTTTATAGGTTTGAACACAGCCTTCGTCAGGCGCTTGTACTAATCCGTCTGATACGTTAATCTTCCAATCATGTAACGGGCAAAAGACATGCTCTCCACTTACCATACCTTCTGACAGCACCCCGCCGCGATGGGGACATTTGTTTTCAATTGCTTTCACATTACCGTTAGATAAACGAAATACTGCAATTTCTTTATCCTCTACAACTACTGCTTTACCCAAACTCACTGGTAAATCTTGATAATTTCCGATGAATACTTTTCGTACTGTTTGTTCCATTCTGCTTCCCCCATCCTTTATTTCGTCGCTACTTTTTCATATAAGTCTTTAAGTGTCGTTTCACTTTCCAGTACTTCACTCCAAGGTTCTTTATAAATACCTAGTGCCTCATCCATACGTTCGTTCAATTCTTTACGTAGCTCTTCATCATTCACAACTTCTTGGATATGTTCAATACCAACACGTTCTACGTAATGTGACGTTCTTTCTAGGTAACTAGCATTCTCGCGATAATATTGTAAAAAGGCTGCAGTATACTCTAAAACTTCTTCCTGCGATTTAACTTTTACAAGTAATTCAGCTTTTCTGAGCTCAGTACCACCATTTCCGCCAACATATACTTCCCATACACCATCTAAACCAACAACACCTACATCCTTAATTCCACCTTCTGCACAGTTACGTGGACAAGCGGATACCCCCATTTTTACTTTGTGTGGTGTGTTTAACCCTTCAAATTTTTTCTCTAATTGAATTCCCATCCCTGTAGAATCCTGCGTTCCAAATCGACAAAACTCAGCACCAACACAAGTTTTAACGGTACGTACTGATTTGCCATATGCATAACCGGAAGGCATCCCCAAATCCTTCCAGACATTTGGTAAGTCTTCTTTTTTCACACCTAGTAAATCAATACGTTGACCACCAGTTAGTTTAATCATACCGACATCATATTTTTCTGCCACATCTGCAATGGTACGCAAATCTTCTGCATTCGTCACACCACCATACATTCTCGGCACAACGGAATAAGTACCATCTTTTTGAATGTTGGCATGTAATCGTTCATTGACAAAACGTGATTCGCGTTCATCCTCATGTTCTTTCGGATAAATCATGCCTAAGTAGTAGTTAAGTGCTGGCTTACACTTGGAACAGCCTTCCTCTGTTTTCCACCCTAATACGTTCATCACTTCTTTCGTATGTGTTAAACCTTTTTCTTTAATTTCTGCTACTACTTCATCACGGGTAAGGTCTGTACAAGCACAAATCGATTCTTTCGTATTTGCTTCATATTCGTCACCTAGCGTTTCGGTTAATAATTCAGATACTAGGTGTTTACAAGTACCACAGGAACGAGATGCATTGGTAGCACCTTTCACTTCTTCCACTGATGATAGACCATCTGCTTTGATAGCATCGACTATCGCACCTTTTGAAACACCATTACAACCACAGATAATTTCATCATCGCTCATCGAGGCTACAATACTTTCCCCAGCATCAGCACCCTGTTGACTCTCTAAGTACTCTTCTACATTAGCCCCTTTCGTAATCAGACTTTTTAATTTGGTACCTTCTTTTGTATTACCGAACAATACCGCACCAGTCAGCTTATCATCTTTTACTAATATCTTCTTGTACGTATTTTGCCATTCATCAAAAACTTTGATTGATTTTGTTTTAGCTGTTTCATTAATTAATCCAGTAGAAAAGACATCTACTCCAGATACTTTCAATTGTGTCGAAAGTACAGAACCTTTGTATCCTTGATGATTCATACCGCAAATATGTTTTGCTAGAGCTTGGCCTTGTTCATACAACGGAGCAACTAGACCATATACCATGCCATTATGCTCTGCACATTCTCCTACTGCATAAATATTGGCTATGTTTGTCTCCATATGATCGCTTACAACAATGCCTCGGTTAACTTCAATCCCTGTCTCCTGTGCTAACGCTACATTTGGTCTAATCCCCACAGCCATTACAACTAAATCTGCAGGAATAGCACCACCATCTTTAAACTTTAAACCGGTTACGCGTTTTTTACCGGTAATTTCAGCTGTTTGTTTCTCAAGATAAAAATTCATCCCTTGAGACTCTAATTCTTTTTGTAGTAACTCCCCAGCTGGACGATCTAATTGACGTTCCATTAAATAGTCAGCCAAGTGAATAACATCTACTTCCATACCTAGATTCAGTAAACCGCGTGCTGCCTCCAAACCTAGTAAACCGCCACCGATAACAGCAGCTCGTTTATAGTTTTTCGAGGCATCGATCATTTTCTCACAATCTTCTATATCACGGAAAGCTGTTACCCCTTCTTTATCCGCGCCTGGAAGTGGCAACATAAATGGATTGGAACCAGTTGCAATAATCAAATGGTCATAAGGAGTTTCCTTTCCTTTGTCGGTATATACTTTTTTGTTATCTTTATCAATCTTTGTCACCGTCTCACCTGGATAAAGTAAAATTCCATTATCTTCATACCATTGCCATTCATTTAACGTAATATCTTTTATCTCCGTATCTCCTTGTAATACTTTTGATAATTGAATACGGTTATAATTTGGATATGGCTCTTTACCAAATACGGTAATATCGAACTGGTCAGGTAAAAGTTTCAAAATCTCTTCAATGGTACGAATACCTGCCATACCATTTCCAATTAGTACAAGCTTTTTCTTCTCCATTTTGAATCCCCCAATTTGAGTGTGGAAATTTAACTTGACTTCAGCGTACACCTCTAGAAAAAAAGTTTCTATTTTGTTGTTAACTTTTCTAACATCATTTTTCAAAAAATTAAAATTATTCTCCAAAAAAGAACGTAACATTTTCTAACAGAGAAAAGGAAAACAAATAAACTGCATGATATTCTGCATGTGATGCTAGAATGATCTAGTTTCAAAGTTGGGAGGAACTATCTATATGAAAAAACAGCACCTCGTTATGATAGGGAACGGTATGGCTGGATTAAAAACAATCGAGTATTTGTTAAAAGAAACGAATCAATTATACGATATAACCATTTTCGGATCTGAACCTTACACTAACTATAGTCGTATCATGCTGTCATCTGTTTTACAGGGTGATGTAACGTTCGATGACATTACGATTCATGATTGGAAATGGTATGAAGATAATGAAATTACCCTATATCCAAATGAAACGGTTATCGAAATAGATGATCAACAGCAATTAATTGCTACTGATAAAGAAAGAAAAATGAATTACGACAAGCTTATTATCGCCACCGGTTCAAATCCGTTTATTTTACCTCTTCCCGGTATAGATAAAGAAGGAGTTATGACATTTAGAACGATTGATGATTGTAAAAAAATGATCGAAGCTGCCAAGCATTATAAAAAAGCAGCAGTTATAGGAGGTGGGCTGCTCGGATTGGAAGCAGCTCGGGGATTACTAAATTTAGGGATGGAAGTTGATGTCATTCACCTTGCTGATCGCCTTTTGAATAATCAATTAGATGCTAAAGCAAGTCTCTTATTAAAGAAAGAACTAGAACGACAAGGTATGCATTTCTATCTAGAGAAAGAAACATCAGAAATCTATGGAGATATGAGTGTTGAAGGCTTGCGTTTTAAGGATGGTACATCTATCAATACAGATTTGGTCGTCATGGCAGTTGGAATTAAAGCGAATATTGGCTTGGCTCAGAAATCTAGGATCGAAGTCAACAGAGGGATTGTCGTAAATGATCAAATGGAAACAAGTACTCCGAACATTTATGCAGTCGGAGAATGTACAGAACATAGTGGTATGGTATATGGACTTGTAAAACCATTATATGAACAGGCAGAAGTGCTTGGACAACATCTAGCAAATCAACAAGCTCAATATAGAGGATCTACTGTTTATACCCAGCTAAAGATTTCAGGAATCGATCTTTTCTCTGTCGGTAAAATAGACGAAACCGACCAGACCAAAGCCATTTATTCCTATGATGAAATTGGAGAAACATACAAAAAAGTCTTATTTGACGAAGACAAGGCAGTTGGCGCTGTTTTATACGGAGACACCTCACTTGGTGGCAGCTTGTTGGACATGATCAAAAAACAAAAATTTATACCTGATCACCAAAAAGCGGAACTGTTACAACCAGTTAAAATTGAAGAATCCTATGCAGCCACCCTTCCTAGAAATGAACATGTATGCACTTGTAACAGTGTTTCCAAATCTTGCATTATTGAGAATGTGTTAAATAAAAACCTAAACTCGGTTCATGATGTGAAAACACACACAAAAGCCTCTAGCTCATGTGGTGGATGCAAGCCTGTTGTACAGGAATTGCTCGACTATATACAGAGCGATTTCTTTCATGAAACAGTAAAAGATAATCGTTTCTGCTCATGTACTTCCTTAACAGAAGATGAAGTCGTTCGGGCAATCCAACAGTATAACTTAACATCTATCAATATGATTATGGAAACACTGGAATGGAATAACGCCACAGGTTGTTCTTCGTGTCGTCCTGCTCTTCATTATTACCTGGAAATGATTTATCCAGAACATTATGTGCATGAAGAATTTTTATTTCTAGATCATAAAACAAATGCTTTTCTTGAGAAAGATGGTACTTACACCATTGTACCGCAGTTATACAGCGGAAAAATTACAACAGAACAATTCAAACGGATTAGTGATGTGCTGATAGATTTTAAGATTGATACTGTATCCATATCATCTGATCAACGCCTTATCATAAACGGAATTCAGGAAAGTGACCTGCTTTCTGTTTGTAACGCCTTAAATATGACATTACACAGTTATCATCCTTCATCACTTCGAAGTGTACAAATACCAGAGTGTAACTGTAATAAAGAGAAAGAAGCACTTTCTACACTAATACAAGAAATAGAACAACAAACAGAATTTTTGAATTTGCCAACATCTCTCACCATAAAAGCATTTTGCTGTAAGAACATGCTAAGAGAGCATTATTTTGATCTAGCACTTTTACAAACCGGTAATGGATGGGAGTTCTTAACTGATCAAGGAATTTTATACGCAACGATTAACCCACAGGAAATGAGAAACGTATTACTTTCATTCCTACAATATTATCGGCGGTCCGCTAATTATAATGAAAAAACCGTACAATGGACTGAACGTGTTGGGATCGTTCATATTCGCGAGGTTCTCTTTGATTCAGCAACACAACAAATGCTCTTGGATGATTTAAATAATGATCAAATAAGTCGCAAACAATTAATGATTCGCCATCCCCAATTATAAAGTGAGACTTCCTTCAGTGGGGCATCTTGCCCCACTGAAGGTTAGCGAAACTTATCAGGGAGTTAGTGCCCGTGATAATCAGCCTTATTTTGAGAAAGGAAGAAGATATTTATGACCGAACTAATGCTCAAATATTTCCGAGATAAACAACAGAAAGTTCAATCCGAACAAATATATGAAACACAATGTCCATACTGCAGCATGCAATGCAAAATGCAGTTAATTGAGCAGCGAATCGTATCAAGAAAGAAACACAAAACGGTTGGTAAAGATAACCCTACCTCACAAGGCAGATTGTGTGTGAAAGGAATGAACGCCCATCAACATGCACTCCATCATGATCGCTTAAAACAACCACTAAGGCGAATCAATGGAGAATTCGAACCGATTACATGGGAAGAAGCATACCAATTGATCCAAGAAAATTTTGAACAGATTCAAAAAGAAGATGGTAAAGATGCCTTGTCTGTTTATGGAAGTGCATCTGTTACGAATGAAGAAGCTTACTTGTTAGGGAAATTTGCGCGTGTTGCTCTGGAAACCAAACATATTGATTATAACGGCAGACTTTGTATGGCTTCCGCTGCAACTGGTGCAAACATGACATTCGGAATCGACCGAGGCTTTACCAACACTCTTCAAGAAGTGCCACATACCAGATGTATTATTTTAGCAGGTACTAACATTGCTGATTGCCAGCCTACTATCATGCCATATTTTGAAAAAGCAAAAGAAAATGGCGCCTATATTATTGCCATCGATCCACGGGAGACTAGTACAACCAATTTAGCAGATCTTCATATTAAAAATATACCTGGCACAGATGTCGCAATCGCAAATGGTGTTTTAAAAATATTAATCGACCTAGACTTAATTGATCATGCTTTTATCGAACAACGAACAGAAGATTTTGCGGAAGTAAGAGCATATACCCAATCGATCATATTAGATGATGTTGCCAAAACAGCAGGAGTTTCCCTGGATGAATTATATCAAATCGCACTTGTATTTGGCCGTGAATCCTCAGGAATGATCTTTACCGCTCGAGGCATCGAACAGCAAATCAACGGAACAGAAACTGTCCGAAGCTTTTTAAACCTGCTACTTGCTACTGGTAAGATTGGTAAACGTAATTCTGGGTATGGAGCAATCACCGGTCAAGGAAATGGTCAAGGAGCGAGAGAACATGGACAAAAAGCTGATCAGCTTCCTGGTTATCGCTTAATCGAAAATCCAAAAGATCGTCAATACATTGCAAATGTCTGGGGAATTGAAGAAAAAAATCTGCCTAGAAAAGGTGTTTCTGCCTATGAAATGTTTGAAAAAATTATCGCTGGCGAGATAACTAGTATGTTTGTTATGTGTTCCAATCCGATCGTTTCCAATCCTAATGCCAATTTAATCAAAAAGGCCTTACAAAAACTAAAGTTTCTCGTAGTTTCTGATCTATTCTTATCAGAAACTGCCAAACTAGCAGATTTAGTTTTACCAGCCACCTCCTATTTAGAGGATGAAGGCACATTAACAAATGTCGAAGGGCGAGTAATGCTTAGAGATGCTAGTTATCCTATACAAGGTGAAGCAAAACACGACTGGCAGATTCTTTGTGATATTGCCCAAAGACTAGGTAAAGGGAAATATTTTGATTTTGAACAGGCAGAAGAAATTTTTGAAGAACTTCGTATCGCCAGTAAAGGTGGCAAGGCTGATTACTCTGGTATCACGTATGAGAGATTACGTCAAGAACAAGGAATTCTTTGGCCCTGTACGTCAGAGGACCATGCAGGAACAGACAGACTGTTTGAAGATTCTTTTGCCCATGAAAACGGAAAAGCAAAAATGGCTGTCATCCCCTATCAAAGTATAGATAACAAACCGACTATTACACAAGAATATCCATTATATTTAACAACTGGTCGAGTAATGAGTCACTATTTAACAGGGGAACAAACTAGAAAAAGTCCTTCCTTAGCTGCCAGAGATTTTGAAGCTTTTTTAGAAATTCATCCGCAAACTGCGGAAAAATATGGTATCGAAGCAGATTCACTAGTGCGTGTCACTTCGGAAAAAGGGTGGATTATCGTGAGATGTAGGTTGTCAAGCACGATTCGCAAAGACACTGTTTTTGTTCCTTTTCACTGGACGGAAAAACAAAATGTCAATCGGCTTGTCTCTGATCAATTAGATCCCTATTGCCGAATGCCCGGATTCAAGATGAGCGTCGTTCGATTGAGCCCAGTGAATTAAAAAACATGCAAATAATGGACACTTTTCCGTCTCTGAATAATAAATCCTAAATTAATATTAGATATAAACTGCGAAATAGCTTAGTTGCAAAATGAACAGGGCTTCTCGTCCGGGGATATCTCTTTCCCTTCCCTGGTATCCTTTGCTGTTCCGGGGATATACCCTTTTCTTCCCTGGACATAGTCGTTTATCCTCGGAAGAGAAGATCTTTTCCCTAGAAGAGAAGCCTTTTTCCTCGGAACAGATCGGCGCTTCCAGAGATATATACGTTACTTCGTAGTATATGTAAAAAGCGTTGTTATAAAGCATCAACGTATATGAATAGGGCCTCAATTTAGCAAATTAAAGATTACATTTACAAGGAGTTATATAATGACTACACGTAAACATGACTATGATGGACAAAAGCAAATGCTAACAATCGCAACACTTGCGTTTTTTATAAGTGTGATGGTTTGGTTCAATATGGCACCTTTCCAATCAACGATTCAGGAACAATTAGCACTGTCCACTGATGAAATTGGTGCATTAATGATCGTAAACTTAGCTTTAAGTATTCCCGGACGTATTGTAATCGGTCGATTAGTTGACCGTTATGGTCCGAGAAATGTATTCTCCATTTTACTTATTACAATGAGTATCCCTTGTTTTGTTTTTGCTTTTGGAACCACATATATGCAACTACTCATCTCGAGACTAATATTAGGAACAATTGGTGCTAGCTTTGTAATTGGAATTAGAATGGTAACGGAATGGTTTCCGACAAAACAAGCAGGATTTGCACAAGGAATTTATGCCGGTTGGGGTAATTTCGGATCTGCTTTTGCTGCCTTGACTCTGCCAACATTGGCAGTCTTATTCGGGGGTGAAAATGGTTGGCGTTATGCAATGTGTTTAACAGGTATGCTAGCATTGATATATGGTGTAGTTTTCTATTTAAAAGCAAAGAACACACCAGGCTGGAAAACGTTTCAATATACGAAAACAGCCAATCCTATTAAAGCCACAAGTCAGAATGATTTCATAATTCTACTACTGCTTACGGTCCCTATTTATGGCGGAATAGCGATACTAGTATGGACATTACAACAAACTGGTATATTATCTAATCTAATAGCAACACTCCTCTACATTGCAATTGTACTGTACTATGCTATCAATATGATAAAAAGATGGAAGGTTAATCGAAGTTATTTACAGCAAAAAATACCATATAAGGAAAAGTTTTCTATGAAAAATGTGGCCATTTTAAGTTTTGGATATTTTGCTACTTTTGGATCAGAACTTGCTATTATTTCGATGCTACCGATGTTCTTCCAAAATACGTTCACCGTTAATGCCGTTTTTGCAGCTGCTATCGCTAGTAGCTTTGCTTTTACGAACTTAATTGCACGTCCGGCTGGAGGCTGGCTTAGTGACCGTTTTGGACGGAAGAAAGTTACAATGCTACTATTAGTCAGCCTTTCTCTTCTTTATATCATGATGGCTTTTGTTAATGGCAACTGGCCCATTTACCTAGCACTGTTCCTGACGATCTGCTGTTCACTAGTAAGCCAAGCAGCCTCAGGAGCGATTTTTTCCATGGTATCACTCGTGAAAAAAAATCGAACTGGACAAATAGCTGGAATGGTTGGCGCTTACGGAAATATCGGCTCCCTTTGCTTTCTAGCAGTATTAAACTTATTTGTCCCTTTTACCTTTTTTATCACTATATCTATTATGTTATTAATATGCTTCTTGGCAACAACTCAACTGAATGTCAATCAGTCAAAGCCAGCGTTACAAAGAACGAAATTAAAAGAGAAAGCAATATAAAATCACCGCAAATTGTTGTTAGATAATATTACAACAATTTGCGGTTTATTATTTTTTCCTTGTTAGAGAATTTTACCACTTTATTGTTTATCGTTCCTATACTCCTATAATAAAACCATAACATCACTACAGGAGGTTTATGGAATGAATTCAGGTTATCAAGGAAATATTAAAACACTAGGATTTACTACCTTAGCATTTTTTATTACGTTTGTTGTATGGTTTAACATGGCTCCATTTATGACAACGTTAAAAAGTCAATTTGGGTTATCAAATGACGAAGTTGCTTTACTTGCCGTTGCGAATGTGACACTGACCATTCCTGCCCGAGTATTAATTGGAATGCTGGTTGATAGATTCGGACCAAGAAGAGTATATTCCGGCTTGTTAATTATATTAAGTATTCCTTGTTTTACTTTTGCTTTATCAAACTCATTTACACAATTGATGATTTCCCGTATCTTTTTAGCACTTATAGGTGCTGGTTTTGTAATCGGAATTCGATTAGTATCAGAATGGTTCACCGAAAAAAATGTCGGATTTGCTGAAGGCGTTTATGGTGGCTGGGGTAATTTTGGTTCTGCTGCAGCTGCCATGACACTACCAACACTAGCAATCCTTTTTGGAGGAGAAGATGGATGGCGTTATGCTGTTGGTTTAACCGGAATGATCAGTTTGGTTTACGGAATTCTATTCTTGAAATTAGTTAAGGATACTCCGGATGGAGTTACCTATAAAAAACCAAAGAAAAGCGGTGCACTGGAAGTTACCAGTTATCGTGATTTAATAGGATTAATGTTGATGAGTATCCCCGTCTTCGGTATCCTTATCTTTCAGAGCTACCGATTATGGAACTTAAATTTCATTAGTTCTTATGTATTAGTAATCATTGTTGTTTTACTAATCGCCTTATTTTTATACAATTTACGAAAGATTTGGCATGTAAATAAAGACCACCTTCGGAAAGGTGTACCTGAAAAGGAAAAGTATTCTTTTAAGCAAGTAGCTATTCTAAACTTTGCTTACTTTTGTACTTTCGGATCCGAGCTAGCTGTCGTATCGATGCTACCTCAGTTTTTTGAAGAAACTTTCTCACTTGGAGTAGCACAAGCTGGACTTATTGCCAGCAGCTTTGCATTTATGAATTTAATGTCTCGACCTAGCGGTGGTTTACTAAGCGATAAATTTGGCCGTAAAAAAACCCTTATGATTTTTACGGCTGGATTAGCTTTTGGTTACATCGGTATGGCATTAATCGGATCCAGCTGGCCAATCTGGTTAGCCGTTATCATTACCATGTGCTGCTCTTTCTTTGTGCAAGCTGGTGAAGGTGCAGTATATGCTATGGTTCCGATGATAAAAAAAACGGTTACTGGTCAAATTTCTGGAATGGTCGGTGCATATGGTAATATTGGGTCTGTTATTTTTCTTACAATCTTTACAATGGTCAGTCCTTCCATATTCTTCATCTTGATTGGTCTATCAGCTGTTGTTTGTTTCCTCTGCATGTTCTTCCTTGAAGAACCAGCGCCGGAAGAGGTAACTGAAAAAGCAAAGAAACCAAAAACAAAAAATGTTGTATCTTTGTAAACGTCATATTAACGGGTGCAAAACTAGTAACAGCCAGCTATAGTAGCTGGCTATTTTTCATAAGTTCAACCCTGGTTCCACAATCATTTGCCACCAAATAATTAAACTAATAATAATAGCAATAAAAACGATTAAACTTTTCACGGCATATGGTAAACGATTAGGAATAAATTTCAAGGCTAAACTAAACACAAGACCTGCCACAAACATGAAAGTCACAGCATAAATCAGCATTCCTAAAAAATTATCTACAGGCAAAGCCATTGCTTCTCTTATAATGTCCACATTTACACCTCATTACAACAATAAACATGTTTATCTATAGATTTCTTTACCATTACTATCATACAATATTCTGTCTATTATGGAAGTATTTTTTCTCGAATTTTATTAATTAATGATAAAATTTGTTAATTTTTGTATATATTTTTTTACACTATATTAATACTCCATTCATAAAACTTCTCTATAATCGGCAGTGACATACAAGCTAATCTATTAAAGGGGAATCTATTATGTATTCTGTCGAACTAAAACAAGTCGATAAAAGTTATGACAAAGAACAACTTGTTGTCAAAGATGTCAGCGTAACCATTGAACCTGGAGAATTTTTTGTACTTGTTGGACCTTCAGGATGCGGGAAAAGTACACTGTTACGAATGATAGCGGGATTGGAAGACATAACTTCAGGTTCGCTATTAATTGATGGCAAAAAAGCAGATCACCTCCCACCCAGCAAACGTCAACTATCCATGGTTTTTCAAAATTATGCACTCTATCCTCATATGACTGTTGAAGATAACATTACATTTGGTCTCGATGTTAAAAAAATGCGTAAAAAAGAAAAGAAAGAAAAGTGTTATGAAATTGCTGCCATGCTAGGTTTAACAGATTATTTAAAAAGAAAGCCTCGTCATTTATCAGGTGGCCAAAGACAACGTGTTGCTTTAGCGAGAGCTATTATTACTAACTCTCCTATTTGTCTGATGGATGAGCCTTTATCTAATTTAGATGCTAAATTAAGAGCACATATGCGTTCAGAAATTCGTGAATTACAGAGAAAACTAGGGATTACCTTAATTTATGTTACACATGATCAGGTGGAAGCAATGACAATGGGAGATCGGATTATGGTATTAAATGAAGGTGTGGTTCAACAAGTCGGAAAACCAATCGATGTTTACAATACACCGGCAAATCCATTTGTGGCAAAATTTATTGGTTCACCGCCGATGAATTTGACAACTGGATTAGTAGATAAAAATTCTTCTAAAATAACAATTAGTAAAGAAATTTCGATACCTGTTGATCGCTTAGTTGTAAATGACACAAACAGTGATCAAGTGCTTGTAGGTATTCGTCCCGAGAACATCAAGATCCAGGAAGAACCATCTAGCCTAGATCTGTCTTTTGCCGTAACAATCGATCATGTGGAAATTTTAGGGACGGAAACATTACTAAAATTTAAATGGAATGATGATTCTGTTTGGTATGCCAAGTGGTATGGCCAATGGGATATTCACGTTGGCCAGACAGTGAGATTGACACTAGATCCAGATTCGCTTTGTATCTATGATGGACAAACGGAAAAATTACTTCAAGGTCCCAAAAATATTCAACATCAGCATGTTCGCGAGGGAATCATATGAAAAGCACAGCAGAAATACAAGAGAAGTCCATTAATAAGATAGATTTAAAGTGGCGATTTATACATTGGAGATCAGCAATCTTATATTTACTACCATCCATCATTCTTTTTAGTGTCTTTTTATTTTACCCACTTGGAAAAACCTTGTATTTAAGTTTCTTTTTAACGGATCAGCAAGGTAATGCTAATGTTTTTGTCGGTTTAGAAAATTATCAATATATTCTTCAGGCAGAAAGTTTCCATAAAAGTATTAAAGCAACTATTTTGTTTGTGCTGTACACAGTACCGACTGGAGTTATTATTTCTTTATTCCTAGCTTTACTAGCAAATGAAAAGATTAAAGGTGTCGGCATTTTTCGAACCATTTACTCCTCGACAATGGGAATTTCCGTCGCTGCCTCTGCGGTAGTCTGGTTATTTATATTCCACCCAAGTATGGGGATTTTAAACCAGCTCATTACCTCCATAGGTGGCACTTCTATTGATTGGTTGCTACATCCAGATTGGGCATTAGTTTCCGTTTCTATCACAACGATTTGGATGAATATAGGATTCTCTTTTCTCATTTTATTAGGTGGCTTACAAAATATTGATGATCACCTTTATGAAAGCGCCAAAATTTCAGGCGCAAGCTATTTCTACCAACTGCGAAGAATTACGATTCCTATGTTATCACCGACTTTATTTTTTGTTATTACCGTTTCACTAATTAATGCGTTTCAAACGTTTGGACAAGTTGATATTCTCACACAGGGCGGCCCATCTGAGTCTACTAATTTAATCGTTTATTCTATCTATCGTGAAGCCTTTGTTAATTACCAGTTTGGAACAGCAAGTGCACAATCAATCTTCCTGTTTATATGCATTTTAATTGTAACGATTTTACAATTTAAATTTGGAGAAAGGAAGGTGCACTATCAATGAAAATACTTCGCCCTACCGTTACATATCTACTGTTAATATTGACAGCTGTCATCGTCTTTTTTCCGGTAGTATATGCGTTCTTGATCAGCTTTATGAGTGGTGCGGAACTATTACAAGGAAAGTTCATACCGGAAAGCTTTCATCTAGAAAATTATCAGAAGGCTTTCGAACGATTACCACTAGCCCACTATTTATGGAATAGCTTTTTTGTTTCAACTGTCGTGATGCTAGGACAATTAATCGTAAGTGCGTTAGCTGCTTATGCTTTTGTTTTCATTCCTTTTAAAGGTAGACACATTGTCTTTTTTATCTTTATCTCAACGATGATGATTCCATGGGAAGCTACCATGATTCCCAACTTCCTCACGATTCAACAACTAGACTGGATTAATAATTATCAAAGTTTAACGATACCTTTCTTTGCTATTGCATTTGGAACGTTCCTATTACGACAACACTTCCTTACCATACCTAAAGAACTGAAAGAAGCTAGCGATATCGCTGGATTACGCTCATTTAAATTTTTCTGGAAAGTTGTCATTCCATACTGCCGTACATCGTTTGTAACATTAGGAGCTTATGGATTCTTGACAACATGGAATATGTATTTATGGCCACTACTTGTGACGAACAATGATCAAGTAAGAACCGTGCAAATCGGTTTAAAGCAATTACAAACACAGGAAATGGCGTCAGAATGGGGGGTGGTTATGGCAGGAGTCATTATCGTCATCATTCCGACATTAATCTTGTTGTTTTTAGGGCAAAAACAATTGCAAAAAGGGCTTGCCCAAGGTGCACTTAAATAATAAGGGGGAATTATTCAAATGAAAAAGCTATTACTATTGTTTTTAACAGTAAGTTTACTAGTATTTATCTCGGCATGTTCTAATGATGCGGAGGGAGAGGAACCTGAAGAAGATACTTCCGGTGAAGAGCAACAAGCGGACGAAAGCAGCGAAAATGATGACACAAACGAAGAAGAAGCAACTGATGAAAAGGTGGAAGCTGTTTTTTGGCATGCGATGTCCGGTGGTGGACAAGAGTCCATTGAAGCAATTGTCGATAATTTCAACCAATCGCAAGACCAATATACGATAGTCCCTGAATTTCAAGGCTCTTATGAAGAAGCATTAACTAAATTCCGCAGTGTTGGCGGAACAGAAGATGCACCGGCAATCATCCAGACATTTGAAGTTGGTACAAAATATATGATTGATAGTGGTTTTATTGAACCAGTTCAGTCTTTCATTGATCAAGAAGGATATGATATTAAACAATTAGAAGAAAACATATTGAACTATTACACTGTCGATGATCAATTATATTCGATGCCATTTAACTCCTCTACTCCAGTCATGTTATATAATAAAGATGCATTTGAGGAAGCAGGTTTAGATCCCGAGGATCCGCCACAAACCTTTGAAGAAATCAAAGAAGCAGCTGAACAACTGACGGTTAAAGACGGTGATAACACAGAAAGATACGGTTTCTCGATTTTAAATTATGGATGGTTTATTGAAGAATTAATTGCTACACAAGGCGGACTCTTTGTCAACAATGATAATGGTCGCAGTGAGGAAGCAACGGAAGCCGTATTCAATGGTGAAGAAGGGTTACGAGTATTCCAGTTAATCGACGAAATGAACAAAGCTGGTACATACGGTAACTTTGGATCTAATTGGGATGATATCCGTGCAGCATTTCAAACTGAAAATACTGCTATGTATTTAGACTCTTCAGCTGGTGTTGCTGGCACAGTTGAAAATGCACCGTTTGAAGTTAGCGTTGCCTATATTCCTTATTCAGAAGAAGCTGAACGTAATGGCGTTATTATCGGTGGTGCCTCTCTTTGGATGTCAAATGGAATTGAAGAAGAAAAACAACAAGCAGCTTGGGAGTTTATGAAATTCTTACAAACACCGGAAAGCCAAGCAAAATGGCATATTGATACAGGGTACTTTGCTATTAACCCTGCTGCGTATGATGAAGAAATTGTACAAGAAAGATGGGAAGAGTTTCCTCAACTAAAAGTTACGGTTGATCAATTACAAGAAACAAAACCTTCCTATGCAACACAAGGTGCATTAATTTCCGTTTTCCCTGAAGCTAGACAACAAGTCGTAACCGCCATGGAAAATGTATTACAAGGCACTGATCCACAAGAAGCTTTAGATCAGGCAGTTGAAGAAACGAATCGTGTAATGGAACAAGCGAACCGTGCAAATGAATAAGTTAAAAACTAATGGTGCTTAATTAGTAAAAACCCCGGTTCATTTTGAACAGGGGTTTTTACTGCTTCCATTCCATTTATTTTTTTATTCACCTTAACGATAGATCTGATCTATTTTATCGTACTCGTCATCTGTTAACTGAACATCCAATGTTTTTAAATTATCGGAAACTTGACTTGGTCGTTTTGCACCTGGAATAATCGCATCAATGACTGGATTTTTTATATACCAAGCTAGTACGACATGAGCAGTTTCTGCACCTTTGGCAGCTGCGATTTGTTTTACTTCTTCCAAACGATCTAATTCTCGTTCAAAACGCTCACCTTTAAAGTGTTCCATATTTTGACGTAAATCTTGGAACTGATCACCTTTTTTATATTTACCTGCTAATAGACCGGCAGCGAGTGGAAAATAAGGCACAAATGAGATCCCATGCTCCTTCAAATAAGGGAAAAGTTCTTCTTCTGCCTGACGGTTGATTAAGTTATATTCCCCTTGAAAAACATCAACATATCCATCTTTATTAGCTTCTTTTAGTTGTTCAAGTGAAAAATTCGATACACCGATTGATCTTATTTTACCTTGCTCTTTTAATTCAAATAACGCTCCAACCGCTTCATCTTTAGGTGTTTCCTCATCAGGAAAATGAATATAAAACAAATCGATATAATCTGTCTGTAACCGGTTTAGACTCTCTTCTACCGTCTGTTTTAGAAAAGCTGGTGAATTGTCGGTAACCATGTCATTTCCTTTTGGACGATGAGCACCTTTTGTGGCAATGATCATTTCATTTCTTTTACCAGTTTCAGTTAATACTTCACCAATCAATTCTTCAGACCTTCCCGGTCCATAAATGTAGGCGGTATCTAAAAAGTTAATTCCTTCATTCATTGCTGTACGAATTAACTCTTTTCCTGTTTCTTCATTTAAATCAGGATACAAATTATGACCACCAACTGCATTTGTTCCTAGACCGATTGGATTGATATATAAAGTTGTGTTACCCAATTGAACATTCTTCATCATAACCCCTCCATTATTACTGTAATTCCTTAATGACGGCTTCCGGTTGTTTACCACTTAAACCTTGTAACATATTTTTAGCCGCGAATAATTTCATTTCTTCTCGTGTCTCTGCGGTTGCAGATCCTATATGTGGTAAAGTAACGACATTATCCATTTTCAATAGTGGATTATCTGATTCTACAGGTTCTTGTTCAAACACATCCAGCCCAGCTCCAGCAATTTCCTTTCCTTCTAAAGCTTTAATCATCGCTGCTTCATCGACCACTTTACCTCGCGATGCATTAATAAAAAAGCAAGAGTCTTTCATTTTTTTAAATGCATCTGCATTAATTAAATGCAGTGTTTCTTTTGTTAATGGAGTCATCAGTAATATAAAATCAGATTCTTGCAACAAAGGATCAATATCCTGATATATTACCCCTAACTCGTTTTCCACTGTTTCTTTACGAGATCGGTTATAGTATGTAACCTCCATTTCAAAGCCTAGTTTTGCTCTTCTAGCCACTTTCTCTCCGATTCTGCCCATCCCTATAATTCCTAGTTGCTTATGATGGACATTGTGACCAAATAATGGGGCGTCAACTGCTTTATCCCATTTACCTTGCTTGACATATTGATCTAACTCGGTAATTCTTCTTGCGCTGCTAAGAATTAACCCGAAAATAAGGTCTGCCACTGTTTCATCTAATACATATGGTGTGTGTGTTGCTATGACTTCTGAACGTTTTAATGCATCGACATCAAAATTGTCATAACCAACAGAAATATTACTCACTACCTCCAGTTGACCTGCTTGTTCTAGTAATTCATCATCAATGCGGTCTTTCGCTGTTATCAATCCATGAAAGTTGCCAATTGCATCTAATAGTTCTTCTCTAGGCATTTGTTCTGGACTATCCCATGTTGTTAATTCTACATGTTCTTGCAGATAATTTTTTACTGTTTCGGGAATTGGTTCGGTGACTAATACTCTTTTTCGCATATGTACCTCCTAAATTTACCAAGTTAATCTTATAATATCACGAACTGTTTGAATAATCGAAAAATGCGCATATAAGAAAAACCGGGAAGCCCACCCGGTCCTTTTCATTGACCAAAATAATATATCGATGGTATAAAGTAAGTTATTTTGAGATGGATATTGAACGTAACAACAGCTACGGCTTGCCCACTTCGCTCATTCATGCTCTACAATGAATGTACTCGCTGACATTCCATTTTTATTATCAGGTTAAGAAAGCTCGAGAAGTTAGCAGTCACAAACGTTGTAGAACAGTTTCATAGCGAAGGCCGTCCACTTCTACTCCTACGGGATGATTTTCGACTAAGATCCACTTTGGTAAGCGCACTTTGCTTATCAAAGTTAGCTTAGGCGAAAATCCCGTGGAAAGGGAAGTGGACAGCCGCAGCGATGGTTTCCTGTACAAGCTATTTCAAAATGGCTACTATGCTTGCAAATGCGTTGATACCGCGGATTATATACTTTCTTATATAAGAAAAACCGGCAAACCCCGCCGGTCCTCCCTTTCACACTTTCAAATTAGATATAAACTGCGAACTTATGAAAATTTGTTGCTAACATTTATTGAGCGGACATTGAATCCCTTATTTGGTTCATTTTGGCTTAAATGAGCACTATTTTCGATGAATAGCGGAATAGATGTCCGCGACCACTTTAAAGACAGCACTTTTATTACAAATAACGGAACAAATATCCGCACTCAGTTCAGATTCACTCGGGGATCACTATACTTCACACTTGAGTATTGTGTGTAAATTATTCTCGAAGTATCCATGGTGCTTATCTATGTATACCCCTTTAGCCTTCCGCACGCATTTTCATGATGACACCTGCTGTTTCTTCAATTGACTTATCAGAAACATTAATGACAGGACAATCGAGTTTTTTCATCAACTCATTAGCAGTTTTTAATTCTCGCTTAATTTGATCCATGGAAGCATACTTAGACTCTGCAGGTAATCCTAACGTTTTTAGTCTTTCGGTTCTGATTTTTAATAAGTGACCCGGATCAATGGTCAATCCGACAATCATACGATCAGCTGGTTGAAATAACTCTTCCGGAGCTTCCATATCTGGTAAAATAGGAAGGTTAGCTGTTTTAATTCCTTTATGTGCTAGAAATATGCTTAATGGCGTTTTAGAAGTTCTTGAAACTCCGATTAATACTACATCAGCTAGTAATAAACCTTTTACATCTTTTCCATCATCATATTTGACTGCGAATTCTACTGCTTCTATTCTTTTAAAATACTCTTCATCTAACACTTGGCGCTGGCCAGGTTCCGGTTTCGGATTGCCATTGAATGTATCAATATACGCTTGCATCATAGGCCCCATTACATCAACTGCTCGTATATCATAACGAATAGCATCTTGTTGCATTTTAGCTCTCAACTCAGGTTGAACAAGTGTATATGCAATAAAACTATCGTTTGACCTTACTTCTTGAACAATTGCTTCAATTTCTTCTTCTGTTTGGATATGACTATATCTTTTTACTTGCACATCTCTACTAGTAAATTGTCTAACTGTTGCCCTTACAACCGCTTCTGCAGTTTCCCCAACTGCATCAGAACACACAAAAATAAACGACTGATTATCTTGCATTTTAAGACTCCCCTTTATGCTGTACTTCAGAACCCATGTTAATTAATGCTTTTACAATATTTGTTTTGGTTATTCGACCAATCACTTTATAAGCTCGGCTGTTGTCAGTGTGTTTCACAACGGGTAAACTATCTACTTCGTAATACACCATCATTTTCGCTGCTTCGTAAACATTTTGATCAGGGGAAATCGTGTAGACTTTTGGTTGCCTTGTCATGACTAATTGCACTGGCATTGACGCCGCTTGAGGATTTCCTAAAGTAACCTTTAGTAGATCTTTACGAGATACAATTCCCTCTAATTGGTTATTATCATCTACAACGATTAATGTTCCAACATCCTCTAAAAAAAGTGATATAACAGCATCATTCACTGTTGTCGTACCCTTTACAGTAACAGCAACTCCTTGAATATCTTTGACAAGCGTTTGTTTCCAAATATCATGTTGATTAGTCTGATTTACATTCTTAGATAAAAAGTAACCTACTTTCGGTTTGGCTTCGATATGCCCTGTCATTACTAACACCGCTAAATCAGAACGAAGTGTGCCCTTGCTTACACCAAGCATTTCTGCAATTTGTTCTGCAGTAATAGGTTCATGCTTTGTTAAAATATTCATTATTTCTTTTTGTCTTTTAGTAAAATCGATCATAATCTTCCTCCCAGATTTCATACCAAAACAAACGCAATGATTATAGGACCATCATAACATAATTTCAACAGGGAAATGGAAAAGTACATATTAATATCAGATTAATTATATGTAAAATTCTTTTTGCTGGATAAGTCATGCAAGGGAAGTATGATCCAATAGTATTGAATCACAATAGATTACAAATCTATTTTTATATTGTATGATTTAATTTAACGCTTACATAAGGGGACTTGTACATATGCACTTAAATAAGAAGACAAATTATTATCTATTATTATTTGTGATTTTCGGAGGTTTTTTAATTTTTGGTGTCTCCGAAAATATCAAAGGACCGGCAATTCCTGATATGCAACAGGAACTATCATTATCTGATGGAACATTGGGTGCTTTATTAGCAATCAACGCTTTTGGATTCTTACTTGCTTGTACATATACGTCTTGGCTGATTGCTAAAATCGGAGCAAAAGCTACGAGTATACTAACCTTTGCATTAATGGCGATTTCTGGCCTATTTATCTATTTTTCTACTAATTTCGCCTCTTTGGTAGGAGCTTATTTCTTACTATATATCGGAAATGGAATGCTTGAAATTAGTCTTGCGATCATTGCTGCTCGATTATTTACCAAAAATACTGGAACCATGCTGAATTTATCGCATTTCTTTTACGGACTTGGATCAACAGTTGCACCAATTGTTGCTGCACAAATGATGGGGTGGGAAATCAATGCCACTGTTTTAGGGTGGCGAGGTATGTATTTAATCATGCTCTCCTTATCGGTTTTGCCCATTATTCCAGTTGTGTTAAGTCGTTTTCCGAAAGAGGAAGGTGATGATGAAGAAGACCGAACATCTTTCAAAAAATTAACCAAAGATCCAATCGCTTGGCTGATTGTATTTGCATTAACAATGGGTGTTACAGCTGAATTAGGAATCGCAGCCTGGCTTGTTAACTATTTAGTCAAAGTTAGTGAATGGACCATTGCAGATGCTTCTGGTATGTTATCCATTTTCTTCTTTTCTTTTATGTTAGCAAGGCTTTTACTTGGTCCTGTAACCGATAAATTTGGTTATGCGATATCGATTATTGTTTTTTCTTTTTTGGCAGGTGTGTTAAGTTTAATTCCTATTTTCACAGGTGATAGTCTCGCTATTCTCTTTGCAATTGCTGGCTTCGGAATCGGTCCTATTTACCCAACAATGATGGCACTCTTAGCAAGAAAGTATACAAAAGGAACAGATACAGCAATTACGTTTACAGTTGTTCTTATTGGAATCGGCGGCGTTATAACCAATTTAATCATTGGCTATATCATCGAATGGGTAACAAATCTCTCTTTCGGTACTACATTTGCAGAGAGTAACAAAGTCGGAATGCAAGCAGGTTACTTCTTCATCAGCATGACCGCGATACTATGTGGACTTGCAACGATAGAGATATATAGAAGATTGAGAAAAGAAGGAAACGTATTATAGAGTGGATTTTTTGGTTTTTTCAGAACTATCTACTGTCGGTGAGATAGATATGTTCTTCTAATCTCACCAACAGTATTAGTTCCAAAAGGTAGGACTCCTATATAAACACTGCCCCACCATTTGGGCTGATAAACTGACCACAGAAAAAGTCACCCTCGTTGGAAGCTAGTAAAAGTGCTGTTGCAGCAATCTCTTCCACTTTCCCTAATCTTTGAAGCGGGATATCTTTCTCTTTTTCAATCCATTCAGGTTCCATATCTGATAAGATCATATCAGTACCCACTGGGCCAGGTGCTAGAGTGTTTACTAAAATATTCGGAGCCAATTCTAAAGCAAGACTTCTCGTTAAACTATTTACAGCGCCTTTTGCTGCAGTATAATGGGTATAATTTGCCCTGCCTTTAATCGACAATTCAGATGAGATATTGATTATTTTTCCAACACTTTCCGGATCAATGATAGGGATAAAGTTTTTACACATGAGAAACACCCCTCTAAGATCTATATTCATCAGATGGTCCCACTCCTCTGTAGACATCTCAACTAGAGGTTTTTCCTCTCCTATGGTCCCAGCGTTATTAACAAGTATATTAATTTTCCCAAATCTATCTTCTGTCAACTTAGCTAGTCGAATGATATCTTCTTCCTTACTAATATCTGTTGGAACAGCTAAACACTCTACTCCGAAAGATTTGATCTGCTGGAGAACTGAATCGACATTTTCTTCATTAGGCAAATGGGTAAAAATGATATTTGCTCCTTCTTTAGCAAATTGAATAGCAATACCCTTTCCTATCCCTTTACTACCTCCTGTAATTAGTGCAACTTGATTTTTTAACTTCATCATAATTGCCCCTTTCTATGATTAATTAAGCGTTTTGTTCATGAGTTAATGAGATATTTTCATCATTCGATGGTGTCGTCTCCACTTTATGAGCCTCTAGAGCTGCTTCACTAGGGGTGGTAACGAAGGAAACGGCAAACATAACAATACCAGATATAAGAAAACTAAAAAATCCGGGAACTTGAAGCAGCGTCCAAATTAAGCCACCTTCACCTGGCAAAGGAACACCAAACATCGTTGTTGCTAAGTAAACAATGAGCCCTACACCAATACTCCACCACACAGCTTTTCCAGTTACCCCTTTCCAAAATGGCGGTATAACTAGTGGCCAAATTAATGTTACAAGAATGATATCCCATGCTAAGTATGCTAAGGATAAGATTTCCTCAAAGGCAATTGATAACACTAGCGCAACTAATCCACAAACAACAATCGCAATTCGAGAAATAAGCAGAAAGCGGTCTTGTTTTGGTTTCGAATCAATAAAATCTAAATAAATATTTTTAGTGAATACACCGACAGCTGCCATATAACACGCAGCAAGAGTTGACATCGCCATACCTGCCATAGCTGTCAGAAATAGGCCAGCAAAGATAGGATGCCAATACGTAACGGTGTAAGTTAATAATAAGGGTTCTGCATTGTCTACACCAGGAAATATTGTCCTAAAAGCTTCCCCAATCATACCGGGCGTCCACGCAATTAATAAAACAACGATACCGGCAATGACCATTGATTTAGAAGCGACTTTAGGACTTTTGGCTCCACATACTCTTTGTCCCAAATCGGCTGCTGCTATGTCACCAATCGCTAGTACTAGAAATAACGACCAGAATTCTGCTCCTGCTTTTTGGAACAATTTATTAGGGTCCCACCACTCAGGATTAAAAATAGTTCCATCTGATGTGACTGCTATCACGACTGTGACGGCAATAATGCCGATGACCGATATAATTCCATTCAAAATATCAGCATATGCTAGTGACCATAAACCACCCATAATACAATAAACTAAAGTTAAAATAACAAAAATAATAGCTGCTGCCCAAAGTGGTATATTAAAGATGGTTTCAATTATTAATGCACCACCGACAGTCAGTGCTCCAGCATTAAAAAAACCAAATGCAATAATGGTAATCGTTCCTGCAAAAGCTCCTAATTTTTTATCAGCAAATCGAAGACCGTAATAATCACCAATTGTCCAACCTTTTAGTCTTCTTAGAGGCTTTACCCAAGTAAAAGCTCCAATTATCATACAAGTTCCTAAACCACCCATTGTGGCAAAAGCTTCCCAACCTCCTAGAAAGTAACCTGAATCAATTGCACCAAGATAAAAAGGTGCTGCAAGTAAAGCTGCTGTCAGACTCCATGTAACTAGAGGTAATGGAAGATCCCAGTTAGCAACGATTAAATCCTCTGCGGAATTAACGCGTTTATAGCCTTTAAATCCTAAATAATAAATTGCTATCATAAAAATAATAAAGATTGATATTATCATACGGTTTTTCCCCAATCTGTCTGTATATTTTACTCTGTACTAAGTAGTAATTTTCTCTTTCAAAATTTGCTGTTGTCTATATTGTCATGAGGAAAAATCAACAGCGAATAATTTCCTTTTTTCGCTGTTGATTTTATGATTGCTTGTAACCTATTACAACTTGAATTGACCTACTAATCTACGCAGATCTTCAGACAATTTAGCAAGTTGCTCGGAGCTATCCGCAACACTTTCCATAGAACTACTAGTTTGCTGAGACGACGCTGTGGTTTGCTCAACTCCAGCCGCAGCTTCTTCCGAAGTAGAAGCAATATTTTCAATTGAAACGCTCATTGTGTTACTACTTTGCGATATATCTGCTAAATTACTAGAAACAGTTTGAATGTTGCTAGCCATTTCTGATAAAGAACCTGTAATGTTTTTAAATGTTTCATCCGTATTTTTAATGAGATTTGTTCCATGTTCTACTTCTTTATATCCACCTTGTAATGATTGAGCTACATTACTAGACTCTGCTTGAATAGTATCAACAATACCGGTAATGTCGGTAACAGACACGGAAACCTGTTCAGCCAATTTTCTTACTTCATCGGCAACTACCGCAAAACCTTGTCCATGTTCACCTGCTCTTGCAGCTTCTATTGCTGCATTTAATGCTAATAAGTTCGTTTGCTCAGCAATATCCATAATAACGGAGACAAGCTTAGAAATTTCTTGTGATTGTTTATCTAAGCCTTGAACTTTTTGAACGGCATCTTGTACAATTTGATCAATTTTAACCATTTGTTGATTAGACGATGCCATTAACGAACTACCATTTTCCGTTAACTCTTGTACTTCATTGGATGATTGGAGTATATAATCACCATTCTTATTCGCATCTTTTACTTTATCAGAAAATGTTTCCATTAAGGAGGAAAGCTCTGCCACACTTTCTGCTTGTTGCTCAGATCCTGTTGCTAATTCTTCCATAGTGGTTGTAATTTGTTCAGAACCAACTTGTACTTCTTTTGCCGACTTATTTAACTCCTCACTTTGGTTCGATAACACTACCGTTGTATTAGAAATACCTGAAATTAATTCTCTTAACTTCACTAACATATTGTTAAATGCTTCTGTTAATTTACCTACTTCATCGTTGGAATTTACTTCCAAATTTTCATGAGTCAGATCTCCTTGAGCTATGCCCGTAGCTACTTGAACAACTCTGTCGAGAGGTTTAGTCATTTGACGAATAACGATGTAAATAAGCACACTTAATACAATTACACTGATTACACCTATAATGGATTGAAGTAGGATCGCTCCATTAATAACTGATGAAATGTAATCAGCTGAATAATCAATACCTAGCACGGCAACCTGGTTACCTGATTCATCTTTTAAAGGGACAAAAATGGTTCGCCAAGTTCCGAAAGGATCTTCAAAAATATCTGTTACACTCGGCTCTCCTGTTTCCATAGCTTGATGAGCATGCAATAAGTGAATATCTGCTAAATCGCTAAAAGACTCACCAGCATTATAAATATCATTTAAATTTTCTGTATATGCTACTGGAATAATACTATCTTCACTTTCCATCTCCCAAATGTAACTCCACTCCATAATACCTTGTTCATTCTTAATCTCTTCCAGCATTTGTTGTGCTTCTATGAAGCCTGGATCATTTTCACTATCAGCTTCAAGCATTTTACTCACTGTTTCCCCATTCAGCTGCATGGCAGTTAATATACCTACACTACGCAGCTCCTGTGCCAGATCATCCTGTGCATTACTTTCTAGACTTTGAACACTCAGCCAAGTCAATATTACTATACACAAAATAACAACAGGTAAGATGATAAGGGATATCTTGTTTCTTAATGATAAATTGGCAATTTTAAAATTCATAATAATCCACCTTTTCTGTATGATTGATTGTTGTGAAAGATAAGGAATTTTATCCTTAAACAGGTATTAAATAGATATAAAGAATCAGTCATTACGCACCATTTACAACTATACAACATATAGAAAAGATTGTAATGGGACTTTTAGATGAAAATTATAACTTTTTATCTAGGACTTAAGAACAAGTAGCATGAAGATAATCTGATAGACACTTGAATCCATTTAAAAATACATACTGATTGAGAAAAAGCTTAGTGCGCCCGTTTTAGATTATAATTAACTGAGATAATGTTCGTTTTATGAGGGAAACTGCTAAATAAATCTGTCCATGCAAATGAACAGTTTTCCGCGTAAGTAGTTAGTCTATCATTAGTCCGGTGTATGCTAAATATATTAACTTAACTCTTCTAAAAAGCTCGCTTTTTTATTATCTTTGCAATTGTTTATTGCGAAATGGCACTGGTTTATTGCGGAATTGCTCTCGTTTGTAATTAGTAGAATTCAAAGGAAAAGAGCTTTGATAATATAAAAAAGTGACCCCTGTATAACACAGGAGTCACCTTTCTTGTATAGTTTTTTAAAACATTGCTATTGCTTCATAGCAATGTTTTACATTTTATTATTCAGTTAACTCTTCAATTACTAATTCTTCGACAGTTGCTGTTCCATTGTCTAATATTTGAACTTCAGCGTCAATGCTGTCGCCTTTTTCCAAGAAAATGGCTAGTGGTGATTTACTCGCATTTACTGTATAAATGGTCGCATCGTCTGTTAATAAAAACTGTACGATTTGCCCTTGTTCAGATGATGTAACTAATACGCGATCCACTTCACCTGTTACTTGCTCTGTCACGGTTTCATCTGTTGCGCCAACGTTGCCAGGGTCTTGTAACAAGGCCATTCGATAGGCATCTAGTGTTTCATTAGCAGTATCTCCAAAGACAACAAAATCAGAATCATTCGCCTTAATATATGCGTATTGCTTATGCAATCCATTTGGATCTAAGACGTTGACCACCCATGTTGGGTTACCATCAACATTATAAAGAACTGGCATATAGCCTTCCCATTTCTTCTCAGGGAATTCTTTATTCACTATTTGTTTTGCACCTTCACTGTCCATAATTCCATTGTTCTTTTCTCCACCATAATAGGTAAGCTCTCCCGTTCTGGCATCTACTAATGTATAGCCTAAAGCTGAATCGATATTTTCTTTTGGTGATGTCATATCAGTAAAGTAGAACATGTCACCATTCTCATCAAATATTGGTGTTACTCCAGATTCTGAACCAGATTCATTAGGAAGCTTAACGTCTCTTTTACCAAACACACTGTTCAACCAGCCATGAATATATTTACCAAAGTAATTATTCTCTAAAGTAGCCATTTCAGAGCTGACAGAGCCTTCTATAAATTCTGGTGCTTCATTAGTATCAAACATCTGCATATCCCCAGAAGTTGGATCAATCACCACTACTTTCAAGTCTTCCAAATTCGGTTTATTCGTTACATGCATCGGGCGATATACGGTTTGCACATACCAAGGTTTTCCCTCATCATCTACTTCAATCTGTGCTTCACCACTTTGAATGTAATGAGGATACTTATTATAAATGACCCGTTGAACATATTTATTGAAGTAACTTGAGTTTGTATATTGCATAGCGTTATCATGAAACTCTGGTTGGGCATTTACATTTGTTGCTGAAATGGTAAAGTAACCTGCTGTTTCTTTTCCTCTAAGATACTTCCAAAAACCTGCAAATTCCACAGGCGCCACATAAACAATCTCTTCCTTAACTTTTTGAACTTGAAGCTTTCCTAGATCATAAAATTGCGGATTCGGTACAACACTCATTGCTTTTTGGATTTTATTTCGAGCAAATTCTGGTGCTACTGTAATTGGTGTTTCATCCTTAGTTAATGGTTCTGCCTCTTCTTCTTCTTGAACGGTAATACTCTGATGTGCTTCATCTAGTGTCGTAAATCCTAAGATAATCACAACAATTACCCCAATTAACCCAACACTAAAAAAGATAATAAGAGGACTTAATACCTTTGTTTCTACTTTTTCGCCTGGTTGAATCACATATAATAATAATGGCAATAACACTACTGCTACGATTAAATTAGCGATCAACATGTTCGGTACAGTAATCGCCGGCATCATAAAATAGAAAATGACACCTGTAATCACATAACCGATTACGAAAATAATCAGACCATGTTTCATAATCCGTGAAGCATTTAACGAAGAAATACTTACGGTAATGATCAAGCCTACTACATATAAAAGCATTGCAATAACAGTTGCAATTAACACACCTATCATTCTAAATTCCTCCTCTTGTTACTATTAATTAATACGAACGAAAGAAGGAAAGGTTTCAAATTTTTATTATAAATCATTATTAATTAGGCGAAAAGCAATGATTTTACTTCCTGAAGCCAATGCCACATGCTGCCACAAGAAAAATAAACTACTAAGAATCCGTTAGTCACTCCCACAGCCTTTCTTCTGTCTCAAAATAATATTGATTTTCTGTAGTAGAAATAAGCAGATGATAACCATCTTTACTTACATATACAACAGGGATATAACCACTCCCCCACTTAGGCTTAACACCTTCTACCAAATAAGGGAATTCTTCAGCATGCTCTTGCTCCACATTCATTTGTTCATCACGCCATTTGTTAAAGTCTAATTCTTGTCTCGTAGCTGTATCCAATGCTTCAGAAAATGTATCTGGGTCCAATGAGATATTATATTCGCCTGAAGAATGAATTGTCTTTACCTCTGCATTTTCAACATTGGCCAGAAAGGTTTCTACTTCATCATCTGGATAGAGCATGGATTGTAAAATTATCGCTATTAGTCCTGACAAGAGAAATAAATAACTAGACCAAAACCCCCACCAGACAAACGTACGTGCTCGCTGCCAACGCTCTGAATCCTTACGCATAAAAAAATACACAATCCAAACACCTAAAGGTAAAACAGGAATTCTCCATTCATTTTCTATATTCCAGTGAAAATCTAACGTAAACATTCCGACAAAAATAAGGATGGCAACCTTCCAAATCGCCATCTCTTCCTCTTTCTTGCGATAATAATAGATAGCCCCCAACACAATGACTAGCCATACGGGAATATAAGATAGAAGCTCGACTACATTGACAGTAATCATTAACACACCTCCTACGGTAATGGAACATACCCAGTTTGTTCGACAAGAGATTGGCCTTGCGGTGACTGCATCCATTCAATAAATGGTGATACATTCGGATTATTAATTGTCGCAGTAACCGCATAAAATTCTGCAACGACTGGATAAGTATTATTTTGGATATTTTCTTTTGTCGGTGCTACATCATTAACGGCAACATGTTTAATATCACCATTCTCCACCATTTCTTGTGAAAAATAACGGAACGAATAACCGATCGCATTTTCCTTATTTCGATAGTCCAACGTTTCGCGAATAATGCCAGCCATACCAGTTACAATCTCATCAGCTGGCGGATCCATTAACGATTTTCCATCCATAAAACGAATTAAGGCAGACTGACTGCCACTTCCCTCCGGACGTTGAAAAGCGAGAATTTCCTCATCATTCCCCCCTAGCTCTTTCCAGTTGGTAATCTCTCCTGCATAGATTCCTTGAATTTCTTCCACTGTTAATGATGCTACCGGATTATCATGATGAACAAAAAAGACAAATGCTTCTCTACCAATTGGTGTGAGTGACAACTCTATGTTTTTTCTTTCTGCTTGTTGATATTGCTTTTCTGATGGTTCGGCAAGAAATGCAATATCTACCGCTCCGTCTATTAGATTATCGAAAGCACCGGACGTTTGACAGGATATCACTTCACTATTGTTTACGGAATAATCTTTATCCGGATAAACTGCTTGCGCAAACGCAGCATAAACAGGGTATAGTGCTGTAGCACCATCTAATCGAGGCAAATTCTCTTCTATTTGTAAAGTTGATGCTTCCCCAAGTGTGACTGCTTGCGTATTCTCTGCAAATGGTTGATATTTGCTAAGCTCAACATCTTGTGTACTGACAATTTCTAGACTTCTTAAATAATATTGATACCCCTCATAACTTCCAACAACAATACCAGCTAACAATAAAAAAGTAATGCTAATTATTTTCACAGCACGTTTTTTCCATTTTTCATAAATAAGTAGAATAGAAATTATGATGAAGCCAATTGTCACAATTGGAATAAATCTCCCATAAAACGCTTGACTCTTTGTCGAAAAAGAAGCGAACCACAAAACCGCTCCAGCAAAACCAATTCCAAATACCATGATCAAACTAGCAAAAAACTTCATATGTACACCCTCCGGGAAATACTAAATTATACACAATATGGAATGAATCAGATTATATCATATTACAGAGGGTGTGAGAATATTGCATTTAGTATATTTGCTGGAGCCAATCTTGAATCGTCGTCTCCTCCCTGATTTGTTCCACTTGCTTTTGTTTCATAATAGTTCCATTCTTCATAACGATTACTTCATCTAGAATGGGCTCTACCTCCAATAACTCATGAGTAGTTATAATTAATGACTGTGATTCTAAATCGATAAATTGAATAATACCTTTAATTATTTTTTCTTTTACTAACGGATCAAGTCCTGCCAATGGTTCATCTAATACTAGGAAAGGGACTTCTCTTGCAATTGTCACTGCAATTTTGACTCTGCCTAATTGCCCTTTGGAAAGATATTTGATCTTTTCTTTTCGATTCAACTCAAAAAAATCTACCAATGCATTAACACGTTCCTGATTAAAATCTGGATATTGTGATTGGTAAAATTCGATTAACTCCTCAATAGAAAAATAATCATAAAAATAAGATTGGTCCGGACTATAAGAAATCTGTTGGCTTCGGTCGTTTTCAAGATTAATAGTCCCTTGATCAGCACGTAATATACCAGCTAACACTTTTAAAAGGGTTGTTTTCCCACTACCATTTTCACCGATTATTCCAATAATTTTGCCAGTCTCAATCACAAATGAACAATCTTTCAACACCTTACGAAACTTCCTTCTTTTACTGATATGCTGTACTTCAAGCATCATGCTCCCCCACTTTCAGACTTAAGATGATTTCCTTTTTGCTAAACCCTAGTGCCCCCATATCCTCTACAAATTGGTCAACATATTGCTTTTTCAACTCTTCCCGAACCTGAGTAATTAACCGGCTATCCTCTGTGACAAATGTGCCTTGTCCTCTCTTCGTAATCGTGATCTGACGCTGATCCAATTCTCGATAAACTCTTTGAATCGTATTCGGGTTAACTCCTACTTCGATCGCATACTCACGAACTGACGGCAATTTTTCTCCAGATTGCCTTATGCCACTCACTATTTCCTGAATAATTGTATCGACCACCTGTAAATAGATCGGCTTATCCCGTTGAAACTGCTGAGGCATTGGCTACACCTCCACTCTTTTTACAAGTACCCATGTAAAAAAGCGGTAAAAGCCATATAAAATCAAGCCAAACGTTAAGAGTAAGCTTAGTGACAATTGATTATCCACCATAAAAATAGTAAAGGGGACATCAACAAAAGATTTGGCTTCGACTAACCAAACGTTTTCTAAAAAAGACAGGACCGACAAAATCGACCCTAGAATTCTGATCACTACATATAATAAAAAAAAGACAGCTACAATACTTAAAATAAACCCGAGATTTTCTTTCAGCCATTGATGTATTACCCACGCAATATAAACCGAAACTGATATTTGTATTGAAATAAACAGGATAAATAAAAAAGTGGCAAGTAATATCTTTAATAGTTGAGCGAAAGTGTAGTTGGTCATGTTAAAAAGGGAAAAAATAATTGCCATTGCAATTATTAACCCAAAATATATTCCAGTCAAAAACAATCCATGCAAAAATTTCAGCTGTATTTGCTTCGATATTTGTAACTTTGAAAAGAGAAACATGGAGAGTTGATTAGTTTCCATATTAAGACTAAATAACAGAGTGGCTGGTAAAACAATCATACTCATTGTAGATAAATCTAATAGAAAATGTTCATCCAACGGAGAAGATCTTTGATACATCATAAAACAGGTTAATGCGATAAATACTAAGAGCATAACAACATGATACCCTCTCATCATTACCATTTCTTTTCTCCATAAACCTTTGTAAATACTCACTTTCATCGCTCCTTGTATTAGTGTACTATCTAAATAGTACACTAATACATGTAAGGATGCAATATAAAAAAGCTCGGTTCGCTCCGAACTTTTTACAGTACTAATACCATTCGAATTGTTTTTAAAATATGGCCATCGAAGTTATCATCAAATTCTTCCACTTCCTTAAAGCCTTTAGCATCATAAAAATGCCGTCCAATGCTGTTTTCCTTTTCCACCTCCACATAAATTTCCTTGACAGCTTGTAATTTTTGGATACCTTTGTCTAGTAATGATGTACCGATTCCCTTTCCTTGATACGCAGGCATTAAATAGATAGCATGCAACTCTACCTCCCCGTTATTTTTCACCGTTGAGAAGTTGGCAAAACCGACAAGTTGTTCTTCCATTTCAGCAACCAATAGTACCGACTGTTTCAATCTTTTTTCCATCATTTTTTCACTATATGCCGAAGCTAAAAATTTCTCTTGTATTTCGGTGGGGATAATCCCTTGATATGTAGCAAACCAACTTGTTCTCGCAATCTTCTGTACCTGTTTAATATCTCTATACTCCATCTTTCGAATAGTTAATGTCATTCTATTATCACCTCTCCCATTTATTGTACAACAAGGAGATTGAAAAAAGAGGTACCAATCTAGAAAAGATTGTACCTCAAGCAAATTTATTCATATCTTGTAACATCAATTTCATCCAATATCATATCATTTAACTTTTCATTTACCACTAACTGAAAACGATGAAGTTGCTCCCGTTGTTGCGCATTAGCACTTGCCATTACCCGATCAATGCTCTGTGATAATTTCTCTAATTCCAAATGTGCGTTTGTATAATCTTCGTTTAATAAAAACTGATTACGATTAGACATATCTAACTGCTCTTCCGCTTGTTGAATAATATGTTGTCCTTCAATAAGTAAATTTTCAATCGAATCTCTTGTTGCCATCGTGATCACCTCAAATTTATTGTATGACAATCGCTAAATATCATACACTTTTCAAAAATTGTTTGCTAAAATACAGAAGAACACAGAACACTTTTTTCAGAGGAGTAATCAACATGAAAGCAATCATCCCTTTTTCTCATCAATTATTAGAAGAGACTGTCAGAGAAGGAGACCGTGTTATTGATGCAACTTGTGGAAACGGTAATGATACCTTAAAGCTAAGTAAGCTCGTTGGTGACACAGGAAAAGTATACGCATTTGATATTCAGAAAGAAGCTATTGAACAAACAAAAGGCTTGTTATCAGATCACCAAATAAAAAATGTCGATCTCATTCATGATGGTCATGAGCACGTAGCTTCTTATGTAAAAGAACAAATGATTTCAGCTGCAATTTTTAATTTAGGTTATTTACCTAAAGGAGATCATTCGATTATTACGACACCAGATACAACGATCCAAGCGATCCGCTCCATGCTGTCACTATTAACAACTAAAGGACGAATTGTATTAGTAATATATCATGGACATAAAGGTGGTACTACAGAAAAAAATCATGTATTAAACTTTTGTTCAGAATTGGACCAAAAACAATATCAAGTCTTGCAATATCAATTTATTAACCAGATAAATAATCCACCGTTTGTAATTGCGATTGAAAAGCTTAAATAATGTAAGGGGCTGAAAGTTGATGAAGCAAAATAAATATGACAATGATCAGTTTTTTTCTGCTTATAAAAGTATGCCGAGATCAACTATTGGTCTTGAAGCAGCGGGAGAATGGCATATTGTTAAAGAGTTAATCCCTGACCTACAAAATAAAGATGTTCTCGACTTAGGTTGTGGTTTTGGCTGGCATTGTCGATATGCTCGTGAGAAAAAGGCAAATTCAGTCATCGGTATAGACATTTCAGAAAAAATGTTGCAACAAGCAATAAAGATGACCAATGATTCTGCAATATCTTATATCGAACAACCAATAGAAGACATCCGTTTTAATAATGCTTCATTCGATGTTGTATTCAGTTCATTAGCTCTACATTATGTAAAAGATTATCAAGCAATCTGTAACAAAGTATTTGATTATCTAAAACCTAGTGGCGCTTTTCTTTTTTCTGTTGAACATCCAATTTTCACAGCAAGGGAAGAACAGGACTGGTATTATGATCAGAACGGCCAGCGATTACATTGGCCTGTTGACCTTTATCATACAGAAGGAATACGGCAAACCTCATTCCTTGCTGATAATGTCATCAAATATCATCGAACGATTTCGACATATATCAATGGTTTAATAGCAGCAGGTTTTAGTATTAAAGCAGTCGAGGAATCCACCCCATCTGAGGAGATGCTACCAGATATGCAGGATGAGTTACGCAGACCCATGTTTTTAATTATATTGGCTGACAAAATATAAATCGTGACTTCCATTATTGGGTTTTAATGGAAAATAGTATCGTGAAGAATAATAATCTTATCAACCTTCCACCAGAGCTTGGTAAACAAGTAATTGACCATCTTTTTCGACTAGTATTGTAGATAAAAACTCACTACTTTGATAATCACTACTCTCATTGGCATAAAGGATCGTACCTTTTTCTAATTTAGTAGCAAAGCGATCGCGATAAAACCATTGGCGATCTGTTTGTTTGACTATTTCACCGATCACTTCACCTATCTGGTAACCTGTCGGTAACCATTCTCTGTCTGTTACATTTTGATAAACCATTCCATCCCATTGAATAATATCGGCATCAGGATTTTCACTTAAGATATTTCGTGCATTTGGATTGCTTATGGAAGAGGAATTTGCCGAAACCAACAATATAACGATGAGGAATAAAATAGATCCAGCGATAAAGTATGTTAACCTCATTAACCATCCTCCAATCGTTGATCACAGTCAAGCAACACAGGAATGATAAGTATGAGAGATAGCAGACACCAATCTGATAAGTTTTACTAATGATCAGTGCCGTCTCACTTTATATAATATGTCGTTTTTTAAATTGATAAGTTACACAATAAATTAATTGGTCTTTACAAGTAAAAAACTATGTGAAACCAAATAACAGACAACCTGAGCGGACTGCTAATCTACTCAGGTTAATTTCTTCCTGCCAATCGATTGTATATTTTAATATTCCAATGAAAGAATTGAGACTTACGCCCACTTACTCGAATTAAGCGTTTGACAATCGTTTCAAACTGTTTCATCTTTTTCACTTTGGGGTCCGCTAAATAAAGACCGACTAAGCCGTGCTGGATCATTTCGTGAAAAGCGCGGTCCGGTAAAGTTTGAACATGGTAATTGGTCTGTTCTACAAAATAGACAAGACGTTGTTCTAATTCCTGTGGAGTTTGATAGTAATTACAGAAGTTTAAGTCTCCTTCCTCCTCATCTTCCTGTTGATCAATAAAATAATCCAACATAATATGTAAGCCTTGTAAGAAAGGAAAATAACTATCAAATATTTTTTCTGCCAATTCTTCTGTCATTTGATCGTTTAGTCCGTATGAAACCATACAAAAAATCCCTAGCGTAGAACCTGTACAAGCGGAAAACTCATACCAGCTTAACATTGGCCATCTTTGTTGGTGTTGCTGAAACCAACTTTCTAACCGTGGAATACGCTCATTATGAACGACATGTTTATGTACTTGCAAGTCACTGTATAGTGATTCTAATTGAACCATCTGGGATTGAAAAATGGAGTAATGACGAATCTTAAGTAGTACTTGTTGACAAGTTTGGACCAGATCAACTAAATAATCACCATCTGCTTGTTCCTCACGATATTGATAATAGTTTTTAATTTCGTTTCCCGGTGATAATGCATCCTCCATGGATTGGTGGAGCATACGGAAATCGGTTGGATCAAGTGACGTACTCCGATCACATAAATTATCTAAATAATCACTAATCGTTTGATAGGCAACAATAAATCGAATTGCCTCGCGCCACATATCTCCAGCTAATAAGCTGTATACACTGCCACCCTGACAGTGGAATTTTTTATCCTTAATACTAGCTAAAGCTTGTGTGCGAAGTTCTTCATTAGGTATTTCTTTGGCACGCTTTGACCAATAACTCAATTCACTTTTTACTTGTGGAAATATTTTTTGATAGACATTTTTCATTAAGATTGGTGCATTTGTTGGGACGTTTGTAGACAACTTTTTTCCCTCACTTTACTGTTATTACTTCTATATCAATATGATATCATATATTTAACTAGATACTAGGAGGTTATCATACATGTTATATGGTTATAAAGGAAAAACACCTTCGATTGACCAAACTGCTTACGTTGCACCAGATTGTGTCATTACAGGAGATGTTGAAATCGGAGCATATTCCAGCATTTGGTTTAAAACAGTGATTCGCGGTGATGTCGCACCGGTTAAAATCGGTTCCTATTCCAATATTCAGGATTTATCCTTACTCCATCAGAGTCCGGACATGCCCTTGATCGTAGAAGATCAAGTTACAGTTGGACATCAAGTTACTTTACATTCTGCTGTGGTTCGTAAACATGCGTTAGTCGGCATGGGATCGATCATTTTAGATGGAGCAGAGATTGGAGAAGGAGCATTTGTTGGTGCAGGTAGTTTAGTACCTCCCGGCAAAAAAATTCCACCACGTACACTTGCTTTTGGCAGTCCTGCTAAAGTAGTTCGGGAATTAACAAAAGAAGACGTTGAAGAAATGGAACGCATTCAAGAAGATTATGTGAAAAAGGGCCAAATCTATAAAAAGACTCAGCCATCAGATTTGGAGCTCTGATACAGAAAACACAAGCTTGCTCATTATACATGAACAAGCTTGCTTTCTGTTTTATCCTCTTCCTGTAATTCTGAAATATCAAACCTTTTCTCGATATAAATTTGGTGCCATAACATAAACATGAAAACAGTCCATAGTTTTCTACTATTATCTTTTTTACCTTTACCGTGTTGTTCAAGCAAATTAAAAATAACATGTTTTTCTAGCAAATGATCTGTTGCACTCTCTTGGATAAGATTTATTGCCCATTCATATAACTCATTCTTTAACCAGTGACGAATGGGAACAGGAAAACCTAACTTCTTACGATTCAATACATGGTCAGGGACTATGCCACTTGCGGCTTCACGTAAAATATGTTTCGTGGTACCATTTGCTATTTTCTTGGATACTGGTATCTCTCTAGCAACGTTAAATACTTCTTTATCTAAAAATGGAACGCGTAATTCCAGTCCATGTGCCATTGTCATTTTATCTGCTTTCAGTAAAATATCACCTTGTAACCAAGTTTGCATATCAATATATTGCATTTGATGTACTGGATGCTCTTGTTCGATTTGATCATAAAGTGGAGCTGTTACCTTTTGATAGTAGTATTCTTTCCGATAATTCCTTAACAACCTTTGCTTCTCTTCCTCTTCAAACATTTTGGCATTTCCAATATACCGTTGCCTTATTGGAGTTGTACCTCTCGCTAAGAAGCTCTTTCCTTTAACACCTTCTGGTAGCACATCGGCAACGCGTGCTAGTAAATCTTTTGCTGTTGTAGGAATCGATTCAAAGACTCGTAGTGATTCAGGCTCACGGTATATATTGTAACCTCCAAATAATTCGTCCGCTCCTTCCCCTGATAACACTACCGTTACATGTTTCTTTGCTTCTCTAGCAACAAAATATAAAGGGACACAAGCCGGATCTGCCAATGGATCATCCAAATGCCAAATAATCTTAGGTAATTTAGCTACATACTCCTCTGGTGAAATAGTGTAAGCATAGTTTTCTACTCCTAATCGATCCGCTGTCTCTTGGGCAACATCGATTTCAGAATAACCGTTTTGTTCAAATCCAACCGAAAAGGTTTTTATATTCGGATGGTATCTTTTGGCTAAGGCAACGATAAATGAAGAATCGATACCACCAGACAAAAAAGAACCTACCGGAACATCGCTACGCATATGCAGCGCAACAGATTGATCTAAAGCAGTCTGAATTCGTTCTATCCAATCCCTATTTTCATAATGTTTCACTTTAAAATCTGGTTGGAAATAACGATAGCTTACTAATTGCCTATCTTTTTCTTTTATAAAATAACTCCCCGACTCTAACTTACTTATATCTTCATTCATTGACATTGGCTCAGGTACATATTGATAGGTGAAATAATGTTGGAATGCTTCTTGATCTATTTGCTCTGATTCTGTAAGTAAACTTTTCTTTTCAGAAGCAAAATATACCCCCTCTTCCGACTCTTTATAATAAAACGGTTTGATACCGAACATATCTCTAGCCCCATATAGACATTGCTCTTCTTTATCCCAAATTAATAATGCAAACATGCCTCGGAGTTCATGAAATGTATCAACACCTTTTTGTGAAAACATGGCAATAACCACTTCTGTATCAGATTCTGTCGAAAAAGTCATTCCTTGTTTCTCTAGTGCTGCTTTCAATTCCAGGTAATTATATATTTCGCCATTGAATACCATGCAATAGCGATCGTCATGATAAGTGAATGGTTGTTGTCCACTTTCAACATCAATAATACTTAACCTTCTAAAACCAAATATAATATGCTCATCTTCATAGTATCCTTCATCATCAGGTCCTCTATGTTGAATAATATTACTACGGTTTTCAAATTCATTTCGTTCTATAGAATCTAACCATTTTGGTTCTGCTTTTAATAGTCCAATAAAACCGCACATCCTGTTTCCTTCTTTCCCATAAATTTTAATTCACTTATTTGACGATTAATTTATACCTAGTGTTACACATATTTTTCTTTTCTATTAGAAAAACGCAGAGTAACCGTTCGGCAACGGACAAAATAGGCTGGGGGCTCATTTTCACACATGGTCTTATATACAAAAAAGACCAAATACTATTAATTGTACTTGGCCTTTGTTCATTATATATCTATTTACGCTTTGGACAAGAATGACTTTAGCACGTCTACTTTGTCTGTATTTTCCCATGGGAAATCTCCATCTGTACGTCCAAAGTGACCGTAGGCAGCTGTATTTCGGTATATTGGTCTCCTTAAATCTAACATTTTAATAATGCCAGCTGGTCGAAGATCGAAGTTTTCCCGTACCGCTGCAACCAATTCTTCTTCCGAATACTTTCCAGAACCAAAAGTATTAATTGAAATAGATACAGGCTGTGCTACACCAATCGCATATGCTAATTGTACTTCACAATTTTCTGCTAATCCAGCAGCCACAATATTTTTCGCTACATAACGAGCAGCGTATGCAGCTGACCGGTCAACTTTTGTCGCATCTTTACCACTGAAAGCTCCGCCGCCATGACGAGCATAACCACCATACGTATCAACGATAATTTTTCGGCCTGTTAAACCAGCATCCCCTTGAGGACCTCCAATAACAAAACGGCCAGTTGGGTTAATAAAATATTTCGTATCCTCATCTAATAGTTCAGCTGGTACGACAGGGTTAATAACATGTTCTTTAATATCCTTTTGGATTTGCTCTAGTGTAATGTCTTGATGATGTTGTGTTGAAATAACAATAGTATCAATACGTTGTGGTTTGTTATCCTCATCGTATTCTACAGTTACTTGTGTTTTACCATCGGGACGCAGATAGTCTAGTGTTTTATTTTTTCGAACATCTGATAATTGTTTCGCTAAGCGGTGTGCCAAGCTGATTGGTAGCGGCATTAATTCCGGTGTCTCATTATTGGCATAACCAAACATAAGACCTTGATCTCCAGCACCAATTGCTTCGATTTCATTATCTGTCATCTGACCTTCTCGTGCTTCAAGTGCCTGGTCAACACCACCAGCAATATCAGCTGATTGTTCATCAATAGCAGTTAATACACCACAAGTTTCAGCATCAAAGCCATACTTCGCTCTTGTATACCCTATTTCTTTAATCGTATTACGAACAATTTTTGGAATATCCACATACGTGGATGTAGTTATTTCACCAGAAACTAATATCAATCCAGTTGTTACTGTTGTTTCACAAGCTACCCTAGCATTTGGATCTTTTGATAAAATTTCATCTAATATTGCATCTGAGATCTGGTCACAAATTTTATCGGGATGACCTTCTGTAACCGATTCTGACGTAAATAAGCGTCTATTTTTCGCCATTTTTTTGTTTCCTCCTTCTTAGTTTACACCAAGACTTTCATCATTCACTTTTATATAAAGTTGGACTTCCATTAGCCGGGTTTCTTCATCCCAACTGATGGTTAGCGAAACTTATCAGGGAGTTAGCGTCCGTTATCACCCACTGTGCTTGACGGACGGTTAGCGCCGTGATAAAAGTCTAATTAAAGAATGTATGTTATAAAAAATCTACATCTTCAACTATACAACTTTTCCTTTGAAAATGCACGAGTCAAGTTAATTATAAAATCGACAAAATTAACTTATTAATCCTATAAAAATACTTGGTTATTAAAACGATATAGGACTCTAGACTTTTTTGGTGTAAGCCTAGAGATATCTTTTTCATAGTTATAGCATATATCGTATCGAATTCAGGTAATGAAGTCAACCGATTAGCGATATACTGTGAATATTAAAAACGTATAGCTAGCAATCAGCTATACGTTAATTCCATTATTTTTTCGATATAGTCTAAACTATAGGATAAAACATCATCTTTCATAATAAAACTATAGTTTTCATTGGATTTAATATTTTCAGGAAGCTTTTCTAATAAAACTGGCCCTTCTGTTTCATAATAAGAATCTTGTTCTTTTAATTTCTTTACCATTGCAAAGTAGATATTTTTCGCCAGCTTTTCTCTCTTTCCTGATACAAAATATTGTCCAATATACTTAATTTGATCTACTTCGCCTCCTGTCTCCTCTAATACTTCTCTTATTGCTGCTTGTTTTGGCGTTTCATTTTGCTCTACTTTGCCACCTGGAAATTCTAGCCCGCGATTTTTATGCTTTGTTAACAGCCACTTCTTTTCGAAACGGCAAATTACCCAGACATGCTTCGGGTCTGAATCAAATGGCTGATCTTCGAATGATAATTGTATTTTGTTATTATAGTAATCATAAAAAGTTTTCATACCTCTATACTACCTTTTATTTTTACTCATGGCTAATGTTTGCTATTTTCCATGTACCATCTATTTTTTCAAATACAATTTCTATCGTGTAAGCCCCATATAACTCGTTTTCGTTGGATTGTGTAATAATTACTTTGTTATCTTTTGATTCTTTTTCGTAGTCTTCATCTTTTTCGAACCATGGTGGGGTTTCTGTTGGTACGATATATAATCCATCTTCTTTCTCTTCATAATAGTAATCAATATAAGGTTTTACGGCATCTTTTACAACATAGGGCTCAAAAGCATTTAGCAAATCCTTTTTTGTATCGAATCTTACTACTTTATAATGATCATCAATTTCCTGTACTAATAGGTCCATGAATGTATCTGTTAGCTTCACAATTTCTTCATGTGTTATCTCATTCGTCTCAGCTGCTTGCTTGATATTGTCAACATGTACTTGTTTGAGTCCAGCGGTTTTGTGTGCATATTCGTGATTTTGCTTTGCAAATGTTTGTGTGTCTGGTTGATTGATCGTGATAATCGCAAATGCAAAAAGGACTACAAATGTTATGATCGTGATGATTTTTTTCATGGTTTCTCCCTCCTCGTGCCCTTTTATATATCTATTCCTTTTATTATTTATTGTAAACATCTATTTATATAATTAGACGTATTGGCCTACTGATTTGTTTCAATTATTTTCATTTTTCGGACTGATCCCAGACTCGTCCATTGCTTGTTTTGTTTGGGGTGTGGCTAATTGATAGATCATCTGCATAGCGTCTTGTAAATCCGTATCATAATCATCATTTTCCGGATCTTGGTGATACTGAACAAAAGGAATATGTGCACGTACAAAGGTACCGATATCATCTTCATGTATTTCATTAAATTTTTCCCTTAGTAGAAAAACTTCTTCGTCTGTTGCTTGAATGGTGTATTCTGCATTATTACCATATGGGATTTGTGAGATTTCCTGTGAAGCTATATTAACGTAGTATGTTTTCTTTTCCATGTTTATTCACCTCTTCACAGGTATTGTATGTAAAATGATCAGAAACATGCGGATCCTATGTATATAGATAGAAAAAAGCCCTGCATTCTCGTTAGAACACAGGGCTTTTTCTTAACTACCTACAGATTGTATTTGTTGTTGTTTCGATTCTTCGACAACCTCTTTAATAAGACAACGGCCACGACCATGTGGAATACACATTGGTGTACCGAACATCGGGTCATACATTACATCAGCTTTCATTTGAAATACATCATGTACCAAACTACAGTTAACGATTTCTTCTGGTTTTCCTTGCGCATATACTTGCTTATCTTTAATGGCAACAATGTGATGTGCATAACGACAAGCCAAGTTCAAGTCATGTAATACCATGACAATCGTGCTCTTCCGACGCTCATTTAATTCAAAGAGCAAATCAAGTATTTCAATTTGATGTGTCATATCTAAATAAGTAGTAGGCTCATCTAATAATATGGTATCTGTTCCTTGAGCAAGTGTCATCGCAATCCATGCACGCTGACGCTGACCACCTGATAAGGAATCAACAGAACGGTCCTTCAAGTCTGTCATATTGGTCGCATCTAAAGCCTCTACAACAGCCTTTTCGTCTTCTTCAGACCAACGCTTAAACATCGTTTTATATGGATGCCTTCCCTGTTTGACTAGATCTTCTACTGTTAATCCTTCTGGACTAATAGGACTTTGTGGCAAAATAGCTAACTGTTTTGCAACTTCCTTTGTTGGAACCTTTGCAATGTCTTCTCCATTTAAAACAACATCGCCTTGTTTCGGCTTTAACAACCGAGCTAATGAACGTAATAATGTTGATTTGCCACAACCATTACCGCCAATAAAGACGGTTATTTCTCCTTTAGGGATGGTAATATCCAATTCATCTATAATAATTTCATCGCCATATCCAAGCGTCAAATCCTTTGTTACTAATGTTTCCATGCTGAACCTCTCCCTTATTCACACTGTTCGGGCTTTTTAATATCTTCGATTCAAACTTTTACTCTGTCTCTAGTTTATTAGCTTTTGGCAATTAAGTCAATGAGTTTGAGAATCGTTTTCAATCTTTTCTCTGAATTCACAATTCTTACATTATGGTAACCTTGCCTTAATGGCGCCTTGCTCAAGCCAATACTTATATAAAAAAATTCATAAAATGATCACATTAAAAAAGGAAGCTTGATTCCTGAATGATCTTTAACTCTTTCTCCACTAGTATCCTTAGAGTAATTACTATATTTTAACACTATTATTTTTTAGACGCATAGGCTATACTAAAAACAGAACGAATGTTCGTTAGAGGTGTTGAACAATGGATTATAGCTCTTTCCCTAAACATAATGTGCTTTGCATCGATATGCGATCTTTTTACGCAAGCATTGAATGTGTTAAACGCGGACTGGATCCGATGACAACCATGCTTGCAGTTGTTGGGGATAAAAATCGATCTGGCAGTATTATTCTTGCTGCTTCCCCTGCCTTAAAGCAACGGCATGGGGTTAAAAATGTAAGTCGCTATTTTGAATTACCTAAAGATCCTGCTATCTATGTTGTCGAGGCAAAAATGGGCGATTACGTTAACATTTCAATGCAAATCACCAAATTGTTGCATCATTATGTTCCCAAAGAAGCAATCCATCCCTATTCCGTTGATGAAATGTGGATTACTGTCGATGGATTAGAAGATTTATACGGGGACGCTCACCATGTTGCTCAAATGATTAAGGACGAAATATATGACACAATGGGATTAACCTGTGCAATCGGAATTGGCGATAATAAATTTTTGGCAAAGGTAGTCATGGATCTCTATGCAAAAAAGACCGGCATTGCTACATGTCGTTATCGAGATGTCGAGCGTTTATTATGGCCAGTTCCGATTGAAAAAATATGGGGGATTGGAAAACAACTGACAACACATTTGAATCGGATGGGAATTGTTTATTTAGGCCAATTGGCTAATTATCGCTTAGACCGACTCAAAAAACGATTCGGTGTCATTGGAGAGCAATTATATTGGCATGCGTGGGGAGTTGATTTAAGTCCTGTTTATGATTCTTTTGGAAAAAAAGAGGAACAAAAAGGCTTTGGACACGGTATCACCTTATTACGTGATTATACTGCAGAAGAGACATTAATATGTATGCTCGATTTATGTGAGGAAGTATGCAGACGTGCTCGTACACACCGCAGAGCAGGAAGAACGATTCATTTAGGCATTGGCTATGCCGATAACAGTGGAGGTTTCCATCGCTCACGTTCCCTTCACTTACCCACCAATGTGACGATGGATATCTATCATGTATGCTTACAATTATTTCACGAATTTTATAATCAGCATAGTAAAATTCGCCGTGTCACTGTTTCATTGAACAACTTGTATGATGATATAGAAACACAGTTGAATTTATTTGAGGATCAACCGAAAAAGAAAGATGTCGGTTATGTGATGGATACCATTCGCGCCAAATATGGATCAACTGCTATTTTACGTGCAACAAGCTATACCGAAGCGGGTATTACCCGAGAACGAAGCAAGAAAATTGGGGGACATTATGCATAGAAAAAAGGACAGCAGTTGGAGCAATGCTGTCCTTTTTGTTACTATCAACTTCGATCACTTTACTATCAACTCTTCAATAAATGACGCTGCAGTTTATTCGTGGCATTGCGTGGCAGGTGATCACGGAAAAAGATTTGCTTTGGCACTTTAAAAGAAGCGAGTCTTGCTCGACAGTGTACTAGCAATTGTTCAGCCGTCACTGGTTCATCTGCTACTACATAAGCAACAGGGACTTGCCCCCACTTACTATCTTCTATCGCCGTTACTCCTGCTTCTTGCACACCTTCAAATGATAAGAGTACTTCTTCTACCTCGGCTGGATAGATATTTTCACCACCGGAAATGATTAAATCACTTCGGCGATCAACTACAAAGAGGAACCCTTCTTCATCTACATAACCTAAGTCACCAGTGTGAAACCAGCCATTTCGAAAAGCTTCTTTGTTAGCTTTTTCTCGATGATAATAACCGGATGTTACCATCGGGCCCTTTACGACAATTTCCCCCACTTCGTTAGGCTTCGCTGTCTTATTATTAGCGTGAATTTGCAAGGAGGCTGAGAAAAGTGGCTTTCCGGCAGAACCTAGTTTCCGTAATGCATCAGCTTCGCTCAATGTCACTACCTGGGAAGATGTCTCCGTCATACCATATGTTTGCACGATCGGTACATTTTTATCTTTCGCCTTTTCTAATAAAGGTTTTGGTGCCGGTCCACCCCCTAGCAACATACAACGAAAAGAGCTTGGATAATAATCATCTGCTAACCTGTCTAATAACCGGGAACAAGTTACCGCTACAACGGATATAATGGTAACATCTTGCTCCATTATCGCATCGTGCACCTTTTCTTCATCAAACCGTTCTAGTAAATAAACTGGCATACCATATATCACACTTTTGAATAAAATCGATAAGCCGCCGATATGGAATAACGGGAGACATGCAAGCCATTTATCATGTGGCATCAACCCTAGATTTAAAGCAGACGCTACTGCACTGGACCAATGGTTTTGATACGTGTGGATCACAGGCTTTGCCCTTCCTGTTGTCCCAGAAGTAAACATCATGGAACAAACTGAATCAAGATCGACATTATGCGATAGAGTACACTCTGCAGGTCGAAAAGTATGAATATCAGAAAAAGAGTAAGCCGGTAAAGCTAACGTTTGAACGCTCTCCCTGTACTGATCAGCGTAAATAACAGCTTTGACATCAGCATCTTCACATTGGGCCTCCCATTCTCTAGTAGTTAATCGCGTATTAAGAAAAACCACTGGAACATTCAAATATGTACATGCCCAAAAAGCTACCACCATATCGATAGAATTGTTTGATAACATAGCGATATGGCCATTTTGGTGAACCGTATAGATTTTGGAAGCAAGCGCATGCGCTCTCTCATATAATTGAGCAAACGTCAGCGCCTCGCCACTACTTAACTCGATCGCAATGTTGTCTGGTGTTAAATAAGCTCGTTTCGTCAACCAATGTTCCATTCTTTCTCACACCTTTTTTTAATTCTAAAAAACGAGTGCAATCCATCATGCACTGTTCTGATTCATATAAGATACATACTGCGAAATAGCTTAGTTGCAAAATGAACAGGGCTTCTCGTCCGGGGATATCTCCTTCTGTTCCGAGGATACCTCTTTCCCTTCCCTGGATATCCTTTGCTGTTCCAGGGATATACCCTTCTCTTCCCTGGATATAGTCGTTTATCCTCGGAAGAGAGGATCTTTTCCCTGGAAGAGAAGCCTTTTTCCTCGGAACAGATCGGCGCTTCCAGTGACATCTACGTTACTTCGTAGTACATGTATTTTGTGCACATGCATTACATTTCCTATTTTATTATGAAAAAGAACTGGCCAACACGTATGTATTGGCCACTTTTGTTCTTTTAGGAAATATAGGGTTGTAACTTTTAGAACGATGTGGAGCCACAACCAGCTCCGGGCGCTCTCCACTATTGTACTTCTTATGGAAAACGCGGGAATTGTTTGAAGTCCGGTTTACGTTTTTCTTTGAACGCATCACGGCCTTCTTTTGCTTCGTCTGTTGTATAGTAAAGCAATGTCGCATCTCCACCCATTTGTTGCAGACCAGCTAGTCCATCTGTATCTGCGTTGAACGATGCTTTTAGGAAGCGAAGTGCAGTTGGTGATTTCTCCAACATTTCTTCACACCATTGAATGGTTTCTTCTTCTAACTTCTCGAGTGGTACTACTGTGTTAACTAAGCCCATATCCAGTGCTTCTTGTGCATTATATTGACGGCATAAGTACCAAATTTCGCGAGCTTTCTTATGACCTACAATACGTGCTAATAAACCTGCACCATAACCCGCATCAAAACTTCCTACCTTTGGTCCTGTTTGTCCGAAAATTGCGTTGTCTGCAGCAATTGTTAAGTCACATACAACATGTAGCACATGACCGCCACCAATCGCATAGCCCGAAACCATCGCTACAACCGGTTTTGGAATGACACGGATTAAGCGTTGTAAGTCTAGAACATTAAGACGTGGAATCTCGTCTTCGCCAACATAACCGCCATGGCCGCGAACTTTTTGGTCTCCTCCGGAACAAAATGCTTTGTCTCCTGCGCCTGCTAGCACGATTACACCTACTTTGGAATCATCACGTGCATATGTAAAAGCGTCAATTAATTCGTTCACCGTTTGTGGCCGAAATGCGTTTCGTACCTCTGGGCGATTAATAGTAATTTTGGCAATGCCATTGTATGTTTCATATAAAATATCTTCATAAGTACGTTCACTTACCCATTCTACTGTCATTTGAATGACCCTCCTCTAAAATAAATTCCTCTAATATTGTACCAAAAATTTTTATTTGTTCCACATGAATTGCATGTCCAACATACTTAATAATTTCTAAACGGCTATTTGGCATCCATTTATCCATTTTTTTATTGATCTCAACAAACTTCTGGTCCCACTCGCCGACCATTAATAATACAGGCATTTGCAATTGATCAAGTTGGTTCCATAGCGGGGGCATCATTCCGGTCCCCATCATTAATAAAGAATGTACTAAACCTTCTTTTGCTTGCGATAAGCGCTCATGGCGAATTTTTTCTCTTATTTCAAAAGGCAATTGTTTTTGGGAAGCAAATAGCGGTATATTCTCCCATTTATTCACAAATGCTTCAAGAGAGTGGTTGGAAATATAATCAGCAAGCTCTTGGTCTTTAAGTTGTCTTGCGTCTCGCTCAGCTTTGGTAGCTAAACCTGGTGATGCACTTTCTAGCGTCAATGTTCTTACCATTTCAGGATATTTACAGGCAAATGATAAAGCTGTTCTTCCTCCCATCGAATAGCCGACGACATCAAACAGCTCAAGCCCCATTTCACTAAAAACACGGTAAAGGTCCTTACAACAGTCATCCATTGACTTCACTTTAGCCGTTGTATGACCGTGCCCAGGCAAATCAATGACGATCAACTGTTGATTAGGAAAAAAAGGACGCAGTGATTGCCACGTTTGTGAAGAACCGGTAAAACCATGTAATAACACAACAGGCTGACCATTACCATAGCGTTCTACCCAATAGTTATCAATATACATTCCGATACTCCTCTAAAATAGTAAGAGTATGCTTTTCGATAAACTGCCATTTTTGTTGGTGCCAATTCACATTTTCATTTCGATCTGTTTTTACTTCGATTAGCGACACACCTTGCTGTCGATAGCTGTTTTCAAGCGCATGTAAGTAAGCTGACCACTCCTCTACCGAAGTGAAATCAATATCATAAACCGCTGCTACCTTTTCAAATTCAACAGATTGTGGTGTTCCAAATAACATTTCATAATGAGGACTTTCTTCTTTCGCTTGTGGTAGAAAAGAAAAAATTCCTCCACCTTGATTGTTAATTAACACAATAGTCAAATCGAGTTGATAATTTTTTGTTAGTAATAAACCATTGATGCTATGCAAAAAGGAAATATCGCCGATCAATAACGTAACACGCTTTCCACTCGTCGCCATGCCTAGTGCCGTTGATAGAACACCATCAATACCATTGGCGCCACGATTCGCATGAATATTTATCGTTTTATCTGTCGCCAACCAGAATGTGTCCACATCTCGAATCGGCATACTATTCCCAACAAATAAAATACTTTCATCAGGGATAACCGTTTGGATGCCACGAACTGCCAAACCTTCCGTTAAAGCTTGTTGCTCTTGAATCAGTACTTTTTTTGCTGACTCATTTAATTGTTGCCACATTAATAGCCAGTCACGATCTAATGATAGTGAAAGACTTGCTAATTGTTTGGCAATGTCTGCTGGTTTTCCAAATATATAATGTGCACTCTTGATCGATGGGTTTCGAAATGTTACATCTTCATCGATAATAAATTGCTCGATATCATTTTCCTGCAAAAGTTGTAAAATAGGCTTCGAAACAGGCATTGCACCAAAACGAACGATAAAATCTACACGGACGAGTTCTCTTACTTTGTTCGATTTCAAGATACTGTCATAGCTTTCTACCACTACATTTTCTCCATCCAAATGCCTTAAAGACGAAAGTGGATCAGCAAATAGAGGTAATTGCCATTTTTCCGCTAAGTTTAATATTTCATCCGCAAGATCGAGATAGTCATGTGGGCCACAAATAATGATTCCACGTTTTCTCCCATGCAATTGCTGCTCGATATCTTTTAACACAGAGCCAGACATCTGTGTCCCTTCAAATGGAAAATGCTGTGTAAGGATAGCACCATTCCCCCAAACATCATCTAAACTGAAGTCGGGAATAAGTGGTTCACGAAAAGGAAAATTTAAATGAACTGGTCCTTTCACTTGATATTGCGAAGTATGTACTGCTCGATCTGCATGATTTCGTGCATATTGCAATATGTTTGGCGTTGCTTCTGGCAAAGCCATTTCGTGAAACCATTTCACATAGTCTCCATAGAGCTTAATTTGATCAATGGCTTGTGGTGCACCAACATCACGTAATTCATGTGGGCGATCTGCTGTCAGGACAATTAACGGAATGCGACTATAGGCAGCTTCAATAATGGCCGGATAATAATTAGCAGCAGCCGTACCAGAAGAACAGACTAGCACGACAGCTTTCTTAGTTTGCTTAGCGATCCCTGCTGCAAAAAATCCTGCAGAGCGTTCATCTATATCTACCCAAATATTAAATTGATTGTACTCCGCAAAGGTGAGAGATAACGGTGTTGAGCGTGATCCTGGAGAAATAACAACATCACGCACACCACTTTGATAAAGCTGGTCAACGAAATGACCAACATATTGGGTTAAAGATTCCATATAACTCATCATTATCCTCCCAGCGCTTGTAACATTGGGGTAAATTTAATACTTGTTTCCTGATACTCTATTTCAGGGTCTGAATCTTGAACAACTCCACAACCAGCAAATAGCGATGCTTTGTCTTCAGAAACAAGTGCAGATCGGATTGCCACTGCAAATTCCCCATCAAAATACTGATCAAACCAGCCAATTGGAGCACCATACCAGCCGCGCTCCAATTGTTCAAATTTACGAATAAAGTCTAACGAGCTTTCTCGTGGAAAACCACATAAAGCCGGTGTTGGATGAAGCTTTTCTACTACATCCAATAATGTATAGCCTTGATCTAATTCTGCTTGAACAGGCGTAAATAAATGCTGAAGGTTTTTTAATGGGTATAAAATCGGTTGCTCCGGAATTTCAACATACTTGGCAAAGGAACTAACCGCATCCTTAATCATATCTACTACAATTTGGTGCTCATTACGGTTTTTCTGGTCGTGTAATAATTGCTGTCCCAATCGGTTATCTTCTTCTTTCGTTTTACCTCTTGGAGCAGTTCCAGCAAGACAAGTAGAAAATAATTGTTGCTGATCTACCTTCACTAAACGCTCAGGTGTTGCACCAATAAAACATACAGATTCTTTTTCCCATGCAAAAATAAAACTGTTCTCCTGTGTATTTCGTAATTGATCAAGCACTCGTCCAATATCAGAAGAATCACCAAATTCAATTTGCAATTCTCTTGCTAAAACAATTTTGTCTACCTTTTCTGAATCAATCGTATTGGTCGCTTGCTTCACAAGTTTTTTCCATTGGATAGGATCTACTTCATGCTTTAATACGATGTTATTCTCTTGGTATGTTGGTTTTTGCGCATATAATAACTGATTCTTTCTCGTTATTAGTTCTGCTGCTAATTGATCAACATTACTTCCTTGCTCTACATAAGCTGTTGTCGTCAAAAAGGTTTGATTGCTTTCCATCGTTAATAAAAAGGTAGGTACCCGAAATTGACTCCCATTGAACGATTTCCATAATTCTGCTGCCTTTTCGTCTGCATCAAATGGAAAACCACCAAAAGCAATTGGGCCTGTCTTATATTGATCAAAAGGATTAACTATCCAACTGTTTTTCAAGACTTGTTTCCAGTTTTCTTTCAATTTCTGATAAGAATCATCCTCATCATGAAAAAGCAATGCCTCTCCAACTCCAACAAATGTAGTTTTTCGGTCTGCACTCTGCCAAAAAACTCGATCTTCTCCCATCGATTTTCCAGTTTGAAAGAAATCAATAGGATCTAGTCCTTCTATTTGCTCTGTAATACTAACAAAGGTTGGTGCCGATTTATCTATAGAGTGTTTTTGTGCTGAGTGTAAAACACCATCTATCTTTATTTCCTTTGTTTCAATCATGGATAAACCCTCCAATATAATAGGGCATTTTTTCATAAACGCTATTCATTATAGTATAAATTGCTCTATTTTTAAAGATAATAATGTCTTCTCTAGCTTATATACCCTTTAATAGTATAACAAAAAACTTAACATTGGTGATGGAAATTGTTTATGACAATAGTTTGACACATATATAAGTATTCACTAAACTTATAATGTTACTTAATTTTTATCAAGGAGATTTCTTACAATGGAAACAAAAGCAAACCATTTAAATGAGAAGCCTGGATTTCATATATGGTGGAGGTTACTGAGACCACATACGTTAACTGCTTCTTTCATCCCTGTTTTTGTCGGAACGATGTTAGCGGTATTAGATAATAGTTTCCGACCACTGTTATTTATTGCAATGTTAATAGCAGCCATGTTGATCCAAGCAGCTACTAACATGTTTAACGAGTATTATGATTTTGCAAGAGGCTTGGATAACGAAAACTCTGTCGGCATAGGTGGAACCATCGTCAGAGATGGAGTAAAACCAATCGTCGTAAAAAGATTAGCCTTTACCTTTTTCGGGGTGTCCATCTTATTAGGAGTCTACATTTGTATGGCATCGAGCTGGTGGATCGCACTAATCGGCAGCTTATGTATGCTAGTGGGATATCTATATACCGGTGGACCGATACCAATCGCCTATACACCATTCGGAGAAGTTTTTTCTGGATTATTAATGGGGACAGTCATTATCGGAATTAGCTATTATATTCAAACATTAACAATCACATGGCAAGTAGTCGTTATTTCGATTCCAATCGCTATCTTAATTGGCTGTATTCTGTTAGCCAACAATATTCGTGACTTGGATGGTGACAAAGAAAATGGTCGAAAAACGATCGCTATTTTGATTGGCAGAGATCGTGCTATCTTTCTTTTATCTAGTTTAATGTTGCTTAGTTACGCGTTGACAGCCGCATATATTATCTCTGGACTATTACCCATTTATAGTATTATAAGTTTATTAAGCATATGGAAAGCACGCAAGGCAGTTCGTATATTCCAAGCGAATACAACAAATGTTGGGATGATACCTGCCATGGTCGCGACAGCTCAAACCAATACCATTTATGGGGCATTAATCGGGATATCCTTATTATTACAAATTTTGATGCCACTGCCATTGTAATGGGGAGGTACACTGATGCATAACACTTTAATGGAAGCATTACAAATGGAAGTAAAAGAACAAGCAAAAAGTCTTGTCGCTATTGAAATGCCAATTACCGGAAACGTCAAGCAACCGATGGGTTTTCTACATGGAGGTGCAACCGTTGCTTTGGCCGAGACAGCTGCAAGCATCGGCGGCATGGAACATGTTGATACTAGCTCTCAAGCGATTGTCGGCATCGAAATTAATTGTAATCATCTAAAAGCGAAAAAAGATGGCGTTATTACTGCAAAAGCAACTCCTCTTCACATTGGCAAGCGTACAATGGTATGGAACATTCAAGTGGAAGATGAAGACGGAGATTTAATTGCCATTTCACGTTGTACATTAGGAGTTATTAATAAATAAGCAGAAAAAAATCGAGCAACTGTGCTCGATTTTTTTATTTCTTCTGTATCCAGTTTTTAAGTTTGGTGAAGATTAGTGCAAAAACAACACCTACGATGATCCCCTTTATCAGGTTAAATGGCAGGATACCAACTAGTACTGTACTACGCTTTACACTTTCGGACATTTCTTCCCAACCCATAAACCAGCTGTATGCCGGGATAAATAAGATGTAGTTTAAAAGGCTTAAACCAATGGTCATCAGCAAAGTGCCGATCCCTAAACCGATTAGCACGCTTTTCATCGAACGATATTTCATATACATAAAACTAACCGGTACGACATAGAACATTCCAGCAAAAAAATTGGCAAGTGCACCAATTGGATCAGAAATCGCAGTTACAAGCACATATAATATATTTTTAATGGCTACAACCACTACTCCAGCGACTGGTGAAAAAATAATCCCTGCAATTAGGGCTGGAATATCACTTACATCTATTCGCAAATAGGCTGGAATAAAAGGAAATGGTAAAGGAAAATTTAAAAACATTAATAATACCGAAATCGTACCCATAATTGAAATCACGATTAAACGATAGAGGTTACTTGTTTGGGCAGAAGGTGTATTCAATATGTTTGCCTCCCCATCGAGATAATAATTTAATCGTATGGGTTTTAACATTTTATGTCAACATTTTTCTAATCATCTAATGGATTTAAACTTTCCTTTCCAGTCATATTGGTGATCATTTCTACCAGTAAAGAAATTTCTTCATCGATATCCTTAATACTCGCCGTTTCAACAGGTGAATGCATATACCGTAATGGAAGCGAAACTAAACTGATCGGTACACCTTTACCAGTTAAACGCATCTTGTCAGCATCTGTTCCAGTATGTCGTGGTGTTAATTCATATTGGACATCGATACTTAATTTTTTGGCGTTATTTTTTAACAATTGATTTAATTTACGATTGATTGGTGCTCCTTTTGCCAATACAGGGCCACCATCTAAACGAATGTCACCATGCTTTCGTTTATCAACAGATGGATAGTCCGTAGCAAAAGTAACATCTATTGCTAAGGCGGCATCAGGTTGAAGGCCAGCTGCTGCGAAATAGGCACCACCCATATTTGTTTCTTCATTCACTGTACTGACACCATAAACCCCAATATTAATATTCTTATTAGAAAGTCTCCTCATTACTTCAGCCACAATAAAAGCACCTGTACGATTATCTAAACCTCTACCTGAAATATAGCGGTTTTTTAAGATTTCTGATTGACGACGGTACACGACTAAATCCCCGATTTGAATGTCTGCTTCTATTTCCGATTTATCTTTTGCTCCACAATCGATAAATAGCTCATCTACATCAAAATCACCTTTTATTCCTCCGTGATGTTGAGCATTCACACCAATCACACCTGGTAGATGTTGTTCTTGCCCGATAATTTCCACCTTCATACCAATTGCTGCCTTTGGATTAATACCACCCATTTTATCAACATAGACAAAGCCATTTTCATCAATGCGATTAACGACAAAGGCAATCTCATCACAATGGCCAGCCAAAAGCAAATGAAAATCTGCATTTTCATTCTTTACCGCAGTAACATTACCAGCATGATCGGTACGTATTTCATCAACGAAAGGCTCCACGTATTTCATCCATTTTTTCTGAATTTCCATCTCCATACTTGATGGAGATGGTGTATGTAATAACTCTTGTAAAAACGTAATTCTTTCTTTTTCCATAATAAACATTCCTCCTAAGTAAGAATAAGGTACTTGAACTTGTTTAGACTATATAAAAAAAGGTGATCACATGTTTTTGCATAAATGTGTACAATTTTACTTCCATCTTCCTATTATTGTACGGTTATTATTAAGTGTCTCGATACTAATGATAATGTTCGGATCTCTTATCCATTTAATCGAACCTGATCATTTCCCCTCTGTGTTCGACGGAATTTGGTGGGCGATAGTCACAGGATCAACAGTTGGATATGGAGATTATGTACCACTTAGTGCAATCGGGAAAATCATAGCTATCCTGCTAATATTAGCCGGGGGTGGTTTCGTTACCTTTTACATGGCTACCTTGTCTGCTGGAACCATCAAATTTGAACAAGATTTATCTGAAGGAAAAACTGCTTATAAAGGTACGAACCACACTATTATTATAGGTTGGAATGAGCGAACGAAACAATTAATTGATATGTTTGAGGCTCATAACCTTAATACAGAAGCGGTATTGATTGATCATTCTTTAAATAAGCTATCATATCAGGATCATCACATACATTATATCAAAGGCGAGCCTACTTCAGATAAAACATTACAAAAAGCTAATATTCAACAAGCAAAATATATTGTTATTACCTCCGACCCTAATTTAACGGAAGAACAAGCTGACCGGCAAACGATTTTAAGTATTATTGCAGCGCGTGGCAATAATGCTTCTATCCGTATCATTTCCGAAATTTTAACCGAAATGCAGCGAAAAAATGCAATTCGGGCAGGTGCTGATGTAATAGTCCGATCTAATAATTTCATGAGTTCCTTATTTTATCAATCACTATTCCAAACCAATCCTCAAGTTACAGAAATTATAGCAAAAACTTTGGAAGAACAACAATTTTGCTCAGAATTAGTTGACGAAGATTTGATTGATAAAGATTTTTCTTTCTGTGCCCAACATTTTTTAACAGATAGAAAATGGTTGATTGGTCTATTTAGAGAAGAGGAAATGATCTTACATCCCGACTTTTCCTTACGTACTAAAAAAGGGGATTATTTCATATTTTTACAGCCATTAGAACATAACCGAAAACAAGTTGAATAATACGAAAAACCGAGCAAAATTCACTCAGTCCTTCTCACTAAATGCTCAGATTTACGCTTCCTCTAGTGGTTATTATGGGATAATATCAACTGCTTAATCACCACTCCGGCTGCCCACTTCCCTTTCCGTGGGGTTTGTCCTTTAGCTAACTATTTTGAGCAAAACCCGCTCAAAATAGTGGATCTTCAGGCCAAACAATTCCCACAGGAGTTGAAGTGGACGGCCTTCGTTATTATCAGGCTTTCAACACAGCTGCTTTTATACTTTCAGATAGCGGTCCATTGTAAAATTACTTATGACAAGAATTGGTTGGCGGAGGCTAATTACGGAGCCTCCTGCGGGAATAGCGCGAGCCGAAAATCCACTTTGCAAAGTTAGTTGAGGTCGTGCCCGCAGAAAGCAAAGTAATTAGTCGGAGCGTTGCCAATATACATCAAACATTTCAACATAACTGCTTGGCTTAACGCAGTCATTGCACTGATTTTATACTTTCTTGTCTGATAAGAAAAGCGCAGAGCGCCCGATTAGAAACGTAGCGACTGGAACGAATTAACTGAGATAAAGGAATCACGGTGAGTCTACAAACCGATGATGACTTATCGTAGGGCAATTCGTGAAGTCGCCTAGTTTCTGGGGCTCGGAGCTAGACATCTGCGCAAAATTTATACTTTCTTATCATGTAATAAAAACCCATTTCTTCTTTTTCGAAATGGGTTAAGTAGATTCTCAATCATTTTCAATCCGAAATTTGCCCAAGTAATACTTCCAAATTTTGCAATACTACTTTCCCTTTTTCAATATAATTGGATGGAATATCTCCGTCTTTTTCTGTCGGAGCTTGAAATTGATTAAAAGCAGCTTGCATAACACTACTCTCAGCATAGGCATCAACATCATCTTGATAACGATGGGTTAATATATACGGCTTCCCCATTCTTATTACTGCAGCATCATGTTCAATCTCTCCTCTTTCGGATTGAAAAGGAATACGAAGAAAATGATAACCGCCATCATTCGCTAATTTATAATCAAAATAGCCATGATCATAATCCCAGGCCCCACCTAATGCATATCCTTCTTTTTCAAGGATTGCTTTTACTTGCTGATAGGAATACACATGATTCTCAATTTTTGAATCTAATTCGTACAACACATTCACCCCTTTTTTGATTAGGGTACCCCTTGCAATAGCAAGATATGTAAAGAACATTTGTAGTGTAGATCAAATCAAGCAAAATTAAACTTTTCCATGTAAAAAGGCCTGTCCTATTTGAGGGCAGACCTTTTATGCCTTAAAGGCGTTTTTCTAATTTTGCTTTTTCTTCTTCAAAACCTGGTTTACCCAATAAGGCAAACATATTTTTCTTATACGCTTCTACACCTGGTTGGTCAAATGGATTGACACCTAGTAAATATCCACTAATAGCACATGCTTTTTCAAAGAAATAAACAACATATCCAAATGTGTACGCATCTAATTTAGGTAGATGTACAAGTAAGTTTGGTACTTCACCATCCGTATGTGCCAGTAATGTACCCTGGAATGCTTTCTCATTAACAAAGTCCAGTGTTTCACCAGCCAAATAGTTTAATCCATCTAAATCCTGATCTTCCTTTTCAATCGTGATATTGGATTTTGGTTCTTCCACGTGAAGTACTGTTTCAAAAATATCACGACGACCTTCTTGTACATATTGACCTAATGAGTGAAGGTCTGTCGAGAAGTTAGCAGAAGATGGATAAATACCTTTGAAATCTTTCCCTTCACTTTCACCGTAAAGCTGCTTCCACCACTCAGAGAAATACTGAAGTGCTGGCTCGTAATTAATAAGCATTTCAATCGTTTTTCCTTTATTGTATAACACATTACGAACTGCAGCGTATTGATAAGCCGGGTTCTTCGCTAAATCTGCTTCACTCAATTCTTCTTGAGCTTTTTGCGCACCTTGCATCATTTCATCAATATCTACTCCACTTACCGCAATTGGTAATAATCCTACTGCTGTAAGAACAGAGTAACGTCCACCAACATCATCTGGAATAACGAAGCTTTCGTATCCTTCTTCATTCGCTAGTGTCTTTAGGGCACCTTTGGCTTTATCCGTTGTAGCATAAATACGTTTCTTTGCTTCTTCTAAGCCATACTTTTCCTCAAGAAACTTACGGAAAATGCGGAAAGCAATTGCTGGTTCTGTTGTGGTACCACTTTTGGAAATAACATTTACAGAAACGTCTTTATCTTTTAATACATCAAATAAATCATTAATATATGGAGCACTAATGCTGTTACCAACAAAGAAAACTTGTGGAGTTTTACGTTGTTCTTTCGCTAATTCATTATAGAAAGAATGATTCAGCATTTCGATTGCTGCACGTGCACCTAAGTAAGAACCTCCAATACCTACAACTAATAGCACGTCAGAATCTGATTTGATTTTCTCAGCAGCTTTCTTAATACGGGAAAATTCTTCTTTATCGTAATCAGTTGGAAGATCAACCCACCCTAAGAAGTCATTTCCTGCTCCTGTTTTGTTATGTACCATTTCATGTGCTAGTTTGACAGGTTCTTTCAAGTACTCTAATTCATGTTCCCCGAAAAAGGCTAGTGCTTTCTCGTAATCAAAGCGTACATGTGTCATTTTTTTGTAACCTCCAATAATTATTCTCACTATTTAAATGTACCGAATCCTGCTTACTAAATCAAGCAATGCATCAGGAGAATTAATAAAAGGTTCTGAATTTAAGAAAAATTTCTGATAGGAGCAGAACATTCGAGCTACTAAATGTAAAATGCCCGCTTTTTTTAAAAGCGGGCAAAAAACTTATTCGGATTGTTTAATCCATTCTTTCAGCTTGTCCTTCAGTGTGTTAAATCCGTGTTCTCCTTCTTTTTCAGCAATTGAATTTGTATTGTGCTCTCCTTGTCTATCAGGCTGAAGTGCACGGATTGATAATGCATATTTATTCTCTGCTTCATCAACTTCAATTATTTTAACAGTTACTTTATCTCCTTCTTTGACATGATCTGTAATATCTTTGACAAATCCGTTTGTAACTTCAGATATATGAACTAAACCTTGTACGTCCTCACCAAGAGAAACAAATGCCCCATAGGGTTGAACACCTGTGATTACTCCTTCCACCACGTCTCCTATTTGATATTTATCTGACATACTTCCAACTCCTCTAAGCATTTTCTTACCAATTAATGACTCTATAAACATTAAGTAATCTTAGCATACTTAAGATAAAAATAGCAAAAGAAAGCTGAATCATTTGATCTAAAAACTATCTCAAAAAAAAGTGGAATTTTTTCATAAAAAAAGGTTTAAAATTTATAGAAATGGGCAATTTATATATATGTAAGACTTTCTCGTATTCCCCCTGGATAGCAAAGCGATCCGTCGCTTTGCTTATTTTTTTATATAAATGGAAATGCAGATACAAAATAACATTGGAATGAGTGATTTGATGCACTTGTCCCACTATTTGTGACAAAAGTGGCATTTTTAAGACCTGAGGACATCTATTCATGAAAAATCCGCTAAATATATACCTAAAGCAACAGAATAAGGGATTAAAGGTCAAATGTTATCATCTCTCGTACATAAGCTACAAGCACAGTATACAGTATATTGTAGGAGCGGAATAAAAGCACCTACTTACTTCAAATCATAATGACAGAAAACACAAATCCATACAAAGTTTCACCCATTCACAGTAATTATTGAATATGACAGGTTGTATTTACTTAATCATGTTTAAGTGAGGTTACATCATATGAGAAGTACTATCCCGTATAAAGGTCACATTATCAGCTTCACTTTTTATAAACATTCGTTAAAGCCGACCATTATCATGCTACATGGTTTCTTAGCTTCAACATATTGCTTTCGAAAATTAATTCCATTATTACAAAAAAATTTTCAAATCATGTCCATCGACATCCCTCCCTTCGGAGAAAGTGAAAAGTCCAACGCATGTTTATTTTCCTATGACCATATGGTAGATACGGTCCGTTACATCATGAAAGACCAATCCATTGATAAAGCGATTTTTCTCGGTCATTCAATGGGTGGACAAATTTCTTTACAATTTGCGTACAAGTATCCTGAACATATCGACCGATTATATTTGTTAGCACCCTGTAGTTTTATGAGACATTCCCCGTTGTTTGCTAAAGCAATCTGTCATAATCCATTTTCTCCTTTTATTGCTAGAAGCTTATTAAAGCGAAAAGGAGTTTATGAAATGCTGAGACATTCGATTTATCAAGATCATATCATCACAGGTGAAATGCTGGAACACTATAAAAAACCTTTTCTAGACAAAAAAATATATCCATGTATCATCAAAATTTTAAACGATCACCAAGGTGATTTATCTGAAGAAGAACTCGCAACTATCGATATCCCTACTGATATTATATGGGGAAAAAACGATGAAATAATCCCATACAAAATTGGATATGAGCTTATTAAATACCTCCCAAATGCAACATTAACAACCTTAGATAAAACTGGCCATCTTCTCCCAGAAGAAAGTGCTCACCATATTGCCAAAATGGTTAGAAAAGCAAATTTATAAGTCGAGTATTAGACTTTTCTTTGAGTGGGCGGTATGATTGAAGTGGAATAACAAGAAACGTTATTAAGGGAGTGCTAAAACATATGACATTTTCTTTTGATAAAAAAATTGAAAGACGAAATACAAGAGCGGTTAAGTGGGATCTGGTCAAATCACTTTATGGATCAGAAGATGTCTTACCAATGTGGGTAGCGGATATGGACTTTGAAGTTCCACCTGCTGTTAAAAACGCATTAACCGAGCGCGCACAACACGGTGTATTCGGCTATACTTATACAGACAATGCGCTGCAAAATACCATTACTGATTGGCTCGAGTACAAACACGATTGGAAAGTGAAAAGTGCTTCAATCCTGTACAGCCCAGGTGTGATTGCCACGTTATATATGGCTATTCAAACTTTCACAGACAAAGGGGATAAAGTATTAATTCAGACACCTGTATATCCTCCTTTTTATGATATTGTAAAAAATCATGACCGAGAATTAGTGACAAATTCACTCGTTGTACAGGAAAATAGATATGAGATTGATTTCGTGGATTTTGAGGCGAAATTAAAACAAGGAGTAAAAGTTTTTATTCTCTGCAATCCACATAATCCAGTTGGACGTGTGTGGACGCAAGCAGAATTAGAAAAAATCGTTGCACTATGTAAAAAATATAACGTGATGATTTTTGCTGACGAAATCCATGCTGACCTTGTTTATCACCCAAATAAACATGTACCTATCGCTAAAATCGATGAAGACATGGAAGAACAGATCATCACTTGCATGTCACCAACTAAAACATTTAATTTGGCAGGTCTGCAAGTCTCCTATGCAATCATAGCTAATAAACAAAAAAGAGACGCTTTAGAAAAGACATTTCATAAACAAGGAATGCATATCTTAAATACAATGGGAATCACTGCTTTAGATGCAGCCTATAATAACGGGCGAGAATGGCTCGAACAATTACTCGAACAATTACAAACAAATATTGATTATGTAGCTAACACATTTGCCGACCATCCTAAAGTGAAGGTATTCCGTCCAGAAGGTACATATTTAATATGGCTTGACTTTAGTAAACTTGAGCTTTCCCAAGATGAACTTAAAGAGTTCTTACAAACACGAGCTCAAGTTGGTTTGAACGACGGAGCCTCATTTGGCGAAGAAGGTACAGGTTTTATGCGAATGAATATCGCCTGTCCTTTAGATATAGTAAAAGAAGGTACTACCAGAATTAAAAATGCATTGGATAATGCTTAGAGAATATAAAAGAAGAGTAAGCAATTGAATGCCTACTCTTCTTCTTCTTTATTAGATTCAGTAGGATCAGTCGGTTTCTCATCATCGGTTGCTTCCTCTAATGAGATTACACCACAAACGATGCGGTCACCTGCATCACCTGCAGGTTGTGAAACACCGTCATCCTCTCCTTCATGAATAATAATAGAGGTACCATCTTCTCTTAGTAACGACTTATCTCCGTCCATTAATGTTGCGCCTGGAAGCTCCAATTCTACATCTGCCGTTCCATCTGCCTCTACTTCTAGATTTGGCATATCACCTAGATGAGCACCATCAGGATGCATGAGTCCATGTTCATTTCCTTCTGGATTAAAATGATTGCCGGCAGATTGAAAATCCGGCCCTTCACATTTAGCATATTCGTGAATATGTACGCCATGTAGCCCTTGTTCCAAGCCTTCCACATCAATTTGCACAGATACCATATCTTCCTGTTCTTTGAACGTAGCAGTTCCCACAGCATCATTATCCACATTATACAAACGGACTTCTAACGGAGAGCGATCCTCTGCCTGACAGCCTGCAAGGAACATGAGCACAGCTAAACAGAAACAAAGTACATACCTTTTCATATCATCTACTCCTCTTTACTTATCCACTAACTATTATGGACAACGAGAAGTAAACTTAATCAATCTTTTAAATCGTCATATTTTTGTTTCCATTTCTCTTCTTCTTTTCGGGATGCTTTCTTAATGAAATGCATCGCAACAAAAGCACCGATTACAAATACTAATAAACTAAGGACAGCTGGAATATATAACGATTTATCTTCTGGGAAATAAAGAAATTCCATCATCGTACATCACTTCCCTTTTATAAAGAATTACTAATTAAGATCTTATTATAACATAAAAAAAGCTAGTTATTTAACTAGCTTTTTTTACTTATTTTCCTAAATGTTCTTCAATAGTTTCTGCAATTCCTTCTAGAGCTTGATCTTCATCATTACCATCAACTGTAATACGAATTTCTGCTCCTTTCGGTACACCTAGTGACATAACACCCATGATGGATTTTAAATTCACTGTCTTACCATTATAATGTAATTCCACATGTGATTCATATTGCCCAGCTTTATTTACTAATAAAGTAGCTGGTCGTGCGTGAATACCCGTGTCACTTTGAATAGTAAAAGATTGTTCTTTCATAACCATAACTCCTCCTCATCACTCGTTCATCTTCCGTGAGTCAACTAATTGCCCAAACTTGTGAAATGACTAACTAAAACTATTATATACGATAAAAGCAAATTAAGAAACTAAAAAAGAAAAATTTCCATAAACCATGAAAGGGATACCATTATATACCGGAAGGGTTCCATTTGTATTTCGATTTTTATTATGATATTTTCTAATTATAACATCTTGCCTGAAGGAGGGCTTATACATTGAGTGTACATATTGGAGCAAAAAAAGGTGACATTGCAGATACGATCTTACTTCCTGGAGATCCATTGCGTGCTAAATATATAGCAGAAAATTTCTTAGAGAACGTCACTTGTTATAATGAAGTTCGTGGGATGTACGGATATACTGGTACATATAAGGGAAAAGACATCTCTGTTCAAGGTACAGGAATGGGCGTACCGTCTATTTCAATCTATGTAAATGAATTAATTCAAAGTTATGATGTGCAAAATTTAATCCGTGTCGGCACATGCGGGGCCATTCAAAAAGATGTACAAGTAAGAGATGTTATACTAGCAAGTACATCTTCAACAGATTCGCAAATGAACAGAATGGTATTTGGTGGTATTGATTACGCACCAACCGCTGATTTTGATTTACTGAAAAAAGCATATGACACAGGTGTGGAAAAAGGGCTTCCCCTCAGAGTTGGGAATGTGTTCACGAGCGATAGTTTTTATCGTGATAATATGAAGGAATTATTGGAATTACTTGATCAATATAATGTGTTAGCTATTGAGATGGAAACAACTGCATTGTATACCTTGGCAGCTAAACACAATCGTAATGCCTTATCTGTACTGACCGTTTCTGACCATATTATCACCGGTGAAGAAACTACTGCAGAAGAGCGTCAAACAACATTTAACGAGATGATTGAAGTATCTTTGGATGCTGCAGTTAAATAAGAGCCAAAAAGATGAGAGCATCAGTTCGTTCTCATCTTTTTTAAATATTAAAAGCATGTTAATTGATGTGTAATCAATTCTAAAGACGTAAAAGCTATGCTATAATGGTAAAGAAATTGGTCAGTAGATACATATTATAAGTCGTATACTACTCATAAAATCATTATATCCACCTAAGAGACAGAGAGGATGTTCTAATTGGAGCTTTTCGAAAACTTTCCACTTTGGGCAGCCATTATTGCAATTACTTTTGCTCAAATCATTAAAGTTCCCCTACATTTTATCGCTACAAAAGAATTCAAACCTGGCCTAACATTTAGCACAGGTGGAATGCCGAGTAGTCATTCAGCTGCTGTTACAGCAGTTACCACCGGAATTGGTATTGAACACGGTGTATCATCCGGCCTTTTTGCGGTATCTTGTGTGTTGGCTATTATCATAATGTTTGATGCGACAGGCATTCGCAGACAAGCTGGAGAACAAGCCATTTTAATAAACACACTTGTAAAGGACTTCCACCATTTTGTCACCGAGGCAAAAGGATGGTCAAAAAAAGGGGAATATGAGAAACAAAAAGAATTAAAAGAACTACTCGGACATCAGCCAATTGAAGTTTTCTTCGGTGGATTAACAGGAGTCCTTTTAGCTTTCTTACTTTATCCGTTATTTTAAAATGCCTTTTTATACCTAACAAAAAACAGCCACAATGGCTGTTTTTTGTCGTGATACTATTAATCTTCATTTAATGAGCTTATTCTGCCTTATATTGATGTCTAAATACTTGTAATGATTCTGTATTATTCAACGATACCAAAACTTCTTCGGTCAATTCACCAGTTCCATATTCAATCACATATACATCAACTTCTTTTTTACCCCATTTTTCATATACATCATTCACTGTTGGGTAATATAAATCAATCTTGTTTCCTTTGATTGCACCACCTTTATCCGCTACAACACCATATCCATAATCAGGAATATACAATATCGTACCAATCGGATAGACATCTAAATCCGCAGCGATTGTAGAATATAAATCCCTAGTAACTTTAACTCCAGAATACGTTACACCATAAGCGGGATGATCTGGCGTTTTCCCAGTAGATTCCACACCAGCTGTATACCCAGTGGCTACGACATTGTTTTTCTCATATTGACTTAAATCCAACGTTTCTTCCAGAGTAGATGGCTCTGCTATTTCTTCACTTGAAATGTATGTGACGCGATTGTTACGATGTTTAACGTATTTCTTTTTGTCTAGAATTTCTCGATCATGCTGATAACCTATATCAAGTGAATCATTTGTTTCCTCTGTTAAGCTATTAAACATTTCTTGTGCTGATACATTAGATACCATAGTGAAACTAGACGTTAATGCCCCAAACAACAGAATAATCATCAATAGACTTTTGGAAATTTTCCATATAAACATAAAAAGATCACACCTCTCTTAGGTGTAATCTTTTCCACTAACAACAAGAAATATACATTTCGTACGTATTAGAACATTTGATAACCATTTTTTCTAAGAAACTTAATCACGATCCCAGCAACTATTGTACCGATAAAACCAGATGATAATATAATCGCATCTTGTACACTTAGGGTAATTAACTCATTCCACAGTGTTGGAAATGCATGACTTGGGTCAGTGATATATGTAGAAAAAGGAAAAGTATCAACAATAAAGATAACAATGATTGGAAAAACGAAGGCCATTAGCCATGTCTGACGTAAAATCATGTTAAGAATAAAGCTAATCCCAAAAAATAAAACAAAAAATAAAAGAACAGAGATAAAAAGTTGAATCATTTGTATACTCCTCTTCGTTCATATAAAGTGAGTCTATGATCAGCGGGGGATTAACCCACCGTGACCAAAATTAATAACTCTTCTTATTTTATACTGCCATGTGAACTTGTGCAATAAAGTTCATCTATTTGTAATAAATAAAGCATTTAGGACTGGATAGACATTTGTTCCGTTATTTGTGACAAAAAAGCCATTTTTAGGGTGTCGGCGGACATCTATTCCGCTATTCGGCAAAAATAATGCTAATTTTCACCGCAACGAACCGAATAAGGGATTAAATGTCCGCTAACACATAAAACCGGGTGATATTGCGTTAAATAACGTACTAAATGTCCGTTAAAGCTCATAGTTACATAAGCTTGCATGTAAAAAGCAGAGGACCTTATCCTCTGCTTTGATTTGTGATATTAAAAGATGTTAAATTTACCTTTTTTCAACACTAATCCTACACCACCGATTTTGAATAGTGCACGGTTATCGATTACTTTCTTCATGAAAGAAGCAGTCCAACCGAAGATCTTCTTGCCACCGAAGATAGATCCCATTGCATCTTTATCACCAAGTGAACATACTGTTCCTCGATTAATAAATTCAAATGGTTCTAACTCGCCACCTTTTACAAGGGCAATTAAATTGTGTGCACAGACTTCTGCTTGTTGCATAGCAATTTGAGCAGTTGGTGGGTATGGACGATCAATTTCTTTGTTCCATACTAATGCACAATCGCCAACGACGAAGACATCTTCATGTGATGGCGCACGTAATTCAGGTGTTACTTCTACTTTACCACGATTGTCTTCTAATGCAGATTCTTCGACTAGGTGGTTTGCACGAACTCCAGCTGCCCAGACAGTTGTCATGGTTGGAATATCTTCTTTTTCGCCATTTTGCTCGATCGTAATTCCATCTGCACGAACCTCTTTCAACATAGCACCTAGTTTAAACTCGACACCACGGGCTTCAAGAGAGTTCATGGCATATTCAATTAATTCCGGATCAAAGCCAGGCATAATCGTGTCCATTCCTTCTACAACCATGAGACGAACCTTACTACGATCAATATCATATTCTTCACATAGTTCAGGAATACGGTTTGCTAATTCCCCAACAAACTCAATTCCAGTGAAACCGCCACCGCCGACAACAATGTTTAAACGTTCTTGCTTAGTTTCAGCTTCATTATTATACGTTGCAAATTGGTAATCAATATGTTCACGAATCTGACGCGCTTTATTAATGCTTCCAATCGTAAAGGCATTATCCAATAAACCTGGAATTCCAAATGTAGCAGCTTCAAAACCTAAAGCAACTACTAGATAGTCATACTCTAATACGTCATCTTGCAATTCTACTTTCTTCTCATCGGGCTTAATTGCTGTTACCGTATCTTGTACAAAATTAACCTTTGCTGAGTTAATTAGGTCAGAAATTTTCACACGACTGCGGTCATGATGTAATGTCCCTGCTGCAGCTTCATGTAACCAAGTTGACTCATAGTGATAATCATGCTTGTTTACAAGCGTAATGTGTGCGTCATTAACACCTAACTTTTTTTGTAACTTTGCTACTGTCGTTAACCCGCCATAGCCAGCTCCCAAAATGACAATTTTTGGTCTGTTCATCTTTCTCACATCCATTTAAGTATTTTTTTTGTAACTATTCGTGATGTATTTCACGTACTATCACGTAATAATACATATGTCTTAATAATTAGTCCATAGTATATGTTAGCCCTTTTTACGACATTTTTCAACCCTTGATTTTAATTTTGTGAATTTTTTAACCTCTTTTTTTGAATTTGGCAGAATTCACAAATATTCAATCACCATCTTGTAAAAATGACACGATAGTTACTGTTATGTTAAAATATAAGGCATTGATGTAAGTATTAGGGGGAATCTAATATGTCAAAGGAAGTTTATGATATAACCATTATTGGAGCAGGACCTGTTGGATTGTTTACAGCTTTTTATGGTGGCTTACGACAATCTTCTGTAAAAATCATCGAGAGTTTACCACAAATCGGTGGACAGCTGAGTGCATTATATCCAGAAAAATATATCTATGATATAGCCGGCTTTCCCAAGGTTCGTGCGCAAGAACTCGTCGATAACTTAAAAGAACAAACAGATTTATTTGAACCGGAAATTGTCTTAAATCAATCTGTTGAGAAAGTCGAGCGTTTAGAGGATGAAACGTTCCGGATTACCACACCGACAGAAGAGCATCTATCTAAAGTAATCATTATTACAGGTGGAAATGGTGCTTTTCAACCAAGAAAATTATCGATAAATAATGCAGAGCATTTTGAAGATAAAAACCTCCACTATTTCGTGGATAATATGGATAAATTCCGTGACCAACGTGTTGTATTATTCGGTGGAGGCGATTCAGCTGTTGATTGGGCGCTTATGCTAGAACCCATTGCAAAAGAAGTGACATTAGTACACAGAAGAGATTCATTCCGTGCACATGAGGCAAGCGTGGAGAATTTAATGAATTCTAATGTGAATATTTTAACACCGTATGTTCCAGAAAGTCTGATCGGACAAGATAAGATTGATCAAATCCGATTAAAAGAAGTGAAAGGTGACAAGGAAGTCGTACTTGATGTAGACCATGTACTAGTGAATTATGGCTTTATTTCATCGTTAGGACCAATTAAAAATTGGGGATTAGAAATTGACAAGAACAGCATTGTAGTCAATTCGAAAATGGAAACAAATGTTCCAGGTATCTATGCTGCGGGTGATATTTGTACGTATCCGGGTAAAGTTAATTTGATTGCTGCCGGATTTGGAGAAGGACCAACAGCAGTTAACAATGCTAAAGCATATATGGATCCAAAGGCGAGAATTCAGCCGAAACATTCAACCAGTATGTTTTAGTAGTAAAAACATCCTTGCATTTACATGCGGAGTATAATAATACAATATGTTGATTAAAAGTGTATCATTTATAGTATCACGAAAAAGCACCTACTTCAATTTGGACTGACCTAGTAATATGAGACAAGAAAAAGCACCTAGGCGCCTTTGCCCTGAATTGAACAGGAGAAAGGCAGTTTAATTTTGAAAATGGTCGTATATAGTTGTAATAATACATGTACCATTCCACTTTTTCTAGTACAATGGAATTTGTAAGACGCATCTTTTGATGTGTGTAGAATTCTTCCGACTTTATGGTGGAGTGGAAGGATTCAATGACGGCATTATCAAAGCAATTGCCTTTCCGGGACATGCTTGTGATAATGCCTTTTTCTTCAGCTAATTCTTGAAAAGCGTAGGATGTGTATTGAGCCCCTTGATCACTATGAAGAATGAATCCCTTTGTTTCACGCCCATTACAAGCTGCTTTCAGTGTTTCTAGTACTAATTCTTCTTCTTGGTTAGGACTCACTCGATAAGCGATAATTTCGTTGTTATACAAATCCATAATGGTTGATAAATACATCATCGATTCTCCAAAAGGCAAGTAAGTAATATCAGTAACCCACTTTTGATTTAGTCTATCTGCCTTGAAATTTTGTTTTAATAAATTAGGAACGATGCATTTACTTTCACCAGCGATGTTCGATTTTCTCTTTGGTTTTACCCGACATTGGATTTTATATTTTGCATGATCCTTTGTACAGTAAGTCTGTTCACAGAAATGTTGTGTTCCTGTTTAAGTAACTTATTAATCCATTTTTCACTAATAAATTAATCCACTATTTATGATACGGTTCACCGTGGTTATTTAAGAGGCAAAAAACAGCATTGGATATTAATTAATCTATTATCTCCATCTCTAACTTTGGACCCCGGTGGTCGGGGGCGAAATAGCTTAATAAATACTTAGTTTACAAGTCTTTTTGTATTTGGTTTGTGTAAAGATGTACTAAAAGTTCCCTGTTTCCGTTATACTGTCTAGAAATTCATCTGCTTCAAAGATTTTGATATTGAAACTTTGGTAATCGCATCTAGATAAACAGACTGCTGCAGCGCCTTGAATCAAGATGAATCGTATGAAAGTAGCAGGAATCTTCATGATTATTACTAAATAATAATTCCTGATGCTTATTGTATAAAAAACGAAAGGAGTCCAATTCGGTACTAAGGCCAGTTCCTTTCCATTTTATGTAGCTTTCCTTTAATGACCATAATTTAAAGAAATGCTTCTTTCTTTCTACTGCAGGCATTGTGTTAAGCTGGGCAACTTCTTGTGCATCAAAAAATCGTCTAGCTAGATCCATCTCTTTTACTGGGTGGACAACTTCTACATCCACTCCGACAGGTTCTGAGTCCATAGCAAATAAAATCCAATCACCTGAATGGGACCAATTAAATGCCAAAGGTACTTCTAGGTTAACATAAGGTTTACCGTGAGAACCTCGATGAAATTCCAAAGATCTAAATGAAATACCTGCTTGATCGGATATGCACTTTCTTGCTACAAGTTCACTAATCAAGGCGCGAATACGGTCCACATCAAATTTAAAGTAAGCTATTCTTTCATTTCTTTCATCTGATATCATATAAGCCCACTTCCTATAGTTTTCCATCTTCATATCAGCATGAATTCGAACTGCCACAAGTAGTATAGAGCTCAATGAGTATCACCTACCATTTTTATTTGTTTGCTATATTAATAGAAACAATTATCCATCTATATTTTAGTTGAAATATTTCTCTATTATAAATTCGGTTAATAATGGTTTGCATTTGAACCTTACAATGTAATAAAGAAATGAACCCTACTACGATTAGAAGGGCCCATTACATCCATTTACTCAACACGATTCTTTAAAATTTCTGCCATCGATATATTCATGATTCGTTTTCTAGCTAACCAATTCGATAATGTGTACGTGATATAAATGATAACAAATCCAATAAGGATGTTAATTTTATTCAGGTGTGCTGGTAAAGTCATTTTTAAATCTTTTGCTATACTTTGAAACATGATATCCACCGATAATATAATAAGAGGAACTGCTATGATAAATCCTATAATTACAAGAATAGAATTACTGCTTAACACCAGCGAAAAAATCTTCTTTTTAGGATAGCCAAGCACTTTTAATAAAGCTATATTCATCTTGTTTTCCTCAATCATCATCGACGTAATCATGAAAATAATGATTAACCCTAAAATAAAGGCAACAACCGATACACCACCAACCATATATTTGACTGGCTTAGTTGCTTCTTCAAAAGCGGCCATTACCTCATCATTAGTCTTCGAAAATAACAGGTTGTCTTGTTCAACATCGACTTTTTTATTAGACATTACCCCTGTATAACTATCTTCTGGATACCCATTCATCTGATTAAATTCATCAAGTGGTAAAAACAAATAGTCACCTGCATAAGTATCAGCAACTGCATCAATCTCAAGCGTAAGTACTTTGGCATTTAATTGATTCTCAACCTCGATGGAGTCTCCAACAGATATATCCAAGTTATTTGATAAAGACTGGGTAACAATCACCTGATCTTTGTCTAATTGATTGTTTTCTTTATCAGTAAGACTAATTAGTTTAGCGTCTTCCTGAATTCCGTAAATGCTTAATTCAAATGAACCATCACCATTTGTTTGCTCACTTTTAAAAGCAGAAATCGATAACTTCTCTCCCTGTCCCAGCTTACCATATTGCATGTCATTATAGATATAATAATAATCGTAGTTAAAGGTTTCTTTGAGAGAATGGTTAAAAAAATGATCAATGGAATCCTTTGTTGTAAAACCCATTAATAACAACATCGAGGCAAAGGTTATTCCTAAAATCATCATAATACTGCGTGGTATACTGCGTAACATATCACGAATTCGGAACTTGGTGTCAAATGAAAAACGATTTAAATGCAAACGACGCTCAATCCAACTAATTTTTGTTTTCACTTGTTTTCCACGCATTAATTCTTGTGGAGTTAGCTTAAGAGCTCTCCTAATTACAAAAAAGGTAACTGTAACTAACAACAGTGCTGGTAATAACAAACTGATGACGACATGTTTTAAATCAAATGAATCTACCTCTAGGTTTGGTAGAATATACTGAAATGTAAAGGACATCATCAGTGGCTTTGCCAGATATTGACCAACAAATGTGCCTATTATACTTCCTACAAGCGAAACAAAAACAGGATACATCAAGTAATGTCTATAAATTTCTTGTTTCTTATAACCGAGACCGAACAGCGTTCCTACTTGCACATATTCCCCTTTCAACAGGCGGGATAAAACTGCCGCGATTAGCATACAAGTCAAAATCAAAATAATAATAGGAACTACTTCACCAATTTCTGACAATGCATTAATGTCGCCATTAATAAAAGTAATTCGTGGGTTATCACTTCGACTAATCCACTGACTCACATAATTACTTTCTGACAATTGCTCTTTAAATAAATCACTGTTATCTTGGTTAAATTTTGCGCTGTAATAATTATAACCTTTCTCCATCGCCTGTAACTCATCTTTACTGATAATTGCTACACCGAAACTACTAGAATTTGATGCCATATCCTCTTCAGTTTTTAGTGGGTAAATATAGTCTGGCATAGCTACCAAACCACTAATAGTGAAGTCTTCTCCATTTAAAGTGATTTTGTCCCCAACATCTAATTCATGGCTATTAGCAAAATGCGGATCAACGACTAACTCCCGTTGTTCCGTTAAAGCTTCTCCTTCGATAACCGAGTACCGATTTAATTTCTCTGTATCACTCAGAACACGTAGAGTCACGCCATCACTATATTCATAATCCCAACTATAACGTTCTTCTAAAATCAAATCATATTCCTTTTCCAAGGACTCTATGTCTTCTATTGGTTCCTGAGTGATGAAGTATGCGTCTTCTAATACACTTTCATCGATATACTCATCAAGTCCTGTTTGTAGATTAGGAACTGTCATGTTAAAGGCAGTATATAACGCACAACTAATAATGACTAAAATAATTGATCCTAAATAACGTGATTTATTGTCCATCATCGTCCGCAGGATTTTACGGTTTAATTTCATTACCATTCAATCCTTTCAGGTGGTACCAAGGTGTCATTTACTAAATCTTCAATAATTTTTCCACTGCGCATCTTCAGTACACGATGTCCCATCTCAGCAATGGCGGTGTTGTGGGTAATAATTAAGATTGTTGTATTGTATTTCTTATTTACATCAATGAGCAATCTTAATATCTCTTTAGATGTTGTATAGTCTAAAGCACCAGTAGGTTCATCACAGAGTAATAGTTTTGGATTTTTTACCAATGCTCTGGCAATGGAAATACGCTGCTGTTGTCCTCCACTTAACTCTGTTGGAAAGCGATGTTCGAATTCCTTCATTCCTACCGCTTCCAAAATCTCATCGATATCAAGAGGATGTTTGCTAATGGTCGTGGTTAATTCCACATTTTCACGTGCAGTTAAGTTGGGTACGAGATTATAAAACTGAAAAATAAAACCTACCGCATCCCGGCGATATTGCGTTAGTTGTTTCTCTTTGAGGTCATTTAACTTCCAACCTGCTACACGAATAGACCCACTATCAGCTAAATCAATGCCACCGATAATGTTAAGTAAAGTAGATTTCCCCGAACCTGATGGACCTAATATAACACCTATTTGTCCCTGCTCCATAGAAAGATCCACAGTTTTTAAAGCCTGAAAAGTTGTTTCACCGGACTGGTACGTTTTATTAATATCTTCCATCTGTAAAAACATCTTTGACCTCCTAGGATAAAACTTAAAAATCCATGACCGAATTATTTTTTTGGTCATACAAAGTATAAATGGTTTCTTACTAATAAGCAATGTTTTTCTTAAAAAACGGTACGTTGAAACCTTACTAACATTAACTTGATATAGATAAAATGAATCATGATTCCACCAATAACAAACATGGCATATAGTAGTGTGGAATTAAAACTATGGAAAAAGGCACTCGACACCCAGAAGGTTGGTACCATATATCCAAACCATACCCATTTTGATGACACAAAGTAAACAATAAACGGTATTGTTAAAATAACACCCGCTCCTTTAGAAATCGCGAGTCCCTCTACCTTATTGGAAGCGAACACTGCCATTGCTAAAGTGATTAGTGGAGCTTCTAAAGCTGTAACAACAGCTACAGGAAGTAATTTGATTACATCAAGTTCTATAAACCCAATAAACGCCCACATAAAAATAGTGAGTAGGAAGCTAAGCACAAATGGCATCGCCAATCGGTAATAGAGATAACCCTGTTTAGTTATCGGCGTTACTGCATAATAGACTAATAAATTTTCATCTTTTTCATCCAGTATGATTAAACCTATTAAAATACCAACTAGGAAAGGAACGAGCAACATAATAAATCCCATGATTAGCTCTTTAAACGCTAGGAGATTAAAACTAAAATGTGAATGTAACAATTTATCTACAATTGGTAAGCCAAAACGAAATAAAAAGGTAAGTAGAATAGGGCCGAGAATAATGAATAATAACATTGGATCACGGCGAATATTTTTCAAATCATTCAACGACAACATGATGATTTTCTTCATTCAACGACCTCCTATTCTTAAGATAATCCGTCTGTAAAATGAACGGTGTGCAAGCAAATAGGCCAATACAATCCAGACTGACAATGTACCAATTGCATAGAACATTGCCAGCGGATTTATTTCCTCAAATCCAGCTTCAAGCAAAACTAGACTCGCTTTACCTGGGATGAGGTTAAACAAAGGATGGGCATAAATATCAAGGTATTCTAGCACTGGTAGGTAAAATACTGAGACTATTAAAGGTGCTTTCAAAAGATATTCATTTATGCTGTTAGAATAAACGGCTGCCGTTAATCCTAGTAAAGTAAAGAATATCGATGTCAAGATTACTCCTAGTAATAATGTGAACAGATGCAATTGACCTTCCCAGGTAGTCAGTACGATGATTAGTGTGATAATCACAGCTAAGAAAGTTAGCGAGATCACCTTGGAAAAGATATATTCATAAATTCGAACCGGTGTGACAAAAAGATTTTCTAACGTGTTTTGATCAATTTCTAATAATATAATGCCACCGATAATAAAATAACCAACTGCAGAAGGGTCACTAAATATTATTAATACCTCCATATCATTCCGCAGTTCAGTTGGCAGGTTGGATAACAATGCATAGTAAAGTATGAGAATTGCAATATAAGCGTAGTAAAATCCATAACGAAATTGTGATAATACATCGTATTTAATTGTATAGAATAGTCTCATGAACCAACTTCCTCTCCTTCTACACCCGGATAAAGCTTGTCACTCTTATAAATTTAACTTCTTACTTTGTGCTTCGCATTACTCTTAAAAAACAGTGTCTTCTTTAACTTATTATAGTTAGTACTCCATGCACCATACGTATACGCCCACATAAACTGGCATAATAAAATAGGAACAATTACTCTAAAAGGAAAATGAGATGTATCATTTGGCTTTGGAAGAAAGAATTTAGCATGCTTAATCTCTATTTCTTTCCCTGTGATATCAACCAACTTTTTTTCCCAGCGAAAGGCATCTTAAATAGTTTAGGAAGAGGAGACCATAATAATTTCATTCTAGGTGTATGTACGCCGTTACTAACACGCCAACGTGCACGTTCACTCATTTTCCTTTGCAAATAACCTTGAATTTTACGTCCAGTCTCAGGCTTAACTATATTCATAGAAATAGCTTTAGAATGATAGAGATTCTTACGCAGTTTACTACGTAATTTCATGTGTAATTTATTATCATTGGCAGGATTACATTTCGTTTCTGAAAGCAATCGCGTAATATACCATCTTTCGTTCAACCATGAAGATAAAACTGTATTATCTAGTAAATGAGATAAGATAAAGAAACGATTATCTGCTATTGCAGATGTATATTTCTCTTTAATGATATTGCGTATGACGAGCCAGTCTTCTTTCAAATTGTGATTCATCCTATCTATATATTCTGTATCCAATTCATTCTTCTTCACATCTTCATATACGATATTACTAATATGAAACGATGTCACCAGTGACATGGAAATCCCTTGACTATATTATGCATCAACGTTCGTCGCTGCATCCCCTACAATCCCATAACGCTTTTCACTTACAAACGTATCGGTTGTATACTGGACATCTTTGTACATCCGAAATTCAAGCATATGCTCTTCTTTAAGAAACCTTGTTAATAATGGATATCGTTTAATAATATCCCAATACTGCTCCTTAGGTGTTTTTCCCTGCGGTGGTTTCTGCTGATCAAAAGTGACACCAACACTAATACGTCCGCCTTCCAAACGAATTATCCAAATCCAATATCCATCTCCCCAAAGGTGACAAGTATGCTGTTCTCGTCTACTCTCCGCACCACTGTGATGGGTGTACTTCCACACATCACCAAATACGTCATCCGATACATTTTCAAATTGAGCCCAAATTGCAGTTGTTTGGAAGTCATCACCAAATCCTGTTGCATGATTAAATTTCTTGGCCAACATACGTCGCCGTCCTGCACAATCAATAACCCACTTACTTCTTGTGATACCAGTCTCCTTCGTCTCTCGACAGACCCACTCGATATCGTGGAGACGGTCGCCATCGTAAATGGTGACATCTTGTACTAACGCAGAATCGAGTATCGTCACATTATCGTATCTACGAAGTTTCTAAAGTTGGAACGCTTCTGCCTCCGGTGGTACCAATTGCTTTTCATGGAAGGTTGCTCGATATTGCAAGGTATCCGGCATGTGGTTAAACCAATCCTCCTGGTAAGACAGGGCCCACTCTGTTTTATCTTCAAATGATTCTTCGCCTTCCAACCCGTGGGTAAACCATATTCCTAACTTAGGATGTGACTTAATAGCAAACTCATCCAACTCCCCCATTGTCCTCAAGAATGCATTACTATGACTTAATAACGACTCACCAACCTTATAGCTCTTTTTGTTATGGTTTAAGTTATCGATTACTTTATATTTTGTTTAGCGTACATTAATGCATTACATAGACCGATAATCCCAGCACCCATTATGACAACATCAGCAGTTTCAGCAGCTTTCTTGACCTCCATCTTCATCTAAAACTCTCCCTTTTCATTTATTCTTTTATAAGATATGACGAAACCATGTCAACTAAAAGCTCAATCACTTCATCGTAAGAATCTTCATCAAAGCCGTCCTTGTTCATATTCACAAAGAAAATCATCTTAAATACCCCTGATACGGCTTTGGATTCATAATCTTCAAAAATCCCTCGTCGTTTCTGTTCTTCAACAAACTGTAAGAAAAAGTCATTTTCATCTCCAAAATGTTCCTTGAGCTTCTCTTCTGGCAGTTTTCGAATCAGATAATTCATTTCTCCTTTTTGAAATTGATCTAAGATAGGATTTTCCTCCATCATTACAATTGCTTTCTTAAGGAAATGCTTTAAACTTTCTTTTGGATTAATGCCTGGTTGAAAGGCATCTTCGAGTAAACGTTCACGAAATTCAGACTCAAAATGCTCAAGTATGTCAAAAAACAATTCTTCTTTGGAATTATAGAATGAATAGAATGCCCCTTTTGATATACCTACCGCTTTGGTTAATTCTTCAACACTTGTTTTTTTTATGCCGAATTGACCGAATAACTCTTTACCTTTTTCAAATAATTCTTTTTGAATAATTTCTCGTTCTCTACTTGAAAATCCCTTCACGTTTTGGACAACCTCCTGCATAAATATATGACTAAATAATTTTCCCATACATATAAAGCATAATACTTACAGATCCCTCCTTTCAAATTAGTAGGCTATTTATCCAAATATTGTCCTGTTACTTTTATAAAAATGTCTTCTAATGTTGCTTCCTGTGTATGCATGCGTTCAATCTGTTCTGACTTTAATAGTTCAAGAAAACGTTGGTTTTTCCCAATCCCCTTTAAAATAAAATCCTCTGCTTCGGTCCTATTATTTTTTATATATTCCAAACGCAGCTGTTTTTTACCATATTGAAGCTTTAGGTAGCGGGGTGTATCAATTAAGGCAACCTGTCCGTCTACAATAAATGCCACGCGATTACAGATTTCATCTGCTACATTCATATTGTGTGTTGTTATCAAAATGGTTTTGCCTTCCCGTTGTTTCTCCAAAATTATTTCCTTAACCAATCGTGCATTGGTCGGATCCAATCCTGAGGTTGGTTCATCCAGAAAGATAAGGTCAGCGTCGTTTAGAAATGCTCGACAGAAATTAAGCCGCATTTTCATCCCTTTGGAGAATTTGGATACCTTTGTATTCCGATGTTCCCCGAGTCCGACCGATTCAAGTAACTGGATCGGATCGTTGGTCTTCCCACTATAGAGAGAGCGAAAAAAAGACAGATTCTCCATTGCTGAAAACTTTGTGTAAAGATTTGGAAGTTCAAAGGATACCCCTATGTTTTCATAGTAATTAGAATTGATTTGGTTTATATTTTCTCCCATAACACGGACTTGTCCCTGATATCCCTTTAGGATGCCAATAATTATTTTCTGAATCGTACTCTTTCCAGCTCCAGAAGGGCCGAGAAATCCAAAAATTTCACCCTTTTCAACATTAAAATTCACTTCTTTTATAGTCGGCTTAGTTTTTCCAGGGTAGGTATAATCTAAATTTTTGACTTCAATCATGGACAATATCTCCTTTTTGGATTACTTCATTCTCCCATGATTTATTAAAAAACATGTGAGAATTGTTAACTATAGACTTTCAATTACCTCTGTTGTAGGGATTTTTCCATTCTCCATCCGAATGTAACCTTCCAGCTCTAGTATTTCAATCCAAGAGTTAAAGAGACTTGAGTACACTGGTGACAATTCAAGTTTTTCTAACAGTTCCTGTTTGTTATATATTTTGCCTGCTTCCTGGAATACGTCCATATCCTGGAAGGTTTGTAGCAGGAGTGTGGCATCTTGTACTGGTGCAGTCTCTTTACTCTTCTTTGTTTCACTCATAGAACTACATGATTCTAGTAAACGAAGCACTTTTGGAGCAACCTCGCTAAGAATTGGTTCTTCTAATATCCCATTGTGATCACATTCTACTGTAAAGACATCTAAATCCTTCTTCACCATATTATTCCAGTAAGTAGAGTAATCGTAACCATCTAAAATATTTACTCCTAGTAAACCTAGTGGATTGTCGTCAGATACGAAACCTTTTGTAGTTTTAAAAAATGTCACATTAGATACATCATAGGAATCCGGTTTATGTGTAGCATAAGCTTCTTCCGCATAGTCAGAAACAAGCATTCCACCTCTTATAAAATTACAAATTTCATCTGTTTCGATTAACGTACCGCTTTTCTCTTTAGCTAATTTAGCAAGATAAGAGGTTTGTAAGCGTCTAGGTACATCTTTTATATCTTCATTTGTAATCAACAGCTCCGGATTCTCATCCGACTTTAAAAACGCATTTACTAGAAATAGCTTCAAAAAGTCAAAATCATATGTTCCATAGAATAGTTCATTCACTTCTTCCGTTGGTGGATAGGTGGCAAACATAATGAGATGTAGGATTTCTTCTCCTTCCGCTTTAAGACGTCGTGCAATTTCCATGGCGACTAATCCACCGAAGGAGTATCCACCAAAAAAGTAAGGTCCGTTCGGTTGAATCATTCGGACACAATTGTAATAATGGTCAACCATTTCGTCAAACAAGTGCGGCATTGTTTTACCACCCATTCCACGTGCTTGAAAAGCATACATTGGATAGTCTGGTCCCAAAATCCGAGATAAATTTCGGAAAACGGTAGAATACCCAGTAGCCCCATGGAACCAAAAGGAAATTTGTTTATTCCCCTTTGTGTTAATTGGAATCAATTCCGGTGGGTATTTCGGCTTCCTTACCTTTGGTTTGGAAGATACACGTGTTGATTCGATATCCAGTGGCTTCATTTCTTCTAAAATATAGTCACCCAAAGCAGAAATAGTTGGGTACTCCACGATAACATTCGCATCCATTTGTTCGCCAAAACGTTCTTCTACAACTTGGATAATTACCGAAGAAAGCATAGAATCGACACCATACTCAGAAAGTTCTACATCTTCTTCAATTTCCGTTGGATCAAGCTTTAGCTTTTCAGCTAAAATTTCCTTTAACATTTGGATTATCTGCTCACGGTTTAAATCCTTATTTGTCTCGGTTTCTTCGCCTTCGATACTCGTAACCGCTAATTCAAGATTGGTCCTATTCATGAGAGATTGTTCTGTTTGAATGCGATCTTTTTTGGGTTGAGATTTTGGTGCCCAATAACGCTCCTTGGCGAACGGATAAGTCGGTAGTGATACACGTTGGATTACCTGATTGGCATATAATAACCTTTCCCAATTAATTTGTACTCCATTTATCCACTTTCTAGCCAATTGATGCAAATCTTCAGTTTGCAATAATTGTTCGATTTCTTCCTCTTGATTAACTGTCTGTTCATCCAAACCGCTAGCGGAAACGACCCTCCCTTGGTAGAGTCCATTAATGCTATCTCCTCCACGCACAAAATCCTTTAACATTGCCGTTAATTCCTGAGGAGTAGCTGCTACACAGGCGATTCGTGTGTCCATTTCCTCTCTACCCATTTGTAAAGTACAGGCCCAGCGTTTGCCCATATCATAATGGTTTTTGTTAGTATCACTTTGCCCGCCGATTCCAAATGTAGATTGTAAATAGTCTGCTAGTTCACTAATTGTCTTATAGTAGTTCTGCATTGTCATCGCCGGCTGAAGGTCCATCTCATATTTTGCATATAACTCCGTAAACAAGCGATTCCATTGCACATTTCCGAATCCGTAATCTTCAAATTCCTCAAATGGGTCTATATCCTGTGGACTAACATTCATAATCTTAGCAATAATGTCGGTTAACTCCGACTGGAAGCTGTCTTTTGATAAGGAAGACTGCTTCTGATTCATTGTCTCCTTCTCTATAAAATCTATAAATTGTTGTGCATATTCTACTAACCGTTCTTCATTTCTTGCAGACAATACTATTAATTGATTACTAGTTTCCGTTTCAATTGTTTCTGGGGTCTCCTCATATTCTTCTAAAATAATATGAGCATTCACACCACCAAAGCCAAAGGAACTAACTCCTGCCCCGTCGTGGAACTTTATCACCACAATCGTCCGTTATCCGTTCCCAATTACGCGTTTTTTCCGTGATATAAAATGGCGTTTTATCAAGTCGCACATATGGATTGACTTCATTAAGATGCAATATTCCTGGTAATTTTTTATGTTTCATCGCAAGAATTACTTTCATAATTCCTGCAATTCCTGATGCAGGCTCTAAATGACCAATGTTTGTCTTGACGGAGCCGATTTCACAATAGGACTGCTTAGTCAATTGCTTCCCTTGATTACGTGCTAGTTGTTTAAATGCCTTTTTAATTCCTTCAAATTCCACAGGGACACCAAGCTCTGTACCAGTACCATGCAGCTCTAAATAACTAATAGTCTCCGGGTCAAAGCCCGCTTCTTCATAAGCTTCCGTTAACAAGCTCGCCTGTGCGTCAGAATTGGGTGCCGTTAATGAGTTAGCTTTACCACCATGATTGACAGCTGTACCTTTAATAACGGAATAAATATGGTGGTTATCAGCAATCGCTTTACTTAATGGCTTCAGCATAAGCATGCCGATTCCTTCCCCTTTGACGTAACCATTGGCACCGGCGCCAATGTTTTACAACGTCCATCTGGTGATAAAATTCTCATTTGTCCAGTACTAATCATACCATATGGTGCTAAATTTAAGCTAACTCCACCCGCAATCGCTACTTCACTCTCACCATTTCTAATTGATTGAACCGCACGATGGATAGCAACTGATGAGCTAGAACATGCGGTGTTGTAGGGTTCACTTGGCCCATGGAAATTTAACAGATAAGAGATACGATTCACTAAAATGGAAAGCTCATTACCAGTTCCCATTTGCGCATTAAACTGTTCATCATCGTGCAGCAATTGTAAGTAATCCTGGAACTGTGCACCAATGAATAATCCAACTTTACGTCCAGAGTAGCAAGACGCCTTATATCCTGCATCTTCGATTGTTTTCCATACCGTCTGTAATGCTAGACGTTGTTGTGGGTCCATCATTTCTGCTTCATAAGGTGAAATGTTAAAAAATCTTGGATCAAATTTATCAACATCCTCGATAAACCCACCCCAGTTCGAAGGGGAATAAAGTTTACTAGCCTTGTCAGAAAACTCCTTCCAATCCCAACGCTCCTCAGGTACTTTTGAAATCATGTCAGTCTCATTCACCAGGTTGTTCCAGTACTCCTCCAAATTTTTGGATTGTGGAAAAATACCATCCATTCCAATAATGGCAATAGGCTCATGCTCATAATTGCTTGTATGTTGCGATTTTGAGACAGGTGTTTCTGGTTGTTTCAGTTTTCTTTCTTTATCTGTTGCCTGCTTAACCTCTAAGGTTTGATTGTTTTGATAGTAAGACCGTATTTCATCACTGAATTCGTCTAGCATGTATTCTGCTATACCAGCAATGTGACTCTGATCAAAAAACGCTGTTAGTAAAATGTCAACTTGATACAAAGTACTCAATTCGTCTGATAGTTCTTTTAAACTGACAGAATCAAACCTTGATAGATTGACTTACCCGCTATTGCGGTATCAGCTTCACCCCTCTTACAAGCAAGATGTAGTGCCGTTAAGGAAGAAGAACACATCGTATCCACTGCCATACTTGGTCCAGTCCATATAGTACGACACCCGATTAGCTACTGATGCATGAGAAGAACCCGGGACAAAGCCTTCACCCTTCAGTACATTCTGTATGCCATACATTTGGTATTGATCATACATAACGACGACAAATACGCCCATACGACTTTTCTTTAATACGGATAGGAAAGGTGATGAACCTGTAGCTATTATTGGTGTTAGCGGACGCTACCCGATGGCGGATAACCTGGATGAATTTTGGGAGAATCTAAAAGATGGAAAGGATTGTATTACCGAAATTTCAGAGGAACGATGGGAACCGAAGCATAGTTATAGTGATAGTAAATGGGGAGGATTCATCAATGACGTGGATAAATTTGATCCACTCTTCTTCAATATACAGATGCTAACGATGAGAAAAGAGCGAAGAAGTCTAGATGCTCATGTTTAGTAAATTCATCAAGCCACAACGTGCCATACAGCTTAGGGTCAACTGCTGCTTGTATTTCATCAAGTGACTTATTCATGATAAGGCCGTCACGAAGCACACCCGCACCGTGTATAACTCCATTGATTTCTCCAAATTTCTGCTTAGCTGCCACAACAAGTGCTTGTACATCCTCTTTTTGAGTAACTTCTGCTTGTTGGTAGATTGCTTCTGACCCAAGCCTTTCCAAGTCCTGTACTTGTGCTTGTTGTTTTGTAGTGAGGGAAGAACGCCCGATCAATACCAATTTAGCTTGATAGTTCTTAGCTAGAAAGTTGGCCAATGTGAAACCTATGCCTCCAAGTCCACCAGTAATCACATAGCTCCCAGCTTTTCGGAATGGCACTTCCTCTTCGGTTTGATTTTTAGATATATATGGACGTAACACTAACCCCCAACGCTCACCAACTAAATAGCGCACCTGTTCAATGTGTTTAGGTAATTCAGTTTGAGACTGGACAGCAGCAAACTCATGCATAAATATCCGCGATGGAGTGAATTCATTATCCTGTTCAATACACTGGTATCGAAAACTAGGATTCTCTTGAATTAACGTTTGTAACCAACTAGAAACCGCTGCATATACGGGCTGGAATTCTCCTTGATTCGGATGGCTGTAACTAGGAGGTGAAAATGTGGTTACAGATATAACATCTGCTGACTGAACAAAAAAGTATATGCGTATTCACTTTCAATGTAGGATAGTATTAATAGCATCCCACATACCCAATGACAAGCACGCTCGATAACACAATTGTCCATTTTTTCCGTTCTAAAAATAAGCCTAATTGAAAGAATAACAAATACTATAGCTCCAACTAGAAAAAATATATATTTTCACTGATACTCATGTATTTTTCTCCCTTTAAATTCTTGATTCATAAAAATACATTTACCATGATGGAATGTCTTTATTTCCATGAATTTAAAACCAACTTCGGATAAGCTTTCTTTCAGAATTAGCCGTTTCATTTCTGGACGTCCTTTTACGGATTTCTGTAATAATATGGAAAATCTCCCGACTTTCAAGAAATATGTTAGATACACTCACGATTCTAGATAAGTTTGAAAAATACAATGTAAAATTTATATCCGACTCTGAGAACTTTGATACCAGTAGTCCTATAGGCCGTTTAGTACTTCAAATTATGGCTTCTATTGCTGAAATGGAGCGTAATACTTTAGCAGAAAACGTAAGTCTAGGAATGAAGCAACAGGCATTAGAAGGGCGATAGAACGGTGGTATTGTATTTGGATACGACACTGTAAAGAAGGAACTTGTTATCAATGAAAAGGAAGCAGAAAGTAGTACAACTCATCTATCATATGTATACAGATGGTAAAGGGCTAAGAGCAATTTCTAACCACTTAAATAAAGCAGGATATATGACGAAACGTAGAAAAGGGAAAAATCCTAATCCCATCCTTGTAGAAAGAAAGCATGAAGCTATTATTTCCGATGAATGAAATATTGTACAAGCAAGAAGAAAAAGTGAGTCGTTTAAGCAACGTCGATCGAACGAACCATTTTTATTTAGTCGCCTCTTACGTTGTCCAGATTGTGGTCAATCAATGGTTCCTTCTATTACAACATACACACTAAAAAATGGAATGAAACAAAAACACCGCTATTACGTCTGTAGTGACTTTCATAACAAAGGATCCTCCGCATGTTAAGCTAATTCCATTAAGGCAGGTGAAGCAGAGGATATGGTCATTAAAAGAATTGAACAATTCATTTCTAATAAGAAAAAGTTGTATGAAACTCTCGCAGACATTAGTTCTAGTTCTGCTCATTCGATAAGTCGGCTTAATAAAGAACTAGAAGCGATTAAAAAACAGTTAAAGAAAATTGAACAATTACAAGGGAAGTATATGACATTCAGCCATTTAACAAAGTACCACCAGTCTTTTTGATAATCCTTCAAGGTTCTTTCTCTTAATCCTTCTGCACTTTTCCCGAAATGACTAAATCAATTGCCTGTTCCAACGTAAGTTTAGGATATTCCTTTTGATTAGACATTTTTCCTACTGGTTTTCGTTTCTTCCTCTTGTTTAAAGCAATAAAAAAACTACCTCCTCAATAGTATTGTTTAAACATTTACTATCAAAAAGGTAGTGATTCACAGCCTCGATTACATCAATCTGGGGTTGTTATTATGCACATTCATTCACACTTGTGAATCTTCATATTCTTACTGTAATTCATAACCATTTAGAGATTTTTATTTTGGAAAATTCCACCTTTAAATAAAAGCATTAAATCTCTAACAAATGTTGATACAACAGTCTTTAAAATTAGCAATTTCCCGGTGTTCCTTCTCGTTCCTTCGCTTTAAACGATGATCCACAACCACAAGAAACAATGGCGTTCGGATTATCGATTGTGAATCCGCCCCCCATCATGTTCTGTTTGAAATCGATGGTTGTTCCTTCGATCACATCAATATCAAACTTCTTGATTGTTAATGGGATACCATTTGATTCTTCCGTATGATCTAATTCTTCATTCACATCATAATCAAACGCTAATGAATAAGAAAGACCACTGCATCCTCCACCTTTGACACCAAAACGTAAACGTACTGTTTCTGCATCCTCTTCTTTCATCATTTCTTCTATTTGATGTCTTGCGTTATCCGTAATATTAATAACCATAGAAAAAACTCCTTTTTCTAAGTACTTGTAATACTTATTGTATGATCAAGTATACAAACTCAATTCTTGTAATTCAATATTTTTGCTTTGGATTTACTCCATGAAAAATGTTCCTTCAATCGTCGTTTCCGCTTTGCCGCGCATCCAAACATGATCATCTGCTGCCCAAGTAATATATAAATCCCCTCCGGCTAAATGAACGGTTATCTCTCTTCCGTTTTCTAATTTACCATTTAAAATCGATGCTACGACCGAAGCACAAGCCCCAGTACCACATGCCTGTGTCACACCTGATCCGCGTTCCCATACTCGAAAATGAATTTCCTCGTCATTCACTTGCTCAATAAACTCAACATTGACACTTTCAGGGAATCGTTGATCTTTTTCAATAATCGGTCCCAATGTTGTTAAAGGTGCTTCATTTATATCATCCACGAAAAAAACAGCATGCGGATTCCCCATCGAAACGGTAGTTACTTCCAGTTTTTCGTCTTGAACTTCAAATGGCTCAGCTACAACCTGATCCTGGTCCTCACCTAACATAGGAATTTTTGATCGTTTTAATATCGGCACACCCATATCAACGGTTACTTCCTTTACTTGTGATCGGTCTCCGTGTACTTCTGCACTAACATTTCCTGCTTTTGTTTCGATTGTAAATTGTTTTGCATCTACTAATTGATGTTCATAGGCATACTTTGCTACACAACGCAAACCGTTGCCACAGTTTTTTCCTTCTGAACCATCTTTATTGAAGATGCGCATGCCAACAGCGGCTTTATCAGTAGGGTGAATTAGTATTAAACCATCAGATCCAATTCCTGTATCTTTATCTGCAACAGCTATTGCCAAATCGGCCAGAATATTTTCTTGTAATGGAAAGTCAAATACATTGATAAAAATGTAACTGTTTCCGAGTCCATGCATTTTTGTAAAAGGTATATTCATTTCTTTATCTCCTCTTTTATAACTGATCCATTAGTTCATTATCGATATAATCGTTAATATTATCTAATAATTGCTCTGGAGTATCTGCAGTGATTGGTTTTCCATTTACAATTGCTTTATGAAAATGGCGACAAATACCACAATAACTTGTACAACCATATTCTGCTACATCTATATCAGGATCTTTTAATAATTGTTGTCGGACTTGCTCAGTACCTTTGGCAAGGTTTTTTACACAAAATCCAACTCTGATTCTTATCATCATTATATCACACCTTCAGTATATCTTAAGGTTCATCTGCCTAATATATTTTTAACACACTTTTATTTACAAATAAATGAATAACAGATAAAATGATATTGAAAATGTTTATCATTCATGTGACATATACGATAGCTTTATAAACAAACAACCTTGATAATAGAGTAGTAGTAAGGAAAGGAGAGTTTCCATTCATGGAAGAACAATCAGCTCAAGTACAGGAAGTATTAAATAAATTACGTCCATTTTTATTACGTGATGGTGGCGATGTCGAATTAGTCGATGTGGAAGATGGTATCGTACGTTTACGTTTGATGGGTGCATGTGGTAACTGCCCAAGCTCCACCATTACTTTGAAAGCAGGGATTGAACGTGCACTAATGGCAGAAGTACCTGGTGTAACTGAAATTGAACAAGTATTTTAATTGTACATTATAAAAAAGGAAACGGTCCTACGTGAGAGGCGTTTCCTTTTTTTGTATCCATTTTTAATGAATCCTTGTCCTTTCAAATAAGTTTGGTCCATGATCATGCCATAAAAGTGAATAAGAAAACTGACAAACCTCGCCGGACCATTGTTAAATGCTAATTTAATAATGATGAAATAGTTGAACAGCTTAACCGCCACTCCGGCTTCCCACTTCCCTTTCCTTGGGTTTTGTCCTTTAGCTAACTTTTTCGAAGAAAACTCGTTCGAAAAAGTGGATCTTCAGGTCAAACAATTCCCACAGGAGTGGAAATGGGCGGCCTTCGCTATGATCGTCCTCTACAACGCTAGCATGAGGTAACATGGTTGTATTTACTCACAAATAGCAATTTTCACAAAGTCAACTATTACTTATGACAAGAATGGTTGCACCTCCTCATAGCGTAGACAAATTACGGGGATTCCTGCGGGATTAGCGGGAGCTGAAAATCCTCTTTGAAAATGTTTTTCTTTGCAAAGTTAGTTGAGGCCGTACCCGCGGAAAGCGAAGTAATTAGCGGAACACGTTCATTGCGCTAATTTTATACTTAACTTACAAAAAAAGAGATAAACCCGTTTAAAATGGGGTTATCTCTTATCAATAAGTAATCTTTATTGTTATTTTTTAATTTCTTCACGGATTTGTTCAACGAACGATCCGGTGTTTTCTACTTGTAGCGGGAGCCATTGATATTCTGGGTATTCTGTTTTCCACTTTTTGACGAGTGAAAATACCTTTTTATCATCCACCACTGCAATCATCGTCGGACCTGCCCCACTTAGAAAAACGCCATAAGCACCTTCATTTAAATAACTATAAAGCTCATCATAGTGAGCAATTAATGCTTTTCGATATGGCTGGTGGAAAGGGTCTTTTTCCATCATCTCACCTAATGTTTCCCAATCACCTTGGCAAATAGCCGCTACACTTACATTCGCTACACTGCTGGCTTGCACACCTTCTTTAAATGTAAATTGATCTGGTAATACAGCACGAGCATCCTTTGTTTTTAATTCAAAACTTGGAATCACCGCTACAAAAGTAACACCTTTTACTGGAATTTGTGTGTAAGACACTTTACCGTCGTAATGCCCAACCACACAACCACCTAAAAGAGATGGTGCTACATTGTCCGGATGCCCTTCAATATCTGTCGCAATTTGAAGTTTATCATCATCAGTTAATTGTAAATCCAATAAAATATTGGCTAATTCTATTCCAGCAATTATAGCTGTTGCACTGCTTCCTAAACCTCTTGCAAGCGGAATCTCACTCTTCATCTCAACACGGCAGGCAGGCATTTGATCAGGTCGCCCGTATTGGGTCGCCACTTGTTCCGCAATCTCATAGACTAAATTGTCCTTACCTGTTGGAATTCCTTCCAAACAGGCAGAACTAGCTATAAATTCCCATTGATCTGCTTCTGTTACATGTAATTCTAAATATAAGTTTAGTGCCAAACCAATCGAATCAAAACCCGCTCCCAAGTTAGATGTACTCAATGGTACTTTTATTGACCAGCTCATGCCTTGACACTACCTAAAATTTCATTGATGATTACTTCTTCCTCATTTGGCAATACAGTAGGTTTAACTTCACTATAATTGATTGCTGTATCTGGATCTTTTAAGCCATTACCAGTTAAAACTGTAACAACTGTTGATCCTTTTTCTACTTTACCTTCTTTTAATTTTCTCAGTAAGCCTGCCACAGATGCGCAAGAAGCTGGTTCAGCAAATACCCCTTCATTTTGGGCAATCCATTGGTATGCTTCAATCATTTCTTCATCTGTAATTTCATCGATCTGACCATTAGATTCATCACGAGCGTTTACAGCACCTTGCCAGCTTGCAGGATTACCGATGCGAATAGCTGTACCTACTGTTTCTGGGTTTTCGAATACGCGATTATGTACAATCGCTGCCGCACCACTTGCTTCAAACCCCATCATTTTCGGTAAACCTGTTTGTTTCTTGTCATTATATTCTTTAAATCCTTTCCAGTATGCCGTGATGTTTCCGGCATTACCTACAGGAATGAATAAGTACTCAGGTGCTTTGCCTAGTTCATCACAAACTTCAAATGCAGCGGTTTTTTGGCCTTCGATACGGTATGGATTAACAGAGTTCACTAAAGCCACTTCACCTGATTCTGCTAGTTTACGTACATAGCGCAATGCATCGTCAAAATTACCATCAATAGCATAAATTTCAGCGCCATACATAACTGCTTGTGCTAGTTTACCTTGTGCTATTTTTCCATCTGGAATAACCACGATACATTTTAAACCAGCTCTGGCAGCAAAGGCAGCCGCAGATGCTGATGTATTACCGGTTGAAGCACAGATAACTGCTTTTGCACCCTCTTCTACAGCTTTTGCCATAGCCATCACCATACCACGATCTTTGAATGAACCTGTTGGGTTTAATCCGTCAAATTTTGCATATGCATTTATCCCATATTTTTCAGATAATGTTTCTAATTTGTATAAAGGTGTATTCCCTTCATATAAAGTTAACATTGGAGTTTTTTCAGTAATTGGTAATAATTCTTGATACTCTTTCAACAGTCCTTGCCATGCCATAGTCATTAATCCTCCCCATCGACGCGATAACAACTGATTATTTCATTAACAACGTCTAATCCTTTTAGATTTTCTCTACTATTTAATAATTGCTGCTTACTGATTTTGTGCGTAACCATCACAATTTCTGCCATTTTTTCTTTGTCAGAAGGTAATTGCAAGATCTTTTGGAAACTCACTTTTTCACTGGTAAACACGTTCGTTATGTTTTGGAAAGTGCCAGCTTCATCATCTACTTCCATACGAATGAAATATTGCATATACTTTTCATCATTTTCTTTTAATTGTTTTTCATATTGTGGAATGACATACTCATTTCCGGTAATACCAAGGCGGATATTTTTCACTACATCCATTAAATCGGAAACAACCGCTGTTGCAGTTGGCATGCTTCCTGCTCCTGGTCCGTAGAACATCGTCTCCCCTACTGCTTCACCATAGACATATACGGCATTAAATTCATTTTTTACTAATGCTAACGGATGATCTTTCGGTAAAAGTGTTGGCTCAACACTTACTTCTACTTTTCCATTATGGATCGATGCAATCCCTATTAATTTAATAGTATACCCTAAACTTGTCGCAAAAGTAATATCTTCTTGCGAAATTGTTCGAATTCCTGACACTTCCACATCATCTAAGCCAATTTCCATTTTAAATGCTAGGTTCGCAAGCAGTGTCATTTTTCGCGCAGCATCTAATCCGTCCACATCTGACGTAGGATCTGCTTCGGCAAAACCAAGTGCTTGTGCCTCTTTTAAAACTGGTTCAAATTCTAATTCATCGTCTGTCATTTTGGTAAGAATATAGTTAGTTGTCCCATTAACAATCCCCATAATTTTTTGAATACGATCAGATGCAAGTCCTTCTGTTAATGAGCGAATAATCGGGATACCACCGGCAACACTAGCGTCATATAAAATATCACAATTATTTTCTTTGGCTAATCGTAGTAATTTCTGACCGTGAACCGCCATTAAATCTTTGTTAGCTGTGACAATATGTTTTTTATTATGGATTGCTTTTTCTAACAAAAGGTTAGTATCTTCAATACCTCCCATCACTTCGATTATAATATCGAGCTCCGGGTTGTTAACTAATTCCTCTGGATTATCGGTTAACCATTCCTGCTGGATGATAACATCTCGATTCTTTTTCGTATCATTAACCAGAATTTTTTTTATTTGAATTTCACTACCAACTTTATATTTTATTTCATCAGCGTGGCTTTGTAACAGTTTGACAACCCCAGTTCCGACTGTACCAAGCCCACATAAACCAACATTAACTTGATCCATCTAGACGTCCTCCCTTTGTTTACGTTACGTGTACATCTGTTTATATATAGTGGACATTATACATGTGAATCCGATCTTTATCAAGGCACAATCGTCTAAAAATTAAAAAAAATATACACCTCCATCTTTGCCAATGGAGATGCATGAATAACTATCTACTACACATCTAACAACCAATCTATTTGTATACTATTTATTTCTCTTTGCTCAATTCCGATTTGATAAAAAAATGTCCGCAAATTTTCTTCATAAACAGCTTGATTTTCGACCAATTCATCTATATCTAAATGATGATTAGAAGTTTGGCGAATTTGATCCATGGAATCCAATAAATGAATAGGAAAAATCAATCGAGCATATAATAGTTTCCATCCGAATGCTGATATTGGTATGTTAGATACATAGCGTTGCAAAAATTGTTGACATTCCTGAGAGGATAATCCATTCGGAGTTAGCATGTACTTCCTTAACTTCTCCGCCATGTCACGAACAGGATGATCATAAACAAAGCGATTACTCCAAATAAATACTTCGCTCATATCACTTTGATAACGTCCGAAAGTAATCGAAGGCTGATCACTTTCATTAAATTGTGATTCTTGTTCGACAATATGCATATATTGAATTGCATTTTCTGCCAGGCCAACAATATAGGGAAACATGTTGACAAATCCGCGGATAAAGGGAGATGCTGGTCGTTGTTGATATAATTGTTTATAAAGTGCCTCATATTGATCTATCTTGGTAATCCATAACTCTTTCCATCTTCCATAGCTGTTCATCGTACTTGGTTGATATGGATAGCCAAACCCAGTTTGATGAAAACCAGATAATTTAGTGGCTTCTTCCCGTTGATCATCGTTATATATCGCATAACATAGTAAATACTTCTCCTTACCAATGGACGTAAGAAATTGATTGTGTACATTTGGAATCGGACAAGTAACATTCGTCCAGCCTTGTTGATGATAATGCGTTGCAATTGTATATAACTCAAGAGCAAATCGTTCTGTTATCGATGTAGGTATAATAAAATAATAATACGACTGATCTGCAAAAGTTAAATACGGTTTGTCTGAGACTTGTTTAGTAGGCACCTGAATTGGGTAGTGTAAGAATATAGGATGCACTGTATTTCCCCCTTTAATGTCTATATAATAAACTATATGTATACCATGAAATGAAAATGATGAATATAGGATGTGATCAAGTATGACAAATGTACGAAAACAGACAGAATTAGAACAAAAAGCAAGGCAATGGTTAAAAGATCGAGGTGTCACCTTAGAGGATATTGCAGAATTAGTTTATTTTTTACAGAATAAATATCAGGATGAATTAACGTTAGAGCATTGTTACGAAAATGTAGACAAGGTATTAATGAAACGTGAAGTGCAAAATGCCATCATAACCGGTATTCAACTTGATGTTTTAGCAGAAGAAAATAAATTAGAGTCTCCTCTCCAGGAAATATTGGAAACAGATGAAAGTTTGTATGGTATTGATGAAGTGATTGCATTGTCGATCGTCAATGTCTACGGTTCGATCGGATTCACGAATTATGGATACATCGACAAACAAAAACCTGGTATTCTAGAGAAATTAAACGATAAATCTCAAGGTTGTCATACCTTTTTAGATGACATCGTGGGTGCAATCGCAGCTGCTGCCTCATCCCGCTTAGCCCACAGTGCAGCCAATGAACAATCAATAGATGACGAATAAGAAGGTATACCTCTTTTTCGATAGTTAATCGAAGGAGGTATACCTTTTTCATAAGGAAAACTTATTTAGAGATTTCAATGCTATAATTCAGCGCTTTTATGGAATAATAATCCAAGTAGCCGCAGTGGTGGTCAAGTTGTTCAAATATTTCATCATTACTATCAAAGTAATAATGGACCGGCAGGGGTTGCCGGTTTTTCTTATCAGATAGGAAAGCGCGGCATGATAGTATTTTTGTATCATAGGTGGTCATACTGAAATGATATGTAGACGGAAAGCATCGCTCCGGCTGCCTGCTTCTCTTTCCGTGGGATCAGCGTAATCTGAAGATCCACTTTTGTAAAGGGATCTTCTTTACAAAAGTTAGCTGAAGACACGCCCCACGGAAAGAGAAGTGGGCAAGCCGCAGCGGTTGTTACGCCTATTATTTAGGTCAAAACAACTAATTTACACAGGATCGGGTGGGCTTTCCCGGTTTTTCTTATGTTTTTCACCCCATTATTTCTGAACTTTTATGTTTCACTTTTAAAAGAGGCGAAGTAAAGATAAATAATGTTACAAAGATAGCAATCCCAAGCATAAAGACCTTTACAAGAAATAAAGGTATCATAGTAAGCGTAAATATTACACTTGTCCAAACAACGGTAACAGCAAAAACCTTAATTCGAAGCGGCACACCTTTCCCGCTCTTATAATCTGCTATATAATGCCCGAAGTATGGATTTGTCATAAGCCAGTTGTACAAGCGAGGCGATGATTTACCATAACAAAAACTTGCTAATAGGACTAATGGCGTTGTAGGAAGTAATGGGACGATAATCCCTATTAACCCCATAATAAGACTGAGACTCCCCCCTACTATCCATAGTGTCCTTTTGAAATTCCACATTTTACTCACTCCAATTTATCATACTGCTAAAAAGATAACAGACGCTAATACCCTGATAAGTTTCGCTAATAATCAAGGTCACTTGATCATAGGCTCGCATTATCTCTTACAAAGCGTTGATATTCTTCCTGTGTGTTGATATTGATAAAATATTTCTCTTCATCCGCAGAAAAATCGACGTATGTTACCGTTAATTTGTCTAACAATTGATGCATGGAACGCTTACCAGCAATTAATTGTTGTTTCATCACACCAATAGTATCAAGTTTATATAGGGCAATTAACGGCTGGATTCTATTATTTATCCTTGGGACAATAGCATCTACACGATCATCTGTATAACTGATTAATCTCTTTAACATAAATGGTTCTATTAATGGTGTATCAACAGGTAAGACGAGATACCAATTAGCAGCATTATTATTCATTGCAGAATAAATCCCCGCTAGCGGCCCAAGTCCTTTAAAAAGCTCTAGATCTTTGATGACATCAATGTTTTCCGTTTCATGTTGTAAAGGTTGATTATCACGCACTACGAAATACGTGTTATCCACACAAGCTAACATCACGCTTAAGGCATTTTCATAGAAGGTATTTCCTTGATAAGAAGCAAATGCTTTGTCCTTCATAAACCTTGATGACTTACCTCCATTTAACACGATACCCATGATTTTTTCCACTTATTTTACACCTCTCGTTCACTTTTTCACAAAATGGTCAAAGTTCTTTCACGAAATTGTTTTTCTTTTCTACAATTACTTACTCATAACCATGCTACAATAATAGTAAATAGCTTAACAAACGGATCTTACTATCACCTTAAAAATGGAGGATTTTACCATGCAACCTGCTGCACAACCATTAACGACAAGGCATCGACAACACCATGATCAAATCTCTCAAGAGTTACGTAAACTATTGGAATCAATCAGCCATACGAAAAAAATGAGAAAAGATACATTTTTGTTTCAAGAAGGTATGGACGCACATGAAATTTTCATTCTAAAATCAGGCTTAATTCAGGTTGAAAAGTTAACTGCAGATGGTAAAGAATTAACATTACGCCTGTGTAAAGCGAATGATATGGTTGGTGAATTAACACTATTTAGTGATGATGCTAAATATTTATTAAGTGCACGCGTGATCACTCCAGGTGAAGTACTAGTCATTAACCGAGAACAATTAGAAGAAGCCCTCATTGATAATGGTAAATTAACGTTTGAATTTATGCGTTGGGTAAGCAATCATATGCGCATATTTCAATCTAAGATTCGTGACCTGCTCCTTAACGGTAAGAAAGGGGCATTATACAGTACTTTAATTCGTTTAACCAACAGTTATGGTATCGAAACAAGTGAAGGCATTCTAATTGAAATGGCTTTAACCAATCAGCAACTTGCGAACTTCTGTGCTACGACGAGGGAAAGTGTTAACCGAATGCTCAGCGAACTAAGAAAACTCAATATCGTCGACGTGAAAAAAACCGGTCATATTGTCGTTAAAGATCTTCAATTTTTACGTGAGGAAATTGGTTGTGAAAACTGTCCAATCGAAGTTTGTAACATAGACTAAATGTTTACCTTCCTTTGTTTTAAAGGAAGGTTTTTATCTTTTCGAATTCAAAATCATGCCAGTTAGCTTCTACCTGATTAAAAATATACTCCTGATTTTCTTTGTACACATATTTCACATTTTCTACTGTTTCTATTATCGGATCCCTTTCTTTCTGCAACAGGACTACTTTTGGTAAAGGTAGATGCTTGTATCCTTCGATCATTACAACGTCGATATCAATCGCTTGATAGAATAACAGCAGTGTTTCGAGTGAAAGTTTCTTTTTATCAGCAGTAATTAAAAGCTGATTCTCCCCGATAACCGTAGTCAACTTGGCACCACGGTTAAAATGCTGATAACTGTCTGTCTCTTGTACTTGTTCTGGCTCTCCACCATGGCCATGATGCTTGATGGTAGCGACATGATAATCTTTTTTCTTCAAATATTCAATCCATTGTGAAATAAAGGTTGTCTTTCCGCTATTTTTATAACCGACCACTTGAACGACATACATCTTAACCACCGCTAACTGGAGGAATAATTGCCACAGTGTCACCAGATCGAATGATGTCATCCTCTAATGCATAGGCTTCATTAACGGCAACCATCGATGCTTCGATCTGACTCAAGTCGAATTGAGATCGCAATTGATGTTTGATTTCCTTGACGGTTATTTCTTTTATATCTAAAAGAACTTTATCTTTACCGACTTCTTCTTGTAACTGAGCAAATAATAATACTTCAACCATGGTCCTCATCCTTTACATTTGGTTTACCTGTCCGGTATCGAACGTTTTCCAATTGGTCCCCAATCCATGCTTCGCCATCTTCCCATTGTTCCTTCTTCCAAATCGGAACTATTTGTTTAATTCGCTCAATCGCATATTCGTTCGCTTGGTATGCTGGTTTACGGTGAGGGGAAGAAACAGCAATCACTACGGCAATTTCCGAGATATCAAGGGAACCAATCCGGTGTGTAATAGCCACTTTTGTGTCTGACCATTTTTGATTGATTTCTTTACCGATCTGAGCAAGCATCTTTTCCGCCATCGGTTTATATGCTTGATATTCAAGATATACTGTTTTTTTTTCACCGGTGATTTCACGAACTGTACCAATAAAGGTAGTGATCGCTCCAGCATTACGATCTTCTACTTTTTCGATTAGTGATTCAACAGAAATAGGGTCTTCTACAATTTCAAACATCTTGTTTCTCATGCTCATTCTCCTAACAAATGAATTGTTACTTGATCACCTTTTTTATATCCTTCTGTACTACCAGGTAATTGGATAAAACAGTTAGCCATTGCCAAGCTGTGCACCATATTAGATTTATCTTTACCTACAGGTTCTGCAACAAGTTGCCCATTTTTAACTTGGTAACGCCCTCTAACGAACCGATCAAATGGATTAGCTTTGGAAAAATCAACAGCTAATGTAGCTTGTTCCTGCTGCATCCCGATTGTTTCCTTCGCCAAAAAGTGACCGATAATGGGTCTTACAAATAGTTCGAATCCCACATAACATGCTGAAGGATTCCCTGATAATCCATATAATAATTTATCATCGACAGTAGCAACGGTTGTGACACTGCCAGGTCGCATCGCCACTTTATTGAATAATACTTCAGCGCCTATTTCATGATAAATCTCTGGAAGTAAATCATAATCACCTACAGATACTCCACCAGTTGTAATGACAAAATCAACTTCTTTCATGACTTGTGTAATCTTTTCCAAACTTTCCGATAAATTATCTGGTAATTGACCATAATACTTTGGTATTGCTCCAGCTCTTTCTAATTGTGCCATGATCATATATGCATTACTATTACGAATTTTCCCTTGTTCTAACGGCTGATCTACTTCTAATAGTTCACTTCCAGTAGCAATTACACCGATTATCGGTTTTTTTGCTACTGGCACCTGTGCATAACCAAATGTTGCCAATAACGCTACTATTCCAGGATTTATCACAGTGCCTTTGTTCACTAATACTGATCCTTTTCCAACATCTTCGCCTTGAAATGAAATGTTCTGATGATGCTGAAGGGGCTTCCTAATCGTTACATATGTTCTTCCATCTTCTTCAAAGACAGTAGTATCTTCTAACATGATGACAGCATCCGCTCCGTCTGGAATAGGTGCACCTGTCATAATTCGAACAGCTTGATTGTTTGCTACATGTTCATGATGGACACTGCCAGCACCGATATGACCGACAACCTCCAAGATTTTCGAGTTATGCTCCGTTACTTCAGTTGTATCTTCTGAACGAAGTGCATAGCCATCATATGGAGAGCGGTCAAATGGTGGCACATCATGATCCGCTTTTAAATCTTCCGCTAATATACGTTGATGTGCGTTTGTTAATGGGATATATTCTGTTTCACCTTTTTTATAATAGTCCGTAACTCTTTTAACAGCTTCTGAAACCGGGATTGGATTACGTTCATTTAACATAAGTCATGCTCCTAACCTACAATCTGATAATATAGCTTTTTAGCATCCTCTATCGAATTGGTACCATGGACAAAAGTACGGCCATCTTGGAAAAATACTAACCTTTTTTCATCAATATCGACAGAAACTAAAAAGGGATTTGCTTGGACTTCTCCATAACTGGCGAGCTTTGACTCGAGCATCTCGAGTGGATATTGTTTACCACGAATTTGCACCGTATCTCTACCACATAAAACCTCGGTCTTTGTTCTATCATGATAAGATAAATGAGGATAAGTCGGTGCCTGACCACAACTGGTGCAATTGGTGCGTTTCGCACGACTGACGTCAATCGTTTGGTAATGATTATTCCACAAATCAAAAATAATCAATTTACTATTTATTTTGTGCTTTGCTTCGATTAACAGCTTTAACGCCTCTGTCGTCTGATGTGTGACAACCATTTGTACTGCTGGTCCTATCACTCCGACTGCATCACAGGTTGCACCAAACATAGGAGTGACTTTTAATAAACAATCAAGACAAGGTGTTTGCCCTGGAATAATCGTAAATGTCATACCCGAACTGCCCACACATGCGCCAAAAATACATGGTTTTCTATATTTATGTGCAAGGTCATTGATTAAAAAACGTGTATCGAAATTATCCGTTGCATCGATCACAATGTTAGCCTGTTGTACATAAAAAGCGAGATTCTCCGCCGTAGCATCGATCACAACAGGACGTATATCGATCTCACTATTGATTTTTTTTAACTTTGAAGCTGCAGCGATTGCTTTTGGAGTTTGTTGATGCACATCATCTTCGGTAAATAAGTGTTGTCGCTGAAGGTTGGTCCATTCAACATAATCGCGATCAATGATAGTGATGTTGCCGACTCCCGACCGCGTTAGCATCTCCGCTGATGAGGACCCAAGAGCACCGCAGCCAATGATGAGAACATGTTTCGACAGCAAGTGTGCTTGTCCCTCGTGACCAATTCCTTGAAAAAGCGTTTGCCGATGATATCTGTTCCTATCTGACATCCTATACAACCCTCTCTTTAACCGCCAATATAAGACATTTCAATCTTCTTACGGTTTCTGGCAGATTCTTCTGTACGTTGATCTGAATAACGATCATCACGGTATTTCCAACGAGAAATAATTGTATCCCTTACTTCTTCATCTGTTGCTCCACCTCGTAAAATATCTTTCAGGTTCAAGCCCTCACCTGCAAATAAACATGTAAAAAAGTGTCCATCTGCTGCTATTCTTGCTCTTGTACAAGAAGAACAGAATGATTCCGATACAGATGTGATAAATCCTACTTCTGTATTTGTTCCTTTATAACGGTAACGCTTTGCTACCTCGCCAAAATAAGCAGGATCAACCGGTTCTAATTCAAACTGTTCTGAAATTTGATCATACATTTCTTTTTTGGTGACAACATGCTGAAAATCCCAGCCGTTTGTCTGTCCAACATCCATAAATTCAATAAACCGTAACGTTACACCAAGCTCTTTAAAAAACTTAGCCATCGGTATCACTTGATGATCATTCATCCCTTTTTTTACTACCATATTCACTTTTACACCTAACCCTGTTTCTTTAGCTTTGATTATGCTGTCGATCACAGGCTGTGTACGTACTTTACTGTCATTGATCTGCATAAATGTGTCATCATTGATTGCATCTAGACTAATATTCACACGTTTTAACCCGGCTTTTTTAAGGTCTTCTGCCATCTTCCCTAGCAATACAGCATTCGTTGTCAGACCGATATCTTGCAAGCCTTGCAAATGAGATAACCGCTCAATTAACGTAGTAATATCACGTCTTAATAGTGGCTCTCCACCCGTTAAGCGAATCTTTCGAACACCTAAGTTTAAAAAGATTTTTGTTAACCGCTCGATTTCTTCAAAGCTTAATAAGTGTTCTTTTGATAAAAAGGTGAAATCTTTTCCGAAAATCTCTCGAGGCATACAATAGCGACAACGAAAATTGCAACGATCTGTCACAGAGATCCGCAAATCTTGTAGCGCTCGACCAAATTTATCTGTTATGACTGACTGTTGCATGATGAATCGCCCCGTTTCTAAAGTATTTTATCTGTCTTTAGTAAAACATAATCGCTCAGAAATCCTTGTGAGAAACATCACAACTATCCTTAAAAGAAAAAGCTTATTTCTCCTCTATTAGAAAACTACAACACTGCTCTCCCATAGCGATACAACTATTCATGTTGACTTTTGCATTTGGTAATAACTCTCGAAAAACCGACTCTTCTGTTAGACATGCTGCCTTATAGTTACAAGCAACGGAATAAATCGGACAATGATACTGATCCAGTTGAAATCGTTGAGAATCAATTTGTTTTAGTGAAGACATATATCCTTCCTGTTTTTGAATGGTTAATAGTTGTTCCACTTTGTCCGACAGTTGTTGGTATGGCAACAATTGTTGTTTATAGGATTCCATACGATCTTCCGTCCAATCAGAGATTAATGATTCCACAAAATCTGTACCAAATTGATTTTCCAATTTATCCAACAAACTTACAGATAATTGCTCATAGTGTTGTGGGAAGTTCTGCTGCGCTTTTTCCGTTAAACGATATTGTAAAAACGGACGACCAATTTCTTGCTTAACCGTTTTTGCTTCTATTGTACCTTGTCGTTCCAACGTTTTCAGATGTCTTCTAAGCGCAATATCTGAAATAGAAAAATGGCTTAATAATTGGGGTACGGTCATTGCTTGCTCTTTTTTTAATAACTCAACAATCTTTTCCTTCACAGATCGTTTGGCCACCGTTACCCCTCCCTTTCTAACATTACTGATCATTTGTAAATGTATTTGCTACACCCATTTCCGTTGCCAAGTAGGTACGGATGTGTGTACTAAATTTCTTAAGTATGTCGATATTTTCATTTAATACAGCTAGTAATTGTTCGTGTTCGATTTGCTTATAGTCCTGTACAAGCGTTTTCCGCAATCCAATAATAACTTCATACCCGCTATTTTCTTTTTCTGGAATAACACTTTCATCGACCAAAATATGAATGATGTCCAGATAACTTCCCGGATCACGCATAATAAATCCGTCAATCATCATATTTCCGACGTCTAAGATACATTCTATTAATAGATGTGTTATTCGTTCTAATGCCAGATGTTCAATAGCTGATTCAAATTTATTTTCTTTCACTAACGTTAAGGTTTGATCAAAATAATCCAATGTTTCATTCATTTTTCTCATATCTACAAAATACACTACTAATCCCCCTACACTCAAAACAACGTCTACCTATATAATACCATATTATACAAGTTGTCGTTAGAGGTAATTTCCGATTGATTTGGTTGCATTAAGGTGAACGAATTTCAAAAAAAATGATTCAACTTTCCATAACGTTCATACACTACAGTAAAAATAGTCAAACTCAAAAGTACCTGCGAAGAAATGAAAATACTGTTTGTTCAAAACTAAATGCACAGTCACCTATACAGTAATTTTGTCATATATCGTGATCTTAACAAACCACTCCGGCTGCCCACTCCCCTTTCCGTGGGGTTTGCCCTTCAGCTAACTTTTTCGAGCCAAAACCGCTCGAAAAAGTGGATCTTCAGCTCAAACAGGTCCCACAGGAGTTGAAGTGGGCGGCCTTCGTTAAGATATGCTCTACAACAATAATCCAAAAAGCAACCAGTCGATTTATCCACCATATGCAGACTATGTGCGGCATTCACAGCCAATTAGCAATGTAACAAACAGAAATATTTAGTTCCATGATTTCATTTCTTTCTATAATCAGAGAGGTAAAATAGCGTAGGCAGAATACGGAGACTCCTGTGGGACAGCGAGAGCTGAAGATCCACTTTGCAAAGTGGTTTGCTTTGCAAAGTTAGCTGAAGCCGAGCCCACGGAAAGCGCAGTATTCTGCCGAAGCGAATGACAACACTTCTCAAAAAGCAGAATGAAACATCGCAAGTCCAGGACGTTACTTCGCAGTTTATGGAAATAGTTTGCTAAATAATTTCATTGGCAGCTGTTCTTTGAATATTTTACAGTAAAGGAAGAAATGGCTATAATCTGGAATAGGGAGTGATTAGATGAGGGATGGAAAGTTAGACTTTATCAAAAATGAAACAGAACAAAGTAAGACAAGGTTGGTTAGTTTTAAAGGCGATATGGAAAGATTTGATTTGGCAGTTATATCTTCTCCAGCATTCGGTGATGATTGTCTTGTCATCGACCTTAATACGAATAAATACTCACGCATTAATCGAGAGAGGATTAAAGAAAGCAATTTTGTGGAACACGCCTTTCAATTCAATGAACTGGAAGCAGAGGATTTCCGATTATTTATCCAACCATTATTGAACGAAAACTAACACATAATTATGTGTTAGTTTTCAATTTGTTTAACTATAAAAAATCGGCAACCAAAATTGCAATATTCGTATAAATAGTCCTCACAAGTGCTTATTTTAGTATCAAAAGATGCTTTAGGATTTTGATCATCATAAAATCCTTTGAGACGAAGTTGTTCATAACCCCAATCCCCTACAATAAAATCATATTTACTTAAAATGTCTGTATATCTTTCTTTAAACGCTTTTTCCTCAAATCCATTACGATAATCCTTGATTATCTCGTAACGATGACCTTGTACTTCAACCAATATATTTCACACCTTTTTTGCAATAAGAATTTAACAAAAGTTACTAGCATGAAATCAAAGTTTATAACCTAAACTAACGATATCCACTTGAAAAATTAACTAAGGAGGCTATATCCTTTGATTCAGCGTTACTTATTATTATCATTCACAAGTTTTTTTCTTCTTTCTACTATAGCACATGCAGAAGAAAATGTGGATATCGATCAAGAAAAAATCAGTTTATATAAGCAAATGGAAGCTGTCACCTTAATACCTTGGTATTATTTAGCAGCAATCAACCGTTATGAATCCAATATTCATGACGAGCAATCAGATGAAGAGGACAATGCTTTAATCAAGATAAAAGTACCTGAACAAAAATGGTACGGTTTTTCACCAACCCGTGAGCCTACCGAAGAAAGTCTACTCGAAATCTTTGGTGGTATCGGAAAAGATGGGGATGGAGACGGAATAGCTGATCACACCAATGACCATGATATTTTATATACAGTGGCCCATTACATTCAACAATTTGGACATGCAGACCAAGATATTCGGACGGCACTTTGGCATTATTATCATCGTGAATTAACGGTTCTGTCTATAATGAATTACGCTCGCTTGTTTAAAACATATCAAAAAATCAGTCTGGACGAAACTGCTTTTCCAATACCTAAAGGTTACAATTATACTTACCATAATACATGGGGTGATGCTAGAGGATTCGGTGGCAGAAGAATCCATGAAGGTACCGATATATTTGCTAGTTATGGAACACCAGTAAGAGCTACCACTTTTGGTGTTGTCGAGCTGAAAGGCTGGAATAAATTTGGCGGGTGGCGTGTTGGTATTCGTGATATATACAATAGATACCATTACTACGCACATTTAAATGGATTTGCTGATGGATTAGAAATAGGAGATATCGTAGAAGCAGGCCAAACTATCGGTTCTGTCGGCTCATCTGGTTATGGACCTCCAGGAACCTCTGGAAAATTCCCACCACATTTACATTATGGTATGTACAAGGATAACGGAAAAACAGAATGGTCATTTGATCCCTATCCACATTTAAAGCGATGGGAAAGAAAAAATCCGTAAAGGAAATTATCACTTTACGGATTTTTTTATATTAATTTTTGGATGCGATTATTGCTTTTATTACACTGGCGATTAAGCCACCCCAAATAATTACCATACCGATTACTGCCATTGTAATTGCACTACCAGACATAAAGGCAACCTCCTTTAACGTTCAATTTATGCTTCGTTATCTTTACTTGGCCATTTTTTAATCGTTAATAACGCACCAACGAACATCGCACCAATTGCTACTACCCAACCAAAACTGAATAAGAAATCAATTGGATAATCCTCATATGGACGAGATACTTCAGTTCTTAGGTTCTGTAGCATCATAGATCCTAATACGAATGGCGTAATAATCCCTAAACAAAGTCTCCACCATATACCAAGTTTAATGTCGGATACAGAATTTGCGTGGTTTTGTAGATCTTTGAGTGAGCGTGCAAACCATGCGATCGCTACAACTTCAAATAGACCCGCTAAAGCAACACCATAATTATTAATAAAGTAGTCTACCGTATCTAACAGGTTAAGTCCACCTTGGGTTGCATAGAAAAGCGAAACCAGTAAAGCAAGTCCTCCACCGAACAACACCGCTTTTCCTCGTGAAATGGAGAATTTCTCTTGTAAACCTGCGACATATGTTTCCGAAATCGAAATCATCGATGATAAACCTGCTAAGAACAAGGATGCAAAGAATAAGAATCCAAAGAATCCCGATGCAGGCATTTGACTAATGATTTCAGGGAATACCATAAAGGCTAATCCAACGCCACCTGCAACTACTTCAGATACTGCTGTATTCGATTGAACTGCCATAAACCCTAACGCAGCAAATACCCCAATACCAGCTAATAATTCAAAAGATGAATTCGCAAAACCTGTGATAAATGCATTGTTCGTAATATCGGATTTTTTTGGTAAATAAGATGAGTACGTAATCATAATGGCAAATGCGATCGATAAACTAAAGAAGATTTGACCATATGCTGCAACCCAAACCGATCCATCTGCAATACTACCCCAGTCAGGTTTAAAGAATGCATCTAAACCTTCCATTGCTCCAGGTAATGTAACCGCACGAATAACGATAATTAGAAATACGATAAATAATGTCGGAATAAAGATTCTATTTGCTAACTCAATACCTTTCTTCACGCCACGACCTAGGAAAAATAACACAACTACCCAGATAATTAGTAAAGGAATCATGACTGCAGGAACGATCGAACCAAATGTTCCAGCATCAGCAAGGTTCAAAAAGTCTCCAACAAAGAATCCAGTTGGATCATCTCCCCACTGTGTTCCTAAAGAGAAATATGCATACATAACCGACCAAGCAATAATAATTGGATAGTAAGTAGAAATAACAAATGAAATAAGGACTTGCCACCAGCCTATCCATTCCATCCCTTTACTAATTTTTGAAAAACTTCTTGGCGATGAGCTGCGATACTTATGTCCAATCGTATATTCCATAATAAGTAACGGAATACCTGCCGTTAATAAGGCAAACAAATACGGTACAAAAAAGGCACCTCCACCATTTTCAAATGCTGTGGCAGGAAAGCGCCAAATGTTTCCTAACCCTACAGCGGAACCAATTGCTGCAAGAAGGAAACCGAGACGCGTTCCCCACTGTGATCTGTTTTCCATTAACCTAACCCCTTCCCTTTTTTATAATTTATCAAGGTGCTAGTCGTCCATAAAACCTCCACTTTAGGTTTTGAGTCAATCAAAGCAGCTAAATGGAGAATGAGGTGAGCTAACACCCTGATAAGTTTTACTAAATCTATTTTAATAATAGTTTTAATCTTTGAAATTATATCGAACTTCTGAATATTCTGTCAAAGGAAAAACTAGGAAAATTCTATTATTCTATATCTGGATCTATTGGAATAGAAAGATCAGATGATCCATCTCCACCTTCATGATAATAATTGGGAACATCACCAGGATGAAATACCTTTGTTACCGGAATATCTTGAATCACCTTCGTTGGCTCTGAAGCAAAAGGGATCACTACCATCATTTCTACTTCTATATGCACATTGACGTGGATATATGCGCCATTTATACCAGTTTCAACAATTTCACTCGTTATTTCTGTCCCGACACTACCGATCACTTCCAAATTCACCGGCACTTTTGGCCCAAGGTTAGCTATAACAGGAATTCCTAATGCTTGACCTAACGGTACTTCTACTAATAGGCCTTTTTCCCTTACATCATCAAGTAATTCTTGTTCTGATGGCTCCAAATCCAATTCTACTTCAAGAGGCACGCCTGTTTCAGGTCGCTCTCCTTTCTCCAATAGCTTAAGGAAATTTTCTACACGATATTGAACATTTCTTTGTACACGATTTTCTACTACTGCATTAAAAATATAATTTTCTACTCTTCCTTCTTCATCCAATTGCACTTCTATTAAATCCCCAGCTTCTAAATCCTCTGAAATCTTTTTGCTAACCGCTATTCCCATTGCTTGATTCGCAATCGCATCAACACGAACTTTTGCGTAATTCAGCAGTACTGGTTTGATTCCCTCGTTAACGATTAGAATACTTGCAATCATCACGAGAACAAAAATAAAAAAAGCAATAAATACAATTTGATTAGCTGGAGGTGAACCTATTTTTCGTCTACTCCACTTTTTTGTTCGCATAATAAATCCCCCCAATCTATTCATATGATTGCGGGGATTTATTTAGATATAATTAAAGAAATTTTTATCTGCTTGTAATAAATTGATCCGTATTTACAATCAGGACATCCAATACCTTTGTTAAATCTAAGTCATACGGTTTTACTCTGGAGCCATTTTCTTTCAGCACTCGAACTACTGGACGATCAAACATTTGTGAATTTTGGCGGGCAACGACCCCTTCTCTGCCATCACTTAAATAAACGGTTAAGCCATTTGGATAAAGAGCAATGGTCTTCTTAAATGCTTCTACAAGGTGTATGTCGAATTGCGTCCCAGCACCACCATATAATATTTCTAATCCTTCATGTGGTAACATCGCATCCCTATAAGTTCGATTACTTGTCACCGCATCAAAAACATCCGCTACCCCTATAATTCTGGCAAATGGATGAATATCATCTTCTTTAATGCCTCGCGGATAACCTGTTCCATCTAAACGTTCATGATGCTGATAGGCACAGTGGGCAACCAATAGTGGAATATTATGAGCTTTTCGCAACAAATCAAAACCATATTCTGTATGTGCTTGAACAATCTTAAATTCCATATTTGTGAGCTTTCCAGGCTTATTTAAGACTTCCTCTGGTATAACGATCTTACCGATATCATGTAACACGGCACCTAATCCTAATTGTTCCATATCTTTATTTTTTAAGTTCAATTCCTGTGCTAATGCAAGTGTATACATACTCACATTTAGGGAATGCGTATAGACGTAATCATCAATAATTAATAAGTCTGATAAATAATGAATAACTTCCTCATTTTCACTTAACTCTTTTGCAATTTCTTTGACTAGTTGATCTAACTTAAAAGCAGCTTTATCTAATAAATAATTATTTTTCGTTAAATCTTCAAATTTTAGCGACCGGAATGTCTCTTTTATTTTTTGAATTGCTTCTACCCTTTGCTGATCAGGAATAGGAGGATGAACCATAATATCTTCCGTATCCTCATCACGAGTAAAAACATAGGTAATTCCTGAATTTTTCAGTCGATCTATCATCGAGTCAGTTAATTGCATATTTTTTTGCAGTAAAATCCGACCATGCGCATCATATATTGGTTTTGCTAATTCAATGCCTGGTCGAATAAGTTTGGTTGGAACTAATCTCATTTTCAAACACCCATTTGCCATTTTGGTAAAATTTTATCAGATAATGTCGATATAATCTACTATTTTTATTGCTACTTTGTAAATAAATTTCACTAACTAGGCAAATAGTCACTTATTTGTTGGATATTTTTAGTAATGCTTCTTCTATTGGCATTCCTTCTTTCCAACCATAATTTTGGGAATGATGAGTCACTTTATCCAGCTTAGCGTGCTGCAATTCTTCTATCGTCTTCACACCGATAGCTCTTCCTGCAACAATGGGACGGTCAGTCAAACGGTCATTTAATAAATCTACATCTAATGCTCCGCACATGACATATCCTACTTCATTCGTAATCACCAACAAATTGGTATATGGCAGCTTAACCGAAATAGCTGTAAACGGATGATCCTTAATAAATATTGGTTTCACTTCCATCATAAAAAACACACTCCTCTCCATATAAAATATGAAGGGAGTGTATAATTGTTCCTATGATGACCTTAAAGCATCTGCTAATAGATCTCTCATGAATTCAGGCAAATAAAACTTCTTTGTCGTAGACCTTGCAATTGCTGGGAACATCCTTCCAAAAGTAAACATATCTGCAGTCGCAAACGTATAAATTTTATCATGTTCAATCTCACGCCCATTAAGATGAACATGCTGAACATGTTCTATACCATCTTCATCTATCTCTGTATCAATATCAATGCCACTAAAGACAAATTTACCTAACACTTTGCCTCGGAAACCAAAACCCTTTAGTTCAAAATGCATTAATGCCTCGTCATATGCACCACGCACAACCTCCAATACTTCAATTCCTCTTAGTTTGACTGTACAAGGATTGATTGGATGAGGACAGATTCGATGTATATCTCCATAGGTAACATAGCCTTCTGCGATATTTTCTAACAGTATGCCTGCATTTAACATACTTATATCGGCATTCGTCCAGTCTTTTAGTTTAGCCGTTAACGATTCAATTATAGGTGTCTGTTCAAACCAATCTACAGTTAGACTCTTTTCTATATACGTCACTGGCTTATTTAAAAGTTCTTGAGCAGCATCATTCAGTTTTGCAAGTCTATGAACAGTATCTTGATCCTGACTAAGATATTTAGTTTCCACTGTGTAGGCCTGTTTATCCACTATTTTATTTAAATGGTGGTCCCAATCTATATGTACTTCTCCGACATATTTGCCATGTTTACCTGCTGCAGTTAGTAATACATTATTAACCACTTCCCCATTTTTTAAGATGTGATGGGTATGACCGCCAATAATAATATCAATCTCTGGATATCGTTCGGCAATTAATTGGTCTTCCGTGAACCCGAGGTGAGAAAGTAAGATCAGAATGTCTGCATCTTCTCTCAATTCCCTCATTTCACGTGCTAAATAATCGTAAGGCGATTCAACATGCCACCCTAGAGGATTATAGAAGGCATTAAATGGGGCGGTCAATCCGAACAATTTGATCGTTAAGTTCTCTTTCGTTTTTATCTTAATACTATTTTGTAACCACGCTGGTCTATCTTTATTTACAGGTATCAAATTACCACAAGTAACTTGAAAATTTGCCCGATCATACAAATGATACAAATGTTCATGCTCCAGGGTAATCCCTTCATTATTTCCAATCGTTGCAGCATCAAAGCCAGCTGCATTTAATAATTCAACATTAGCTTTCCCGTTGTACGCTTCTGCAATTGGATGGAACCGATCTACATGGTCCCCAATATCAATTCTCCAACTTTGCTCATCAGCCTGAGCATGCTGTTTTTTCTTTTTGTTAAAATAATCAACAATGTTTGGCCATTGGTCAAAGTGACTATGTAAATCATTACAATAATAAAAATGGATATGTTCGATCATGAAGACTAACCCTCCCTAAAACAAACCTTGCCAAATCAGACGTAATCCAATCAATAATACAACCGCTCTTAATAAATACTCCACAGCTTTACTAGAAAGTTGCTGATTAATTTTCGCACCTAAAATTCCTCCAAACCATGCACCTGGTACAAAAGCCCATACATAGATCCATTGTATATGACCTAACGCAATGTGTGTACCAGAACTTACAATACTAAGCGCTAAGATCATAAACATGGAGGTAGCCGTAGCGATATGCGGTGGGAAACGGAACAAAATAATCATGGCAGGAACCATTAAAGATCCCCCACCAATTCCGAAAAAACCAGATAACATCCCTACTGTAAAAGCAATTGCAACGGCAATAAACGGAGAAAAAGAGTAGCGGTATACGGCATCCCCAATTTTTACCTCACGAACAACCTTTTGTGAAGTGTCTAAATTCATGTCGTCCTTCACCTGGTTTGGTGCTTTCTTAAATAAGAACATGGTAAAGATTAATAACATAAATATACCTAAAAATAACGAAAACATATCGGTATCCACAAATTGATTCAACCATGCCCCTAACACACCACCAGGCAAACTACCTGCAATAAAATATAAGCCGCTTTTATAGTCTATTCGTTCACTCTTCGCATAAGCATAAGTGGATGACAAAGCAGTAAATATCATAATAATCAATGAAATACCGACAATTGTACTAGCATCCGCCCACTCAAATAAAGGGGTTGTAGAATGAAGAATTAGTAAAATAGGTACCAGAATTACTCCGCCGCCAAATCCTACAATACTTCCTAACATAGCTGACAATAACCCAATTAATAAACAAATAAAAATAACCAAATTTATCCCTACTATCACATTGTCTTAGTTGTTTTCTAAACGTTACTCTTTTTAATTATAAAGGTAATAAAGGAATTTATCCAATCGAGTATTTTGTATATTATATAGTGGTTCGCTTTTCTAATGATTTCTATAATGCATAAAAAGGAATTTATTACCTGTTAAACTTATGATACACTATTATGCGGATTCTAGTATTGGAATCAGAAATTATTTAGAAATGGGGTTAGTTCTTATGAAATATAGTATAGGCATTCATCTTCTTGTCTCTGCTAGTCTCCTGTTAATTCTTTTCTCACCGAATTACAAAATTGGGTAGAGTTCTCTTCTATTCGACAGTGGTTAATGGGATTTACCATTATTGTATGGTTAGCGCACTTGTTTACCATTTTATATTTGACCATAAGAAACAATAGAGACAGTATATAAGAAGTCTCCCTATAAAAAGTTTTTGCAGAATAACTTTGAGAATATTACCTACTGACAATAAGGAGGACATAATAATGGAATTAACGAGTAAGGGAACAGGAAAAATATTAACAATACTTTTAACATTAGGAGTTGTACTCAGCAGTATATTAGTATTTACAACCTTTTTTTATGCTTATTTTTACGATTTTTTTGCGTCATTTTTAGCTAGTATAGATCAAGCAATTTCTGTCATTTATTTGGTTATCTTTATCATAACTGGCGTTTTTTATTTAGTTTGGATTTATAAAGTTCATAAAGATCTAAGAAGCATTAATTCCCAATACCCCATCACACCAGGTGGTGCTCTGGCTAGAATAATGATTCCTATTTACAATATATATGGGCTGTGGAATGTATTTTCAACCATGGGTAACTATTTCGGCGATTATAGTAGCACCGTAAAGCAGGCTAAGATTATTACAGCATTACTCCCATATTATTACATATTATACTGGCTAACAAATATATTGGATCGATTAATTGTAAGAGGGCATATTATAAATGACCATGTTATCGTGTCATCATATGTACTTGATACAGTATTAGTAGTTATTTATTTATGCATGACCAAATATATCTTAGAATCGCTACAGATTATGAGCACTGAAATAACATCTAACAGCAAATCGCAAATTGAAGCTACATAGGTTATAAACTAAACAGGTTCGATTTCTCCGGATCTGGATGGTATCATTTTATCTAATGCTAAAGAGTATATTTACATTTCCACTAATGATCCCCTAGCCACAATACAAATTTTGGTTAGGGGTCTTGTCATACTTAACAACAGATTATTGATCGTATCCACAATATTACGAACTTTCACTAGTAATCGTTAACTAATTTACTGTACATTGCCTACGTACTTATCTCCGATTTGTTTTGCGATTGTGGTCGTGTTATAAAACCAAGCCATATTAGCATTTGTTTAATTTATAAAATGATCATTTAAATCCGTATAGATAAAGAAAAAAAACGAATAATATTTTTAAACAATACATCAAAAGGAGGTGATGTGCATGGATACAATACGACGAATTGCTTTAACCTTAGTAATTATTGGTGCTCTAAACTGGGGGTTAATTGGATTGTTTCAATTTGATTTGGTTGCAGCTTTATTCGGGGGGCAAGAAGCTGGATTTTCGAGAGTGATCTATACATTAGTTGGAATTGGGGCTTTATTCTGTATACCTTTATTGTTTGCTCCAGTAGAAGAGGAAAACAAAGGTGCTCAGAGAGGACAAAATTTGGCTTATTCTACTGAGTTTGCAGAAGAAAATGATCCGTCTGAATTTAACAATGATAAAGAAAATTGATCGACTATTTTATTTCAGGGACTGGCTTTTATGTCGGTCCTAATGCAATTTATATTATATACTCAGCTCTTAGAAATGATTGGTATTCAAATAATGGCAGTGTCTAAATATGAGACACTGCTTTTTAATATAGATAAAAATAAAAAAATGGGTGTAACTAAAGGGATTTTGTTAAGTGATGTAGAAATATATATTATTGAGATAATGAAATCCCCCATTCTTCACGGCGAACGATTAATTGGAATTTATCTCTATCACTTAGTTTAAATTAATAGTTATGGAGGCTTTATCGAAATGAAATTTATGATACCAGAAGAAAAGAAAGCAAGGGTAATTATTAATACTGATGCAAAGAATGAAGTAGACGATCAGTTTGCAATTGTACATGCGGTCCTATCTAGCTCATTCGATCTTCATGGAATCATTCCTGCGCATTTTGGTGATCAAAAATCAAAAACAAGTTTACAGGATAGTTATGACGAAACGATGCTTCTTTTAAATCTAATGGGATTGAAGGGAAAATTCCGTGTGGAGAATGGTGCAGCAACCGCTATGCCAGATGAAGTAACACCTATTGACTCACCTGGTGCTAGGCTGATTATTGAAGAAGCAATGAAGGAAGATAGTAGACCTCTTCATATTGCATTTTATGGTCCACTAACTGATATGGCATCTGCATTGTTAATAGAACCCAGAATTGCAGAAAAAAATATTAAGGTAATCTGGATCGGTGGCAGAGATTGGCCCTCAGGTGGTCGTGAGTATAACTTATCAAACGATATCCATTCTGCTAATGTAATTTTCAAATCTAATCTTGAAGTTTGGCAAATCCCTAGAAATGTTTATCGAACCATGTCTGTCGGGTATGCAGAACTAATTGAAAAAGTGTATCCACATGGAGAAATAGGCAAATATCTAGTAGAACAACTCATTAAATTTAACAATCAAAGCGTTTCAAGACCTTCAGAATACCGTTTATTAGGTGATTCCCCAGCAGTTGGTGTAATACTATATGCAGATTGTGGTAACTGGTCATGGAAACCTGCTCCTGTATTTGATGAAAATATGAGATATGTTCATTCAGGTAAGTATCGACCGATTAAAGTGTATGTGTCAATAGATTCTCGATTTATACTAGAAGATCTATTTGCAAAATTGGCTCAATTCTGTAGAAATTATGGAGATGAAATCAATTAATTATATCATCCATACTAAATAGAAGTTTATTAGGTAGATGATGCTTTTGAAAATATAAAAAAAGATAACGAGCTCAGCAATATTAGCTTGAACTCGTTATCTCAGATTTAAATTTCCTCTTAAAGCTTAAAAGTAAAGCTCCAATCCCAATTATCCAATACTACCTTCCATTTCGAACTTGATAAGACGGTTCATTTCTACCGCATATTCCATTGGAAGTTCTTTTGTAAATGGCTCGATGAAGCCCATAACGATCATTTCAGTAGCTTCTTCTTCTGAAAGACCACGGCTCATTAGATAGAATAATTGTTCTTCCGATACTTTAGAAACTTTCGCTTCGTGCTCTAATGAGATGTTATCATTTAAAATCTCATTGTAAGGAATCGTATCTGAAGTTGATTTATTATCCATAATTAACGTGTCACATTCAATGTTAGAACGAGCACCCTCTGCTTTACGTCCAAAGTGTACCATACCAAGGTAAGATACTTTACCACCTTGTTTAGAGATCGACTTCGAAACGATCGTTGAAGACGTATTAGGCGCTAGGTGGTGCATTTTAGCACCTGCGTGTTGGTGCTGTCCTTTACCTGCTAATGCAATGGAAAGCGTATTTCCACGAGCTCCCTCACCTTTTAGAATAATGGCAGGATATTTCATAGTTAATTTAGAACCAATGTTACCATCGATCCATTCCATTGTTGCATTTGCATCACATGTTGCACGTTTTGTAACTAGGTTATAGACATTGTTCGCCCAGTTTTGAATAGTAGTATAACGGCAATATGCGTCTTTCTTAACAAAGATTTCAACAACCGCACTGTGTAGGGAGTTAGTTGTATACGTTGGTGCTGTACAACCTTCCACATAGTGTACAGAAGCACCTTCATCAACGATAATTAACGTACGCTCGAACTGACCCATGTTTTCAGAGTTAATACGGAAGTATGCTTGTAAAGGTGTCTCCGCTTTAACGCCTTTCGGTACGTAAATAAAAGATCCACCAGACCATACTGCAGTGTTTAATGCTGCAAATTTATTATCAGATGCCGGAATAACTTTACCAAAGTACTCTTTAAATAGGTCCTCGTTTTCTTTTAGTGCAGTATCTGTATCTTTGAAGACAATACCTAACTCTTCTAAGTCTTCTTTTAAGTTGTGATATACAACTTCAGATTCGTATTGTGCAGATACACCTGCTAGATATTTTTGCTCTGCTTCAGGGATACCTAATTTATCAAATGTTTGTTTGATTTCATCAGGTACTTCATCCCAAGAACGCTCAGAACGCTCAGACGGTTTTACGTAATACGTAATTTCATCAAAGTCTAATTCTGAAAGGTCGCCACCCCATTGTGGCATTGGTTTTTTATAGAATTGTTCTAATGCCTTTAAGCGGAATTCTAACATCCACTCTGGTTCTTCTTTCATACGAGAAATTTCTTCCACTACTGCACGTGTAAGACCTTTTTCAGTACGAAAAATCGAAACATCTCTGTCATGAAAGCCATATTTATATTCGCCTATTTCAGGTGCTTTTTTAGCCATACTATTACCTCCTATATTAGGATTTCTTTGTGCTTACTCCTCTTCGTCGGCTGCTACTGCTTTTTCCATCGCCTTCCACGCCAATGTTGCACACTTAATTCTTGCCGGGAATTTGGAAACACCTTGCAGTGCCTCAATATCCCCAAGGTCGAAATCCACATCTTCTACGTCTTCACCTAACATCATTTTGGAAAAAATGGATGACATTTCTAAAGCATCCTCTACATTTTTCCCCTTCACTGCTTGTGTCATCATAGAAGCAGATGACATACTGATCGAACAACCTTCCCCTTCAAATTTCGCTTCTTTTACTGTGCCATCTTCAACTTGAAGGTGTAATTCAATACGGTCACCACATGTAGGGTTATTCATATCTATTGTAACAGATTCGTCCGCTAAAGTTCCACGGTTACGAGGATTTTTATAGTGATCCATAATAACCTGTCTGTACAATGTATCTAAATTATTAAATGACATCGCCGAAATACTCCTTCGCTCGCTGTATTCCTTCAACTAATCGGTCAACATCACTTTCATCATTATATAGATAAAAGCTTGCTCTTGCTGTAGCAGTCACATCTAACCATTTCATTAAAGGCTGTGCACAATGATGACCAGCTCTTACTGCAATACCTTCTGCATCCAGAACTGTAGCTGTATCGTGTGGATGAACACCTTCAATATTGAAGGTTACCAAACCACCACGTTCTTTTGGTCCGTAAATGGTCAGTCCAGCGACTTTAGAAAGTTTTTCCTGTGCATACTTCGCAATTTGCTGCTCATGTTCTAAGATGTTATCCATTCCAAAATCGGAAAGAAAATCAATCGCTGCACCTAAACCAATTGCTCCAGCGATAATTGGTGTTCCACCTTCAAACTTCCATGGAAGCTCTTTCCATGTAGAATCATAAAGGCCAACAAAATCGATCATTTCTCCACCAAATTCAACTGGTTCCATTTCTTCCAATAAAGCTTTCTTACCATAAAGGACACCAACACCAGTTGGGCCGCACATTTTATGGCCAGAAAAAGCATAGAAATCACAATCCAAGTCCTGCATATCAACTTGCATGTGTGGAACACTTTGGGCACCATCTACTACGATCACTGCACCATTGTCATGAGCAATTTGGGCAATTTCCTTGATCGGATTAATCGTACCTAACACATTAGAAACATGTGTTACAGCAACTAGTTTCGTATTTTCCGTAACAGTGGAACGGACAGAATCAAGCGTAATCGTTCCATCAGCTTCCATTGGAATATACTTTAAGGTTGCACCAGTATATTTCGCTGCCTGCTGCCAAGGAATAATATTACTATGGTGTTCCATTTCAGTAAGAACAATTTCATCACCTTCTTGTAGAACGTGACGAGCATACCCATAAGCAACCGTATTAAGTGAGGTTGTCGTTCCACGGGTAAAGATCACTTCTTCCGTTGAACTGGCGTTGATAAAGTTTTTTACTTTATCACGAGCTCCTTCATATTGATCGGTTGCTCTAGTCCCCAGTGTATGGACACCACGATGCACATTAGAATTATGTTGCTTGTAATAAGCTTCCATGGACTCGATAACAGATAACGGTTTTTGTGATGTTGCCGCTGAATCAAGATAAACTAGCGGATGGCCGTTTACTTCTTGATTCAGAATCGGAAATTGCTCACGAATAGCTTTAATAGTCATTAGTAGACTTTCCTTTCGATAACTTCAGTCAATTGTTCACGTACTGCATCAATTGGAATCTCCTTAACAACCGGAGCTAAGAAACCATGAATAATGAGACGTTCAGCTTCTTGCTGAGAAATACCACGACTCATTAAATAGTATAGTTGAACCGGATCAACACGACCGACAGATGCTGCGTGACCTGCTGTAACATCATCTTCATCGATTAACAGAATAGGGTTTGCATCTCCCCGAGCATCTCTACTTAACATTAATACACGAGATTCTTGTTCTGCATTTGCTTTTGTTGCACCATGTTCGATTTTTCCAATACCGTTAAAAATAGAGGATGCACTCTCTTTCATAACTCCGTGTTGAAGAATGAAACCTTCACTTTGTTTACCAAAGTGGACAATTTTAGCTGTATAGTTTTGAGATTGATCTCCACGACCTACAGAAACTGTTTTGGCATAAGAATATGAGTTATCACCAATGAGGTGTGTAATATTCTCAGATACGGTGTTACCGTCATTCATTTGCCCAAGATTCCACTCAATTCGTGCATCACGATAGGCTACTCCACGACGGTTAACATAAACCGTTGTGCCTGCAGCAAAATTATCTACAGACCCAAAGTTAATGTTCGCATTATCATGCGCAATAACTTCTGTCACAATATTAGCTACTGCATGTTCTTCTTTATTTTGTGAAATATAGTTCTCCACATACGTTAAAGAACTATTCTCTTCTGCTACTACAATTACATGGTTAAAGGTAGCTGCTTCCGGATCTTCTTGCCAAAAAATAGCTTGCAGTGGCTCTTCAATTTGTACGTTTTTTGGTACATACACAAAGACACCGCCGTTCATTAATGCTGTGTGTAGTGCAGTTAGTTTATGTTCATCAATTTGTACAGCATCTTTCATATAATAGCGCCTTACTAGATCACTATGTTCTTGTAATGCTGTTTGAATGTCTGTTAGTATAACTCCTTTTTCTTCTAGTCCAGAAGCAAGTGATTTATACGCTACAGATTGATTACGTTGGATGACAAGATTCTCATTGTGATTTTCCATATCCAAGAACACTTGAATATCTTCAGGTAAATCATTGATTGAGTTGATGGATTCACCAGCAACATCATGTTTGTAGTCATCAAACTTCCAACGTTTTATACTCGTTTTATCCGGTTTTGGCATTTCAAGCCCTTCTGCTAAATCAAGAGCTTGCAAGCGCAACTCTTTCATCCATTCCGGTTCTTTTCTATTTTCTGAAAATGATCGGACATAGTCCTGATCATATGGCAGTTTAGTTTCCACAGTCATACGATACCTCCTACCTTATGCTTTTTGTCCTACAGTTTCATCTTCAATACCAAGTTCTTGCTTAATCCAGTCATAACCTTCCGCCTCTAAGCGTTGAGCTAGCTCAGGTCCACCAGATTTCACTACACGACCTTTCATCATTACATGTACTTTGTCTGGTGTAATATAATCTAATAAACGTTGATAGTGCGTAATGATCAAGCAACCGAATGACTCATCACGTAGTTTATTGATACCTTTAGATACTACTTTTAACGCATCAATATCTAGACCAGAATCAATTTCATCAAGGATACCGATAGCTGGTTTTAACATCATTAATTGAAGAATCTCGTTACGTTTCTTCTCACCACCGGAGAAACCTTCGTTTAGGTAACGTTGTGCCATGTTTTTATCCATTTCTAGATAGTCCATAGCTTCGTCCATCTCTTTAATGAATTTCATCAATGAAATTTCGTCGCCTTCTTCACGGTGTGCGTTAATAGAAGAACGTAAGAAATCAGAAGTTGTTACACCACTAATTTCACTCGGGTATTGCATAGCTAAAAATAGACCAGCTTGTGCACGCTCATCTACTTCCATTTCTAATACATCTTCCCCATCGAGAAGAATTTCACCTTTTGTTACTTCATATTTAGGGTGACCCATAATCGCTGATGCTAATGTTGACTTACCAGTACCATTCGGTCCCATTACTGCGTGGAATTCTCCACCTTTTATGGTAAGGTTAACACCTTTTAATATTTCCTGACCTTCTATTTCAACATGAAGATCCTTAATTTCTAAAGTAGAACTTGCCATAACTACATACCTCCAAAGCTTTTAAAATGTATTGATTTGAAGTGGAATTAAATCCATTCTCACTTTATTCTCATTATAATCTTATACTATTTCGAATCTATAATCAACCATTTTACCGCTATCGAAAACAACTGATTTTATTCATTCCGTCTGATATTATACCACACTTAACCTGTATTTATCGATCTATTACTGCTAAAAGCCGATCCATTCCATATTCGGACAAGATAAATACTGTAAACGAGTTAAAATTTATCTTGATGCTAACATTTATGAACGGACATTTAGTGCGTTATTTGTTGCTTGGATCTAGACATTTTCGTTTATACTTTCTAACTCTTAAGAAAAACCGGGAAAGCCCACCCGGTCCTGTCCAAAGTAGTTATTTTGACATGAATAACAGGCGTAACAACCGCTTCGGCTTGCCCACTTCGCTTTCCGTGGGCCGTGTCTTCAGCTAACTTTTGTAAAGAAGATCGCTTTACAAAAGTGGATCTTCAGATCACGCTGATCCCACAGGAGTCGGAGTGGACGCCTACGCTCATTCATGCTCTACAATGAATGTACTCGCTGACATTCCAATTTTATTACTCAGGTTAAGAAAGCTCGAGAAGTTAGCAGTCACAAACGTTGTAGAACAATTTCATAGCGGAGGCCGTCCACTTCCACTCCTACGGGATGATTTTCGACTAAGATCCACTTTGGCAAGCTAACTTTGCTTACCAAAGTTAGCTTAGGCGAAAATCCCGTGGAAAGGGAAGTGGACAGCCGCAGCGATGGTTTCCTGTACTAGCTATTTCAAAATGGCTACTATGCTTACAAATGCGTTGATACCGCGGATTATATGCTTTCCTATATTAATAAAAAACAACAGCTACTTATCGAAAAGTAACTGTTGTATCTTCGTGTCTATTTTCATTTCATTTATTTTTATTTCCTCTAACATCCAATTATTATCTGTGAACTAAGCGTTCTACGTCTTTCACAACTTCTTGGCTTTTTTTATAGCTAGTTTCTCTTTCTTTTTCTACATCTAATCGCTGAGAGAGTTTACGGCTGTATTCCGCATATCCTACTCCGTGCGACTGATGCATCGCTTTTTCCATTTCCGTTGTGTACTGTAGATGTAATTGGTCACTAATAATAAATCAATCCTTTCTTTATTTGACAATTATTATTGTAACATCTTCTAATATAGTGACCAAATACACTGTGTGGAGATCAGCGCAGATACACAACCACCTGTAATCAAAAATAACCAAAAGAAAAATATATGATATAAATTCTTACAAATTACTTGATTTTATTGCTAAATGCTTTGTTTTTGTTTCCATCCTTCCAAAACAGCATGTAATTTAGTTACCGATTCAAATGCATACAATTGATCGATAACCACTCCATCTTTTACCAATAATAGGGCCGGAACACTCTGGATTTTATTTTCCTTCATAAACTCTGGAAAAAACGACGCATTCATTCGATAAAAGAACTGCGCTTGATCCGCTTCCTCCAAGATTGCTAACATTCGTTCTGCCAATTGACAGGTCGCACAAAAAGGTGTGTGCACAAAAATGACTAGCGATTCCTTATGATGTAACAAGTTCTTCCATTGTTCCTTCTTTATATCTATCATTACAATCTCCTTCTATATTATAAGTAATCTGGGTTGATCATAATATGTGATGAAATCAGTGCTACTGCTAACTCAGACTCAGGTGTAGCTGCCACTTCTCTATACGATTTATCAATATAAATATGAATTGCATGTGGCAATTCTTTAGAAAGTTGTTTTCTTAATTTCTTCCCAGCCTTATCCTCGTCAACCAGGATAAAAACATCCCGATAATCCATATTAAACATTTCAATTAAATTTTCCAAGCGTTCCACATTAATCGTACCATTAGTACAGACAATTTCTACTTCTTCATCCACTAATTTTGCCACTTTTTCTTTATCTGTTCTACCTTCCACTATGATTACTTTTATTTCTTGTTTTGACAATTGGCTCACCTACTTCATCAAAGTTCAAATAAAACCAAAAGCTTTTATGTTATCACGGCGTAATCGTCCCGTAAGCCCCCGCTGATGGAAGTCTCACTTTATTGTATGGATACACTTAATCAAGTTATGACAGACTAATGGTACTTAGATTAGAAAAGCGCAAAACGCCCGCTAAGAAACGTAGCGGCTAGAGCGAATCAACTGAGATAAAGGAATCACGGTGAGATTACGAACCGATGATGACTTATCGTAGGGCGATTCGTGAAGACGCCTAGTTTCTAGGCGCTTGCGTATAAAGGTACCCAATTTTTATACTTCCTTTTCTGTTAAAAAATATAGCATCCGCTCCATGCGAATGCTACCTGTTTATTACGCCTCATTGATCATCTTATCATAATCTTCAGCAGATAATAAATCATCTAATTCTGACTGGTTACTAGGTTCTACTACAATCATCCATGCTTTTTCATATGGAGACTCATTTACTAATTCCGGATTATCCTCTAATTCACTATTAACTTCTACTACTTTACCTGTTACAGGTGCATATAATTCTGAGACGGTCTTAACTGATTCAGCACTACCGAATGGTTCATCCGTTTTGATTTCATCGCCCACTTCTGGCAATTCAATAAACACAATATCTCCCAGTTCTGATTGTGCATGATCTGTCACACCGATTCTTACTTTTTCCTCTTCTTTTTTCACCCACTCATGCTCTTTCGAATATAGATAATTTTCAGGTAAACTCATGAAAACTCCTCCTAAATTTTATTTAATTCCAGCTCTGCTCAAATGTTTCTTCTTTAAAACCAACTGTCACTTGGTTTTCGTCAACTGTCAGTGGTCTTTTTAATAACATACCATCTGAAGCAAGATAATCCAGCATTTCGTCTTCTGTGGCTTCTTTTAATTTGTCCTTCAAGCCTAATTCTCGATATTTCTTACCACTTGTGTTAAAGAATTTTTTATATGGTAAACCACTTTTAGAAATAATATTTTTTATTTCTGCTTTGCTAGGCGGGTTGTCCACAATATGTATAGCTTCATAATCAACACCATGATCATCTAACCATTTCTTCGCTTTTTGGCACGTCCCACATTTAGGATACCAATAAAACTGAACTGTCATGTATTAGCCTCCTCTTCTTCGTTGCTATTATTTTAACGAAAAGATAAGATAAAAAGCAAATGATCTAGTTGGTAGTTCATGACAGTACGGAATAAATTATTATATAGAAGGAAGTCTCACTTTATGTATAGCACATTTTCCGATTTCAGTAATTTACAAAGCGTAATGATTACGATATAATATGTTGAGATTGAAAACGAAGGTGATAACATGAAAAAAACAATTGTTGAGATGGAGAACGTCAGCTTTCATTATGGTGAGCGACAAGCTTTATCAAAAGTTAATTTTATAATAAACGAAGGTGACTTTATTGGACTGGTAGGGCCGAATGGCGGAGGTAAAACAACATTAATTAAACTTTTGTTGGGTATGGAAAAACCAACTACCGGGGAAATCCAGCTTTTTGGTCATCCAATTCGTAAATTTAAAGAAAAAAATAAATTAGGTTACGTTTCACAAAAAGCAAACAGCTTTAATAGTGGATTCCCTGCAACAGTAGAAGAAGTCGTAACAATGGGGCTCACTTCTAAGTTGGGCTATTTCAGAAGATTAACACGTCAAGATAAACTACACATTTATGAAGCAGTAGAAAAAGTTGGCATGACAGAATATCTTTCTGAAAATATCGGAGAACTGTCTGGAGGGCAGCAACAGCGGATTTTTATTGCTAGAGCGCTTGTCAGTGATCCAAAATTATTGATATTGGATGAACCTACTGTTGGTGTTGATGCTGAAAATGTAGAAAAGTTTTTTGATTTATTACATGAATTAAATCAGCAAAACATTTCTTTATTATTAGTAACCCATGATATTGGAACGATGACACACCATGCATCTAAAGTGGCTTGTTTGAACAAATCACTGCATTTTCATGGTAATCCAAATGAGTTCCAAACACTATCACAAGATCAACTATCGGATTTCTATGGTCACCCACTAAATCTAGTGACCCATGAGCATTAATGGAGGAACAAATATGTTAATGAATTTATTAGAATATGAGTTTTTAAGAAACACCTTTTTTACTGGTATTATTATCGGTATTATCGCTCCATTACTGGGTGCCTTTATTGTAGTACGTCGATTGTCTTTGATAGCTGATGCACTATCTCACGTAACACTAGCAGGAATTGCATTTGGTCTGTTACTGGAAAAGAAGACAGGTGCTATGCTGATCACCCCCTTTTATTCGGGATTAGGTTTCTCCATTATCGGCTCTGTCATTGTTGAGCGCTTGCGCCGTGTATACACTGCATTTCAAGAATTGGCCATCCCGATTATTTTATCTGGTGGTGTTGGATTAAGTGTTATTTTTATTTCGGTTGCAAATGGATTTAATACAGACTTATATAATTATTTATTTGGCTCTGTTTCAGCAGTAAGCAGACAAGATTTGTACAGCATTATCATTATTGCAGTTATTGTATGTGTAGTTATCTTTTTCTTATATAAGGAACTGTTTTTATTATCTTTTGACGAAGAACAAGCAGTGGTTACTGGTGTACACGCAAAAAGGATTCATTTTATTTTTATCGTTTTAACTGCACTCGTCATTGCTGCTTCGATACGTATTGTTGGTGTTCTACTAGTTTCAGCATTAATGACATTACCTGTTGCAGCAAGTATTCGTATTGCAAAAGGATTTAAACAAACGATTATTTATGCGATAATATATGGAGAAACAGCTGTTATTTTGGGATTAGTATCTGGTTACTATTTAGAAATACCACCAGGTGGTACGATCGTCATGCTACTCATCCTTTTATTAATAGCTACGATTGTAACAAAAAAAGTAATAGCAAAAATAAATAGCAGAAAGCATCGTTTGAAAACGGGGTGATCAAATGAATACAACTGAAGCACTTGGTATTTTAAAAGAAAAAGGCTATAAATATACGGATAAGCGAAAACACATGATCGACTTCTTTGTAGAAGAAAATCGATATTGTACAGCAAGAGACTTATTGCAAAATATGGAGCCTAATTACGAAGGAATCAGCTTTGATACAATTTATCGAAACTTGCATTTATTTGACCAGTTAGGCATTTTAGAGTCAACGGACTTAAATGGTGAAAAACACTTTAGGCTTAAATGTGATCATCATCATCACCATCATTTTATTTGTAAAACTTGCGGTGTTACCAAAGAAATTCACCACTGTCCAATGGATGAAATCTCGGAGGAATTAAAGCAATATATGATTGACGACCATAAATTTGAGATTTACGGTTTTTGCCCAACATGTCAATGAAGACGAAAGAATTAAAACTGTTTTTAGCAGTTGGGATTGGTGGTATACTCGGAGCTCTTCTCCGTTATATCATTGCAGAATCCGTATCCTTTATCAGCTTTCCTGTCGGGACAACCATTGCCAATTTAATTGGATGTTTTGTATTGGCATATGTTACATTCCATCCTTTTTTCAAGAATAAATTGCCAGCATCTATCTTTACAGCATTTACAACAGGACTGCTGGGATCTTTTACTACCTTTTCCACCTTTATTGCAGAGAGTGTATTGCTTTTCGATGAAAGTACAGCATGGTTCATTCTTTATCTGGCAATACAAATTCTCGGTGGTGTAGTGTTATGTTTTATTGGAGCTAAGTTAGCAAGCAACAAGGAGAAGATCACATGAGTTATTTGTTTGTTGGATTAGGTGGCTTCATTGGTGCCATACTTAGATATCTGTTAAGTCTGCAATTTAACACAAGTAAATATTGGCTACCTGTAGGTACATTGCTTGCCAATTTTACAGGTAGCATCCTATTTGCTTTTACGTATTTGTTTTATCAAGCAGAATGGCTTTCTTTATGGACATGGAACTTTTTAGGTGTAGGAATTTGTGGAGCATTTACCACTTACTCCACATTTAGTGTTGAGGTTGTTAAAATGCTGGAACAAAAACAATCGAAGAAAGCTTTCCTTTATCTGTTTGGATCCGTGGCAATCAGTTTTACTACGGTATTTACTATTTATAAAGTCATTACTTTATGATTAAGATCGGACAATTAATATGTTTAACTGTTTTATGACTGACACTTCCAAGTACCATTCCTTGAAATCTATTTAATCCTCTACTCATAATACAAAGGTCAACTTCTTCTCTTTTTGCATATTTTACAATTTCCTGTTTAGGATCACCAAGTAAAATAACCGTTCGAAAATCAACATTTGTTTTTTTAATTTTTGTTTCGTTAATTTTAATCTTTCTTCTACCAAGCTCGCCATATTGACCGCTTGTTTTCCTTTCATTCCATCATTCATGACAATAACTACATCTAACCAATACTCTGGTACACTTTTCACAAATTTAATGGCGTGATCCACCGCTCTTAGTGCATGCTCAGAACCATCTACAGCTAGTATTATTTTTTGATACATCCCGCATTCTCCCTTTCCTACTACACCCATTATAGTAAAAACGTTTTTCGCCTTGAAAGCGTTATCTATATTTCTGTTAGAATTTTTTTACAATCATTTTACATATTCCTGTTGTTCTTTACATTGTTTCGACATATGGTTGAAGTAAGGAATAGTTCCAAGGGGGGAGATAATATGAAAATCGCTATCTTTACTGATACCTTTCTTCCGGATGTTAATGGGGTTGCCAAAACACTGGGACGTTTTACGAAGTATTTAGATCAGAGCCACCATTCTTACATTGTGATTTCACCTAAACAAACAAAAAAAGAAATAAGCGCCGGGCAGATCTATCGTCAATCGAGTTTTCCATTCCCACTTTATAAAGATTGTCGTATTTCTTTACCAAATACTATTCATTTAAAAGAAATTATCAAAAAATTCCAGCCTGATATCATCCATGTTGCAACACCGTTTTCTATTGGCTTAACTGGACTTCATCTCGCAAAAAAGTACAATATTCCTATTGTTGGTTCTTACCATACTGATTTTGATCATTACTTAAAATACTATCATCTTACCTTGTTATCGAAAGCACTCTGGCGTTATATGGAATGGTTTCATCAACCATTACTCCGTATTTTCGTACCGTCTTCTGTAACCTACCAACAATTACAAAAAAAAGGATTTCAGAACTTACAAATTTGGCAACGCGGTGTTGATACAACCGTATTCCATCCATATTACTCTACTGAAGAAATTAGAAAAAAGTATAACATTAAGGAACGCTATATATTAAGTTATGTTGGTCGGTTAGCACCAGAGAAAAACGTAGAGTTACTTCCACAGATTGCAAAACAACTCCCAACTGAACTACAAAATAATATCCACTGGCTTATTGTTGGTGATGGTCCATCTAAAAATAGTCTAGAGAATGACTGGCAGCAAAATGTAACATATACTGGGTTTTTACCACAAAACGATGTAGCTAAAATTGTTTCTGCCAGTGATTTATTCGTATTTCCTTCTGAAACAGAAACATTCGGAAATGTAGTATTAGAAGCATTAGCGACAGGAACACCGGTTGTTGCTGCTAATAAAGGCGGGGTAAAAAGTATCGTTCAAGAGGGCTTTACCGGAAGATTATGTAATAGTAATCATTTAGATTCTTTTATTAACGCTATTCATTCGATATTAAATGATAAAGATTGGCGAGAGCAATTGAAACAAAATGCCGTTCGCTACGCCCAAAAACAACGTTGGGAAGATCGTTTTGAAGAATTACTCAGCACTTATCAATTTATATTAGAAGATACTAAAACTAACCAAAAGCATGCTTAAACAACTAAGCATGCTTTTTACATTAAGAAAAATAACCCATTTCAAACAGAACTTAACGTAATACGCCAAAATAAAAATGTTATCAAAATAGATATACTACGAAGTAATATGGACATGGATTTGCGTTGTTCCATTTTTTTTGAGAAGCGTTGTCATTCGCTCTGGTAGAATACTCCGCTATTTTTGTTCTCTGATTATAGAAAGAAATGAAATCATAGAACTAAATTTTTCTGTTTTGTAACAGTGCTTATCAACTGTAAATGCCCCTTTAGCATAGTCACCCCCTTTCCTACATATGGTGGAGAAATCGATTAGTTGATTTCAGATTAGTGTTGTAGGGCATATCTAAACGAAGGCCGCCCACTTTCACTCCTGTGGAAATTGTTTGACCTGAGGATCCACTTTTTCGAGCGGTTTTTGCTCGAAAAAATTAGCTGAGGGGCAAACCCCACGGAAAGGGAAGTGGGCAGCCGGAGTGGCGGTTATGATCACGATAGAATTCAAAATTACTTCACAAGTGACTGTGCATTTAGATTCGAATAAACAGTATTTTTATTACTTCGCAGTTGGTATCTACTACCAATAAAAACCGATTGATTATGTCGGATTATCATATTATGAAAATGCGTTTTTGGCCAATGAGGAGATAACCATGTCATCCATTGGTGGGTTATGAAGCCCCGCTCGTACGTCACGGTAATATTGTTCAAACGGCATGTTTTTAGACAAGCCACGTCCCCCAACAATGCGCATCACGAGATCGACTACTTCATTAGCACTATTAGTAGCAACTAACTTTACAGCTCCCAATTCTTTCATTAACTGCCTGCGTTTATCTGGATATCTATCCCATTTCTCCGCAACACTATACATAAAGTAACGTGCCTGTAATAATTTTAAATCTATTTCTCCGACTTTATTGCGAACATGTTCCACTTCAGATATCGGCTTATTTAAACTGTTCGGCTGAAATTCTTTAGCAAATTGAATCACGTCATTGCGAGCTGCCATTGCAATGCCTAAGTAACAGGCTGGAATATGTAATAACCACCCTTTTGGACCTGGTCTCTTTGGTTGATCACTTATTTCTACTAAGTTATCTTTTGGTACACGAACATTCTCTAAAATTAAATCATCACTACCTGTACCGCGCATACCTAAAGTATCCCATGTTTTTTCGACACGCAAACCTTCTGTTTCCTTTGGAATTAAGATAGAACCAACAGCATCTTTGCCTTCCACATAAGCAGTGACAATATAATAATCTAGCACTAATGCCATCGTTGTAAATGTCTTTTTTCCATTTACAACATATTCTTCACCATCTAAAACAGCAGTAGTTTCCGGTACTCCGCCACGTGTTGGACTTCCGGTTGCAGGTTCTGTAGCACATCGGTTGATTAACTTTTGTTTCTCTCCTATTTCTTTGGCTATGTAGTCAAACTTTTGCTGGTCCCATAAGTTCTCTTCGCTTAATTCTTTAACTACTCCTAAGTGCCAACCTATCGACAAGGCTGTTGCACCGTCACCCTCTGCTACTTTCTCCTGAACAAGCAAAAATTCATATAAAGATAGCGATTCTCCACCATATTCTTTTGGTAATGTTAACGATAAATAGTTTTCATTGCGTAAATCTTCGATATTTTCCTTAGGCAAAGCTGCTTCACTATCGCCTTGTTGCCTTCTAGTTTTGATTTTCTTAGCTAATTGTTCTGCTTTCCGATAAAGCATTTCATGCCGGTCTGTCTGAATAAAGTTACTTGACAAGTCCATAATCTGCCTCCTTTCATTGCTACTTTGATGATAGCGAACTATCTTGTTTTTTGCCACTAATCTACTCAATGATTAGAATGCATAGTTAAAAGTCAATCAACACATACTAACGATAAACTTTCACCAAGAGGTATCTATCATGACAAGAAAGAAAATCTCCCACAAACGCAATCAACATAAACACTCTAAAAAAGACGTAAACAATTTTGGTGACTTAATCCACCTTATGAAGGCTAGTGATGATTTTAAGCATTTTACGTTAGGAAACGTAAATAATATTGAAGTCTTTTATTATCAATCGTTAATCAATTTAGACAAGATTGAAGTTACACTTTTCGGAAAATTAGAAGACGCTAAGATAGATAATCTTGATGTTTTAGAAAACTTGTTACCTTTTTCAGAGACAGAGATCACTTCAGATTTAACCATAATTGAAGAAAAAATATTAACCGGATATATGGCTCTTAAGCTTACGAATAACAGCCAAAATATATTACTGATTCCAGCTAAATTTGAAGTTGATCGACAAGTGGCTATGCCTGAAATTGAATTTAGTGTGATCGGCCCTAAACTTGCTTTCATCGAAGATATTAATACAAACATTAATCTCATTCGAAAAAGAGTAAAATTACCGCAATTACATATAAAAAACATTGAAGTAGGCAAAATTACCAAAACGAATGTTGCAATCACCTATATAGATGGAATTGCTAATCAAGATAATGTCGATACCATCATACAAAGAATATCCGCTATTGAATATGACCAAATCATGGACAGTTCTTTTATTTCACAGATGATATCTGACAATTCTCAATCACCCTTTCCACAATTAATGGATACCGAACGCCCAGACCGGGTCAGTAGTGCTTTAGTGGAAGGAAAAATCGCCATCGTTGTCGATGGCTCACCTCACGTCCTCATTGCACCGACTACATTAGTTGAATTTTTTGCATCTTATGAGGATTATTTTTTAACATGGCCGCTTGCCAGTGCATTTCGTATTATACGTATATGTGCAGTTATTTTTTCGGTTCTGATTACACCGATGTATGTTGCCGTGTTAACTTATCATTATCATATTGTTCCTGGAGATCTTTTGGGGACATTGGTTTCCTCTAGAAAAGACATTCCATTCCCGCCGATACTGGAGGTTTTGATCTTAGAATTAACGATCGAACTATTACGTGAAGCTGGAGCACGTCTTCCAACCAAAATCGGCCAAACAATCGGTATTGTTGGTGGTATTGTAATCGGGACAGCAGCAGTAGAAGCTGGACTTACAAGTAATGTATTACTTATATTAATCGCATTAGCCGCACTGGCGTCCTTTACTACACCTATTTATCGGATTGGTAATACGATACGGTTACTGCGTTTTCCATTTATTATATTTGCCCAAATGTGGGGGCTTGTTGGGATTACAATTGCGGCAATGTTTCTTATCACACATCTGTTAAGGTTAACTTCACTCGGAAGACCGTTTCTGGAGCCTCTATACCCTCCTCGTTGGAGAGACTTGAAAGATGCTGTGATTCGGTTTCCGTTTAATTTGCAAGGATCAAGACCTGTAATTACTACAGCAACCGATAAACATCGAATCAATACGAATAGAACGAGGTTAAAACGTGGAAAGCGAAAGTAGGTTGATCATGAATCATTTCAAACCGGACATCACCCAGATGATTTCACCCTTTTTGTTACTCTTTATCATTCATGCAACTCAAATCGGAGAAGGCATATTAAGTTTCGAACGGCAAATTGCAAGTATCGCCGGTTATGACTCCTGGATTAGCATTATTCTAACCGGTGTACTTACAACCTTCATTGTTGTGATTATTTGGAAAATTGTCGGAGAAGAGCAAACTGACTTCATGGCAATTCATCAGTATATATTTGGTAACATATTAGGAAGATTGTTAACTTTTTTATTCAGTTTATATCTGTTCGCTGTCTCCATGATTGTATTAGTTTCCTATATCGAAATTATTCAAATTTGGTTTTTCCCTGAGATGTCGATACATTTTTTTATGTTTATTTTACTCATGTTAGTCTTATATATTAGTTTAGGTGGATTTCGAATTGTGGCCGGATTCGCGTTTTTCAGTGTCTTTGTCACTGGTTTTTTAGCAATTTTTAAGTACAAGGCTTTTACAGATGGTCATTTTAATAATTTGTTACCTGTTTTTAATACTCCACCCAAAGATATCATTTTGGCTATGGAACCAATGTCCTTTAGTTTACTAGGCATTGAATTAATTTTAATCTACGCACCGTTTATACATCGTTTTCAATCTGGATTAAAGTGGGCGGTTTCAAGTAATATTTTTACAACTTTCGTCTACTTTTTTTCTGCCATTGCGATATTTATGTATTACAATGAGCAGCAAATTCAGACTATATCCTGGCCAACTCTACAATTATGGAAGGTTATTAACTTTCCGATTATCGAAAGGTTTGAATATGTTGGAATCAGCTTACACTTGATCGCGATCATCGCAACTAGTTGTTTATATTTTTGGGCAAGTATGCAATGTTTTTATCGGTTAACCAGCTTCTCTTTCCGGAAAATTAGCATCTTTTGTGCCCTTATAGGGATTTCAAGTGTTCATTTCATTCATAATTTTCTTATTATTGAAAAAATAACGCTAACCCTATCAAGGATTGGGATGATACTATTATTTGTCTATTTTCCTTTATTATATGTTTGCCATAAAATTGCATCAGGAGTGAAGAAAAAACATGCGAATAAATAGATTATGGCCTATATTGTTGTGTTGCTTAATATTATCAGGTTGTGTCAAAACTAAGATTCTTGATGATGTTGAATTAATTATGACATTCGGTTTTGATTGGGATTCAGCTTCGGAAAATTACAAAGGGACTGCTGTTGCCCCAGTATACGGCCAAAACGAACAATCAGAATTGGGTGAAAATATCCGCTATACTGGTGAAGCAAAAACTTTTCAAGATATTAACTCGTTTATTCAAACCGAAGCCCCCTTTCAAGTAGAAGTTGGCAATATAGTAAATATAGTATTTGGTGAGGACCTTGCAAAAAAAGGAGTAGCGGAAATTATCTATGGAATTAATGAAATACCCGATCTAGGACGCGATATTAACGTCGCAATTGTACAAGGAGATGCAGAAACACTGCTAAAAACGAATTATAGAATGGAATTAACTCTTTCACGCTTCATCGAGAAACTAATTCTAAATAATAATAAATCCAATATTCCTAAAATGAATTTGCATCAATTTAATTATCGATTAATTGGCGATGGGATGGACCCTTTCCTTCCCATCTTGAGACAAAGCGAAACGTCTATCGATATAGTAGCTTTGGGTATGATGAAGGATGATAAATTGGTTCATCAAATTCCCTATGAGCAATTTTTTACCTTTAAATTATTATATGAAGATTGTGAAGACCATACGTATGAATTTGAATGGGAAGAAAAAAACAAGACAGTCGCCATTAGCTCGATTCGCTCGACAAGAAGTTTACATTGGAAATCAAAAAATGAGGTAGTCATAAAAGCTGATATCATTGGTACGTTAACAGAGTCAAAAAAGGGGGAAATTCAATCTTTTGCAGCAAAAAAAGAATTGGAACAGGCTGTTGAGAAAAAACTGGAAGAAGAAGCGAATCAATTAATACAGACTTTTCAAGACTTAGAGATTGATCCGCTCATGGTTGGAGCTTCTGCTAGAAGTAAGTTTAGAGATTGGAATCGGAAAGAGTGGGAATCTCAATATCCAGAAATCACGATTACCCCTAACATCTCATTCGAATTAGATTTAAGTAACATTGTACAATAATAATGCTTCCTTTGTTTCCTTCTTACCATTTTTTTGTTATAGTATATCGTGCTGGGAGGCGAATACGATGCTACAAAATATGGCTCGATCATTTGTTATATATATCATAGGTATTATTACGTTAACATTAGGGATTTCATTAACGATTCAATCACAGTTAGGAGCATCACCTTTTGATGCCTTATTGGTTGGTTTGTATCGAACATTTGGATTAACGATTGGAAGCTGGGAAATCATCGTTGGCTTTACCATCGTCATGCTCAATGCTATCGCAATCAAAGCAAAACCTGAATGGTTTGCCATGCTAACTTCATTCATTACAGGACTCGGGATCGATTCATGGCTATTTATCCAAGGATCTTGGCTAACACCTGATAATTGGTTGGAGCAATCAGCCATTCTACTATTTGGCATCATTTTCAGCGGAATTGGTATTGCCATCTATTTAGAATCTAGCTTCGCACCAAATCCGATGGATCGCTCCATGGTTATTATAACGGATAAAACTGGCTTGTCGTTTGGTATATCTCGTGCTATTATCAGTATTGCTTTAGTGATCGTCGCCCTCCTCTTTCAAGGCGATGTTGGAATCGGTACCTTAGTAAATGCATTATGTACTGGTGTTATTATTCAAGCATTACGACCATATGTTGTTTTAATTAAACAAAAATACGTTGTTCCCAGTATGAAAGCAAGTTAATAATTAAATGCTAAGTTAATCTACGATTCGTTTAGTAGCCATCATGGCATTATATCAGCTGCTTGACCACCACTCCGGCTGCCCACTTCCCTTTCCGTGGGTGGTGACTTTTTCGAGCCAAAACCACTCAAAAAAGTGGAGCTTCAGGTCAAAACAATTCCCACAGGAGTGGAAGTAAGCAGCCAACGCTAAGATCTGCTCTACAACATATGTCAGAGCCTAAAAACGTAGCGGCTGGAGCTAATCAACTGAGATAAAGAAATCACTGAGAAAAGCGAACCGATGATGACTTATCGTAGGGCGATTCGTAAAGTCGCCTAGTTTTTGGTCGCTCGGAGCTAGACATCTGCGCAAATTTTATACTTACCTTACAAGCGACAAAAACCCCGTTATCTGGACTGATAACGGGTTTTTCTAGACGATAACAAAGCCATCGTACAGTTTCTGTTATTTATAATAATTTATCCAATGTTTCTTTTACACGGTCTTCTGTAAATGGTTTTACGATAAAATCAGAAGCTCCTGCTTTTATCGCGTCTAACACCATTTGTTGTTGCCCCATCGCAGAACACATAATAATTGTTGCATTGGCATCTTTACCTTTTATCTCTTTCGTTGCCTCTACCCCATTCATTTCTGGCATAGTAATATCCATGGAAACAATATCAGGTTGTAATTCATCATACATATTTGCTGCTTGTTGTCCGTTCTCTGCTTCTCCAACTACTTCATGTCCTAAATTCGTAAAAATATTTTTTAATTGCATGCGCATAAATGCAGCATCATCTACAATTAATACTCGTGCCAAGGTATTCCCCTCCGTTGATATATGTAATTTTTATTCATCCACTACTTGTTGCACTTCATTGATCTCATCCACACTTAATACATAATCAAGGTCTAATAAAAGCAGCATACCCCGATCTTCTAGTTTGGCCACTCCTTTTATATATTGATAATCAACCCCTTTTACTAACTCTGGTGCATCTTCCACTACTTCAGGTGAAATATCAATTACATCTGTCGCTTCATCCACGATTAAACCTACCTGGACTTCACGAACATTTGCAATTAGTACTCTAGTCTGTTCCGTAGGCTCAGCCTCTTCCATTCCAAGTCGCGTACGCAAATCGATAATCGGGGTCACACTTCCACGTAAATTGATAATTCCTTTAATAAAATCAGATGTCTGTGGTAATGAAACAATCTCTTCTAGTCTTTCAATAGAGCGAATTTGATCGATATTTGCACCGTATTCTTGATTCTTTAATTTAAAAATAATTGTTTTAGTTATTGTTCCTTCCATTTATATCGTCACCAGCCTTTATTGATTTAATAAAAGTGACATTTTCATATCACCAATGCTTGGATAGTGAATTTCTACCTCAAGTATTCTTTTAAAACCAGATAAATTTGCATTACCACTAATAATTGTTGGATGCGTTATATCTGTATCAATTCCTGCATTTGCTAAGTAAGTAGAAAGTCCTCCTGCTAACATATTACCTAATTCACCTGAGAAGGAATCTAACATCTCTTCAGACAACTGCATACCATACAAAGCTTCTCCAATCGAACTGAATACATGATGTTCTGCTTGAATTAATAAATCCCCTTTGAATGTTCCACTATACCCTATCAATACGCCATACTCTACTTTCAATGGATGAGTAGTGATTTTTGGTGATTCAAACTGATGTTCAACTGGTACAACATTTTTAATAGATTGGACAGATCCATTATATAATTCTTTGATGACCTCATTTGTATTCACTTCCGTTGATGATGACATATTCATTTCCCCTTAATCTTATCTAGTAAAATTTAATCAGTTCTTACATTCCATAATACCTAATGATAAGACAATATACAACAGCATCAATCAATTTGAAGTAAATATTGTGGTTTTTTAGTTATAATTATATCATAAAAAAGACCTATTAAAATAAGTATTTTTGCCTATTTTTAGAAATAACAATGGACTTATGTAATAATCATTATCTCTATCGAAATAAATTAATGAACTAAAAGTATCATCATTACATCATCTATTCAACTGAAAACATATCCCAACTAGTTACATTCTAACTAACTGATGCATTATAGATACAAACTGCGTACTAGTGAATTTTTTCCAAAGAGACTTTCCTCCATTCTTTCCATCAGGAGTGCTGAGATACCGCTCCGGCAGAATACTCCGCTTTCCGTGGGCTCGGCTTCAGCTAACTTTGCAAAGAAGACCACTTTGCAAAGTGGATCTTCAGCTCTCGCTGTCCCACAGGAGTCTCCGTATTCTGCCTACGCTATATTTGTGCTCTGATTATAGAAAGAAATGAACTCATGGAACAAAACTTTTCTGTTTAATTACAGGACTAACCCTTTTAGCATAGTCGTACCCTACGCTACATATGGTGGAGAAAGCAACTGGCTGATTTCGGATAAGTGTTGTGGAGCATATCTTAACGAAGGCCGCCCACTTTCACTCCTGTGGGAACTGTTTGACCTGAAGATCCACTTTTTCGAGCGGTTTTTGCTCGAAAAAGTTAGCTGAAGGGCAAACCCCACGGAAAGGGAAGTGGGCAGCCGGAGTGGTAGTTATCATCACGATATATTTCAAAATTATCTCTTAATGCAGTACGAGTACGAGAGGAGAACAAATCCATGTTCAGTTACTGCGCAGTTTATGGATTTTGTGCACCGTTTTTTTAAACAAATACCCCGTTCCACTGGAGATGGAACGAGGTGAATGGTTGCTATGACAGCATCGTTTTATTATTGAATTGCCTCTTTTACTTCTGTTGCCATTTCTTTAACAGAGACTAAACCTCCACCTGACACATACCAGAAGTTTGGATCTAAATAAATGATTTTATCATTTTGTGCTGCATTTGTTCCTTGCACAAGATCATTGTCTAATGTTTTTTCTGCAGATTCTTCTCCACCTACAATCGTATTACGATCCACAACGAATAAGTAGTCTGGATTTGTTTCAGCAATATATTCAAAGCTTACATTTTGACCATGTGTAGCCACGTCAATATTGTCATCAGCTTGAGCAACACCTAATTCATCGTGAATCAAGCCAAAGCGTGAACCTGCTCCATATGCACTAACGCTACCATCATTTGTTAAAACTATTAAACCTTTGCCTTCAGAAGATTCAGTAGTTGCTTTCACTTCATCAACAACTGCTAATACTTCATCTAATTTCTCTGCTGCTTCCTCTTCTTTAGCAAAAATCTCTGCTAAGGTTTCTACATTAGCCTGGAAAGATTCTAAATAATTGTCAGTATCTACCCCCATATAAATGGTTGGGGCTAACTCGGCTAAATCTTCATATACTTCAGATTGTCGACCAGAAATAATGATAAGGTCTGGATCAAGAACAGCTAATGCTTCAAAATCAGGTTCTTTCAAAGAGCCAACACTCGTATACTCTTCCCCTTCAAATTTTTCTAAGTGAGGTGGAAGATTTCCTTGAGGAACACCTGCTACTTCAACACCTAGTTCAACTAATGTTTCTAGTGTACCATAATCAAACACCACGACTTTTTCCGGATTCACCGGTACCGTAGTTGTATCTAATTCATGTTCTACTACAACTTCCGCCGGTTGTTCCTCATCTTCTGTTGCTCCTTCTGAGCTTTCTACCTCTTCACCTGATTGACCTTCTGTTTCATTTGCCGCTGCATCACTATCACTATCAGCACCACATGCTGCTACAACAAATAGTACTGTAATTAAAGATAAGAATAAAAGAACTTTCTTCATGATTGTACACCCCTTTGAAATTTTAAATATATATTCATATGAATCACTATTTTCTCGTTGTCACATGCTAATGGGCCCTATCAACATATTTAATCATGATGAAAAAGTGTTCACATAGATAATAAATTAATGAAAATATAGACAAATCTTACATTGATCAATATCTTGAATTTGAATATCCATATCATAAACATCTCGAAGTACTTTTTTATCGATCATGTCATTTTTGGGACCTTGATGAACAATTTTTCCATGTTTTAATGCAACAATATAATCTGAATACACAGATGCAAAATTAACATCATGTATCACTATGACAACTGTTTTCCCCAACTCATCGACCAATCTTTTTAATACCTTCATAATCTGTACGGAATGTTTCATATCGAGATTATTAAGAGGTTCATCTAATAGAATATAATCGGTATCCTGGGCTATTACCATTGCAATAAAAGCCCGCTGTTTTTGACCACCACTTAATTGATCTAGATACTTATTCTGCATATCGTTTAGCTCCATATAATCAATTGCATCTTGGACATATTGACGGTCTTCTTTTGTCAATCTTCCTTGTGAATAAGGAAAGCGACCAAAGCTGACAAGTTCCTTAACGGTTAACCTTACATTTAACTGATTGGACTGCCTCAAAATCGCAATTTTTTTTGCTAGTGTATTACTTTTAACTGATGAAATTTCCTGATCATCTATTCGGACTTCTCCAGCATCCTTTGTTATTAAACGGCTAACAATCGATAGTAAGGTACTTTTACCTGCACCATTTGGACCGATAAAAGAGGTAATTTTCCCTTTTGGAATCGAAACAGAAACCTGATCAACAACTGCGGTATTACCATACTTTTTTGTAATTTCCTGTACTTCTACCATGCTTTATTCTCCTTTAAAATCAGATATAAGAAATAAGCTCCACCAATAAAATTAATGATTACACTTAATGTGGTTTCGAATGAAAAAATACGATCTACTACTAACTGTCCACCTATTAAAGCAACAATACTTATTAAAGCTGAAGCAATTAATAGATAACTGTGTCGATAAGTTTTCATAAACTCATAGGTGACATTTGCTACTAATAACCCTAAGAACATGATCGGACCGACTAGTGCGGTTGCAACAGAAATCCAAATCGCAATTACAATTAGTAACCTCTTGACCACTTCGTCATAATTTATACCCAAATTAATCGCATGTTCTTTTCCTAATGACATTACATCAAGAAACTTGATATACTTCCAAAAATAGATAATCGTAAAAATGATTAGGAGGATTGCAACCAATAAAATATCGGTATTCACGTTATTAAAACTTGCAAACATTCGATTTTGCACAATCATAAATTCATTGGGATCAATCAATACTTGCATAAATGATGATAAACTTCCGAAGAAGGTACCAAATACGATCCCTACCAATAATAGAAAATAAACATTTTTCTGCTTTTTAAAGAGCAAGTGATACAGTAAAAAGGCAAATACCACCATTGCTCCAACAGATAGGGCGAAATTCAAATTCGGATTGGCCGCAAAGGCACTCGTTGAACCAAACACAAAGATAAAGAATGTTTGCAGTAACACGTAAAGGGAATCTAAACCAATTACGCTCGGTGTTAAAATCCGGTTATTGGTGATCGTCTGAAATACGACTGTGGCAATTGCAATAACAGAGCCTGTTACAATAATGGCTAGCACTCTGCTAAACCTTCGTGGTAATATGTATTCCCAATTACCCGGAATACCTGCAAATAAATAAATAGCAACTAGGATGAGACTTAATATAAGTAATATCGATAATTTTGACTTAAGACGCATATGCAGATCTCCTCATAATTAAGTACAGGAAGATCCCACTACCAATAACACCGACTGTAACACCAATGGCAATTTCATAAGGGAAAATAATAACTCTTCCTAAGATATCACAAGCTAATACAAATACAGCTCCTAGTAATGCTGTATGTGGCAAGCTGTTTTTCAAATGATCTCCTCGATAGATAGAAACGATATTCGGAATAATTAATCCTAAGAATGGGATCATACCAACTGTTAGTATCACAACAGAAGTTATAATTGCTACAATGACCAAGCCCACATTAACAACACGCTTATGGTTCATCCCTAAGTTTTTAGCAAAATCTTCGCCCATGCCTGCTATTGTAAACTTATTCGCATAGATATAAGCAAAAATCACTAAGGGCACACTTATGTAGAGCATTTCATATCTGCCTTGTAAGATCAAAGCAAAATTTCCTTGTAGCCAGGAAGACATATTTTGAATTAGATCATTCTTATAAGCAAAAAATGTAGTAATCGAACTAACAATATTCCCAAACATCAAACCAACTAACGGTATAAAAATAGGATCTTTAAATTTTACTTTTTCTAAAATTTTCATAAAAATAAAGGTTCCTATTAAAGCAAACGTAAATGCTATTAACATTTTTTCAATTGGCCCTGCAGCTGGAAAAATCATTAAAGCTACTAAAATCCCGAATCGTGCCGAATCCATCGTACCTGCAGTTGTCGGTGAAACAAATTTATTCCGACTAAGTTGCTGCATAATTAAGCCACATATACTCATGCTCATTCCCGCAATGACAATACTTATTAAACGCGGAAATCTGCTGATAAGTAAAATCTCCTTTTGATCTTCTGTTAATTGGAGTAAATCGTTTGGATTTAATTCAATCACCCCAATAAATAAAGAAACCAGAGATAATATTACGAGTAATCCTATTAAATATCGCTTCTTCATAAAAAAATCCTTGGCCTTCCTGTTTACTTTTTCAATAATGAAATTCATTATCAATTAGACAATTATTATAGTATCATAATCTTGAAAACTGTCAATAGTTTTTTGAAAATTAAGGTAAATAGAATCAGGTAAAATGATGATGAATTCTAAAACAAATATTAGAGGTATAAATGGATATACGCTATAATTACGGATGGTATGTTTTATCTAGATAACTGAAATGGTTGACTGCGCTAAGTAAGAAAGGACGAACAATAGTGGTAATTATTATTGATAATTATGATTCATTCACATATAATCTTGTTCAATATTTTCGGCAACTAACGAATGATGTAATGGTTTTTCGAAATGATCATGTTACAATTGAGAAAATCAAAAGATTAAATCCTGATTTAATTGTATTATCTCCAGGTCCGGGATCACCAGAAGATCAAAAACAATGTATATCGATATTAGATTATTTTCATACAACGACACCTATTCTCGGTGTATGCTTAGGCATGCAAGTAATCGTACACTATTTTGGCGGGCAAGTAGCAAAAGCAACTGTCCCCATGCATGGGAAAGTTTCGAAAATAAAGCATGGTGGGCAAGGCGTTTTTGACTCTTTGCCTAATGATATTTCCGTCACCAGATATCACTCTCTCATTACAAAAAAACTGCCAGAACACGCATTATTTATAACAGCGACAACCTATCAAGAAGAAATTATGGGGATCAGGCATAAACATTATCAAGTAGAAGGAATACAGTTTCATCCTGAAGCAATTCTGACAGAGTATGGCTTTAATATGATTCAAAACAGTTATAAGCAAGCAATTGATGGAGTGAATTAAATGAATAAACCTTTTTTACAGTTTAATTTTCAGCAGACGGTCCGGCAATTTACCAATCCGATTAAAGTATGGAATGGGACTAACATAAAAGAAATACCTGCTATGTTTGAAGAGTTGGAACAATTTCTTGATAAAGGCTATTATATTGCAGGCTTTGTTTCTTACGAAGCTGCTCCTGCATTTGATCCGAGTTACCATGTTCATAAAGATAACGGATTACCATTAATCTGGTTTGCGGCCTATGAAAAACCCTTCGATAAGACAGATCGTTTAGAAGACATGGATTACCAACTGTCAGATTGGATTGATACGACCAGTTATGAAGATTATCAAGTAAATATTAATCGTATAAAAAAAGCGATTGAAGAAGGTAATACTTATCAGGTCAACTATACAACAAGACTCAAGTCTCGTTTTATAGGTAATCCATATTCCTTCTATCAACAGCTAGTTGAGAATCAAGCAGCTTCCTATTGTGCCTATCTAGACATTGGTGAAAACCAGATCTTATCTGCATCTCCCGAACTATTTTTCCAAGTGAAAGATGGTAAAATCATTACAAAACCCATGAAAGGTACGATCAAACGTGGACGAACTTACCGAGAAGATCTCCAATTTAAACAAACGTTAAGAGATTCCGTAAAAGATCAAGCTGAAAATGTGATGATTGTCGATTTACTACGGAACGATATCGGACGAATTGCTAAACCTGGTACCGTCAACGTAACCAGCTTATTTGATGTTGAAACATATCCAACTGTTCACCAAATGACTTCTACAATAGAAGCAAGTTTAGAAAAGATGAAGGTTTATGATTGGTTTCAAGCTTTATTTCCATGTGGGTCGATAACAGGTGCACCGAAAGTAGAGACAATGAAATATATTGCAGCTTTAGAGGATACACCAAGAGAAGTTTATTGTGGGGCCATTGGCTGGATTTCTCCTGCACGTGAAGCTATTTTCAATGTTCCAATCCGTACAGTAATTGTCAATGGAAATAATGCCATATTCGGAACCGGTGGAGGTATTACTTGGGATTCAACAAGCAAAAATGAATACGATGAATTAAAACAAAAAGCAGCTATATTGCATCAAAAAAGAAAAGTTGTTTCCTTATTGGAGTCGATCAAATTAGAAAATGGGAAATACCCATTAATGCCATATCACCTACAACGTCTTAAGCATTCAACACAATATTTCGATTTTCCCTTTCATGAAGAAAGTGTAAAAGAAAAATTGAGCGTGTTAGCAGAAAAAAATCAGAATGGGTGTTATAAAGTTCGGCTATTATATCATCCATCAGGCAAGATCGAATTAGATCATCAAGCTGTCAACAGATTAGAACAGCCTGTTTCAACTGTAATAGCATCGGAACCAGTCGATAAAGAAAATATTTATTTATACCATAAAACAACTAACAGAGAAATATATGAGAAATTCGATCAAGCAAAGCCCTCTCATATTCTAACTACTCTTTTGTGGAATGAACAAGGACTTATTACGGAATTCACGATTGGAAATATTGTAGTTGAAAAAGACGGTCGTTTTTTTACTCCACCTGTTTCAGATGGATTACTTCCAGGAACTTACCGGGAACAACTGATTAATGAGGGAATATTAGTTGAAAAAAGTATACCTCTGGCAAATATTACGACCTACGAACAAATTTGGTTTATTAACAGTGTCCGAGGATGGCTTAAAGTACAATTAATTCAATAATGCTCAAACAAATATGTCGCTCTTACTACTATATTTTTGTTAAAATCTGAATAGAGTATAATTAGGAGGTATAACGATGAATGCATATGAAGAATATATGAGAGAAATCACACAGTCCATGCGTGATGAATTAACAAATGCTGGATTTGAAGAATTAGTAACACCGGAAGCAGTAGATCAATTTATGTCTACAAACGAGGAGACAGCACTAGTTGTGGTAAATTCTGTTTGTGGTTGTGCAGCTGGATTGGCGCGACCTGCAGCTGTTCAATCACTAGACGGGGAACAGAAACCCGCAAAGCTCGTTACCGTTTTTGCCGGTCAAGACCGAGAAGCAACTGCAAAAATGCGTGAATATTTTGAGAATGTAGAACCTTCTTCTCCATCCATGGCCATTGTAAAAGGCGGAGAACTGAAACATTTTATTCCTCGTGAGCAAATTGAGGGGCACGAAGTAGAAGACATTGTCACGCAACTGACCAATGCTTATTCAGAATTTTGCTAGCTTGAATATTGGTACGAAACCTAACGAAAGGATGAGCGCATAATGCTCATCCTTTCTTTTAGTTGTCAATGGAAGTAATTAAAGTTTCTGTACACGGCGATCTTCAGTGTCCGTTGTATACTCCGTCATAAGAGAATGGCAGGTCGACGGTTTCTTATTATTTTTAATAATTAATTGATGTAGGAGGTGAATATAATGATGCAGTGCCGTTTCTTAATTTAAACCGAGCAAAATTCGCTCAGTCCTTATGATAAATGCTCAAGATTCACGCTTCCTCTAGTGCCCATTATGACATTATATCAACTACTTGACCACCACTCCGGCTGCCCACTTCTCTTTCCGTGGGGTTTGTCCTTCAGCTAACTTTTTCGAGCAAAACCCGCTCGAAAAAGTGGATCTTCAGGCCAAACAATTCCCACAGGAGTAGAAGTGGGCGGCCTTCGCTATTATCATGCTCTACAACGCTAGCATGAGGTAACAGGATTGTTTATACTCACAAATAGCGATTTTTAACCCATTGTAAAAAGTCAATCTATTACTACTGACAAGAATTGTCGCACCTCCTCATAGCGGAGACTAATTACGAAGACTCCTGCGGAAAGCGAAGTAATTAGTCGGAGCGTTACGAAAATACCTCAAACTATTCAAAATAACTACTTCGATTAATGCACTCATTGCACTGATTTTATACTTTTTGTACTTAATATAAAAAACCCCCGTTTCGTGTTGAAACGGGGTTTTTCTTTGTTTTATGATCCTACGCGGCGTACAAGACCGGAGAAGTTTGATTTCCAGTAGCCACTTCCCATGTCAGCAATAGCTACACCTGTTGAGCTTTGAGAACCGATAAATTTATTGTTACCCAAATATATTCCGACATGTCCGTTCGTTTTATACGTATTGAAAAATACTAGGTCTCCTGGTTGCATATCACTAGTAGAAACTTTTGATCCTACTGAAGTTAACCCTGAAGTACTTGCAGGTAAGCTGATTCCTGCCTGTTTAAAAGCCCAGCTGACAAATCCAGAGCAATCAAAACGACCATTAGCAATATCGTACGCAGATCTACCGCCACCAAAAACATACACAGAGTTGCCAATATACTTTTCTCCCACTGATGTTACGATATCTACTGTACTACCACTAACTGATACGGGCTCGGAAGAATTGCTAGAATACTGTTCAATAGCACCATTTGATCCATTACTTCTAGTTGCCAGTTCCTGAGCACGTTGTTGTTCTTCTGCTTCTTTAAGTGCTTTTTCTTTTTTCGCTAGAATTTCATCCTCAATTTTCAAATCGTCCAAGTACTCACTATTTTCTTCTTCTTTTTCTTTCAACTCATCTTTTAGCTCTTCATTTTGTTCTTTTTGTGCAACGATTTGTTGTTGCATTTCTTCATATTCTGCTTTCATATCTTCTAATTCTTCTAACTTATTGTCCAACTCAACTTTATTCTTCTCTACTTCTAACTTATCTTGTTCTTGACTCTCTAATAAATCTTGGTCAGCTTGTGTAATCTTATGTACTAATGCAACTCTATCAACAAAATCTACGAAATCAGTTGAACCTAGTAGTACTTCTAGATAGCTAGATGACCCACCATTCTCTTGTAATGAAGAGATTCTCTCCTTAAGAATTTCATTTCTACGTTCGATATTTTGTTGGATTTCTTCGATTTTCTCTTCTAGTTCACTTACTTCTGCTTCAACATCGGTTATTTCCGTTTCCGTTTCGTCAATTTTTTGCTCATTATCTTTGATCGCTTCATCCAACCTCATAATTTGCTCATTTAACTCAATTAACTCTTCTTTAATTTCCTGAAGTTCCTGTTCTTTTTCGTCAATACTTGATTGTACTTCCGATCGTTGAGATTGAATTTCTTCTTTTGTCTCAGCGCTAACGGTCTGAACAAAAAACAAACTTGACATAATCGTTACTACAACAACTGAATCTTTTACTATACCTCGTATTTCTCGCACTCGATTCCCCTACTTTCCAACAAAATTTTCGTTTTTACGTTCTCTCTATGTAAGCTCCCTTAATTAAAAAGGTTTTCTTGTAGTCTTTTCATCCTATCATTTGAACCAGATTCATTGTAACATAGTTAGATTTCACTAATGTTATGTGAATGTTACAAAAATATTTCAATACTATCATTCTTTATGTCATTATATGTCGAAACACAACTATAATAGATTACCATAAAAAAAGAGCCCTTGGCAAGAGCTCCTGTTATTCTTCCATTAATTTTTGTTTACTAAGATAAGCTTTCTTTTCGTGGATTTTGGAGAAAGCTTTATGTGCGGGCATCGTAAGTGCAAGAGCTAATAGACTGATGCTGAAGAACAATGCTAACCCTTGGAAATGCCATAATCCATATGTAATACCAAACACTCCCAACACCATAACTGCTGTCGGTATGGGATTCAATACCATAATAAAAAATGAACTTTTCAATACTTGTAACGGTTTCATATCATAATGAACATAGACCGGGAAAACATACAAAGATGTTAATATAAAGAATATCGAAATAAATAAGAATGGAATAGTAAGTAACATTAAATAATCATTTTCTACCAGTGTAACAAATAAGAAATCTAAGTACAATATATAACCCATTGTTGCAATTATATATCCTAAAATATTCGCTTGTAGTAACGATTGGCGATAAACTTTCCAAAAAGTTTTAAACAGAGGAATATCAGTATTTCCAGAAACCCATTTTCTCACTATTGAAAAGGTTGCAGCAGTTGATGGAAATAAACCTACAATGATCAGACCAAATAATGTAAATCCAATCCATAATAAGTTCAGATATGCTACTTTCGTGATCCATTCAAATGCTTTATTCAATGCGTTCATACTAACATCCCCCTTAATTCTTCTTGCTGGATTACCTCCGTTTTTAACCCTTTAAGCCACTAGTACTAATACCCTCTACCACGTAACGTTGGAAAATGAAGAAAATGATAAACACCGGAATTAAGGATACTACTGACATGGCAAACATTGCCCCCCAGTTGGAAACTGTTTCGTTACTTAGGAACATGTTTAAAGCCATTGAAACTGTATATTTAGAAGGACTATTCAAATATAACACTGGTCCAAGTAAGTTATCCCATGTCCAATAGAATGTAAAAATCGAAGTCGTTGCTAAAGCAGGAACAATTAATGGCAATATAATTCTTCTGTATATACCAAATGTATTACATCCATCAATAATTGCCGCTTCATCCAACTCTCTAGGTATCGTTCTAATGAATTGCACCAATAAAAAAATGAAGAAAGGATGACCAAAATATGCAGGTACCACAAGTGGTTTTAAGGAATTTAGCCAATCCAGTTGGGCAAATATAATATATTGTGGAATCATTACTACTTCATAAGGAAGCATCAATGTTAATATCATAATCGCAAACCAAAAGCTTCTTCCAGCAAATTTTAATCTCGCAAATCCGAATGCAATTAAAGAACAAGAAATTAAATGACCTATTAATACTAAAATAACAAAGATAAACGTATTTAAAATATACGTATCAAACCCATAATCACCGAAGCCAGCCCACCCTTGTGCATAGTTGCTTAATATAAATGGCTGTGGGATTAAAGATTCTGCTGTTGCAAATATTTTTTCACTTTGTTTAAATGAGCTCATTATTAGCCAAATTACTGGATACAGTAAAAGGATAGCAAAACAACCAACGATTAAATGATAGATGATTTTTTTTATATATTTCGCTTGCATCGTTATCTGCCTCCCTCTGATTCATAGTGCACCCAATATTTAGATGAAAAGAAGATTAGCGAAGTTAGTATCCCTATAATCACTAACATAACCCATGCCATGGCTGATGCATAACCCATATGGAAGAATTCAAAACCTTGCTTGAATAAATAGAGTGAATATAATAAGGTCCCATCTAATGGTCCGCCTGTACCCTTTGAAATAATATAAGCTGGAACAAATGTCATAAATGCAGCAATTGTTTGCATAACTGCATTAAATAGGATAACAGGGCTTAACATTGGTATTGTGATGTTAAAGAATTTTTGAAAGAAGCTTGCACCATCAACACTTGCAGCTTCATAATAACTTTGTGGTATCGACTTTAGACCAGCTAAAAAAATCAGCATCGAAGAACCAAACTGCCAAACAGATAGAAATATTAACATCCATAATGCAGCCGTTGGATTTCCAAACCATCTAACAGGATCTATTCCCATGGTCATAAGTGCTAAGTTGACGATCCCATCATCACCAAAGATTTGTCGCCACATAATTGCTACTGCAACACTTCCACCTATTAAAGATGGTAAATAATATAAGGTTCGGTATAAACCAACCGCTCGAGATGCTGTATTGAGTAACATAGCTACTACTAATGCAAATAATAGTCGTAATGGAACGCCAGCAAATACATAGATAAAGGTTATTTTTAAAGAGTGCAAATATCTCGGATCTGATGTAAACATTTTTTTAAAATTCTCTAAGCCAATCCATCTAGGTGCATTAAATAAATCGTACGATGTAAAGGAAAAGTAGAAAGAAGCAATGATAGGAATAATGGTAAATGCCAAAAATCCTATAATAAACGGACCAATAAATAGATATCCCCATAAATTTTGCTTCATATGAGTTTGCATTTTGTAAAGCTCCCTTCTATGATTCTGAATAATGGAAAAACAATAGCTGATCTCATAAGGATCAGCTACTGTCCTTCATAATCCTTTTAGTTACCTAAAATGCTTTCAGCTTGTGTTCTAAAGTATTCAGCTGCTTCTTCTGGTGTAATCTCACCATAAGAGATTTGTTCACTTATATTAGTTAATTGCTCAATAATTTCACCTGCACCTGCCGGATCTGGAGCACCCATTGGTGTACTATTATCTTCTGCCCATGCAACATAATCAAATACCGCTTGCTGAGCTTCAGAAACATCATCTGCAATTTCTTCCTGAACTACAGAAGAAACTGGAACCCCACGGTCACCAAGAATAAGTTTGTTCGCTTCAACATCGTTCACCCAAAAATCAATAAAAGCAGCTGCTGCTTCTTTTTGCTCTGAATTTTCGGAGATCGAGAAATACATACTAGGCTTTAAGAATAATCCATCTTCTAGATTCTCTCCTGGAGGAGTGGCAAATGCGAAAGCATGCTCTGACATATCCTCCAACCCAACAAATTGATTGGACCACTGGTAAATCCCTACTCCGTCACCTAATACAACTGGGTCATCTTCAGGGCCGGCTAATTGTGCCAGAAAATCAGGAGTTGGAGTTGCTTCTGCTTCCACCTGTTCTTGAATTATCGTAAAAAAGTCTACAAATAATTGATCGTCGTCATATCCAAGGCCACTTCCATCTTCTGCGTAAAGACGGGCACCATTTTGGCGTAAGTAATAGTTAAAAAACACATCTGCTTGCATACCGTTATCAAAGTAATATCCGGCATCTACTGCCTGTTGAGCCATTTCTTGATATTCGTCCCATGAGTAGGTTTCAGGGATCTCATCAATTCCGATCTCCGCTAAAATCTCAGGGTTATAATGAAAACTTAGTGCATTGGAACCTAGATTAAAACCGTAAAGCCCGTCGTTAATTCGGCCACCTTCGATCGTGTTTTCTGCAATATTTGAATCGTCGATCTCACTGCCAAGAAACTGTTCTAAATCTGCTAATTGTCCATTTTCTGCATATTGAGAGATATAAGATAAATCCATTTGAATAATGTCTGGTAACTCATTTGCTGCTGCTTGAGGTGATAGTTTTTGCCAGTAGTCATCCCAACTAGCATATTCTGGCTCAATCGTTACATTCGGGTTTTGCTCTTCATACAATTCAATAACTTCCATAGTGTAATCATGACGTGGCTGTGACCCCCACCAAGCAATTCGTAACGTTACTTGATCCCCGCTTGTTTCAGAATCGGAGTCATTTTCTGTTTCTTCTGAAGTATCATCGGTATCGCCGCCTGTATCTTCTGAGCTATCATCGCCACTACATGCAGCTAACCAAAGAACCATCATCATTCCTAATAGTACTAACAAAGATTTTTTCATTTCTTTCCCTCCCCTTTTTAATCCGCTGTAAGCGATTACAAGTTATATGATAGCAGATATTGACACGTAGGTATGATAGAAAAATCAGTGGTAAATGTTTAAAAAGAAGAGTTTTTTGAAAAAGCTAACTTTACCCTTCATTTGACTTAATAATTTCGGATGGTGTGAATCCTTTCATTCTTTTAAATATTTGACTGAAATATTGTGGGTTATTACCAAATCCTAGTCTCTCCGCTAACTCAAATACTTTAATATCCTGTTCGGCTTCGATAATTTCCACTGCTTTATTAATGCGGGCATTGGTTACATAAGACGAGAAACGTTGTCCAATTTCTTTTTTGAAGATTTTCCCTAAATAGTCAGCATTCATATATAGATAGTGGTTAGCCAGCCACTGAAGTGACAAAGCAGGATTCTCGATTTCATCTTCAATACAAGTTAACATTTGTTGGACCACTTTTGAATATTTTTGTGGTGTTTGATCTTGGATAATCATTCTTTCAAAAAGTTCTTCAAAAAACGAAACAAAATCAGAAATATGCTGATAATCCTCCATTTGTCCAATTGCTTGCACCCGATCCTCTGTTGAATGATGTGCTAATTTACTCATTAACAATAAATAAATTTGAATAAAATAGCCCCTTGTAATCTTCGGAGCAACTTTATGTTTTTTCAGCTTATCTACGAAATCTATAAGGTAGGACACCGCATCCTTCTTTTGTTGGTTTTTCAAATAATACATAATCGTATCTAAGTCTATTTCAATATCTGGTTGTAATTTTTCATGAAAATAAATCCAGTTTTGATACGGTATAAAACTATTCTTGGGTTGGTAAAAAACTTGCTGTACCATTTCTTCTATTGTTGGGATTTTTTCTATTTGGTCTTTTGTAAAGTCTTTCGATAAAACGGAAGACATACTCAATGTTGATCGATCTATTTTTGCTTGGAGAATGTCTTTGATCTTTTTTTGATATTCAGGAGATTGACGCATCATTACGACTACTTTATTTTCGATTAATGTGGTGACGACTTGTTCATTGAGAAATGCTCGATTAATCGTTTCGATTAGTTGGGTGATTTGATCATATGCAATTTTCCTTTCGATGAAAAGCATCCAAAAAAAGAATGATTCTGATGAGTAGAGTCCTTCCACCATCTGCTTCATTTTTGACTGGCTTTTTTCCGTTATTTGTTCGTAAATAAAAAACTGCTTTAACACTTCCTCACATTCATTGACCGTATTTTTTGTCACTTCTTCTTCCATTGCCTTCATGTATTTAATAGCTTCTTCTTCTTCTCGAATTTCTTGAACAACATCGTCTAGAGCTTCAGAAATATTCACTTCATTACACGGCTTTAGCAAATAATGTTTGACACCAAACCGCATAGCTTGTCTTGCGTATTCAAATTCACTAAATCCAGATAAAAAAATCCATTTAATAGATGGATAGTCTTGTTTTGCCTTTTTCACTAGTTCGATCCCATCTAAACCGGGCATGGTTATATCGGTAATCACAATGTCAGGCTGTTGTTTCGTAATAAAATCATATGCTTCCAGGCCATTCATTGCTTTCCCTATTAATGTTGTATCATGTTGATTCCAATCCACAATTACAGAAATACCATCCAAGATCATCCGTTCATCATCTACTAACAACACTTTGTACATAGGCTTCCTTATCCTCCTTCGGCAAAATAATGGAAACTGTCGTACCATTCCCTATTTCGCTGTCAATGTTTAGTCCATATTCCTCTCCAAAAAGTATTTTGACACGTTCATTTATATTGCGCAGACCGATCCCTGTCCCTTTTGGCTGATAGTCACCTGATTCAATCTGATCCAGATAAGACTTGTTAATACCTGGACCATTATCCTCCACTTGAATAACGATCGTGTCTTCTCCCTCGTGAATCGAGAGATGAATTTTACAAACACCAACCATTTCTTGTAGACCATAGCGAATGGCATTTTCCACTAATGGTTGAATAATGAATTTTGGTACTTGTACATCTAAGAATTGCTTAGGTATCTCTTTTGTAAACTGTAATCTTTCATCGAAACGATAACTTTGAATCGTGATATAATGGTCTACTACTGTCAGTTCCTCTTCCAGTGGAATCAATGCATCTTTCATGTTAATCGATGCTCGTAAGACGTAACCAAGAGATTCAGCCATCTGGGAAATTTTCTTTTCACCTACTATTTTGGCGGACCAATTGATCGATTCAAGTGTATTATAAAGAAAATGCGGATTTACTTGTGCCTGCAATGTTTTAAATTCGGATTCTTTAATTAATAATTGTTTTTTATAATTTTCTCCAATTAAATAATTAATTTGATTCATCATTTTCTTGAAATTCTCATGCATTTGCCCTGCTTCATCTTTGGTCAGCTCTATTTCCATGCCAACATCATAATAATCCAAATCACCTGTCTGAACTTTTTTCATTTTTTTATTTAAACTTTCAATCGGGTTTACAATCGTGCCGGTAAATTTACTTCCTAGGAAAATCATCAGTAAAAATAGTGCAAAATAGGTTAAAAATACAGCCGTTCGAGCCTGGCTAATCACTGTAAACAAATTACTATAAGGGGTTAGAATCATATACGTCCAATCCAAGTGATTGGCTTCTGTATACGTTAAAAAATATCGTTCACCGTTATGTTTTATAATTTGATAGCCTTGCTGATTAACCAGAAAGTCTGAAGGTTTAATACCGTCTAAATTATTTTCATCGGAGAAGACTTGCCGCTCATTCTGGTCAAAAATAAGAAAATTAGTTTCTTGTTCTTCTAAATTATTCGTAAGCTCATGCATCATTTCATGAATATCAACTCGTATTCCTACCGTTCCTAATCTTTCAAAAGAAAAATCCATATACTCTCGTATATCCCGTACTGCCATCACTGTCTCATCATTTTCAGATGGAGATAACCAATTGACCCCACCCTCTTCTTCTCGTGCAGTCTCCTTCATGGTTGCTAATCTTTCTTTAGATAAATTGATAATTAAATTACCACTGGCATATTCTTTGTCATATATATCATACACTTGAATCGATTGTACATATTTGTTTAATGCACCAATATGTAATAACCTTTTCCGGAGTTCATTTCCAATCATGTACTTATCGTAGTTTGAATCGGTGTTCATTAATTCTAATAAATAGGATTGTACATATGTATCAGTAGTGATTTGATAGGAAAGACGTTCCATCTTCTTTAATTCCGCTTCAACGGAATTCGTTGAAACTTGCAAAGCTTGAGCAGATTGGCGGTATATTTCCTTATTATAGAGGTTAAAAGCGTATTGCAATATCGACAAACCACCTATACTAAATGCAAGCAGTACTAAAGATGTGAGGATAATCATTTTATATTTCAGACGTAAGTTCAAAAATTTCAAGCGAATCTTATTAATCATACCGATAACACCCACTCTCTCTGTTAACGCTTACAGTTATTATATGTTGAATAAAAGCATTACGTCAATTTGATTCGCTTCAAATTAAGTAACATAAAAGCTTAAAATTCGCCTAATCTATAAGCATAGCTTTATATAAATATTATGCTAAGGTTAATAGGAGTTTTGAAACTATGAAGAAATTAAGTTTATGGATACTTATACTCATGTTTATAAGTAGCTGCAGCGATAAACCCATAAAAGAGCACGGGTTGTCTTCTCACCACCTGACAACCTTATCAACCGGTGAATTGAATAGTGAGCGTTGGGACTCTACCTACAATATTGATGCTATGACAGTAACGGAAAAGATCGGTCAACTAATGATGATCGGATTGGAAAGTACCTCCATTGACCAACAAGTTACGCATTATCTATCCGATAAAAAGGTTGGAGGATTCATTTTATTACAGAAAAATATCCAAAATACGCAACAAACTGTAGAGTTAATTAATGACTTAAAACAGTCAAACGACAATCAAATACCTCTATTTTTAGGTATTGACGAAGAAGGCGGACGAATTACAAGACTTCCTAAAGAGATAATGGTAACACCAACAAGCCAAGCAATTGGCAAAAAGGGTGATCATGATCTGTCTTATCAAATCGGGAAACTGTTAGCCAAAAAAGCGAAGGAGTTTGGTTTTAATATTAATTTTGCTCCGGTACTTGATGTGAATAGTAACCCGAATAACCCTGTCATCGGAGACAGGTCATTTGGAGACAAACCTGAACTGGTGAGCAAGATGGCAATTGCACAAATGAAAGGCTTGTCTGACGAAAATGTTATTCCCGTCGGAAAACATTTTCCGGGGCACGGAGATACAGATGTTGATTCACATATTAACCTTCCGCTTCTTGATCATTCGGTTGAAAGATTAAATCAAGTAGAACTCATGCCTTTTCAACAAGCGATTAACCATAATGCTGAAGCAATTATGATTGGTCATTTAATGGTTCCATCGATTGATTCAGACAATCCTGCAACATTATCAGCAGAAATTATTCAAGGGTTGTTAAGGAAGAAATTAGGCTTTGATGGTCTTGTAATTAGCGACGATTTAACAATGGGTGCAATTTTAGAGAATTATGAGATTGGCGATGCAGCTGTGCAAGCAATCCAGGCAGGGACAGATTTGTTATTGATCTGCCATGAATATGAGCATATCGATGCTGTATTTGCTGCTATCGAAGATGCAGTAGCGAATGGTGAAATCTCAATGCAACGCTTGAACGACAGTGTTAACCGTGTAGTACAACTGAAAAAGAAATATGGTGTAACAGATGAAAAAATAGCGTCTATAGACGTAGAACAGCTAAATCGCGAGATAACAAAAATACTATCTTCAACAAAACTAAGTAAATAAAAGATGACGGGCATACACGGCTGACTGTTTCAGCTGGATGGCCGTCATAAACATGTTTTTATTTAAGGTAAGAGATTACCTGATCTCCAATAATCCTTTGAATTTATCTCTGAAATGATACAATAAATATCCTTGCAGGATAACCATTATTACAGCCAAGATAAGTAATGAAGGATCTACAAAGATGTGCAGTAAGAAAATATTGGCTGTAATCGGTGTTAATACTGCTAAAGTTAATGGAACAAACCGATTAATCAATAGTAATAATCCGCAAATTACTTCTAATGACTTTTCCACAACTAATAAATAGTTAAATTGAAATAATGCCATTGCTTCAGGGCTTGTTGGAATTAATGGCTCGATATCAAATACAACAAGAAACCCGTTTAAACCCGCGATCAGAAAGATAATACCCAACACTAATCTAGCAGCTTGATAAGCTATATTCTTTTCCTCCCTTTTGGTATTTCCATTTTCATTTAAATTGTTATCTCCAATTTTATTATATACCATTTCCATTACTTAGTTGTTAAATAAATGAATATGGGTAACTTAATACAGTAGAAATATTAGAAAAAAAAATATACCCATTTAGCAAAGGAGTCTTCTTATGGATTTTACTGAACTAACACTTAGAATTATAGCTACATTTCTGTTCCTGTTATTTCTTACGAGAATAATGGGTAGAAAAGAACTACGTCAGTTAACTTTTTTTAATTTTGTGTCTGGAATCGCAATTGGTTCGATTGCAGCTTCCCTTGTTGTGAATCAAAATTTAGACATATGGGCGGGGATATATGCGTTATCTGCATGGGCGATTCTTACGATCATTATGGGTTTAATAGACATTAAATCTAAGACAGCTAGAACAGTTATTCAAGGACAACCGGTAATCCTTATAAAACAAGGGAAAATTATGGAGGATGAGATGCGAAAGGCCAGATTAGATATCGATGCATTAAACGGACTGTTGCGCAAGAAAAATATTTTTTCAATTACTGATGTTCAATATGCAATATTTGAAACGGACGGAACACTTTCAGTTATGAAAAAAGAAGAGAAACAAACGCTAACTAAAGGTGATAGGAATATACAGGTGGTAAAAACGGAACCATTCCCAATAGCTACAGAGATTATTACTGACGGAAAAATAAATAAGAAAAATTTATCCAAATTAAATCTAGATGAAAATTGGCTAGAAAAACAACTGAAACAAGCTAGTGTAAATGATATTTCTGATATATTTTTCGCTGAGATACAGAAGGATGGGACATTATATATTGACTTAAGAGATGATGGTATTTCTTAGCAATAGATTAGTTAAGAAAGGTGTCCATCAGCTATGCATGCTTGCACAGTACTTAGGGAAATTTAAGGATGATTGATAAAAAAGGTGGTGAAAAACATGGCGAAGAAAGGAATTCAAAATTCAAGTATTGAGCAAATGAGAAAAGATCATGAATCCGAAACGGCCTTTACAGCAGACAACCCTAAAAAGCAAAAAAATCAAAAAGGTAGATAATAACTTGCTGTGGGTAGCTCGGATATATGCCTTTATTCAAGCAAGAATAAAACTTCTCCAGGAAACTAAAACACGAGCATCAATCTATGATGTTCGTGTTTTGTCGTAAATCAAGTTCTCTGTCCTTGCCTCCCTTATATTATGCAATGATTGGTAGAGGACCTATAATAATATGAAAAATACATTCCGATAAATTCCGTATGTAAAATATCGAGTAAATGACTAATTTTATCGATAATATGTATTTGTAAAGGAGGGAAAGAAATGTTACAAGAATTCAATCATTTAATGGACTACATTGAAACACATTTGACGGAAGAAATCTCCGGAAAAGATATTTCAAAGATTGCAGGCTTATCTGATTACCATTTTAAAAGAATGTTTTCGTATATGGCTGGAATGTCATTGAATGAGTATATCAAAAATAGGAGATTATCAGTTGCAAATGTTGAATTAATCAACGGAGCAAAAGTGACAGATGTTGCCTATAAATATGGTTTTCAATCGATAGAAGGATTTTCAAGAGCCTTTCGTGAATGGAGTGGTTTTTTACCATCAGAAATAACGAAAAACAAAATTCAAAAATCATTTCCCAAATTTACATTTTTTATAGATATAAAAGGAGGAATATCAATGGAATTCAAAATCGAAAAGAAGGAGAAGTTTAATATAGTAGGTGTATCGAAAAGAGTACCAATTCAATTCGAAGGTGAAAATAATGCTATCTTTGAACTAGCCCAGTCCATTACCGAACAACAAAGAAATGAAATGCATCAATTAGCTGATTTATATCCACATCAAGTCTTGAACGTATCTTATGATTTTGATGATGGTTTCTTAGAAGAAAAAGGCTATTTAACTCATATGATTGGTTTTGCAACTACAAAAGAAAATACATTCAATGATTTAGAACAACTTTCTATCGATGAAAGTTTATGGGCAATCTTCCCTAATCAAGGACCATTTCCTGTTACACTTCAAGAAACTACTGCTAAAATTTATTCTGAATGGTTGCCTTCTTCAGATTATGAAGTAGCTGATCTACCTGGTATTTCTTTTACAAAACACAATGGTAGTTCGGAAAATGTATATAGCGAAATTTGGATGCCAGTAAAAGAAAAATAGTTAGCAATAAACTTGATAGATGATTTATTTACTAAAGCGTGTGTTATTCCGTTAAATCTTCATTTACACTATTTGGCCAGTTAGATATAATCTGACTGGTTTTTTATAAAACCTAAATATTTAGTGAGATAACACATAAAGCTTAACAGTCAAACAAAAAAATCATGCTATATTTCATTATCACACTGAGCCTCTAAAAATTCCCTCGAGTTTTCACACTATTTCTACAATGTACATTAGAAGAAATCCCCAAAATAAAATAGTAAATACTATCTGACCAAGCATCACCTCAAACTTTAGCTAAAGCTTTTTACATTCAAAGTGCAAAGACTTGTAACTATACCGACACAAATAATCGTTATAGATGATAATAGCAAGGTTTCTGTTGAAATAATGATGCCACCAACTATTATAATTAATGAATCAATTATAAAAATAATAACCCCAACATTCATTCTAGTCATTCTAGAAAGGAGTTGGGCCAATAAATCAGTTCCACCAGTACTCGTCCTATAACGAAGCATGATCCCCGTCCCTACTCCAATTAATATCCCTCCAATGACGGAACTAATTACAGGAGGCAATTGAAAGTTGGTTATAAAAGAATGTTGTAATGGAGCGAAGCAATCGATAGCAAAAGATGAAATTAGTAGTCCATGCAAACTGTTATAAAAGTATTCTCTTTGATGAACCCAAGCTAATATAAAAATTGGTATACTTACGATGATAATGACTAAGCCAGCTTGTATACCAACTAAGTATTTTATAACTAAGCCTACTCCTACCATTCCCCCATCCAACAGTTTAAAGGGTATTAAGAAGAAGTTCACACCAATGGCTAATAAGATACTACCAAGTATTATCGTATAAATTTTTTTGATTATAAACATACCAGTTTTCACCAAATCTCACTTGGATTTAAGACATGTTTATTTATATGACAAGGGTACTCCAATTTGAACCTTTTATTTTATACTAAAAAAAGACTGGGAAGACCAGTCTTTTATGCTAAATATCTTTGTAATTTTTGTAGCATAGCCTTCGTGTTTTTGGATCCGTTGTTTTCCATCTTACTCATGAGCCTCTGTTTTAATTCTTCATCACATTTTTCAATCAAAAGAAACGCCTTCATTTCATTAGAAGTAATGATCTTCCGATACAACTTGGAGACATCCCTCTCATCATCAACCATTTTTGGAAGTGAAACCCCTTTCAGTAGAAATTAATTACATTATACCTGTTTTAATATTGATTGTAAAGCTAGCATCTGGTGTAAGTGGTCATGACAAAAAGATTCGATTTGTCTTGAATCATATGACTATACACAAGGGGTGTCTCCGATAAACTAACGAATAGTGATAACCAATGAATAAATTATTTCCTCTTTTTTATCTAGCCCATTCATCGTTACAGAAAGGTGTAATGGTGAGTTGAAATTGAACGTGATAAACACATACTTAAACGTAGTATAGGAGAAGAAAATCCCTAAAATTTAGCATATTATCATGATGCACCGGAAAATATAAAGTAAGACTATTATCAGTGGGAGTTTTAACCCCTTCTGCTCGTTAGTGAAACTTATCAGGGTGTTGATTCATTTTCTCTACCAAATTTATTAATAGTCCTCCTTGATCAAATGTCTGAAACAAATTGTTATGAATGATTAAAAATAATAATAATTAGTCAATTTTTTTATACAGGAGGTGAAAACCTTACACCATTATCGTGTAGGGAGTATTTTGGATATAATTAATTTAATCATTGTTGCTATATTAATTTTATTAACAGCTTTCTTCGTTGCATCGGAATTTGCAGTTGTTAAAATGAGAAAATCCAGAGTTAGAACATTAGTAGAACAAGGGAAACCAGGCGCAAAATCTGCTGATAAAGTTACGAGTAATTTAGACGGTTATTTAGCCGCTTGTCAGTTAGGTATAACAGTGACAGCACTCGGCATTGGTTGGTTAGGTGAGCCAGCAGTTGCTCACCTTCTGCATCCAGTTATTGCTTCATTCGGCTTTTCCGAAGGGCTTGTTTCGACTATTTCGTTCATCATTGCATTTGGTTTTATTACATTCTTACATGTTGTCATTGGCGAACTCGCCCCAAAATCATTTTCCATTCAGAAAACGGAGGCAGTTACGTTGTTACTTTCCCCTTTATTAGTTGTCTTCTATAAGGTGGCGTATCCGTTTATTTGGGCTTTGAATGGTACTGCTCGTATATTAGTTGGGATGTTTGGTTTACCTCCTGCATCAGAAAGTGGAGAGGTTTACTCAGAGGAAGAAGTTCGCTCTATCCTTTCAACTAGCTACAAAAAAGGCGAAATTAACGCTTCTGAAATGAGCTATTTAAATAAGGTCTTCGAATTTGATGAACGAATTGCAAAAGAAATTATGATCCCAAGAACAGAGGTTGTATGTATTTATAAAGATCATACACACCAGGATAACTTAAATATTATTAAAGCAGAAAAGTACACTAGGTATCCTGTGGCAAATGGTGATAAAGATCATATTGTTGGTGTCGTAAACACGAAAGAATTCCTTAATGACATTTTACAAGGTGAACAATTGGATCCAACTAATTATGTTAAACCGATTGTTTTTGTTGCAGAACATACACCAGTAAATGAAGTATTAATAAAAATGCAAAAGCAACATAGTTATATGGCTATAGTTGTGGATGAGTATGGTGGTACAGCTGGACTAATTACTGTGGAAGACATTATGGAGGAAATCTTCGGAGAAATTCAGGATGAATTAGATGTAAATGAACAACCAATGTACAAAAAAATAGATGAGTATACATATCTCATCAATGGGAAACTTCTTATTTCTGAACTAAATGAGTTAGTTGGAACAAATATCGATGACAGTGAGATTGATACAATTGGTGGTTGGTTTCTCACAAATAAAATAGATCCTCAAAAAGGGACCACTATCGAGTACGATAATTATAAATTTACCATCCAAGAGGTAGATGGCCATCAGATTAAAAAAATCGAAGTAAGTCAAGTAAACACAAACAAAAAATAACAAACTTTGAAGCAAACGCCCCTAATTCAATGGCTTAAAATGAATTAGGGATCAAATTTTTATTATAAATGGCTATTTCAGTTTTTGCAGCGATTTATACGTAAATAAATAATCTTCCTTTAACAATATCGTGCTTGTTGTCCCCAATCATAATATCATTTAGTTCAAGTTTATTGAACTTATCTAAAAAGCATCCAAGTTATAAGTATATATAGATTTTTTATTTTCAATTATTAAAACTTACTTCAATCCTATTCAGGTTTTACTCCATACTTGTTATGGAATCATTTAGTTTTTCTTCATAAATAACTTCACCATCGTTATTCAACCCTCGTAACGCTAGACTGATATAGTCATTTTCCACTTCATTCCAGCGAAATAAAAACATACGATGTTCCTTTAACTGATAATCTAACGTAACAATATCTTCTGCAGGGACTTGTTCATCCCAATCATATCCTTCTGTAACATCTAGTTCCCCCTGATCTAATGAAAACTCCGTTTGAAACATCCGATCATACCACTCGAAATCTACTACTATTGTATCTACATTTTCTTTCAAAGGTTCATAATTCTGAACCGTGTACTGGCCCCAAGTACGAACTGATGAAGAGCCACCTTTTCCACGATAAGTATTTCCTTGTTTATCATTTAATTTAAATGAAGAGCTTGGAAATGACCATCCATTCTCTTTGGAGAGTACTTCAAAAATTAATGAGGTCTCCTCTGCTGTTAATACAAGATATTTAAACAATATCTCGTCATTTTCCAGATTTACCTTTTTGTCTAAATCAATAAGTACTGCATCCCCGTTATTAACTTTACCTTGAATATGCTCGGTAATTCATTAGTTAGCCCTGAAAAAAACGAAAAAATATTAGGTATAAGTGCAATCACACAAGCTATTATGATAAGGCGTCTGATCCATACCCCCATTACAACAACTCCTACTTCTAAAATATTCTGTTAATACTTCCCACCTAATTTTAACTCTCGCACTATTTTATCATATTAGTCCAATAGGCTTTATAATAAATATAAGCCATTAGAAAAAGCTCGCCTGTAAATGACGATCCTCTTGTGAAACTCTTATGCCCATTATTTTAGTGCATATCTTAAAAAGTTAGCACATAAAGATGTTGTTTAAAAGTGCAGTAACTTTGTACTGAGCAATAAGTGGATCTGTAGTTTTTCCTTCTTTACTGGACATACTCCCCCGTTGAAGAAACACCCATATTGCTATATCTTTCTTAAATAAAGCAGTGTCATTTTCATCCTTTTTAACGTAGTTGTGTTCATTGTCTTCCTTTATAAAAACGTAAATAAATTATGAACATCTGTATGTATACGTAAACGTAAATGAATCCTACTCCTATGAAGAATTCTTTTGGCACTTTAGAATTTTCCAAGGTATGCTCAATTTCTAACCGAAACGCATATGAACTGGCTTTTCGCAAGTGCCAAGGTGAGGTGACTATAACCACTTTTTTCAATCCTCTCTCGTGCATGATTTTTCGGGATTTTATCAAATTTTCATAAGTGTTCTTTGCTTTCGTTTCTCGTATGATTTGGCTACAATCCACTCCTAACTTCACTAAGGCTCGTGCCATGACATCTGCCTCAACATGATTATTTGCGACAGCTGCACCTGAACAAATAACTATTTCAGCAATTCCAGCATGATAGAGATCTGCTGCTTTATTGATCCGTTCTCGTAAAATCGGAGACATGCTTCCATCCTTTTTTGCGGGATAACCAAGTACAATCATAACATCTCTTTTTAGCCCATGATTATAACCCGCTTTATTAAAATGCAGACGAATAAACAAAAAAACCACCATAAAGCACATTAAAATTAAGCATAAAATATACAATCCTATCATTTAACATACCTCCTCTGACATATCTCTCTATCAATCGTCAGATAAAAAACTATGTATTGGGAACACCTCGGATTTAATGACAATCATTATACAAGTAAACTGCTCGTTACTTTAAGATCAACATTTCACAATACGACTAATATTTATATTAAAATCATACCAGAAGACAGTGGGGATTTGGTCTTTTTTTCAATAAATTATTACTGCCCAGTATCAGTCAACTAAGAAAGACGACCACCCAAAAAGGTAGATGTTTATATTATTTCCAGTATATTTATACTGCGCAGCAAAGCAATTGGGTTTTGTTAGTTGGTCTTATTCAAAATAAGCCGCCGTTAACACAATAACGATATTCAACTATTTTAAAACATTCCACTCTTCATAAATATTAGCTTCAATACCTAATTCATTAGTCCTTAACCATTCAACAGCTTTTAGTACTAGTGGTGAAGCTTTTTCCAACGATACATCGTTTTCCGACACCCATAATGCACCTAGTGAATCTTGTCCATCAAATTGTTCTGGAACGCTTAACTCTCCACTTATTTTTTTTACAGAATAGAAAACTGCAATATGATGCACATCCGTATAGCCTCTCCACAACCAAGGAAGTTTGAAGTCGATTACACCTATATTTTCTTCAATTTCAATTTCGAGGCCCGTTTCTTCAAGAAATTCTCTTTTCAAAGCATCAGATAAAGATTCATCCCCCTCTAAGCTACCACCAGGGAGGTCATATCGGTTTACATATGGCCCACCATTTTTGTTTATCACTAATAATTTACCGTCTTCCACACATATTCCATATACACCAAAAGCTCTATGATATTTTTTTCCAGACAAAAAATCCCCCCCAATTTTTCATAAAGATATAAAAGTAAACTGCCACTTTAATCAATAAAGCTGCATTCCTTGTTCCAGATGAGCTACCCAATAGTTGAACAAAAAAGTCTGTACCTTATAATTCAATTCCTTTCTTTATATATATCCATTCGTCAAATTGTTCTAATGATTTTATGTTATTATTTATAACAGCATCATAAATATCTACACTGAAAAACTTCTTACGGTATTTAGGGTTACTATGTAATTGATTCTTTAATGATAATATTGATTTTCTTTTAGCATTATCGATTCGGTCTTTCAATTTTTCTACTTCATTTTGTTTTTCCTTTACTTCTCCTGGACCAATTGCCGAGATATCAATTTTCCATCTCTGACCAAATAGATTTGTATGCACTCCCCAATATAATCCGTTAGGTAAATGCGGGGTTTTTCCAATTAACTCATTTCTATAACTCATCTTTGAAGGGCTTAGTAATAGAGAAATTTCTTTACCTAGATCAAAAAATTCCTTATTACTTATTGTATCTGATTCAAGGTAAATATCTAGATCTCTCCAGGTCATCATTTTTAGAGAGTAACTTCCGCTCACTTGTGGATTACCAAACTTTTGTAAAGTATCGTACAATCCTAATGTGTAAAGAATTTTATTTACCTCTCCAAAAATACAGTCATTTAATGTTTCTAAGTTTTTACTCAAACTTATTACCCCACTTTCAAAACCTATAAAAATCAACTGACCGATAAAAAAGAACCGTGATCAGCTCAAGACTTGTTCAATTATTTTAAGAGGAAACTAAACCGAACATTCTTAAAAAAGCGTACAAAGTAAATCCTACACCGATAAATATAATGATGAATCTAATAATAAATCTAATCATCCGATGCTATTTAGAAGGCAAAAAAAATCAATAATACCACCGTTAAGAACAAAATCCCTATAATAAAACTAATTAAAATTTCCAATAAACTCACTTCCCTAAGCAATAAAAAAGTTCTTTATTGAATTATCCTGCCCTTATTCCAGCAATGAAAGGCGATGCCCCTTGTTCAGTATTTGCACCAGTTAATTTAATATGAAATGTACTTTTATCGCTGTTTTATTGAAAAAGTCTATTTGACTTTCTCTAAATTTTTTAATATGTATGGTACAGAATTATTTATATATCTCACCAATTGATTCATTTGTTCTAAGAAATCATCACTATTAGGAGAACTAATTACAGGTGTTTGTTGACCGTTAAATACTTCGTTAAATAAATATATTTCACGATTATAATATTGTTTAATATAGTCTTTATGTAATTCACTCATCCCAATAATTACATCGAATTTCTCGAAAAAAATCTCCTCAAATTGGGTTCTTTTAAAGTCAGATGTATCAATGTCTAATTCTTGCATTATTTCAAAATGAATACTTGAATATTTGCTTATATCACTATTAGCTCTTATACCGCTTGATGCAACTTTTACTGAATTATTATTGGTACTTTTCAGATATTCCTTCATACATAATTCTGCAATTACACTACGAGTATAATTATCAGTACAAACAAATAGAATATTCATTGTGTTCCCCCTCATATATTATCCATTTCTTAATAATTCGCCTCATCTTTACATTTACCTTTTTAAATTAACCTGCTTAGTTAGTTTGAGTGAATAAGTTCACAATAATATATCTTCTTTCTTTAATCATACCAGAAGATAAAGAATTATTATTCCTATTTAACATAATTATGGAAATATTTTGTTGCGCCGTATAAAGTCAACTAAGAAAGACGACCCCAAAAAAGTAATCGTCTTCTAGATGTTTATATTTTTACCAGTATGGTTGTACTGCGCAGTATATTGATCAATTTAACCAATCCTTCTTTTAAAATTAGAAAAGAGGTTAAAAATAACCCCTTTTTTACTTACTATTCCACTTTAATACCAATTTTAGCTCCATCAATCACTATGAACTTCATACCATCTTTTTTGTTATACTCCAAATTTTTTATAAGAAGGTTGCTTTGCAGAAGATTTTTAAACTGTTCTATTACTTCTTTCATTGATTCATCAACATCAAAGAAAAGGTTCACTCGTTGTTCTACCGGGAGGTTCAATTCTTTTCTATATTGTTGTACTGAACGGATAAGTTCTCGTGCTTTCCCTTCTTTACGCAAATCGTCTGTAATGATTGTATTTAAAAATACACTAAAAGTTGAGTTTGAAGCCATTTCCAAGCCCTGATGTGTGTTTTGATTTACAATTAAATCATCTATTTCTACTCGAATCTTTTCACCAGTTGGAGAATTAATTTCATAGTAACCTTGTTCAACAACTTTTTTTACATCTTCAGGTGGTAAAGATTGTAGAGACTTTTGTACAAATCCTACCAGCTTGCCGAGCTTTGGACCTGCAGTTGGAAAATTCAACTTCAGTTCATATTGTACTGAATCTCCGGCATGGTCTTGCAACTGAACGTTCTTTACATTTATTTCATCTTTAATTATATATGCATATTTCTGAAGTAATTCCGTATTATTTTTCGAACCAACTACAGTAAGCATAGATAGAGGTTGCTTCGTTTTAATATTTGTCATATTACGAGCGGAACGAGCTAGCTCTACAACTTGTAACACTTTATCCATTTCCATTTCTAAAACTGGATTATCCTCTTCATTATTTGCTTTAGGGAAATCAGAAAGATGCACACTGTTACTGGTTAAATTCATATGAACATCTTCTGCAATATATGGCGTAAAAGGAGCAAGTAATCGGCTGACTCTTACTAACACTTTATATATTGTGTGGTAAGCTGCTAACTTATCATCATTTAACCCTTCGCTCCAGAAACGTTCGCGCGATCTGCGTATATACCAATTACTAACTTGATCAACTAATATGGATAATTCACTTGCTCCTGCTGTAAAATCGTAATCATCTAAATGTTCCATAACGTTTTGTGTTACCGTATTTAATCGAGATAACACCCACTTATCTAGAAGAGATGGTTCTCCTTGTTTATGTTTATTAGGATCAAAACCATCTATATCTGCATAAAGAGTGTAAAAGGAATGAACATTGTTGAGAGTATCAACTAGCTTTGACTTTGCTTGACTGACTATGTTTTCAGAAAAGCGTTTATTATTCCAAGGTGCACTATCTGCAAGTAATGCCCAACGTAATGCGTCAGCACCATAGTTTTCAACTAAATCCATCGGTTCAATGACATTCCCTTTACTTTTTGACATTTTACGCCCATTTTCATCTAGTATGTGTCCTAGTGATAAGACACGTTTATAAGGTGCTTTCCCTGTGAAGAGTGATGAAACCGTTAATAAGCTGTAGAACCAACCCCTCGTTTGATCTACCCCTTCCGCAATCACATCTGCAGGGAATTGCTTGTTAAACAACTCTTTATTTTCAAATGGATAATGGTACTGTGCAAATGGCATAGACCCACTATCAAACCAAACATCAATAACTTCTTTAGTCCTTTTCATATCATTAGAACAACAAGAACATTTCACTATTATTTTATCGACATATGGCTTATGAAGTTCAAGATTTTCCTTCATTCCACTTTTAGCATTTTCTTTTAAGTCTTGAATACTATCAGGAACATACTGGTGCTTACATTCGTCGCAAACCCAAACATTCAATGGTGTCCCCCAGTAACGATTCCTTCCTAGATTCCAATCGACCATATTTTCAAGAAATTTGCCAAAACGACCATTTTTCATATGATCTGGATGCCATTGTACAGTTTGATTGTTTTTTAGAATAGTCTCTTTAATTTTAGTTGTTTTTATAAACCACCCTTCCATCGCATAGTAAATAAGTGGTGAATCACAACGCCAGCAATGTGGATAGCTGTGTTCATACTTCTCTTTTGAAAATAGAAGGTCTTGGTCTGCTAATAACTTTATAATCTTAACGTCGCAATCCTTTGTAAATTCTCCAGCAAGTGGTTTGATTTTATCAGTGTAGCATCCTTTTGCATCAACAACGTTGACAAAATCCAAACCATTTTCTTTAATAGCATTGTAATCGTCTTCACCGTGTGCTGGGGCTAGATGAACAATACCAGTCCCGCTATCATCTGTTACAAAGTTTGCAGAAATAACTTCATGCCCACGTTCAAGAGCGAAATAGTTAAAAGGTGGTTGGTAAGTAAGCCCAACGAATTCATGTCCTTTATGCTCACTTATTACATTAAAATTATCTCCTAAAACATCTTCTACAAGATTCTTAGCAAGGATATACGTCTCACCACCTTGTCGGACTTTTACATAATTTAAATCCTCTTGTACAGCAAGAGCAACATTTGATGGAAGAGTCCACGGTGTTGTAGTCCACCCTAAAAAGTATTCATGATCTTTCCCATCAAACTTGAATTTTGCTGTAACAGATAAATCTTTTACATCCTTATAGCCTTGAGCTACCTCATGAGAACTAAGGGAGGTTTGACAGCTAGGACAATAAGGAACGACTCGGTGCCCACGATAAAGTAAACCTTTCTTATGAATTTTGGAAAGAATGTACCAAACACTTTCAATATAGTCATTATTGAGCGTCACATAAGGGTCATCCATGTCGATCCAATAACCGATTGCCTCGGTAAACTTACGCCACTGCTTCTCATAATCAAAAACACTTTTTTTACATTCATCAATAAATTTTTCAACACCATATTCCTCAATTTCTTGTTTACCGGAAACCCCGATTTTCTTTTCAACGCCTAATTCTACAGGAAGACCATGTGTATCCCACCCTGCTTTTCGTATTACCTGATAACCACGCATTGTTTGATATCTTGCTACAAAATCTTTTATCACACGACCTAAAACATGCCCAGCATGTGGAAGACCATTGGCAGTTGGTGGCCCTTCATAAAATACAAATGATTCTTGACCTTCACGATTTGTCACTGATTTTCGAAAAATATTATTCGCATCCCAATAGCCTTGAATTCGCTTTTCCCTTTCTATCGACTTTTCGTTTACATTAACCTTTTGCATTTCATCACACCTTTATTATTTTTTATAAATAAAAAAACTCGCCCCTAACTAATGTTAGGGACGAGTTTTAACCCGCGATACCACCCTGATTCTATAAATAAATCCTTCATTGGTTTCATTCATAGCACTCATTCAACGTACAATCATACGCGTTCCTTTTAACGGCGGAACCCCGTCAAAGCTTAAAAATCTTCAGCTTTGCTTCTCGGAGAGGATATTCAATATGGTCTGAACATTGACTTCCACCAAACGTCAACTCTCTGTAGAACAGATTACATACCTACTCGTTCTCGTCATCAAATTTAATCCTTACAATTTTTATTAAAACAAGATTATACATTAAGGTTAAAAATGTCAAGTCTTTTTGAAAAAACAAATAATATTTATTATTATTTGATGGCTCTCTCTATTGTTTCAGAATGAGGTGGATCTCTTTTCTTCACAAAATTATCAAAAAAATGAAATGAAGAAATTTATTGCACAGTATTTAGTCTACTGCGTAATACAAGAGTTAATCTGAGCCATTTGTAAAGACTGATTATAAAATATAATTTTAAATCTTTTATCACCAGAAAAATCGCAGTGGTAAACAGTCTGTAGTTCTTTGGTACACTTTGGGTCATTTTGTGGTAAAAAACTATGCCAGAGGTGGTATATTTCAGTGGTCGTATTAAATACGCCTTTACTCCTTGTTGTTCTCCTTTAGTGTTCAACAATATTCTAAAGTTAACACTACGATTATGATTTATTAAAAAGTTACCAAATTAGGGATTTAAATCCGATTCCCTATAGATGTAAGCATATTTGGAGATTTATGTTGAAAAAAATTTATTGATAGTGCAACAATATACTTAGTAATAAAAGTATCGAAAACGCTTTATTTACCCCGAGTATTCTGGGGCCAATAAACAAAGACTGAAAGAAAAAAGAAACTCTTTAATCTCCCAGTCTTCTATTCAAACGATCTTAATTTTAATATATCAAGTTTTTCTTTTTCCATCTTTAATCGACTAATTCCAATTAAATTGTGTCGATTCTAAATTATCTTTCTCTCTTTCAAAGAAAAAGATTGATTTTGTGCGATACATTTAAAGATGGAATACTTTTAAAAAAACCCGAATTTATTTAAATAAACAATATTGAACCACCAAAAGTTTGTGGATTTTCGTTGTAGCAATAGTTTTTGCTTATTTGAAATTTATCATGGTAGTTTACAATAAATTATCAAGCATAAGCTTTCATTTTATGAAAATCTATGCTTGAAGTAACATAAACCACAATAAAAAACCACCAATTATGTATTGGTGGAGACGGAGGGAGTCGAACCCTCGTCCAAGGATATCGCCACTCAGGCGTCTACACGCATAGTTGGTATATTACGCATTCGCTAGCTCTTCTGCCTACCAACAGGCGTCCGAGTAGCTAGTCTGATTAATCTCTTCTACCGATCCACAGACGGAGGATGGTAGCGTAGCCCACTAATAAGTGAGACCCTTCAATCTACCACATGGGCGATGGTAGGAAGGATCCTTTAACAGTGCTTACGCAGCTGCTAAAGAGTAATTGTTTTCTTTGCCAGTTATTATTGGCGATAACGTTTTACGAGACGTAACCTCGACGCGCAACCTGAGCTCGATCTACCCCTGTCGAATCCGTAACGTCCCCATATAAAGAATATAAGGTCCCACGGACAAGAGCAATCTTACTCGCTCTTATTCAATTATAGATGTCCTGCCGATAATTAATATTATACCATAAATTATATGGAATTCAAGATAACTCTCTTGGTAAATTTTAGTTTAATCGATCTTTGATTGCCCGATCCATATCACGCTTGGCCTGTTTCTGTTTTAAATCTTCTCGCTTATCATATTTCTTTTTCCCTTTCCCTAAACCGATAAGGACCTTGGCAAAACCATTTTTAATATAGACTTTCAATGGAATAATCGAATACCCTGCTTGTTGACTTTCTCCAATTAACTTATCGATTTGCTTCCGATGTAATAACAATTTCCGAGCACGAGTAGGCTCATGATTATAACGATTTCCCTGTTCATACGGTGAAATGTGCATATTGTTAATATATGCTTCCCCTTGTTTAATCGTTGCAAAACTGTCTTTTAAGTTAACTCGTCCTGCCCGGATTGATTTTATCTCCGTTCCTTGGAGGACAAGGCCAGCTTCATATGTTTCTTCTATAAAGTAATCATGATTTGCTTTTTTATTTTGCGCGATTACTCTTCCATCATTTTTTCCCATAATCCGTTCCTCCTATTGCTACGTAAAGCCTATTTTAACAAAAAATCGAGAAACGTGCGAATGGTTAGTTAAAATTTTCTAAGAAAGATTGATTCTTTCACAACCTTCAGCAGCTAGAATAAGTAAGATCCTAGCTGCATCGGTAAACTTAATCATTTATTCTTCTTCTTTTTACGTGCTTTTTTCTTTTTCTTGCCATTTGCTGATGCTGATTGTTGAGATTTTTTTGCTGTCTTCTTTAATTCACCATTACCACGCTTAGCATTGATGACTTTTTCTTCTTTAGAAGGCTTCTTTTTTCTCGGTGACATTCCAACAATCTCAAAGTCAACAGCGCGTTCATCTAGATTGACTTGTGCAACTTTTATCGTGATGGCATCACCTACTTGAAATACGTTACCGGTTCTTTCCCCGATCATTGCATAAGCCCGCTCATCAAAATGATAATAATCATCAGTCAAATAGCTTACATGAACAAGACCTTCCACCGTATTTGGCAGTTCTACAAACAGACCAAAGTTTGTAACAGAGCTAATCACACCTTCGTACTCTTCGCCTATTTTATCTTGCATGTATTCTGCTTTTTTCAAGTCATCTACTTCACGTTCAGCATCCACTGCAGCTCTTTCTTTTAAGGAAGCTTGTTTGGCAATGACTGGCATCTTACCTTTCCAGTGCTGCCTTGTCTTTTCATCTAATTTGTTTTCGATGAGATAGGTCCTGATTAAGCGATGAACAATTAAGTCCGGATATCTTCGGATCGGTGAAGTAAAATGGGTATAAAACTCAGTTGCTAACCCAAAATGTCCGATTCCCTGCGGATCATATTTCGCTTGTTTCATCGAGCGTAACATTAGTTTAGAAATAATCATGTCTTCATCTGTTCCCGCTACTTCATCTAAAACATTTTGTAATGCTTGCGGGTGGATTTCATTTGATGTTCCTTTCACGACATAACCGAATCTTGCGATAAATTCAAAGAATGTTTGCAGTTTAGACGGGTCTGGATCTTCGTGAATACGATGAATAAAAGGAACATCCATCCAGTGAAAATGCTCTGCAATTGTTTCATTGGCACATAACATAAACTCTTCAATTAAACGTTCTCCTACTGAACGCTCTCGAATCACAACGTCTTGTGCTTTTCCTTCGTCATTTACTAATACTTGTGCTTCTTTAAAATCAAAGTCAATCGCACCTCGTCCAAATCGTTTTCCTCTTAATATCTCGGCTAAACCTTCCATATCTTTAAACATAGGCACTAATGCTTGATAACGATCGATCGTTTCCTGATCATTATCAACTAATATTTGATTGACCGCCTTATATGTCATTCTTTCGGTTGTTTTAATGACTGCCTGGAATATCTCGTGATTGACTACTTCACCTTTAGGGCTAATTTCCATATCACAACCTAATACAAGACGATCAACCTGTGGATTTAATGAACATATACCATTAGATAAACGGTGTGGGATCATTGGAATAACTCGGTCAACCAAATAAGCACTTGTGCCGCGCTCAAAAGCTTCCTTATCAATAGGAGAATCTTCTTTTACATAGTGAGTCACGTCAGCAATGTAAACTCCTAATTTATAATTACCATTGTCTAACCTTTTAACTGTTACCGCATCATCTAAATCCTTCGCATCTGCTCCATCGATTGTAACAATTGTTTCATCTCTTAAGTCGCGACGCCCTTGTACATCTTCTTCGCTTATTTCCTCGGAAATATTTTCCGCTTGTTCTAGTACTTCTGGTGGAAAATCGATCGCAATACCATTTTTATAAATGATCGATAAAATATCCATTCCAGGATCATTTTTATGCCCTAGGATCTCCACCACACTTCCTTCAGCACTCATTCGACCTTCTGGATATTTGGTGATTTCAACAATAACTTTATGACCGTCTACAGCGCCTTTTGCTTCTCCTTTTGGTACAAAAATATCATTTGGTATTCGTTTGTCGTCTGCGATAACAAAACCGAATGCACCGTTATCTTCATACGTACCGATAATCTCTTTCGTATAACGTTCAATAATCCTAACGACAACGCCTTCTGCTCTTTTTCCATCATCATCACGTCGATCGACACGGACAAAAACCTTATCTCCATTCATAGCAGACGCTAAATCGGCATGATTAATATAAACATCTTCCATTCCTTCATCATCCGGGATTAAGAAGGCAAATCCTTTCGCATGCATTTGAATCGTTCCACGGATTAAATTCATTTTTTCTGGTAAACCATAACGATTTTTTCGCGTTCGAATTAATTCACCTGATTCCTCCAGATCGTTTAAAGCTTTCATTAATTCTGTAAATTGATCCGCGCCTTCCAATTCTAGAACCTCTTCTATTTCCTGTACGGACAAAGGCTTTGTAGCATTTTCATTAAAAAAGTCTCGTATTTGTTGTTGTAATGATTCCATATCGTCACCTCTTTCTCTATTTTTTGCTTTAAAAGTAAGTATATACAGAGATGTCTAGTTCCAGTTGTTTTTCTTATGGTATGGCTATTACCAGTCCAGTGATTCTAAAAATGCAGCCACATCTTCATGTAATTGCTCTTTATCCTTACTAAATGTAATCGCATGTCCAGCATTTTCATACCATTTAATCTGCTTATTATCAGATTCTACATTTTCATAAATATAATTCGCACTTTCCGGATTAATCATTTCATCGTTTGTTGCTTGTACTACGAAAGTCGGCGTGTAAATCATATCTACATTTTCCTTAACACGTGTAATCGACGTTTCAATTTCTCGAAAAAGTTCTTTTGAATCTTCTAATAATTGCTCTACCTCTTCTTCGATTTTGTCATTTTCTTTTCCTTCTAATTGTTTATATTCTTTAGCAAATTTCCGGAAACCTATTGTTAATTGCTTCTCATTGTCAAAGTACATCGGCGAACACATCGTTACTACTCCTTGTAGTGGTGTATTCCCTGCTAGCCGTAAAGCTAATACTCCTCCAAGCGATAAACCTACAACTGCAATTTTTTGATAACCATTATCTTTAAGATGTTGATAAGCTTGTTGAACATCTTCCCACCATTCTTCAGCAGTAACACCTATTAATTCTTCCGGAGACTTGCCATGCCCTCGGTAGATCGGTGCATAACATGTATACCCTTCACCATTTAAATATCTTCCAAGCATTCTCATATCTGCTGAATGACCAGTAAAACCATGTAATAATAATACCGCACGTTCGTCTCCTTCAAACATAAATGGTTCTGGTTGTTTCATCTTCATTTCTATGTAGACTCCTTTCATAAAACAAGACAGTCGGACTGCCCACATCCTATTAATGTATATTTCCCTTTATTTTTTTTCACATTCCTTTTATGTTGAAACAAAAACATCCTCTGCATTTTTGCAAAGGATGTGTTATTGATGCTATATTAATTTGTCCTTTATTGATTATAATAGATAAGCAATAGCAAAAGTAAGAACAAATAGTAATACACCCGTTACGACTGTTCCACGGTGTAATACTGCATCGACACCTCTTGCTTTTTGCTTCCCGAATAATTGCTCGGCACCACCTGAAATAGCTCCAGATAGTCCTGCACTCTTTCCGGACTGTAATAATACAAATACGATTAATACGATGGCATCAATAATTAACAAAGTCATTGCAACGGTTAACATGTTGCAAACCCCCCTTAGACGTACAAATACATATTTACAATGTAGCAAAAAGTATACCAAATAGCAAGAAGTTTCTACTAATCATCTCCCTAGTGATATAATAAGATGGAATATGAAATAGTGAAAGGTCCATACAGAGACTGGATAATGTTTGTAGAGCGGACATTTAATCCTTTATTCGATTCATTTCGGCTTACATTTGCGTTATTTTCAATGAATAACGGAATGGATGTCCACTTGGGCCCTAATAACAGTAATTTTATCACCAATAACGGAATAAACGTCCACATTCCACTCGGATTTATCGTACCAACTATAGAAAAGGAGCGTGAACAAGGTGAAGGCTGATTCTTTTTGGTTTCGTACGACTGATGACCATGAACTTTTCGTTAAGCGCTGGCAAGGCAGATCGTCACCAAAGGCAATTATTCAAATTGCTCATGGCATGGTCGAACATATCGAGCGGTACCAGAGCTTTGCGACATACTTAACAGCACACGGATTTACAGTCTACGGTCATGATCATCGTGGACATGGTCACACTGGTGATCATGCAAACGCACTTGGCTATTTTGCTGAAGCAAACGGGTTTGATCGTGTCGTACAAGATTGCATCGAACTGACAGAGATGATTGAAGCAAAACATCCACAAGTCCCGATTTTCCTTGTTGGACATAGTATGGGATCCTTTATTAGTAGAAGATATATCACATTAGCACCTGAACGTTTAACAGGAGTTATTCTCGTTGGTACAGGTTTCCAACCAAACGGTTTATTGAAAATTGCCAAACAACTTGCTAAAACAGTCGGTCATATCAAAGGAAAAAAGAGAGAAGCAAAATTAATGAATAAACTTACTTTTTTCGGCTATAACAAAAATACAGATAATCAAACGACTTTTGATTGGATATGTTCTGATCAAAATGAAGTTGAAAAATATCAACAAGATAAATGGTGTGGCTTTATACCGAGCAATCAGTTTTTTTACGATTTGTATACTGGATTACAATTAATTCAATCGAAAGATACAACCGATACCATTCCAAAAGATCTTCCATTGTATTTTATAAGTGGAAAAGCAGACCCTGTTGGACAATATGGACAAGGTGTACAAAAAGCAGTTGCATTTTACCGTTCTATTGGTTTGGAACATGTTGACTATCATTTATATGAAAATGGAAGGCACGAAATTTTAAATGAAACCAACAAAAAAGAGATATTTCACGATATTGTCACATGGATTGAAAAGCAAATGGCTTGTCACAACTTTACACAATCTTTATAATAAGCATGTTACTTTATAATTTCCCTTGAAATATAACCTATAGAAAGAGTAAAATTAGGTTGTAGTACTATCTAAATATAATTTTATTAGGAGGTTTTTCTTTATGGCAGTAGAAAAAACAGTAACAATTACAGATGAAACAGGAGTTCACGCACGTCCAGCAACAGTACTAGTGAATAAAGCAGGTAGCTTTGCATCTGATATGAACTTAGAATATAACGGGAAATCCATTAACTTAAAATCAATTATGGGTGTTATGTCTCTAGGTATTCCTCAAGGTGCTGAAATCAAAATCGTTGCAGACGGTTCTGATGAACAAGAAGCACTAGACGCAGTGGTTGAGGTTATCAAATCAGAAGGTCTAGGAGAGTAATTCATACATGAGTCAATTAACAGGTATAGCAGCATCTAATGGAATTGCGATTGCTAAAGCTTACAAACTCGCTATTCCAGACCTTTCTTTTGACAAAAAGAAAGTAGATGATACAACAAGTGAAATTGAGCGCTTAACGAAAGCGCTAGAAGTTTCTAAATCAGAATTAGAAAAAATTAAAGAGCATGCTCGTACCTCCTTAGGAGACGAGCATGCGGAAATTTTTTCTGCTCATTTACTAGTACTAGGTGATCCTGAGCTCATTAATCCAATCAAGGATAAGATTGAGTCAGAACAAGTCAATGCGGAATTTGCATTAGATGAAACAGCACAAATGTTTATTGACATGTTCGAAAATATGGACAATGAATATATGAGAGAACGTGCTGCTGATATCAAGGATGTTACGAAACGAGTAATGGCACATTTATTAGAGGTTTCCTTCCCAAATCCTGCCTTAATAGATGAAGAAGTAATTGTCATTGCAGAAGATTTAACTCCATCTGATACGGCACAATTAAATAAACAATTTGTGCAAGGTTTTACAACGAATATTGGTGGTCGTACTTCTCACTCCGCCATTATGGCTCGCTCACTAGAAATTCCAGCAGTTGTTGGAACCAAAACGATTACAGAACAAGCAAAAGAAGGCGACATCTTAATCGTCGATGGTATTGATGGTGAAGTCATTATCAATCCAACAGAAGATGAAGTGCACGAATATCAAAAGAAACAAGAAAAATTTGAACAGCAGAAACAAGAATGGGCTAAACTGAAAGATGAGCCTACAGTTTCTAAAGATGGTACACATGTTGAATTAGTAGCTAACATTGGAACACCAAACGATGTAGAAGGTGTTATCAACAATGGTGGTGAAGGTGTTGGTTTATATCGTACCGAATTCTTATACATGGGTAAAAATGAACTTCCAACAGAAGACGAGCAATTTGAAGCTTATAAATCGGTATTGGAACAAATGGGAGACAAGCCTGTAGTCGTTCGTACACTGGATATCGGTGGAGATAAAGAGCTTCCATATTTAGAATTACCGGATGAGATGAACCCATTCCTTGGCTATCGTGCCATCCGTCTTTGTCTTGAACGAGACGATATTTTCCGTACACAACTACGCGCACTACTTCGTGCAAGTACATACGGAAATTTAAAAATTATGTTCCCGATGATTGCAACACTGGATGAATTCCGTCAAGCGAAAGCTATTCTATTGGAAGAAAAAGATAACTTGACGAGTGAAGGTACGGAAGTTTCTGATCAGATCGAAGTTGGTATTATGGTTGAGATTCCTTCCACTGCAGTTATTGCTCGTCAGTTCGCTAAAGAAGTTGACTTTTTCAGTATTGGAACTAATGACTTAATTCAGTATACATTAGCAGCTGACCGTATGAATGAACGAGTAAGCTACTTATACCAACCATATCACCCAGCAATCCTTAACCTTGTCAATAATGTGATTGAAGCAGCACATGCCGAAGGTAAATGGGCTGGAATGTGTGGAGAAATGGCTGGTGATTCTATCGCAATCCCGATTCTACTTGGATTAGGCCTTGATGAATTTAGTATGAGTGCAACATCCATCTTGCCTGCTCGTACACAAATTAAAGACCTATCAAAAGAAGAATTGGCTTCATACAAGGATCAGCTTCTAAGCATGGATACAGCAGATGAAGTAGAAGCATTTGTCCGTGAAAAAACGAATCAATAACTCGAAAGCGACTCAGAATTTATTCTGGGTCGTTTTTTTTATAATATCGGAAAGTATATAATCCGCGGTATCAACGCATTTGTAAGCATAGTAGCCATTTTGAAATAGCTTGTACAGGAAACCATCGCTGCGGCTGTCCACTTCCCTTTCCACGGTATTTTCGCCTAAGCTAACTTTGGTAAGCAAAGAACGCTTACTAAAGTGGATCTTAGTCGAAAATCATCCCGTAGGAGTGGAAGTGGACGGCCTCCGCTATGAAACTGTTCTACAACGTTTGTGACTGCTAACTTCTCGAGCTTTCTTAACCTGAGTAATAAAATTGGAATGTCAGCGAGTACATTCATTGTAGAGCATTAATGAGCGTAGGCGTCCACTACGACTCCTGTGGGATCAGCGTGATCTGAAGATCCACTTTTGTAAAGCGATCTACTTTACAAAAGTTAGCTGAAGACACGCCCCACGGAAAGCGGAGTGGGCAAGCCGTAGCGGTTGTTACGCCCAATATCCATCTCAAAATAACTACTTTATACCATCGATATATTATTTTGGTCAATGAAAAGGAACGGGTGGGCTTTCCCATTTTATCTTATGTATGTACTACTTTCATTAAAATAAAGCGTATACATAAATACCCTACCAAGTATTCTAATACGAAACAGTTATGATTGCAATCGTTTTCTATGAATACAGTGCTAGCCCTCCCCACTTCAAGCTTCAAGTAAATCAAGGAAGCTCAAAGTGGGGATAAACAAACGCTAACACCCTAATGATCAATGGATTAAATCCCGCACTGATCATAGTCTCACTTTATTTGATCGATTCATTAACCATAGGAAATAAGGTGCTCCGATGATCGCTACTATGATTCCGGAAGGGATTTCTTTAGGAACTAATAGCGTTCTACTTAATACGTCAGCAACCATGAGGATGACACCACCTAACAATGCTGTGGTGAAAAACAAATGCTTATGTGCCGGACCTAACAACAAACGAGCAACATGTGGTGCAATTAATCCAACAAATCCTATTGTACCGACCGTTGCAACACTTGCAGCTGCTACAACAGAAGCTAATAATGCTAAATAAAACCGCGTCTTCAATACCGATAACCCTAACCCTTTTGCAGTATCGTCTCCCAATCCTAATGTGTGAATCCGATCACTGACTAAATAGACAATGGGTACAAGAATGATTAGTGGTCCAACTAAATAATATACCAATTCCGACCAACTTTTCGCGTATGTCGTGCCAGATAACCAAGTTAATGCAGATGCTACTGCCATATCTGAGCGAACTACCATAATTTGAATCACAGCTGAACCAAACGCTGATATACCGATACCAAGTAATGCTAACAAAGCCGGTTGGAATTCGGCACGATAAGCAAGGACCATAACTACTATAAAGGCTACAATTGCACCAATAAATGCACCTAACGGAACCCATACGGCCGAAATAGAACCAATATAGAGGAAAATTAACGCTCCTACACCTGCACCTGATGTAATACCAATTACAGATGGATCTGCTAGTGGATTACGTAATACTCCCTGAAAAATATAGCCACTAATCGCTAACAAAACACCACTTACTGCAGCAACTAATAACCTTGGTAGTCGTAAATCGAGCACCATATTTTTAATAAAATCATCATTGTTTAAAAAGAGCGCCTGAAAGGTCTGAACTAATTGGATACCGTTATTTCCAGTAGAAATACCGACAAATAAAATCGTCACTGCAACCAAACTAAGAATGAGAATTACCCATTTTTGCATCACTGGCGAATTAATTTGCCCTGCTAGTATACCTGTATCCTTGCTACTATATTTCTTGTTTTGCTTATTCATAATTAGCCAGATTAACCACGGAGCACCGATAAATGCCGTAATCGCTCCTACAGGTAACTCGGAAAAAGACGGATCTAATATTCTAGCAAGAACATCAGCACCTATTAAGACAACTGCTCCCCATAAAAAAGAAGCTAAAATGACTACATAATGCTTTTGAAAACCTATTAATTTAATTAGATGGGGTGCAATCAATCCGACAAACCCGATCGTTCCAACCACACTGACGGTTACTGAGGTGAGAAAAACAGCAATTATTACCGTGACGATTCTGATTCGCTGTACTTTTTGCCCTAAGCCGGTCGCTACTTCTTCTCCCAATTGAAACAAGTCTAAAGATTTCGCAATCCATAAAGAGCCAATAAGTCCAATTATGATAAAAGGTAAGGCAAATTGTACACCTTGCCAGTTATTTTGCACGAGTGTTCCTGATCCCCATAAAAATAGACCAGCTGTCTCATTTTCAAAAAAGATCTGTAATAGCGAAGTAAAAGCGGAGAACATCATCGTAATAACCATGCCCGCTAATACCATTTTGACAGGATTCGAATTGGCCACACCAGCCAACGTGTATACAAGAACTGCTGTTAAAATACCGCCTAGAAAAGCAACTAATAAGCCACTCCATCCACTTGTTGCAGAAATAAATACACTAGCAAATACGACCGCAAAATAAGAGCCAGAATGAATGCCCAACGTACTGGCAGATGCTAACGGATTCTTCGTTATCGTTTGCAAAAGCACTCCAGATACGGCTAATGCGCCACCTGCCAATATACCAATAACTGCTCGTGGCATGCGTAGAAAACGAACGGTATGGTGTTCCAACTGATCTTCCGGCCAGAAAATCGCATTAAAAATAGTAGAGGGCGCAATCGAGACACTACCTTGATTCATATGTATAAATAATAAGAAAAGCAAAAGGACGGTTCCACCCCCAAAGGTCAGAACCGCTCTTGCTATATAACTCTGTTTTGACATCCGTTATCACTTCTCTTGTTTTAATGCTTCCTTAATTTGATTCGCAAAAACTTCGGCAGATAATGGACCACCAAATGTCCAAGTATCACCTGGCAATTGATATGTTCGTTCTTCTTTCACAAATGCAAGTTCTTCCCACGCAGGATTACCTGCCAATTGATTAGTGAAGACATTATCATCTTCCTGCACAATATAGAAGAAATGAGCATCTTGAGCTGTCTGTAATGATTCTACACTAGTTTCATCAAAACCGTAAAGCTGGAACCCTTCTGATTGATAGGCATTTTCCAAGCCGATTTTAGTCATAATCTCCGTTGCCATCGCATTATCCTTAAATAATCGAATAACAGGAGAGTTATCAGAGCTATATGCCTGTGATAATACAAAATCAGTATTCTCAATACCAGCTTCAGCAATTTCTGCTTCGATATCCTGATAACTTTGATCTAATTCTGTTAAAATTTCGTCTGCTTGCTCTTCTTTTTGAACAAGCTTAGCCATTTCTTTGAAGGTAGCTTCCATTTCTTCATACTGTGTACCTTCTCCTTCTTCAGGATATGGATTATAAGCTAATGTTGGTGCAATATCTTCTAAACTGTCCATAATCGCTTCATGACGATAATTAGCAGTAATAATAACATCTGGATCTAATGCATGTATAGCCTCCAAATTTGGCTCCTGTCGAGTCCCTACATCTTCTACTTCTTCATCTAATTCATTTTCTATGTTAACCCATGATTGGTATCCTTCAATATCAGCCATGCCCACTGGTTGCACACCAAGCGCCAATAAATCCTCCGCATAAACCCACTCTAATACAACAATACGTTCTGGCACTTCATCAAATGTATGCTCTCCATGAACGTCTGAGACAGTAATAGCATCACTCTCTGCAACTGCTTCATCTTCTGTATTTGTTTCTTCCTGATTTTGCTCCTCTTCTGTTTCACCGTTGTCAGTTCCACAAGCAACAGCAAAGATACTAACGAGCAACCCCAGTATTAATAGCAATAGTCCCTTTTTCATAAAAAGTCTGTCCCCTCTCTTATGTATTTATCCTAATTGAAAAAGATTATCATTTACAACCACATTCATATTACACTCCCTTCCGCAAACTGTCAAGAAGAATTTGAATTGCCCACTACTTATTAGGCATCAAGGTAGCAAATCTTAAATCCTTCTGTTTCAGACTATCTTCGATTCTTCATACAAATTATAGAGAGATTCATGATAATAATTCGATGCTAAGTAAGATCGATGATTCCTCAAGTAACCATTATGAAATATATCGACTGTTTAGCCATCACTCCGGCTGGCCCACTTCCCTTTCCGTGAGATTTGCCCTTTTTTGAGCAACCCGCCCAAAAAAGTGGATCTTCAGGTCAAACAATTCCCACAGGAGTAAAGTGAGCTGCCTACGCTCAGATCTGCTCTACAACGCTAGTATGAAGAAATATACGGTTGCTTTTACCATTGCCAATAGCGGAGACTAATCTGCTTTAAGAGCTCGAGTCGAAAATCCATTTTGCAGAGTGTTTTTCTTTGCAAAGTTAGTTGAGGCAGTGCCCGAGGAAAGTAATTAGTCGAAACATTATGCATTTCAAAATAATTACTTCGTTTAACACGTTCATTGCGCTGATTTTATACTTTCTGTCCTAAAACAAAAACAGCACCCTCCTATTGGGGTGCTGTTTTAATTATGCTATAGCTTATTTGTTTAAGTTGTAGAATGCTGAAGCGCCAGCGTATTTTGCTGTACCTACTAATTCGTCTTCGATACGAAGTAGTTGGTTGTATTTCGCAACGCGGTCTGTACGAGATGGTGCACCTGTTTTGATCTGACCAGCGTTAGTTGCAACAGCGATATCAGCAATTGTTGCATCCTCTGTTTCACCAGAACGGTGAGAAATAACTGCTGTATAACCAGCGCGTTTTGCCATTTCGATCGCTTCGAAAGTTTCTGTAAGTGTACCGATTTGGTTCACTTTAACAAGGATAGAGTTACCTACTCCTTGCTCGATACCCTGTGCAAGACGTTTTGTGTTTGTAACGAATAAGTCGTCACCAACTAATTGTACACGGTCACCGATACGGTCAGTTAGTAGCTTGTGACCTTCCCAGTCGTTTTCATCTAAACCATCTTCAATAGATACGATTGGGTATTTGTTAATCATTTCTTCATACCAAGCAACCATTTCTTCAGAAGTACGAACAACGCCTTCTCCTTTAAGGTTGTATTTGCCATCTTCATAGAATTCAGAAGATGCTACGTCCATTGCAAGCTTCACTTCTTCTCCTGGTTTGTAACCAGCAGCTTCGATTGCTTCAATGATTGTAGAAAGTGCTTCTTCGTTTGATTTTAAGTTTGGTGCGAAACCACCTTCGTCACCAACACCAGTGTTGTAGCCTTTTCCACTTAATACTTTTTTCAAGCTGTGGAATACTTCTGCACCCATACGAAGTGCTTCACGGAATGTTGGAGCACCTACAGGCATAATCATAAATTCTTGGATATCTACGTTGTTATCTGCATGCTCTCCACCGTTAAGGATATTCATCATCGGTGTAGGAAGTGTTGTTGCGTTGAATCCACCTAAGTAAGTGTATAATGGTACTCCTAAGTAGTCAGCTGCTGCATGTGCTGCTGCCATAGATACACCAAGGATTGCATTCGCACCTAATTTTCCTTTGTTTTCTGTACCATCAAGTTCTAATAGAAGTTGATCAATCACAACTTGACGAGTTACGTCGATACCTAATAATTCAGGTGCAATCACTTCATTAACGTTCTCTACAGCTTTTAAAACACCTTTTCCTAAGTAACGGTCTTTATCACCATCACGTAATTCAACTGCTTCGTGTTCACCAGTAGATGCACCACTTGGAACTAGGGCAGAACCGAAGGCTCCTGCTTCTGTGAAAATTTCAACTTCAACTGTTGGGTTACCACGGGAATCTAATACTTCGCGTGCATAAACATCTGTAATGTAAGGCATAATGTAAAACTCTCCTTTTTATAATTATTTTTGAATAAGGCTTTCGCCTGTCATCTCTTTTGGTTTTTCTACGTTTAATAAATCTAATAATGTTGGTGCTAGATCAGCTAGAATACCACCATCACGCAACTCTACGCCATCTTTTGTCACGATGACTGGCACCGGATTGGTTGTATGAGCTGTCATTGGATCACCATCAAGCGTGATTACTTCATCAGAGTTACCATGGTCTGCTGTAATAATCGCTTGGCCACCTTTTTCAATGATTTTGTCAACCACTTTTCCTAGGCATTCATCAACGGTTTCGATTGCCTTAACTGTCGGCTCCAACATACCAGAGTGACCAACCATATCTGGGTTGGCAAAGTTTAAGATGATCGCATTTTGCTCATCTTTATCCAACTCTTCTAATAGGGCATCTGTAACTTCATATGCGCTCATTTCCGGCTTCAAGTCATATGTTGCCACTTTTGGTGAATCGATTAATATACGCTTTTCACCAGGGAATTCTTGCTCACGTCCCCCACTCATGAAGAAAGTAACGTGTGGATACTTTTCCGTTTCAGCAATACGTAATTGATTTAGATCGTTTTGTGCTAAGACCTCACCAACCGTATTATCCAAATTTACTGGTTCATAAGCAACATAACCATCGACTGTTTCACTGAAGTTTGTTAAACAAACGAAATGAATATTCTTTGGTGCTTTGTCACCACGGTCAAAATCACGGAAATCTTCATTCGCAAACGTACGTGATATTTGGATCGCACGGTCTGGACGGAAGTTATAGAAAATCACGGAATCTTCATCTTGAATCGTAGCTTTTGGCTCCCCATTGTCATCTGTAATCACAGACGGAATGACAAATTCATCATAGATTTCATTCTTGTATGAATCTTCTACAACTTCGAACGGATCAGTATATTTAGGTCCTTCTCCATATACCATCGCATCGTAAGACTTTTTAACACGGTCCCAACGCTTGTCACGATCCATGGAATAATAACGTCCAGAAATCGTAGCGAACTCTCCGACACCATATTCTTTCATTTTTTCTAAAGCTTGTTCAATATAGATTTTAGCTGATTTTTGATCAACATCACGACCGTCTAAAAAGGCATGTACATATACTTTTTTAAGACCTTTGTCGGCAGCAAGCTTTAATACTGCATACATATGCTCAATATGACTATGTACACCGCCATCAGACAACAGTCCGAAAATGTGCAGTGCTTTGTCATTTTTTTTCGCATGTTCTACTGCATTTAGTAATACTTGATTGTCAAAAAAGTCGCCGTCTTTAATTGATAAATTAACTCGAGTTAAGCTTTGATACACGATACGACCGGCACCAATATTTAGGTGACCTACTTCTGAGTTACCCATCTGTCCCTCTGGAAGACCAACCGCTTCTCCACAGGCAGTCAATTGGCTTGTTGGGAATTGGTTCCAGTAACGATCAAAGTTTGGTGTATTAGCTTGTTTGACTGCATTTCCTTTTTCTTCATCTCTTAATGCATAACCATCAAGAATGATTAGTGCTGCTAGTTTATTCTGGCTCATTTTGTACCAGCCTCCACTAACTGTAAGAAGGAATCAGCCTCAAGACTTGCACCACCTACTAATGCGCCATCGATGTCAGATTGTGCTAATAATTCGTCCACATTAGCTGGTTTGACACTTCCACCGTATTGAATACGAACAGCATCAGCTGCTGCAGCAGATACCGCATCTGCTACAACTTTACGGATATGTGTACATACTTCGTTAGCTTGTTCAGAAGTAGCTGTTTTTCCTGTTCCAATTGCCCAGATTGGCTCATAAGCAATAATCGTTTCTTTAACTTGTTCTTCTGAAAGGCCTGCAAGTGCTGCTTTTACTTGTTCTTCCACGACATTCATCGTTTGATTTGCTTCACGTTGTTCTAGTGTTTCACCAACACAAACAATTGGTACTAAGTTATGAGCAAATGCAGCATGAGTTTTTTTGTTTACTGTTTCATCTGTGTCAGCAAACATTTCACGACGCTCAGAGTGTCCTAGCACTACGTATGTTACACCAATGTCTGCAAGCATACTTGGGCTTACTTCCCCAGTAAATGCACCACTTTCTTCAAAATGCATGTTTTGCGCTGCAACCTCTAGGTCGGTTCCTTTTGTTTTTTCTACTAATGTTGGTAAATAAGGAAAAGGTGCACAAACTACAGATTCTACTTTTTCATTACTAGCTACTTTGTCTTTGGTATCTTCGACAAATTGTACAGCTTCACCTAGTAGTTTATTCATTTTCCAGTTACCTGCAATTACTTTTTTACGCATGTTCTTCACCTCTCCTTTGATTACTTGTCGGTTAGTACACTAACACCAGGCAGTTCTTTACCTTCCATAAATTCTAAGGAAGCACCGCCACCAGTTGAGATGTGGTCCATTTGCTCTGCGTAGTTAAATTTCTCAACTGCTGCTGCAGAATCTCCACCACCAATTACAGTATAACCTTCTGTTTTACTTAGTGCATCTGCGACAGCTTTTGTACCATTAGCAAATGTTTCTAATTCGAATACACCCATTGGTCCGTTCCAAATAACAAGCTTAGAATCGCTAACAATATCTGCATATTTTTCGCGAGTTTTTGGTCCAATATCCAATGCTTCTAAATCAGCTGGGATCGAATCAATATCAACGATTTGCGTATTCGCATCATTTGAGAAATCATCGGCAACAACAACATCTTCAGGCATAACAAAATTTACACCTTTGTCTTTAGCTTTTTGCATATATTCTTTCGCTAATTCGATTTTATCTTCTTCTAATAGTGATTTTCCAATTTCGTGTCCTAATGCTTTAACAAACGTATAGGCAAGACCACCACCGATGATCAAATTATCGACTTTGTCTAATAAATTATCGATCACACCGATTTTATCTTTTACTTTTGCACCACCGATAATTGCTGTAAATGGACGGTCAGGATCAGACAACGCCTTTCCTAACACTTCTAATTCTCTCTCTAAAAGGAATCCTGCTGCAGATGGAATATGTTCTGCAATACCTGCTGTTGAAGCATGTGCACGGTGTGCTGCACCAAATGCATCGTTTACGAAGTAATCTGCAATGCTTGCGAATTCTTTTGCTAGAGCTGGATCATTTTTTGTTTCTCCGGGCTCAAAACGAACATTTTCAATTAATAACAGGTCACCGTCGTCTAGTTGGCTTACTGCTTGATTTACTTCTTCGCCATATACTTGGTCTGTTTTAATAACAGATTTGTTGCTTAGATCGCTTAGACGTTTGGCAACTGCATCCATACGAAGTTCTTCGACAACTTCTCCACCTGGACGACCTAAGTGACTGGCAAGGATAACCTTTGCACCTTGTTCTGATAAGTATTTGATAGTTGGTAACGCTGCTTTAATACGTGTATCATCTGTAATTTCGCCGTCTTTCATTGGCACGTTAAAGTCAACACGGCAGAATACCTTTTTACCTTTTACGTCAATGTCTTTAATTGTTTGTTTGTTCATTCGAATGAACCTCCTTAAGGACTTGAATATTGCAATCTCGATGGTGGGATGTATGGGACCCACAGTTTAACCTAGTATGAACTTCAGGCAAAAACGGGAGGAGGATCAATCCCCCTCCCGTTCATTTGTTACGCTTATAGTCCTTGTTTTTTTAGATATGCAGCTAAGTCAACTACACGGCTAGAGTATCCCATTTCATTGTCATACCAAGATACTACTTTTACCATATTACCTTCCATTACCATTGTAGAAAGTCCATCAATAGTAGAAGAGTTAGTGTTTCCAATATAGTCAACAGATACTAATGGCTCATCAGAGTATCCTAGAATACCTTTTAAGTGACCTTCTGCTGCTTCTTTAAGTGCACCATTTACGTCTTCAACCGTTACTTCTTGATCTAGTTCTGCAACAAGGTCAACTAGTGAACCGTCTGGAGTAGGTACACGCATAGCCATACCATTTAATTTACCTTCTAATTCTGGTAATACTAGAGATACTGCTTTTGCAGCACCAGTAGTTGTTGGAATGATATTTTCAGAAGCTGCACGAGCACGACGATAGTCTTTGTGTGGTAAATCTAGGATTTGTTGGTCGTTTGTATATGAGTGAATAGTAGTCATCATACCGCGTTTTAGACCGAATTTATCGTTTAATACTTTAGCATATGGAGCTAAACAGTTTGTTGTACAAGAAGCGTTAGAGATTACGTGGTGGTTAGCTGGATCGTATTGATCTTCGTTAACACCCATAACTACTGTAATGTCTTCTTCTTTTGCAGGTGCAGAAATAATAACTTTTTTCGCACCAGCTTCTAAATGTTTAGCTGCTGCATCACGTTGTGTGAAGATACCTGTAGATTCAACAGCGATTTCTACTCCAAGGTTACCCCATGGTAAGTTAGCTGGGTCACGCTCAGAAAGAACTTTAATTTCTTTGCCACCTACAACTAGAGAATCTCCATTAACAGAAACTTCTTCTTCTAGTTTTCCGTGTACAGAGTCATATTTAAGTAGATGTGCAAGCATATTCGCATCAGTTAAGTCGTTAACTGCTACTACTTCTACCTCATCATTTTTTAAAGCTTGACGAAAAACGTTACGACCGATACGGCCAAAACCATTAATACCTACTTTTACTGCCATGCTTAATTCCTCCTTAAAGTATCCTTTATAATTTATATTTAAAGGGATGAACCCTTTAACAACTCCTGTGCTGCCGCTTCGTCTGTGATCAATACATTACTTTTCCCTTGTTTAAAGTATGATTGAATGGCTTTTGCTTTCGAAGAACCACCAGCTACAGCAATAACATATTGTGCTTTTTCGAGTTCCTCTAATTGCATGCCTACAGTGCGTACCTTGTAAACGACCTTTCCTTGCTCATCAAGGTAATAGCCAAAGGCTTCACTCACAGCGTTACCACTTCTTAATTTATTTAATACTTGTTCAGAAGCTTTACGGCGTTTCGCCATCGTAAATGCGTCACCAATACTGTGTAGAACGATTTTAGTATCATGAATCATTTCTAAAATATCCTTAATAGCTGGTTCTTCAATGATGGAATGGTATGTTTCTTCACTTAACGGGTCAGGAACATATAACATCCGATAATTACCATTTGCTTTTTTAGCCATCTGTGCACAAATGGTATTAGCTTGATTTTCTACTTGTTCTCCTAAACCGCCTCTTGCTGGAACAAACGTACAATTCGCAGCATGTTCTAATGGCTTCATCTGATTAGCTACTTCCGCCATCGATGTGCCACCTGTAACTGCTATTGTTTGATTGGAAGTTAATATGGAACTTAAAAACTGTACACATGCTTTCCCCATGTCCTGCTTTACAGATAGTTGTGTGTCACTATTTCCAGATACGATAATGACATGCTCCAATTGTAATTTATCCTTAATTTGAGATTCTAAAACACGAAATTCGGAAATTTCACTCATAAACGAGGACAACTTCTCAATAATCGTATCCCCTTCGTCCGTAACCTGCATTCCTTTAGAAGTTACCATTATAAAACCATGCTTGCTTAAAAACTCAATTTCACTACGAACAACTCGTTCTTTTAGTTTGATATTGTCAGCTAAGCTACGGCGTCCGATTGGTTGCATCATTTGTATGTAATGAAGTATTTTATATCGTTTCTGCATGATATCGAGTAAATCTGGGTACAATTTTTCTTGAATATCTAATAAATCCTTCAATCGGAAACGCTCCTTTATCATTTGCCGGGGATTTTTTGTCCCTCCCAGTCGCATTTCGTCCCACTTAGAACAAAAAAAATAACTTCCATAATTATTGTATCAAATGGCTTAACATCTCTCAACTATTTTCTGAATTATTTTTCTTCTTTAGATAACTTTCGATCTTTTCCATGTCGACTAGCTCCATATCGACAATCGTATCTTCATGTTTAATGACAGGGATCATGAGATGATAAGCTTCTAGCAGTACATCATCATTATAAATATTAAATTCTTCAATTTCAAACAAATAGTCTTGTTGCAACATTTCTAGCATCACTTTTGCTTGATCACAAAGGCTACAGTTTTCTTTACCATATAGTTTTAATTTCATCATTCCCACCCTTTAACTTGATTACAAACTCTCGACAAAATCTGCTGCATGAAACCTCTCTATGTCTCACTCTTCAAGTATCACGAAAAAACTAATGATTAGTTGGAACCCGACACTGAGTTTGTTGACCGGACACTAAGTACGTTATTTGTCAGAATAACGTACTTTTTTTGATGTTAACGGACATTGAATCCCTTATGCCAGGTCATTTCAGCTTATATGAGCACCATTTTGCTCAATAGCGGAATAGATGTCCGCAGGCAACCTAAAAACGGCGATTTTGTCATAAATAACCGAACAAATGTCCGCAATTAGCCCGTATTTCTAGTTTGGTGCTAATCGTCTATAAGCCTTTACCGATCATCATTTCACTTTATAGCTTTCATTCCTGTGTCGATCATTTCTTGAATCACATCTGCTGATTGGTGAAGTTGTTGTTGTTCTTTCTCTGTCAGTTCTAATTCTATTACTTCACGGATGCCATTTTCGTTTAGCAGTACTGGCACACCGAGATAGAGATCATTCAATCCGTATTGTCCCTCTAATTTTGCGGAAACAGTTAAAATGGCATTTTCGTTGTTTAAAATCGCTTTTGTTAGGCGGACCAATCCTAGACCAATACCGTAATAGGTTGCTCCTTTTCGTTCAATAATATGATAAGCTGCATCTCGAACGTTCTCAAATATCTCTGTCATAGCTGGATTTTGATAAAAGTTATCGATTCCTGCATATTGACTTAAAGGTACACCACCTATTTGTACATGACTCCAGACCGGCAGTTCCGAATCACCGTGCTCACCAATGATATAGGCATGTACATTACGTGGATCGACTTCAAAGTGTTCTCCTAATAAATAACGGAAACGCGCAGTATCCAGGATCGTTCCAGAACCAATGACGCGCTCCTTCGGCAAGCCTGAAATTTCTCTTGTCAAATGTGTTAATATATCCACCGGATTGGTCGCAACAACAAAGATGCCTTGGAAGTCAACATCCATGACTTTTTCGACAATACCTTTAAATATTTTTGCATTCTTCGTCACAAGATCCAACCTGGTTTCACCCGGTTTTTGATTGGCACCTGCTGTAATGACAACTAAATCTGCGTTATGGCACTCTTGATAATCTCCTGCTTTGATACGCATCGGATTTCCAAATGCCATCCCATGATTTAAGTCACGAGCTTCTCCCTCTGCTTTCGCTTGATTCAAATCAATCAGGACTAATTCATTGACAACACCTTGATTTAATAGCGCATAAGCATAACTAGTACCGACTAAGCCTGTTCCAATAATGACTACTTTTCTTAATTTTGTTTTGCGTATTGCCACAAAAAACCATTCCTTCCATCAAAAAATGGGATATAGTTATACTATATCCCATTTTTACTACTTATGAAACAATGATATCTGAAAATTATGTGAATAGTTGAGCAATAACTTCTTCTGCACCTAAAACCCCTGATGTCGATAATCCGTAAATATAACTCTTTCGGATCGAAATAGCATCAGCACCTTGTTGTAAATAGCGGTTTAATTCATCTTTCGACTTCACTTCTGCTTCAACGACAACGGTTAATCTTTCGCTTGCAATAATATTAATCTGTTCCAGCAAATCCAAATTAGATTCATTAATATTGGACAGGATAATCCCATCAACTTGTTGTTCCAGACTTGAACGAACATCATCTAATGACAAGTCTCCATAAACAAAGATCGGTAATGTTGTAAATTGTTTTATATATTGAATCTCTTCCCAATTAATATAGCGTTTTTGATATTCTTGTGCCACTTGTTCTGCTAGTGGGCTTTGATTCGCATAATTTTTCTTAGCAAAAATTGGATCAACAACAAAGTTGGTAGTTCCTTTCACTAGTTGATCTGCTTTTAAATGAATTTCATCTTTAGATATAGACAAAATAATTGCCTGATAACCGGCTAGTTCAGCACGCTGAATAAAATGTTTGGTAAGTTCTAAATCTTGAAAAATATGAGCTTGGAACCATAGCTCACTACCTGGAACAGCATCACTAATTTCTTCAATGCTATAGGATGAATGACTGCTAACAATAAAAGGAACACCTTGCTTACTGGCAGCTTTTGCAGTTGCTAATTCTCCATCTTCGTGAAAATAAGTCTGCGCACCTACTGCACCTAATAATAGTGGAGAGATTTTTAGTTTGGACGGTGAAGTGTTATTAAGTATAAATGATGTAGCATTTGCTTTCTTGGATGTTATTTGATCTAAATATAATTTAGCTGTTTCGGATAATTGCTTTTCAGCTACTTCCTCTAGACTAGCTACAAAATTTCCCTTTACATTTGTTTTTACCATGTTATATGCCTCCTATTAATTTAGGGAAACAAAAAAGCCCTCTTGATAAACAAGAGAGACTAAAGCTATTATCTCCCTCTTATTTTTCAAACTAAAGTTTGCAGGATTTAGCACCTTTTAAGCATGGATTGCTTAAGGTTGCCGGGTTTCATCGGGCCAGTCCCTCCACCTCTCTTCATAAGAGTATCTATATGTTTTAGTTTTTCATTTTATTAGCTCTTTCGATTTCTAATGCTTTTAATTGCCTTCTTAAAATCTTTCCACTGATTTTGGTTTTTGGTAATTCTTCCATTACTTCAATTTCTCTAGGTGCAGCATGTGCTGAAAGATTTTTTCTCACATATAATCGAATGTCTTCCAGTAATTGATCTGATGGTTGATATCCTACTCTTAACGTAATAAAGGCTTTGACCAATTCTCCACGTAATTCATCCGGTTTACCTATTACACCAGCTTCTTCTACTGCAGGATGTTCAATTAATTTGCTTTCCACTTCAAACGGACCGATACGCTCACCGGCAGAGTTGATCATGTCATCGTTACGACCTTGGAAAAAGACATATCCTTCTTCATCTTGTAAAGCGAGGTCTCCAGAGATATACCAGCCCTCATATTGAAAATAAGATTTAAACTTGTCTTTGTTTCCCCAAATCTCTTTCATTAGTCCTGGCCAAGGCGTACGAACTGCTAGTTGACCTACTTCACCTCGAGGCAACTCCTTACCTTCTTCATCTAAGATACCTACCTGCACACCAGGAAAAGGTCTGCCCATTGAACCTGGTTTGATTTTTTCAGCTGGAAGGTTGACAATTAAGTGTCCACCAGTCTCTGTCATCCACCAAGTATCGTGAATGCGGACATTTAAGCTCTTCCATGCCCATTGGATTACTTCAGGGTTTAGAGGCTCACCAACACTTAATACATGTCGTACAGATGATAAATCAAATTGTTTATAGAGGTCCCCTTTTGACAGAAGCATACGGAAAGCTGTCGGTGCACTATACCAAATCGTTACTCCTAATTCTTCAATTAAAGAATACCAATTCTCAGCACTGAAGCGTCCACCTTGGATCACAACGGTTGCTCTGTTCAATAGTGGTGCAAACAAGCCATATACACTGCCTGTCACCCAGCCTGGATGAGACGTACACCAATAAACATCATCATCTTTAATATCTAGTACCCATTTTCCTGTCACGATATGATGTTGTGCTGCACGATGGGCATGTAGTACGCCTTTTGGTTTACCAGTAGAACCACTAGTATAATGAATAATTAAACCATCCTCCCAGTCAACCCATTCCACATACTGATCACCGTCAACAGGTTGTAACGGTTCTTTCTCGATATCCTCTACAAAAAGAATCGACTCTAGTGAAGGAATATCGTCTTTCGGTACACGTTTAACTAACTCCTGATCAGTAATTAGTAAAGTACCAGCACAATCATTGATACGGTCTCTAACCGCTTCTTCCATAAATGCTTCAAACAAAGGACCAGCGATAGCCCCTACTTTAATAGCTGCTAAGATCGCGATATAGCATTCAGGTGTTTTAGGGAGAAATACAAAAACACGATCCCCTTTCGTTACCCCATATTCTTTTAAAATGCGAGCATAATGGTCAGTTTGATCCTTTACTTCTTTAAACGTATACGATTGCTTTTCGTCCTCATTCATATAATGGAGAGCAATTTTATCACCATATCCCTCGGCTACATGACGATCAATTGTTTCATATGCTGCATTAATTTTCCCAGTCTTCGCAGCAGATAATAAATCTTTTGCATCTGACCAATCAAAATTTTCTCTTATTTCGCCATAGTTGCTTAGGTTATATTCTCCTTTAATAGTTGCGATATGTGTTGTTGCCTGCTGTGTCATTTGATGTTCCCCCTTGAAGACCGGTTACTGTTTGTTCAAGTCTAAAGATTCTAAAATTTCTGATTTTAAATGTGCTAACTCTTCACTTCCACGATCCCTTGGTCGCTCTTGTTCTATCATAATCTCTTTCTCTACCTCTCCTGGTTGCCCTCTTAAAATAACAACACGGTCACATAGATAAGTTGCTTCATCTATATCGTGTGTTACTAATACAATAGTAGATTGATATTTTTTCCAAACATCTAATAATAAATCTTGTAATTGCATTTTTGTGAAAGCATCTAATGCACTAAACGGTTCATCCAAAAGGAGAATTTCTGGCGATGTCACCAGTGCTCTCGCAATGGCTACACGTTGTGCCATACCTCCTGATAACTCACGAGGATAAAGCTTTTCTTTTCCCCTTAAACCTACACTTTCTAAATACTCAATAGCTCTATTTTCCTTATCTTTACGGCTACCTGTCAATCCGAATGTTACATTATCTAACACATTTAACCATGGTAGCAGTCTCGGCTCTTGGAAAATAAAGCCTGTTGTATCATGAATTTCTTTTGATACGGTTCCGTTAATTTCAATTTCACCATCATATTCAGGATCCAGCCCTGATATTGCCCTTAGTAAGGTACTTTTCCCACATCCACTAGTTCCAAGCAAACCGATAATTTCTCCCGGTTTCACTTCTAAGTTAACATTTTGTACGGCAGTAGTACCATTAAACGTACGGCTTACATCTCTTAATGCTAGACTCATATTAAATACTCCTTCCTATTTCTCTAAACGATCCTGCCAGTGCAAGGAACGATCTTCTACTAGCTTTAAAATCCAGTCGGTGATTTTACCGATAATCGCAAATAGAATAATACTTGCCAAAATAGTTTCAGGGCTTGACATATTCTGACCAAAGACAAGTAAAAATCCTAATCCTTGACTTGCGCCCATCAGTTCTGCTGCCACTACAAACATCCAACCAAGCCCTAAGCCACTACGCATCCCCACTAAAAAGGACGGTAAAGAAGCTGGCAAAATAATTCGCTTCACCAATTGTAAAGTATTTAATCCGTACATTTTTCCTACTTCAATTAATTTACGGTCTACGCCTAATATGCCGCTAACAATATTTAAATAGACAGGGAAAAATACCCCAACTGCAATCATTGTAACTTTTGATGTTTCACCAATCCCCATCCATAAAATAAACAATGGCACCCATGCTAGCGATGGGATCGAGCGAAACGCCTGAATCATCGGATCAAAAAGCTGTTCTGCCTTTTTATAAAAACCGACAAATGACCCGAGAACAATCGCAGCAACTGTTCCGATAACAAATCCAACAAGTACGCGATAAGTCGTAATCCAAACATGTCCCCATAGCGATCCATCCTGTGCCATACTTATAATTTTTTCCACTATGGTACTCGGTGCTGGAAGTTGATTAGAAGGGACAACACCAACACGACATAAAATCTCCCATATGATAATGAAAAGGACAGGAATGATGCTTCCCATAAACACGGTTTTTACCAGTGAATCTTTTTTCTTCTTAATGGATGCTTTTTTCCCTCTCACTTCTGATGGTGCTGGTTTAACATAGCCAGCCGTTACGTTATTTTGTTGCTCAGCCATTTTTTGCCCCTCCTAAATTCCTAAAACTTCTCTAAAACGCTCACTAATGGAAATCTTACTTTATTCGATTACCACTTCTGCATATTCTGGATTGATTAGTTCATTCGTTAATGCTTCGACATCATCGTCTTCTTCCAAGTCTCCAGCATTTTTCAACACATTACCAGCTGCTTGGATAGATTCAATATGTTCATCTCCAGGTATGGGATTAGACAAATCAGTTCTTTCTACTAACTGAATTTTCGCAACATCTATACTAATATCAGCTTCTTCCGCCAATAATTCTGCTGCTTCTTCTGGATTTTCTAATACCCACTCACGTGCTCTTTCATATAGTTCAATTACTTCTTCAACATATTCTGGATAGTTCTCTGCAAACTCTTCACGAACATTTAAGAAACCGTACGTATTTAGATTAATATCTCTATAAAAAAGTTCTGCTCCTGATTCTAATTCATGTTTTGCCATATGCGGGTCAAGGCCTGCCCAAGCATCAACATCTCCGTTAGATAATGCATTTCCACCATCAGCATGCTGTAAATTCACAAGTTCAATATCATCGATAGACATACCCACCGAGTCAAGTGCTCTAACTAAGAAAATATATGGATCTGTTCCAAGCGTTGCTGCTACCTTTTTCCCTTGTAAATCTTCAATTTTTTCAATACCTAAATCTTCATTAGTAACTAATGCTGTCCACTCAGGCTGGGAATAGATATACACATTTTCCAATGGTACGTCATTTGATTTGGCGATAAGTGCTGCTGCACCTGCTGTTGATCCAAAGTCAACACTGTCACTGTTTAAAAATTCGATTGCCTTGTTACTCCCTTGACTTAGTTCCCACTTTACATCAATATCTTCTTCGCCGAATGCATCTTCTGCCCAGCCAAATTCTTTTAATACAAGACTTGTAGGTGAATAATAAGCATAGTCTAAACGAATTTCAGTTGGTTTTCCTTCGTCCGCTTGGCTGTCTGATGAACAGCCAACTGCCAAAATAATAATAATTCCAAATGCTGCAATTGCAAGAAAACTTCTTAAATCAATTAATGGTACTCTTTTCATGATAGATATCCCCCAGATATTTTTTCTTAAATTTCACATGCATATGTTGAAATCGTTCCTCTTAAACGTTGTGCCTCTTTATATGTGCAACGGTTATGAACAACTTGCAAGCCACCTTCGAGCGCTACTTCTTCTGCCTTTGGAGAGACAACCCCTTCTTGAAGCCAGAATACTTTGGGATTTACTTCTATTGCTTCTTTAGCAATCTCTACTGCTGCTTCTGGACTACGGAATACTTGTACAATGTCGATTTCAACCGGTACACTTTTTAAGTCTGGATAAGCTTTCTCACCAAGAATTTCTGTTTCTCTCGGGTTGACCGGAATGATTTTGTAACCTAGTCTTTGCATTTTTCTTGCCAGACGGTAACTTGGTCTTGCTTCTTTTCCACTGAGACCTACAATAGCTAATGTTTTTTGGCGCGTTACTTCTTCACCATTTTCAATGTATCGTTCGTATGGAGAATTTAATGCCCATTTAATAATACCTTCATCGTTAACAACAATTTGTTTTTCTTTCTCTTCACCAATTCCTGTTGCCTTTACTAATGCTTGATCTAAATCATTTTTGATATCTCGCACGGATTCAATTCCTACAGATAAACGAACTAACTCTTCCGAAACACCCGTTTTTTCAAGTTCTTCTGTTGTTAGTTGTTGGTGTGTGGTAGAAGCCGGATGAATAATCAGTGATTTAGCATCACCCACGTTTGCAACATGTGACCACAGTGCAACATTGTTGATTAAATCACGTCCTGCATCGCGCCCGCCTTTGATACCAAATACAATAATCGAACCAAATCCATTATTTAAAATTCTTTTTGCTAACTCATGAGACGGGTGACTTTCAAGTCCTGGATATCTAACCCATTCCACTGCTTCATTATTCTCTAAGTATTCTGCAAGCTCTTGTGCGTTTTGGTTATGTCTTTCCACACGAATATGCAATGTCTCTAGTCCTTGTAGCAATTGGAAAGCATTAAATGGACTTAGTGCGGCACCAAAGTCTCTAAGTAATTGCACACGTACTTTTGTTATAAATGCTAGTGTTCCGAAATCTACTGCATAACGGATACCATTATAGCTTGGATCCGGCTCCGTAAATGCTGGATATTTTTCAGAATTCCAGTTAAAACGTCCACCATCAACAATAATGCCGCCGATTGAAGTTCCATGGCCACCAATCCATTTTGTTGCAGAGTGTACGACAATGTCTGCTCCTAACGTGATAGGTTTACAGCCAAATGGTGTTGCGAAAGTATTATCGATAATTAACGGTACACCAGCATCATGTGCGATCTCCGATACTCTTTCAACATCTAATACTTGTAAGCCTGGATTACCGATGATTTCACCGTACACAGCTTTTGTTTTATCCGTAATAGCTTCTTTGAAGTTTTCAGGATCTGTTGGGTCAACGAATTTAACGTTGATGCCATAGCGCGGAAGTGTTACATTGAACAAATTGTACGTTCCGCCGTAAAGGTTAACCCCTGCGACGATTTCATCTCCTGCACTTGCTAAGTTTAATATCGATAAAGTAATAGCTGACATCCCTGAAGCAGTTGCAACAGCCGCAACCCCATCTTCTAGTAGTGCCATTCTTTTTTCAAAAACATCTACCGTTGGATTACCAATTCTCGAATAGATATTCCCCGGCTCATCAAGTGCAAATAATCTTTCTGCATGTTCTGTGTCGTGGAACACGTAAGAAGTAGATTGATAGATCGGCACTGCCCGTGACCCTGTTGTTGGATCAGGTGCTTGCCCTCCATGCAGATGAATTGTTTCCGGATCGTAAGTTGATCGTTTAAAATTAGTCATTATTTATTTCCTCCCCAAGTTAAAATTCAGAAAATTAAAAAAGCCTTCTTCGATAAGAAGAAGGCTTTAACTGACAGAACAGTAGTCTTCCCCTTATCTTTCAGGATAAATATCCTGCAGGAATTAGCACCTTTTAAGCCGTTACTTAATGGTTGCTGGGCGTCATCGGGCCAGTCCCTCCGCCTCTCTGGATAAGAGTGATGTTATTTAGTTGAGCATTAAAGAAAAACTTGGCTTATCACCAAGTAGTGGCGAAAGCCTTAGTTTTACTTATAACTTTGTACATTCAAAATTCTCACTGCGTCGAACTACCACTCGGCTAAAATTTTATACTTTTTTAACGTAAAAAAATCTCCCTATACTAAAGATAGAGAGACTGAATAAATATATTCGCTCTCTTATCTCTCTAAGCATATACGCTTAGTGGAATTGGCACCTGTATTAAGGACGATTCACTTAATGGTTGCCGAGGCTTCACAGGGCCGATCCCTCCACCTCTCTCGATAAGAAGTATAGAATTCCGAGTTGTTTACTCGCTTTTCACTTTCGTTATTTAATACTTTAGCATGGCGCCAAAATGATGTCAATATGTTTTCTGAAAATTATATCAAATAAAAATGTGACTGTGACTGTTGTTTACTAACAACTTCTTCATTATTACTGGCAACTTTGGGTCGTTTACTATCAACTTTTTGATTTTACTGGCAACTTTGGGGCATTTACTGGCAACTTTTCGATTTTACTGGCAACTTCGGGGTATTTACTGGCAACCTTTCGATCTTACTGGCAACTTCTCCTTCTGCAAAAAAAAAGCGACGGTGAGTTACTACCGTCGCTTTTGGTTCTTTAGTTTAAGTCAGATGGCTTCTTTTCCATTACTTTATCGATTAAACCATAGTCTTTAGCTTTTTCAGCTGACATAAAGTTGTCACGATCTGTGTCTTTTTCAACTACTTCAATAGGTTGACCAGTACGGTCTGCTAGAATTTGGTTTAGCTTTTTACGCATTTCGATAATACGGTTTGCATGGATCTGAATGTCAGACGCTTGACCTTGTGTACCGCCTAGTGGTTGGTGAATCATTACTTCACTATTTGGTAATGCATATCGTTTACCAGGCTCACCAGCAGCTAAAAGGAATGCACCCATTGATGCTGCCATACCAATACAGATTGTTGATACATGCGGTTGGATGAACTGCATCGTATCATAAATAGCCATACCAGCTGTAATCGAACCACCAGGTGAGTTGATGTATAAGGAAATATCTTTATCTGGATCTTCAGCTGTTAAAAATAGCATTTGAGCTACAACACTGTTTGCCACATTATCATCAATGCCACTACCTAACATAATAATTCGGTCTTTTAAAAGGCGTGAATAAATGTCATATGCACGTTCGCCTCGGTTTGTTTGTTCAATAACTGTAGGGATTAAGTTCATGAAAAATTCCTCCTTTTAACACTTGCTTTTTTCATTCATGAAATCTAACTATTTTTATCTTAACGGAATGGTCAAAAAAGGTCAAACGATTTGATTTTCTAACTTCATCCTACCCTTAACTGTAACGATTTAAACCTCCAGAATCAAATAATCAAAGTTTGATATATCTATTGAAATTATACGAGTGATTCGCTATAATTATTCTTGTCGCCTTTTATCATGGGGTGAATCTTGTACTGATAGTAGTCTCACTTTATGCGCCCGTAGCTCAGGGGATAGAGCAATGGTTTCCGGTACCATGTGTCGGGGGTTCGAATCCCTCCGGGCGCGTTCTCTATAAAACTAGTCATACCAATGATTTTGAGCGTTTTTTCTTCTTGGTATTTTCACTTGGAAAACAAAGAATTCTAACATTTTTCTAACATAGCTTTTAAAAATACTATTTTATGCTATAATAAAAACACAAGTATAAGGTTAGACACCGCCATTTTATGTGGCGTTTTTTTCTTTTGTGTGGTATAATATAGGTACGTGAAAGGAACGTTCCCCGTCAGCGTTATCACGTGTGCAAATGAGAATGTCTCGAGGATTCGATTTTGCAACAAAGACGGGAGAGTACATAAAACGGCCGTCTTCGGCTAGAGGAAACCACTTGATTACATTGAAGTCCTTAGTTCCACTTTGGATATCAGTAGATGTGATGGGGTGGTTTTTTCTTTTTAGGGGCAGTTTTCCACGCTGCCCCTTTAACTACATAAATTATATTGTATTTACGACTTACTTAAGAAAATAATTGTTCAAATGTGTTCGGTCCTGCTATTCCATCTACACCAAGACCGTTATCACGTTGAAATGCTCTTACTGCACTTTCTGTATTCTTGCCAAAGATACCATCTACACCTAACGTGTCATATCGCTTGCATGTGAGAATAGATTGTAAGATCCACGTTAAATTACCTTCTGCACCTCTTTCGATATTAACAGATGCGCTTTTTGTTTTAGGACCCCATATTCCATCTACTGCAAGACCTCGTTTGAATTGTTTGTTTAATTCTCTTTGATATCCTTTTACAAGTGCTTTTTTGGTATTAGGACCAAAGATATTATCTACTGCTATTTTCAATCCATAACGGTCATTTAACGTCTTTTGGATATATGCAATAGTACCTTTTGTTGTTGTTTCTGATTTAACTTTTGATTTTGGTGTTTCGACTTTATATCCTTTTAGTCTTGCCCTTACTTTCTTCATATCAATACCAGGGCACGCGGTATTTGTTCCACTAAATTCATTATGACCATTCACATCATTTACAGATAGATTGAATCGTTTCATGTTGTATTTAGCACGTTCATCAAATGCTTTTTCTTGTGCTGGTGTAAAATTACCATTACCAACCACGCAGATATGATACGTGGTGTTATTGTGTCCATAGATACCGTTTGTGACTACATTTGGATCATAGTTGAGTTGTACAGTGCCATCACGTAAGATAATCTCATGATAACCGCCTGTTACCCAACCTTTACTTTTCCAGTGACGTTGAAAAGAAAACACGTCACCTACATCTGTTGCGCTGTGGTGACGTGCTATGTTTTTGATTTTAGAGCGTTTAGAGTTACCTCCCATGGTTTTACCGCGTAAATCTTGTATTTTAACCATTATTTATCCTCCTTATTTTAAACCTTTAGATTTCAATTCTGCATTTTGTCGCTGTGCTATCTTACCACTGTAATGGTTCTTATAAATGGTATAAGCGTTAATAGCAAATGCAGCAATAGCAAATAGCAATACCTCTAAGCCACTAATAAAATCTTCGTTAAACCAATCTAAGTTGATACCTAATACACCTAGAAATGGTAGTAAAGCTGTGAGTATACCAATAAACTGCATGATCAAACCTTTTACAGCTTCGTTCTTTACTTCTTGTTTTACTTCGCTTTGTAATTTCATGCTCTCACCTCCTTATAATTGACTAAAAAATAAAGCAATCACACCACCAATGACAGCCGTTGCCACTGCGGTTATAATTGCTTTAGTTATCGTTCTTCTCAACCATTTTGTATCTTCTTTTATTTCGTATAGCATCTGTTTAAGATAGGATATTTCTTTGTCTTGATCAGAATCCTTATGTTTCAAATCTTTGATATCATCTTTCATGATATTTTGATCTCTCTTGATGTCATCTATTTCTTTCCTGACACTCTCCTTCCAAATATCCATTTCATTCCCCTCCATATGCTCGTACCCCCTATGCTTAGTTAAATAGTTTCAATATTTTTAAAAACGCTCGACATTTGTAAACGATTTATCATATAATAGTTTCTAACACGGTATGACCCTATGCCATATCGTGCCAGGGTGGTAGCTGATACCTACCGCCCGATCTGGTATATATTATTTGAATAACTTTTCTAGTTTCGCACTAACAATAGCGATAACAATAACTATTGATATAAATATTTTTTTAATAGCAACCTTGATGAAATTGCCTTCATTTACCCATAATGCAAGCCGGTTAATCCTTTCGTCTCTTTCCATGAACACCATCCTTTTACTGCAATAAAAAAGAACGCCACTACTGACGTCCTTCCTTGCTAGACATTCCACATATGATACATTTGTGTGTGTAAATACTATAACGGTGTATACCCTTTAATCGACAGTCTAACCAATGTTTTAATCTCAACAATTCAAATCACCGTCCTTTTATGGTATACACTACATTATAAAGTACAAAACGTTCTTTAAAAAGAATTTTTTTGTTTGTTGCATAAATAATAAGACTATCTGGATTTGTTATTAACTGTAACCAACAACTCCATTTAGGTAATTCCATAAACTTTCTTCTGGTTGATACATTGTCGGATATTCAATCGGCACCATTTGAACACCATCACATAATGCTCTTGTGCTGTTTCCGGTAATTTGATCTATCCTAATCCTTAAAAACACTGTACCCGCAGGCAAATTTGTAAAAGTGGCTGCTGCTCGTTTCCATGTATAAGTTTCGTTTGGATTAACATCTATAGTAAATCCTCCAACACTGCTAGTCTGTGTCAGATTAAAGTCAGAATCATAGGCATGTACTAATAGTCTGCACGTTGTAACTGAGTTAGTATCTTCATACGCTGAAAAATAAGCACTTATCGTATAAGGACCATTAACAGTCCTATCCGCGTCTAGTCGAAGATATTGAACCCAATAATAACGCTGTTCTAATATAGCAGCTTGAAATCCGTATTTTGCTCTTTTGTATCCACCAGTGCTTAATGTGGATTGAATACGTGCATAATCTTGTTCACCGACAATCATCCAATTGTAGTAATTCTGCATTCTCGAGTAATCCACTCTACGCGTTGCATTAGCCCATGTTCCTGTCCCTAGAGGAACCAATTCAAAGCTATGGTCATTAACCATATTAGGAAGGGACATCATACTTGTTTCTAATTGGGTTACTTCATCCTTAACACGGAAGTCACCTTCGTTAGTGAGGATACCAGATGTATCAATAACAGTATTGGCTATTTCAACTGAACCTCTGAATACGCCTGTAGCACCATCCAAATTACCTGCATATTGAATATTACCGTTATCATCTACATAAAAAACATCTTCCCAAGTATCAGTTATTGAAGATCGTTTCTGAATAGCGATGCCTCTCGTTGCATTTAACACAGTTCTTGTCAATCCGTTTGACTTTAATACAAACAATCCATCTATATCATCCCAATAAAGACCATTGGTATATTGTTTTTCTTTAACCAACGCATTGGTATCAGTGTAATCATTAGCGTTGGTTTCAGCAGTATTAGCCTTTTCTTGTGACCCTTGTTTGTCTTCTATGTCACTTGCAGGCCGACCAGCGACTTTTTGCGTATCCAAAGCGGTGTGATCGCCCGTAATATCAGCGCCACTTTCGCCTGCCCATTTTCGATTAGTGGATTCTCCTATTTCATCAGCATTAGTTGGTGTCGCTTTTATCCACTCCACACCATTATGATGCTTTAAAATGTTCGGAGTAACAGACGTATCAAGCCATTTTGAAGTAGTATCTTCGGGTTCTGTACTAGATACTATGATTTCATTCTCTTTATTAAAAAGTTCTTTTCTTAGTGATTTTATAACGTTAAATATTTCTTCTTCTGTATACTCGATATAATCTCCTAATTCGATGGTTTTCTTACCATTACGCTTGATTGATCGTTCAACTGTGTGCACTCTTGCTTCGAGATATAACGGTGGATTAAACTTCAGATCTTTAATTTTGATCGTATCACCAAAACGAAATTTCTCATGTTCTAATCCAGGAACGTTTTCTAAGTCAACCACATCGGCGCGATATTCCACAACACTATTAACACGTTTTTCTAGTTCATTTTCTGTTAATGTTCTTAATCGTGTTTCTGTCATGTTTTGATCAGTGCTTTGTGGCTCGTATACTTCTATAATATGTCTACCATTTCTGCCCCATCGTTCTAACGCGTCTTGATCTTCGACTAATACTTCTAATCGCGTGCCATCTTCTCTTTCGGGACCAACACCAACCAAAGCAGTTACAATGTTGCTATTATCTTCTTTTCGCTCAATCTTTTCTAAATCCTTGCCAAATTCAACTTCTCGACCTTGCCAACCTCCAACACGTTCTATTAAATCGACATAGCGCCTTACTATGCGGTTTCCGTTTGATTCCACTCTAAAGTGTAGTTCTAAATCAAACTCACTTGCTATGCGGTTTAAGTAGGCATATGGATTGGTGTAATCTTCAAACGTGAATGTTCGTACACCATTAAAAGCAACTGTACCTGGTTCCCATTCCGTATTATCCAATGCTAATTGTGCGTGTGCTTCTGCTGATATAGCATTAGTAGTGTGTGGTGCAATAGATTTCGCCGTTTTTAATGTAACGTAAGTAGCAGAAGTGCGAACCTCACAAGTTAACACACCTCTTTTATGAAATTTATCTGTATTGGTAATGAAAAACTCGACGAGACGACCATCTTCATCTGGGATGATAATTCTATTACGTTTCGCTAAATATTCGGAGTATGGCTTATCACCAAATGTGATGAAATCAAATGTTTCCTTGTTGTTTTTCATGGCTTTTGTGTGCTTATCATCCCAAAATCCATCTTCTGTTATATCATCAAGTATCGTGTCTAGTTGGTGGTCTGCTATATGGATGATCGTTCCTTTAAATTGATCACTCGCACCGCCTTGTTGTGGCTGTTCTTCCACACCTACATTACCGATAAATTGACCGCCTACTTGCGTTAGGTTTTGTTGCATGATTTCACCTCGATTCCATTAAAAAAGCACCCTTAAAAAGAGCGCTTAAAATATACTGACGATATCCGTTAATCTGATTCTCCGTAAACATCTGCATCTCTGCGCCATACAGCTTTTTCCTCTGTCGGAGTTTCTCTCATTCCCCAAAATTCCCAACCTTGACCATCAGGGATAATTTCTTGTGCATCCGTCTCTATATATTCATAATTAATCAAGCTATCCACCCCTTAATACAAATATTGAATAACAACTTCATAATCAATACCTTCTCCGCTGCCAAAAGTACCCGTTATACCTGTAGACACCCTTAAAACCCCACCTAGAAAAAACGGATATACTTTATGATCAATATAACCTCCATTTGCGTAAAAATCAGTTGGATCAATAGATAAATCGGGATAAAATACCGCAATTTGTTGACCGGCAGAATTTATCTTTGTAAAACTATCATCGGTTAATCTCAACCTTCCATTTTGACCGATGTATTCAGTACCTGCATTAGTTAGCACCCTTAAAGAAATACCTTGACCACTACTAAATGTGCCAGTAACGCCGTGGACGATTAAAGATATAAAAACGCCTTTTACTCCTATTTTTTGGTCAATTATGATATTGGTTGCAGTCCCGGATGTAGAAACTCGTCTTGTTAATGGTTTATCTATCAAACTTCCCGTTACTTGCACATTAGCACTACCATCATCATTAACTTGTTTAGGTATCCATACACCACTAGAATTTTGCACGTAATTAGCAACTGGCAAAGGGTTACGGTGTCCTGTGGTTTGGAATTCTCCTGCTGTGTTTGTCTCATGTTGTGGTAGAAAACCCGGATAACCTGTTCCGGGAGTTGGATTCGATTCTCTTTGTAATCTTCCTTGTACCATGTTCTCACCCCTTATTTATAGCGTTCTTGGTATTTAACGCTTGTATTAAAACTATCACTAGGCATAGTAACTAATTGATTGTAACCAGGATTTAAAGCAAAATAAGAAGCCCCGAAATCTTTTAAATCTTTTCGCGGCTCTCCGTTTATTAATATGACTTTGTTTTTATGATCGAATGTTACGACGTCACCAGGATCAACGATGTATGGGATTTGGTTAGCATCTGGATCGTTTAATTTCCATACTTTTAAATCATAAATATTTGCATTGGTTGCTTCATAGTTTCCAAACTTAGCAATAGATATCTGAATTTGTGCTACTTGATCCATGTACGAGTTTTGCGTGTCTGTAAAACGTCTTGTTTCTCTTGATCTATGTGTTCCTTCTTCATCTATTTTGGCAATATAGGATGTCCATTCATTACCTTGTCTTTTAAGGCGCAGCATCCCTCTAAAATCATGCCAAGAACCTGCATAGGATTCATCTAATAGATAATGACCATTAGAAGCATTCCCTGCTCTAGCTTCACCACGGTTACGAGAATAGTCAGTCCATGCATCTTTCAACGTGATACGACCAATTATATTGTCGTTGACATCTAATAAATACATTTCTACTCGTCCAACTTGATTTGCTTCATCCATGTTTTGCACTCTAATGTCAATTTGGAAATCCTGTAATTGTTCTGACAAGCTTTTCTTTAATGCAGGGCCATACCATTTCGCTTCGCCTTCTGCTGCTCCCCAACTACTCACCACAAACGCTGATCCACTAGAACTCATAGAACCCGATACTGTACCGTTATCTAGTTGTGTTCCATCTGTCCATCCTACTGTAGAAGCCATCGAATCATGAAGGATTAATTCACGTTCCGCAATTACGAAATCATCTACATCTATAGGACGACCAACCATCATATATTCTTGATTCTGATTTTGTATCATAGCAAAAGTAGCTTGTTTTGTTGCTTCCATTTCAAATATAGGCAATGATGGTGCTGTTCCTTCGGTTGTGACAGATAAAACATCATTTGTGAAGGCGTCTGTTTTTTCTTGTCCGTATTTGTATGGATCAGAACATAAGAATGTGATAGTAGCAACCAATTTATTAGTTTCTTCTTCCGGAACATCATGTGTTTGCAATGTTGCATAAAAGAACACATCTTCATCTGTAAATACAATTGGTTTTTTTTCGCCAGAAAGTAATGAATTTAATCGATTGTATCTCTCTCTAAGTCCTTCGTTTGTCTTGTCCTCAATTTTATATTTAATTGTAATTTCACGAAAAGATGTAGTCGAATTATTACTTTCGTAAACACCATCCATTCCTAAAACTTCAAAAGTATCGATTCTTTGGTCAAGATTACTTCTGCCTGTAACTGTTAATGTGACAAAACTACCTGTGTCGTCAGTTAAACCTTCATCCAAATTATAACCATTAAAAATCGTTTGCAACGATAGATGATCATTATTAACACTACTAGGGACTGTGTCGACAAAATTGTACATATGACACCTCCTATCTAAAAGATTCATCGATGCTTCTATTTAAATTTTGTGTATCTGTTATATCCTCAACAAAACGATTGAATTCTTGATTACCTAACGTGATATTTATATATGCAGGTTGCCTTACTGTAAAATTGCTGTCGATCTCACTATTTATATTATTGTTGATACGTCTCTTGGCGCTTCTGTTTACGTTATCGACCATTCCAGCAATGTTAGGTTTTGGCACATCTAAACTAGGAATCATACTATTCATTGCTCGCTCAATCGGTCGTTTTGCTCTGTCTATTGAATCTCCTACAGGACCAGCAAAATCCATTCTATGAATGTCACTTAACGGACCTGTTTTAGCAGGTGAGAACGGCCAGTAATCGCGGACAGCGCCAACTATACTTTCTACTTTACCAAGTATCTTGTCTTTCATAGACATAATACCGTCGATGGCACTTTGGATTATCGCTTTACCCGAATCAAATAGGTTTATACCTCCAAAAAATTCTAAGATATTACCTCCTATTTCCTTAACCTTGTTTAGCGCTTCATTCATCTTTTCGCCAATCGATGAAACAATATCAGAAAATTTTTGCTTAACACTGCTCCATATATCAGATAGATAATTATTAAAAAACGTTTTGATATTTCCCCATATATTGGAAAGTAGCTGTTTTCCATTTTCCATCTGATTTTTCATGGCGTTTTTCATACCTTTAAAGTCACCCTTAACGAGCGCCTTCAAAAAATCAGTAGCATTTTTAAAACTGTTTTTTATATATTCCCAAACAGCTTTAATATTGTTCCAAACCATTTCCATGTAGCCTTTGATTATATTGATAATTTCGCTAAACTTTCCATCTGTGATCTTATCTAAATAAGCATAGGCTAACTGGAATGCTAATTTGACTTTTTCCCACAAATTCACAAAAAATTCGCTGATAGGTTCCCAGTATTGGATGATTAGTAAAACGGCTGCAACTGCTGCCATTGCTACAATTGTCCACGGATTAGCCATAACTGCTGCGTTTAACGCAATAACACCTTTTTTTATGGCTGTTATCATGGCTTTTGTTGCATAAAATGCTTTTATGGCTGTTACCACGGTTAGAATACCAGTAGCAACACTTAACATTAACGGGATCCAAGGCTTTAAATTATCGTAAACAGCTTTAACATTATCGATCATAATTGGTAGATTTTCATTAATAGAACTAAATGTCGAATTAACAGTTTCCTTCAAAGTATCAAAGACACCCGATATACCGCCGAAACTAGATAAAGAATCATCGATAGTACCGATCATGTCAGCGACACCTTTAACAACTGCAGTTTGCACGTTTTGCCAAGAGGTGGCAATACCTGTACTGCTTTCCTTAGCCATGTCAGCAAAACCGCCTGTTGCATTGCTTAAGTCTATTAATTTACCGTTAAAATCATCAAATGTTATTTCGCCTTCTTTTAAGGCATCGTATAAATCGTTTTGCGCCGATGAACCAGCAAATCCGAACGCTTCTGCTGTTTTCGTAAGTGCTACTGGCATCGTTTCTTGTAATGTTCGCCATGATTGGAGGTCTGTTTCTCCTTTAGCAAGCATCTGCACGTATTGTTCAAGACCTCGACTGGCATCTGCTGAACTCGAACCACTCGCTAAGAATGCGTTGTTAAGTGCTAGCGTTGTATCTACAGCACCGCCTAAATCTCCTGTCATGGTCGCTATACGTTGTGTTGTGCTTGCAACACTGTCTAGTGTAGTCGGTAAGCCGTCGATGCCATCAGATAACTTGTTAATAGCTGATTCTGATTCATCAGCAGAATGACCCATCATTTCCATTACTCTTGGAAAATTGGTCAATGTATCAAACCTTGATACCGCCCCATCTACTGCATTTCTTAATCCTCTGAATAATCCAATAGTAGCAGCTATACCAGCAGCGACCACAATCATATTTTTTATTGAAGTTCCAAAGTTATTCATTCTTTTCGTTGAATTATCGGCTGTATTCCCAAACTCTTGCAATCCATACTTAGCTTTATCTGTTTGACTCATAAAGCGCCCTTGAGCATTTCTCAATCTTCCTTGAGCATCTATAAATCCTCCTGATTTTTTAATAGCCTCTTGCACTGTGTTCGAGTAACCACTAGTGCTTTTGCCGAGACCACTCATGCTTCTAGATGCATTTTTAAATTGTCTAGCGAATTTATCAGCACCGGACGCTTTCAAGACGGCTTCAACACTGTATTGTTCGATATTTGACACCCCCTTTTTGCGCATAAAAAAAGAACTCAAAATATGAGTTCTTTAAACAAATTCCCATGTATGCCCTTTATGTGTTTTTCTTTTACCTAAGCAACACTTTGATATGCACTGATTAGCAAAACCATCCTTTTCTGCTGATAACATGCTTTCATACACTTTCGTCTTTCCGGTTTTTAAATTTATTGATTTAACTTTTTTTCTCCTTGTTTCTCCCATTTCTTTCATTCTTTTCTTGTAATTAGGGTGCGAATAAATCCTATGTTTTCTAGTTCCATGGTTTACATTCGTTTTTCTTGTGCACCATTCTAAATTGCTAACATGATTATTTGTTTTATCCTCATCTATATGATTTACTTCCGGATAATCGTTTGGGTTATCTATAAATGCATCAGCTACCAATCTATGAACTTTAACTGTTTTTCCTTTATTGTTCCTCATTAATTTAACCGCTAAGTAACCACCGTTAGGTCCCGATACTTTCGTAGGTTCCAATAATTTTCCTGGAACCGTGTTGTAATAACTACCACTCTTTCTATTCACCAATACTTTTCTTTTTAAAGATTTAACTCTTCCTTCATCGCTAACTTCATACCGATTTTCATAACCTTTGATAGGTTTCCAAACCTCTTTAATTGTGGTATAATTCATCTGCAATCAACTCCTTATTAGTTGGTTGTCATGCTCGTGGATGTTGGTAGCATCGCACGGGCATTTCTTATATATATTATATCACATTTCTTTATAAAGAACGAACAAATCAGTATGATTCAGCCATATTTTACCCCCTTCCCATTAGCCTTTTTAGCCAAATAAGCCATTTTTCTTTGTTGAGGGTTTAATTTTTTCGTAGGGTTCTCAATCTCTTTTACTCGTTTTTCGTAATCAAAGAAATCAGTGAAATTCTTGTATACTGGTACATGTTTTTTTCCTTGTTCTTTCGTTGCTGTCACCTGATGATTTAGCCAAGCTTGCAAGTGCATATCTCGCTCTATATCAACTCGTTTGAGGTTATAAGCTTTCATTTTCATTTGATACTCAAACAATGTCGTCGTATCTATGTCATAAAGGCTTGTGTACCCTAAATATCGAAAACAATTTGTAACTATTTCCCTGTACGTCGCGTTAGAGGATTCCCGTTTTACTGATCCTTCATATTCTCTTTTACTGTCTGGATCTTCTTCCGCACTAACGGCGCTTTCTCTAACGCATTGAAAAAATCATCAAACAACTGCCCTAGTTCGTCCTTTTCAGCTAATTCTGTGATGTATGCTTCAATATCCTCATTGCTAGGCTTGCTTTTCAAATGCGCTGTGCCTGCTTTAATTCCGTTGTATAGACTTGCAGGGTTTTCCATGTTTAAGTAAGTAATAAGAGACTCTACACCCATCCCGAATGCCATGCCATGCAAACTTTGTGTATAAATGTTGTCTAGTGCATTGATAAACTTCATGCCAAATGATAGTTCGTATTCTTTACCGCCAATCGTTAGATTCATAGTTATTTTCCTCCTTCAAATAAAAAAGAGAAGGCTATTAAGCCCTCTCTTAAACTCCTGTAGTTCCTGTTGCTAGTGTATCTGTAAATGCGTATTGGATTGCTTGTTGTTGCTCCTCTGTTAATGTCGCAAATCCGAATTGTGGTTCTAGTTCTACTGTGAAGTTAGATGAAATGGTAGCATCTTCTTCGGCACTTGCAGGGTTTTCCCAAGAATCAAGATAACCTTGTGCATAAACCGCCGGATACTTCCCTTCTTCGTTTGCGAGTTCTTCATCAACGGTTACTTCCCATAATTCGAGTTTTTCACCATTGATTACTGCATCGCGTAACATTTCTCCTGCCGGATCTCCTGCACCTTGAATAGCCTCGATTGATACTTCTGATTCTAAATCTCCAACACGAACCACGGTACCATCTTTTGTGACAATTCGTTCTAGTTCACGAGAATAGGAAAAAGTGTGCTCTGTTTGGAATACTAATTTAACGGCATCCTCTGTTTCTTGTTCGGATAGTTTTCTAAATAATAGCACCTTATGTTTACCATCTAACATTTCCATTCTATCTACCTCCTGTTATAGCGATATTCCACATCAATAATCCCTTGTAATAAAGGCTCATTGGTGGAATCATCTATTCTTATTTGTGTGTCAAAGCTGCGCAATGCTAGCTTGTAATCTCCTGCATATCTTGGTTGGATCAATGCACTTTTCAAATCGTTCATAAGATCCGTTAATTCTCGTCTTTTTTTATAGTCATGCCACACCTCTAATGATTGAAGTACATTTCCGTACATATAAGCCTTTGCCAGTTGCCCTGTATTTGTCGTCTGACCGACGAACACGAAAGGATAGGGTATTTGTTCCTGCGGCTTATAATCAAACGTTGCATAGCCTTTATTTAGGCTTATAGCATATACATCATCAAAGATACTTTGCTCTGGTGACTTCAATAGATCACCTCATTAATCTTTTCATGTCTTTTATGAATTGTGCTCTTTGCACGTAAAATGGTGGTCTAAAAAAATCCTGACTAGCCATAAATCTGGTACCATAAATCAAGTAAGGACTGTATTCTGTGCCCGGTCCTACTTTTCCTGTAAAGCCTTTATCCGTTAATTTTTGATTAATGGATCGCTTTGTAGTACCGGTAGAATATCCTTTAGTAAACACTGCTGCGCGTTGCATCTTGCGTTGTAATTCACTCGTGTTAATCCTCACGACGTTTTTTACATCAGTAAGATTAGCGTTACGCTTTAATTTACCTACAAGCGCATCAAGACCTTTTAACTCAACACCATTTTTCATGTTGTCGCACTCTCCAAAAATAAAACGCCTTTCCGATAATCGGATTGGCGCTGTACGTTGTATTTCTGTTCATTTATTTCTACATAATCAAAATCATCAGTATATGGCCTTTGTAATCTAGCTACTTCCATTTTACGATTAATCACACCAAAGATTTGCAAGGTACGCTCTGTACCTAAGGTGGATAACTTACACGGAACCGTAGTTCGTTGTGGTTCACCATCCACATATTGCCCTTCTTCTGGATCATAGTATCGCTCTCCTTCGTTTACGAAAGTGATTCTATCTGAAAAGCGCATTAGATAAACAACACCCTTCCTTGGTTGGTGCCTACACCGTCATCATCTTTGTGTTTGTCTATGATCGATTCATAAGGTGTAAATTCTTCGGATAAATCGTAAAAAGAAATACTATGACCTTCTACTGCTTCAGTTTTATAACCTTCTGTGCCAATACGGTTATATCTCCTTATCGTGATTTCTTCCACAATAAAACCTAACTCTGTTGGCACATCTTTACCTAACAATGCTCTGAGGTGGCTATTTACATTTTCTATAATGATATTGAGGACATCATCTTGTAGATTATCGTCAATAGCAAGTAATGTTTTGATTTTTTCTAACATCTTATCACCTCTTTATATCTCAAAAATAGATAATGTTGAATTGCCGTTGTACTGCGTCATAGATGTATCACCGGATATGCTAGTCACTCTAATGCTGAATTGTTTTGTTTCTGTAGGTCTTATAATGACATCAAACACACCGTTACCTTTTGCATTCGCATCTCCTCTAGGGGAGTAAAAATATTTAAAATCGGGATACTCTGATGCCCTCTTTGAATTTGTTACGTCATACAACTCAAGGCCAAATCCTCCACTTAAATTTGTAAATAGTGGAGACGCAACAATGTGATAGGTTTTATTTGCTCCCAACGTGAAAGTGGTACTCGTGTAGACCATATTACCTGTATACTTCTTGTCAAAGACTAGGCGATCTCCTGCGGTAATTGTTCGGTTAGTGGTAAGCCCCAAGTATAAAACATCTTTTATAGGTGTAAAGGAAACTCCGTCAATTGTGATATTATTGTTTTCATCCACGCCCAGCCTGTCTAAGTCAGACTTATTCGGGTGTGTATGACGCTGTTCTACTGCTTGTTCGATATTTGCTACGCTACTTGACGGTTTATTTTGCAATTCTGCATAGTCGACATTATCAAACACTATCTTCCCATTCGTTTCATCGACTTTTGCAACCTTGCCATCATGCCCTGTGTAACTACTTGGTGTATCAGACAATGCGATAAATTCATCGGAAAATTCAAAGTTACCAACAAAGTCCCACGCCCCGATATTTTCAGAATAGACGTATAAACTTCTACTACCATTACGACTTTCATCTGCCAAAACAACTGCAAGATCACCGTTACTCATAATAGATACCGCATCTAAATCAGCTTTTGTCTCAAACTTACCTCGATATTCCATACCACCTGCAACAGATTGCATGGTTACTTGCATATTGTTTATTTGATCTTGCAAATTACCCTCTGTGCCACTAAGCCAGTTGTTCAAATCAACTATGCCAATAGTTAGGCCTTGCAAATTTTTAATAACTAATTTGTTATCAGTAATCTCTACTGTTACATTGTCTACTTTGCTATCGAGATAACCAGGCGTCAAATCTGCTTCATTTGCTTTAACAGTATGAGCCGGCACTGGATTAGTACCGGCATAATCAATGAAATCATGGTAATCTTGTTCTGTAGGGATAGCGCCTGTGACAAACTTCTGTTTCAATTCTGTTTCGTTAGCCATTTAAGCACCTCCTATCCAATGATATTGGATTCACCTATTACGGCTTCCCCAATTCCTTGGGGTTCGTTAGGGAGTAGCGAGAGTCGTTACTTCTAATGCGTCACTTAATGATGATTCATTTCCATTTGTCGAAACAGCTTTAACTTGATAACTATATGCCGTTTCTGCTGTCAACCCACTATCAGCGAATGAAGTTCCTACTCTAGTTCCAACGGATTCACCATCACGATAAATTTCATAATGGTCTACTTCGATTCCCTCTGGTTCCGTAACCGCATCCCACGTTAATGTTAGACTAGTGTCGGTTACATTAGATGCAGCTAGTCCAGAGGGAGCATTAGGGAGTAGCGATAGTTACTTTAGTTACTGCAGCTTTGTTGTCATCAAGGATAAATTCTCCGGCTTTCCCTGCACCTTGAAGTGCTACACCGTCAAAATCTTCTGATTCGATAGTACGAGCAGTATTAATACCAGTGAATGCTTTTGCTACGTTAGGAACATAGATGTAAGCAATGTCGCCAGTTTGGAATAAGCTTGCTGGTAATGGATCGATAACAAAGTCTTTGAACATTTGTACTTCGTTGCGATCAATATTTACACTTGATCCTTTTGCAGTGGTGGAAAGTCCGCCATTAACAATAGCGTTGTACAATTCAGCGTTAACACGTGCTACTTTGGTTCCTACAACCTCGTTATCAAGGTAGTAAGCGTAAAGTGCATCAAACAATGCCGTTACATTATCCTCTGTATAATCTGCTAATTCTTCTGAATTTCCTGCTACACTTGAAATAAATTCACTGTGCTGTGCATTAAATTTCTTTACTTTGGCTTGTGATTGTAATTCCAAACGATCTGCAACTGCTGCATCAAAGTTATTATTTACTGTGTGACGGTCAATACCTTCGTGGTAAACCCATTCCCAAGTGTATGGTACTGGTGTATCAGTGTAGATAATCTCTGTACGCTCGCCAAAACGAGTTGAGTTAGATGTACCTGTTCCAAATGCAGTGTTAGGATCTTTGTCATATTCCGTACCAACAACTACCGGAATATCAGAAGTTTTAACATAGAACGCTGTTTCGTTGTGTTGCACACCATCTAGTGCTTCAATATTGCCACCAAAGAAATCACGGAAGTAAGCTTGTGATTGGTATACTGCTTGGAATAACTCTTTGAATTGTTGCTGATAACTACGTGCTGCTAATTTTTGATTATTTGTTGCCATTTTTTCATTTCCCCTTTATTTTTTGTATTTGTCTACTTTTTGTTGGAACACATCTTGTGTTAAATCTTGTGTGCTCTCATCTGGCGTTTCTTGTCTTAATTTTTCTTTAACCTGTGCATTGACAGCATCATCAAAGTCTTTTTTAATACCAGTGATAGCTTGTTTGATCTTCTCGTTGTCTTGAATGGAAAGTAATGCTTCGGCAAAAGATGAAGGAAGATCATTGTCCTTTAAATCAGATTCAATAGCAGAAAGAAGTTCTTTGTCTTGGATCGCTTTTTCACGCTTTTCAATTTCTTCTAAGCGTTTTTGGTATTCTGCTTCTTCTTTCTCCTTCTGTGACATTTTTGCGTATTCTTCTGCTTCATTCTTTGCTTTCTCAATCTCTTGTTGCTTTTCTTCTTCCCATTTAGCGCGTTGTTTCTTTAGTGCGCTATCTACAGCTTTACTGATCTGTCTATCAACTTCTGATTGTGAATGTTTTGGTTCTTCTGTTGTGTCATCCGGCTTATCATCTGGATTTGCGTCCGGTTCTGGACTTCCTCCGTCATCCGGATTTGGTTCATCAGCAAAAAACTGTATATTTAACTTCAATAATTTTGATTCTTCCATTTCATTTCCTCCTAATCCCATGTAGTCATTCTCTATCAATCTTTCATTGCATAAAAAACAAGCCCCATACAGTGCGTATATGCCCCATATAGTGCTTACCCTTACAAAAACTACTCGATCGATATCAAACACCCACACACGATGTTTATTTGCATAATAAATAAGCCTTTTTATGACTTGCTAAGGTCAAGATGCCGTTTATATTTAACGTCCTAGTCATCCTATTAGGACATAATAAAAGCACCCAACGCTTGTCTACTAGGTGAATTTCAATATAGGGATTGTTCTATCTTTTCATCCTTCGAAATGTCATAAATATATCTTTCGTCTCCGTATAATCCTTCTTCTTTCAATTCTGCTAATTTCCTTTTCGCTTCATCAAAATTGTTTGTTTTATAGACACAATCATCCATGCCACCAGCAGGATAGAACTCATATACAACAAACACCAGATATCTGTACAAAACATCACCCCTATTGAATATCTAAATACTCTTTCATCCTTTTGTTTACCTCTCTATGATCTTCATCTATTTCTTCTTGAGTAATATTGCCATGTTGTGTTTGGTAGTAATACAAAGAATCCATTACTGTTAGATATAAATCATAAGCCTTTTCTTTATCCAATTTAGACACGTCCCTTCACAATATACAAAGGCTACTCACCTAGTAGCTAGGAGATAGATAGGATCACACTCCTTTCTCCATCCGTTTTCGTTTACCTACTTCTTGTATGACTTTTTCAGCGATCAGTTCATTGTGATTATTAATAGATTTCCGTACTTTTCTGTTAGTAATGATTCCTTCGATTGACCACCAAACAGAAAGACACAACGTTATTATTAGTAATGTAATTAATATATCGACCACCTCATAACCCCCTTTCCTCTAAATCTCTTTCAAATTCTCTTCTATCCTGTATAGCAAAAATAGAACATTTATCATTAGGGTGAATTGGAGGCGCATTAACACCTGGTTTCATCTTACTAACATAAAATACTTTGCCATCCATAGCTTTGCACTTTTTGCATGCAGTTGGTTCAGTTACCCACCCATATGTTTTATAGTCTGATTGCTCAAAACTATCTTTTTGAACATCTGTCTGGATTCTTGTCATTTCTGTCCTTAATAGCCTTTCAGAGTTATCAACACTAGCATCCATTGTTTGCCTTAATTCTCTCGCTAGCTGTCTAGGATTCTGCCCTTGTATGATACCTCTGCTTAATAGCCTATCTAATTCAGTGCGTAAAGCGTCTTGATTATCCCATAACCTATCAGACCATGTAGCATTAAAAAAAGATGCATTAACAATGGCTTCAACTGTTGCTGTAGGATGACTTAATGACTGACCGAGTATTCCTGCTTGTCGTTCAAACTCTGCTCTTACAGATTCAGTCAATGCTTGATACATGATTCTTTCCTCTGCACTGGTTAAGGCCAACAGTTCTAAATAAATGTTCTGTTTGAGTAGTTCTAAGCGATTGATTTGCATTGTGACATTGTATAAACGCATTTCTTCATTTGCTCGTTTAGTGAAGTCTCTCGTTTCAACATATCGCTTTGCTTTGCGCTCATATCGTTCTATATCTAGCTTTCTCACACGTTTTCTAGCTTCCTGCATACTTATGTTATTCATTTCTGCATAACGACCGTAGAAGCCTTCTATTTGCTCTTCTATGTTGTCGTATGCTTCTCTATATTTCGCTTCAATTTGCTTAATGATGTCTTGATCATTTTTTAACGTTTGTTCAATGTGCTTTAACTCGCGATCTCGCCAGTAACTACTCATTTTCTTTCACTTCTTCTTGATTAACTTGCGCAAATTCTCTATACATATCTACTGATCGTTGCCTAGTTGGTTGCTGCTCATCCTCTTTTTTAATCTTCTGCATTTCATCATCTGCATTCTCCACAAAAGATAATTGAGATAGTAGCGTTTCTTGTGATAATTTACCACCTGCATCAGTAAACCATTTCAATTCGTTTTCTAGCATTGGCGGTAAGTTCTCGCTAAATGTGATAGTAATATCATCAACATTAAAGCCACCTTCACTAGCGATAGATAAAATGTTATTGATTAAACGGTAGCGATTACGCAATGACTTTTTGAATAAGCGTTCTTTAATGGTTTTCTTTTGCTGTAGTGCGAACAATTTCATTTTTAATGCTTCGCCACTTTGCGGAGTTCTGTTGCTCTCGTCATCCAATAGATTAGGGATAGAAGTGAACAATAGAATATTGCTGAAAACCCTATCTTTGTATGCTTCTGTTCCAGATACGTCATATTGCTTGTAAATGTAACCAGCGTCAACGTTTCCTTCTCTGCCATCTCCTAATTGTGGTGGTTTCATGTACAATATATTGGCTTCTTTCATTCTTTGCGCTACTTCTATTGGATCTTCTTCGTATTGATCTTCTAAATCCAATTCACCCTTGATGACCAGCATAGCATCGTTTAAATCTTGCATGTAGTTAGCTGTGTCTGATTGTGCGCTATCGTATAAATCAATAAGGCTTAACACATCTTCAAAATCACCTTGGCGAAACTTGTTGTTTTCATACTCGTTTACAGGCACGCCTTTAAAATAGTGTGATTTTTTATCTGTAGCTTTTAAGTCATAACCATTGTCCATCGTAAATCTATGTTCTTCTCTATCCGTGTAGACAAATACAGTTGTATTATCTGTGAATTGCTTGGAAATATAACGTACAGCTGCAATCGGTTTTCTTTCCACCGTTTCATCGTAAATGACGAATGTGTGTAGTGGATTTAACAACACAAATTTCGCTTGATCATCTTGACTGCGATATAACAACTCATAAGCGCGACCGAATATAGATTGATCTAGCGCTAAATCGCTGTTGTGCTCGTCTGCTTCGTTATTAATGTTTATATCTCGTATTTCGTCATTTATCGTCTCGTCTGTGTGCGCTGTTTTTAACGGTACACCTAACAAATAGCTTTGTATAAACTGACTTACATACTTAGCAAAGTTATGCGTTGCTCTATTGTCTGCTAAGTGTTCCTCTCGTCTGCGCTTTTCTTCTAATATTGCTTCATTATCGCCTTTGTAATAGTTTAATAGTGTCTGTAATCTTGGTTGTTGCTGTGACTGGTGATGCCTGATCATTGTGGTCAACACATCTTTATCTTGAAGTAGTTTCTCTGCACTTTCAAAACGATAATGGATATTAGCTTCATCTGAAAATCGTTTCACGCCTGGTATATAGTCTGTTGTTAGCATGTCACCCCTCCTTACAAGCCTAGTGATTGGATGGCTTTGTATGTTTGTTTGTGGTCTTTCTTAACTGGTCTAATTGGTTCACAAGCATAACGAATAGCATCTATGCAGTGGTTGTAAGTGTCTACTGGTTCATTCATGTATTCGTTAGTTCGCTTGTCTTTCTTCCAGGTATAGTTTTCTAATTCTTCAATCGTTTTGAAGCATCTTTCATCAACGCATATATTAAATTGCTGTATAAACTGAATGCCTTGCATGATACTGTCTTTACCTTTTCTTGCAGGTGCAATTCTGTTTATGCCACGTTGTCTAATCTCTGAAATACTCTTTTGTTCAGCACTATCAGCAATGATTCTTTCTTTGGAATAACCCAGGTTTTTAATGACCTCAGCAATCTCGTTATTTAACATGCCTTTTTTGACGTATTCATCAAGGATATATAATTTCTTGTTGTCTATATCTACTTTCAAATGAATAAAAGCACTTGGATCATTCACATAACCAAAGTCCAAACCAAAATATGAAGGTAAATGTCTTATCCCTTCTCGGTCGATTACCTTTTTCGTAAACTTCGGAAATACTAACTTGTCTAGCGTTGCAAAGTCACCCAATGCATATATGCGATAATAAGCAGGGTTTCTTTCTGCTAATGCTTCTAGTGTTCTTTTAACCGTTTCATCCAAGAATCGATTATCTGTATACGTCGAATGAATAATGACCGTATCGTTTGGGGTTCCATTTTCAAAGAAGTATTTATATACCCAATTCAATTTACTAACAGGGTTAAACATTAAAAATAATTGCTTATCCTTATGTGTTCTTTCCCTCAAACGGATAGTAAGTTGTGTGTAGTCCTCTAAGTTAAATTCAGTTGCTTCTTCCATAACCACATCGGATATACCTTTGATCGATTTTATTTTCTCCGGGTTATCCATCCCTTTAAATAAAAAAACCGCCCCATTAGGCAGTTCTATACGGTAATCTGTCATATTTATTTTGCAGTGATCTAATAGTTTAAAATCACTTAAGCACGATTTCACATCTTCAAATATAGAATCCTTAATTGTGGCTGCAACTTTACGAGTGAATAATACCTTTCTCGGCTTTGACCACGTTTTTAATGCTTTTAATACAATCTTTTGCACTACACCATGACTTTTACCACTAGATGCGCCACCATAATGTGCTTCTGTGAAATGTCTATAATCAAATATTACATCGTATATCTTTTTGTTAAATACCTTGTGTGGCTTAGGTATGTTTATATTAATCTTCGCCATCGTAATCACCTAGAGTGATATCAATGTTTTTATTTGTTTGTTCAATTTCTTGTTTATCACGATACTTCTTAGGAATTCTGTTCTTAAGTGCAAAGATTAATGATGTTGGATTAGGATGTTCATATTTCGTAATCTCTACTACTTCACCTGCATTAGTTATAGTCTGTTCTGTGTAGTAGTATCCTCTCGCTCGTTTATGCAATGCATTTTCTAATTCGTAATCAGATACCTCTTTGCCTTTTTTAATGGCGGTCGCAAAAGACGGATACTTCTTCTTCCATTCTTTCAAGACTGTATAAGAGACACCTAAATTCTCAGCAACTTGTTTATCTGATAATCCATCTCTTTTCCAACCTTCAACTAATGTCAATTTTGAATCATCCATAATTTCATCCCATTTACTTGGCCTTCCACCTTTTTTAGTCATCACATATTCACCTCACCATCCTTAATATTCATTTCCGTTATGTAAGCCACTCATTAAGAGTGACTATTTCTCGTTCTTCTTAGGTCCCGATCTACCCTCTAAACGTGAATCTTTTTTAGAAGTGTTTTGATTGTTCTGAGTAGGACCTGGCTTAACTTGACCTTTGTCCTTCTTAGCCATGCTGTACACCTCCTTATTGATTCATCATTACAGAGCAGGAATGTTTATGTATTCCTAATGTTTGTTGCTCTGTAATCATAGAACAATAATGGTGCCGGCTATTTAAACCGGTCACCTTTTGAGCATGATTTTGCGCTTGGTGATCGTCGGGATTAGGAATCGAACCTAATTGCTCAAGTAACCATACCCCACCGATAATATAAAAAGCACCCATGCTTAGACGAGTGCTTTTTAGTAACGCATATTATATTGTGCTTTTGCGGTGTGTTTTGCCTAACCGCCCTACCCACATTTTAACATGTGCTTTTTTCTTTCGTGAAATGCTGTGGAAAGTGGCATATTTGGCAGAAATGGTCGATCATTTCATCCTTTAATTCCCCTACTTTATATCTGCTTATGCCAAGGTGTGCAGCTATGCTTCGTAAAGACATACCTTCCATCATGCAATCTAATATGATCTGGTTAAAATCATTCTCCAGATAATCTGCTAATGATTCCACTACTTCTACATTCTCTTTAAATCGCATATAACGTTCATATAAGCGTTTTTCTCGTCTACTCATAGCATCTATCTCATGCTTGCTTTTCTCTTTTGTATTCGGCTTAGGAAGTGTTGCTTCGATGCCATATTGTGCTGTTCCTGCTCCTTGTGGTCCATCTATATTGTTAAGTATTCTTGAGATACGATCCACCTCTTTAATTTGCCAGTGGTAATTGTATATTAATTCTTGTAATTGATGTTTATTCATTCCAACCCGCCCCTTTGTTGAAAAGATATTGTGCATAACTACTTCTTCTGATTGATTTAAGCGCCCCTGTTCGCTTGTCTCGTCTATTTGGATTGATTACCCATTGTATTTTCATATCCATTCCTATGCACCCCTTATAATAAAATAAGGACACTAACGAAAACGCCCCCGCTTCGTTAATGCCCTTCGCCTACTCTGTAGGTAGAAGTTTAATTCAATTGTTCTTCTTCAATGTCTGTGTAATTTGTCTGTGGCTTAAAATTCTTTATCCTGTGATTTCTAAACTCAATATCTATCGTGCCATGCCCTGTTTTTGGTTGGAATACAGTATGCCTGCCATCCTTCACGACTATTACTTGATCTTTTGTTGAGTTAATCTCGAATGTTTTTAATGTCTGTATTTGTTTATCTGCCATGATGTACCTCCTAAACACTCATTTTCCGAACAATGCTATTAAAATTGATATTACACATATTGCTAAGAATATAAAAACTTCACTATTCATTGCTCGATTAAATTTCTTCATCTCTAACTTATCTTTCCTTGTTGTCACTTCAAAACCTCCGATTCAATCTATCTCTCATACTCTGCATTCGTTCTTTCGCTCGCTTGTGTTCCTTGCATATTTGTACGATGGATAAAGTAGATATTGTTATTACCAACCCAACTAGAAACCCACCTATGAATTCTATTGTCACTTCACACCCTCCAATACCTTAATATCAACCTCGACACGCTCTTGATCTTTCTCACACTCTATCTTTCTAATATCTGCTTGTGCTATTTGCCTATCATCCTCGTAAACTATTTTGTTCAACGAATCCGTGATTGACTTAAAATAATTGTCGATATCTCCTTGATTACCTCCTGATAGATAAATAGAAAGCGATACAGCGACTTTTTCACTTGTTGGCTTATCTTTATAGTCTCGTCTTGCAATTAACCCTACATGGCGTTTATATGACAAATAACGTTGTGCGTATTTATTCTTAAACATGCTTTTTTGTGTCATGCGAACGGCCGGTACTGGCCTGCCTGGTATAACTAATTTCATTGCCCCAACCACACCGATACCAACGCACAAATCAAAGCGAAAATCACTGCTCCTGCTATCCATAATCTGATAACTAATACTTTTATTGCATTTCGGTACGCATCTCTTTCTAGTTGTGTCATGTTATCCCTCCTGTAAGTCTGATTCTTTTACAAATACACCGTTTACCATTTTGCCTTTTCGGTCTTTGATTTCGTTGTAAGCATACTCAACACATTCTCTTATGTCCGTTTCACATTGCATTGATAGAATAGTTAAAACAACGAATGCGTCACCAATTGAATCTTTCACTACTTCTTTCTTGCCTTTTGCTAGTCCCTCTGATAATTCGCCGATTTCCTCCATGAGCTTAAGCATCTGTTTTTCGGGTTCTGCACCATGTAAACTTCTTGACTTAGCCCACATTTCTATTTGATCAGTTAGTACGTTTAAATCTCTCATCAAATCTCCCCTTCACCTAAACATTCTTCACACACTTCCCAATCACTGCCATCATTGTTAGAAAAATAACCTTCTCCCTTGCATTCTTCACATGTTTTCATATCCTCTAACCTCTCTTATTTGTTTTGTAATGCTTGATTAATCGCATAATCTATTAAATATCTATCTTCATCCCAGTCAGTAGCTTCATAATCTCTTATTTTTCTAAGTAGTTCCTCGTACCGTTTGTTTTGTTGCAAAGCTAAATCGTGTTGTTCTGATAGAATTTCAAATCGTTCTTCTAACTCCTGCTTTTCTTCTGCTAATTGCTTGTTTTGTTGTTGTAATTCTCTGATGTATTCTGATTTATGTTCTGATGATGCTTTTATATCTTCGTAATCTACATAGTTTGAATTATTCACCTAATCACTCCTTATTTTGTAATGCTTGACGTAATACCTTCATGCCCTCTCTATGTTCATCTTGATTAAAATGAGATATGGCTTGGTGTATAGCTGCCTCATACCGTTTGTTTTGTTGATGAACTTTAATTGCACTTTGTCGTTCTTCTACTACTTCGCGATCTAACTCTTCCACATGTTGGATAAGCCAGTTCATTGATTTTTCAATTGCTTTGATATTAGCCATTCCCATATTATTTGAATCAGTTTTAATCTTCCTGAATCCTTTCATCCTTTGCTTTATTTCTTCTAGTATTTCTGCATCTGTCTTTTCTTCTTCTATGATTTCATCTGCAATTTTTTCAAAATCCATCTAATCCCTCCTCGCCGTCTTATGAATAGCATCCATGGCTATCTCTTTGATATACTCATCATCCGTTATCGTGGCTATGGTTCTCATTTTCTCTCGTAATAGGTTCTTGTGACCTCTTAATCTAGTGTTTTCTAATTGTGTATTACTCCATCTTTGCTCATCTACAGTGGGCATGGTATTCACTCCTTATACAAATCGTATCTTATTTCAGTGGTAACGAACTTTGGCTTTTCAGTTAATGCTTGTGAATCGCAATACGGACATGATAAAGGTGTATCTACTACGGCATAATCCATATCACAACCTGGTGCATCACAATGGTAAATATAGAAATTCTTCATGTTTCTCACCTCTTAAAATTATTTAAAATAAGCGTTTCTCGTCGTTTTTATTTATCTCGGGTGTATTTAGTCTAGTAAACTATTTAAAACGATTCTGTGATACTCTACGTTAGAATTAGAACCATTTATTTGAATCGCAATCAATTTTAATTTGTTTTGCTTTCTGATAAGCTAATGCTGCTATTAATTCTTTCTCGGTCATCCCCTCTACATCGGTATAACCATGTTTGGCTAATTGGTTTTCTAAGTGACTGCGGTAATAATCTTGTTTAATAGCTGGTTGCATGTTCATCATCCTCAATGTAAATGCCATAGATTGAATCCTTGCGCTGTTCTAGTCTGTTCCTCATGCTCGGAGCACATAACACCTTGATTTCTTTTTCTGTTTTTCCTAGCTTTTCTGCTACTTCCTCAATACTGCCCCAAATCAGAAAACTATCTCCTTGGTAAATTGCAACGTCTTTCTTTGCGTCTCTGTCCTTCTTGTTTAGATGTGTCCCTTTTGGCAAGGTCGCCGCTTCTTCTAATGACCATCCTTTTCTAACTCTTGTTCGGTAGGTATAAACCTTTATCCCGTTTTCCTTTGCTACCTCTCTCCATTTTTCATATTCCGTCATTGCCCTCACCTTCTTTTGTCATCAAAAATGATATAGCTTACCTTTGTCGGTTTACTGTAATATGTCTCTACCTTCTGCAATACTTCACCATCACTATTTTTATAGGTGCTTTCTTTTACGTATTGTTTCATGAGATCACTTCCATATCATGAATTTGTTTAATCGCTTGAAATATTGGATAAATCTGTTGTGGTACTACCGCATTTCCCAGTCCTCTAATTCTGTCCAACCTATTGGGAATCCCATTATTTCCTCTGTGAATTCCGGATTCAATTGCCCTCTCTTTCCAGTTAACATCATCAAATAATTCGGTAGTTGACCCATGAAGGCTCTTTCTCCTTTTCTTAATCGTTCCACTGTCTTTTGATAATTGTTCATCCCTCTTGTATCCGATGCTGCTGGAGTTGGAAAGTTGGGCGACAATAAAGACTCTGTATCTTCTGTGTGGTGCGTTGACGGCACTAGCTGGTATAATAAACGATTTCCCTCTGTAACCGATACTTTCCAAGTCAAATAGTGTCTTGTCGAGTTCCATGTTGACGAAGTTAGCAACATTTTCACCAACAACCCAAGTGGGTCTGATTTCTTCGATGATCCTAAACATCTCTCCCCAGAGCGCACGGTCATCTGTCGAGCCTTTTCGCTTCCCGGCAATACTGTAAGGCTGGCAAGGAAATCCTCCTGAAATAATGTCAATTGTTCCAACGTCTACACCCCTTTCTTGTAATGTCTGTTTGTTTAGTTTTCGTACATCTTCAAATATTGGCACATCTGGCCAATGCTTTTTTAATACCTTTTGTGCGAATGGATCTATTTCACAAAATGCCTTTGTTTCAATTCCGGCCCATTCAGCAGCTAAACTGATTCCGCCTATTCCGGCAAACAATTCTATTGAATTCATAAATCACCTCACACAAATCTATAACCAATCGGCACATGTATTTTCTTCTTTCTCGCTAAATGACATACCGCCCAATGCACTTCCCATGGATCACGGTTATATAATTTAGCAATCTGTGTCTCGTTAAATCCGTTATTAAATAGGTCAGCGATTTGCTCTAATACAAAATCTTCAAAGCTATATTCCAGGTCCTCATTTACGATGGTGTAACTTTCTTCTTCTTTTAAGAAATAAGCATCTCGTAATGTGTTAATACTCTGACCTTGCACTATCCATCCCTCCAAACAAGATAATCCTGTAATATGCGATTAAAATTCTTTACACGTTGTTCCTTTTCTTCCTCGGTGCGTTCTACTTGGTGTATCTTTGTCTTTCTCTTATGTTCCTCGTACCAGTCTGGGATGATGTCATGTGTTGGCATTAGCTTCACTCTCTCGATATTCTTCACCCATGCTTGTTAAAAAGCAGCTTTTACATATCGTTTTATCTCCCATTGCTTTAGGAAATGGAAACGTCTGTCCTTTGCGATGAAATTCCCTAGTTTCTTTTCCGCAATTCTCACAATCTATAATTTCAATTTCAGAGGCACTAATAACAGGATCAAACTCAACTAATACCTCAAACTCCTTTTCGCATTCAGCACATTCTCTATCGAATTCATTTTCTGACATTTCGATTAAGTCATCTGTCATATCGTTTTCATATCCGCAATATGGACACTCTACTTCGTTCATGATTTAACCTCCAATAACTCGGGATTTTCGTATATGTTGCCGATTACTTCTAGTTTCTCACCTTCTATATAAGAAGTACCTCTCGGCGATTCCCATCCGCATTTCCTTTCATCCCACTTAATCACGCTTCTACCTCTTGGTTGTTCTTTGAATAAATAGAATGTACTTAAATCATTAAACTCTACAACATCCCCTTCATAAATCTCTTTTCCGTTCTTGTCATGAAGTCCGGTATATTGCATTAAAGGAAAACGAATGTTGCTAAAATCACCAGTAAAACCGGTAACAGGTGATGTATCATAAAAAAATTCGTTGTTCCACTCGATCATCTTTTGTTCTTCTGTATCCCAAGCACGAAACTTAATTTCTCTATTCATCTAATCCCTCCTAAAAGTCAGCCGTTGCAAACATATCTGGCTTATCGCAATACTTTTCAATCAAGTTCTTTATCGTATCTCTTTCTGGTGTAATGCAATCGTGATAATAAGTGAATTTTTCATCCATCGACATTTCTCTTACAAACATATCTTTATTTCCGTCATATGCTTCCAACCATTCATCAATAAAACCTTTACCGACCAAATCAGAATAAATGCTTATCGCTTCATCGGTGCTTGTTGCACAAACCCAATCTAATTTCATGTCAGCTTCAAAGAACTCATACATTTTCAATTCCATCCTTACCCCTCCTAAAAGTCTTTTCTGCGGTAACTTTCACCTTTAAATCTGATTGTTGTAGCATTGTGTACCAATCTATCTATAATCCTCTCACCGTTAATCCCTAGCTTTTCTTTTAAAGCTGATTCGCTATAATTCGTGGTAGTGATTAACCCTTTACCTAGTCGCATATCCATTACTCTGAACAAAATGTCTGACGCCCACGTTTCTTGTCCGTTCTCGGTAGGCTTTACATACTCTGACCCTAAATCATCGAGTACCAATAAATCTAAATCGTTAATCATTTTCATAATCCGATCTTCTGTCATGTTAGAAGTTGGATTATAGGTACTTCTTATGTGCATAAGTAAATCTGTTGTTTTAATAAATAATGCGTTAAATCCTTTGTTACGAACTCCTTTAGCAATGGCGTAAGCAAGATGACTTTTCCCAAGTCCTGGCGATCCACTAAATGCTAATGTTTTAGTTCCGTCAAAATCCTTTACATATGCAATCGCTTTTTGTTTAGCTTCAAGCTGTGATGATTCTTTGGGTTGATAACCATTAACCGATGCGTTTTTTAGATCATCCGTGATTCGTTCAAAGCTAAGGATGAAATTTAACTTTTTCTGTTGCTTGTATTCTTCTGATGTTGGCAAATCAAAATCCTTCATCACTTTTCGATCTGAACAAGGTTTACATGCTCCTTTTGGTCCTACTGGTGTTTGATATATTTTGTAGACTGTGCCACATTCCTTGCATTCTTCTTCTCCTACTTCTTGGAACATGCCAGCAATTTCTTTTAATGCTTGCATGAAAGCACCTCCCTAGAATAAATCCTTATTTGGATCATAGTTTTCTTCAAATCCAGATGCCTTTTGTTTCGGGTTGCTCTCTTGTTCTATTTCAGACAAAGTTAATAAATTACGGTTATCCCAGTTTCTTAAAATACCTTCTACATAGCTAAGTGTTCTTTTGTTATTTCCGGCTGCTATTTCTAGTGCTCTTAAAATAATTAATTTCTTTTCCTTGAAAGAAGAATCATCCAACCACGACAACAACTTTTGTTTTCCAAATACATTATTTAAACCAAAACCATTATCATCCCAAAATTGCATAATCTCTTTTACGTCTTCTTCTTGTTGTTCTTTTTCTTCTTCTCTTTCTCTTTCTTCTTCTCTTTCTTCCCCTAGGTCTATGGATAGGGTATCTATACGGTATCCATACTCTTTACAATTCCGTATGAAAAGCTTGACAAAATGCTTGTTCTTCACGTTTTTTAACTCTTTTGATATAAGAGAAAAAACCTTCACCGAATTTATCCAGTTATATTTAATCCAATTCAAGATCATAATTTCTCTAGTTAATTCGTTGTACATAATTTTTCCGTATTCCTCGAATCTCTTAAGTAGCTTTTCAACCGTTTCTCTGTTGTAACCAGTCTCTGTTTCTATGATTCTTTTAGGAAGTTCGTATATACCGCATTGAGAAGTTTTACTGTTCGTCATTAAATAAATATAGAAATACTTTTCCTCTGGTGTAAGGTCTAACACAAATCCATCTTGCCAAAATTCAATGTGTATCTGTCTGTATTTAGCCATTTTTGCGCCCTCCCAATGATTAAAATGGTAAATCTTCTTGTGTTCTTCTCGCTGAATACATTTTTTCTACATTCGATCTAACAATGTTTTCTATTTCCTTAGCGCACCATAAGGGATCTTGTATTATTTCTGATCCTGTATATCTAATAACGCTTATCCCTTGCATTGCAAAATACCTATCACGCCTTCTATCTTTGGCAGCTTGCTCTTTTGTTCTGTCATGAAAATCATGACCATCACACTCAACAACAAATTGCTCAAATATCTCTCTGTCTTTATCGAAGAATGAAATCAAAAAATCCACTCTAACATTTTCGTCGTTTCCATTTTTGTCGGTAAAAGTACATTGCATTTGTTTTTCAATATCTAAATTTCCGTGTTCATGCAAAATGGACGAATCTAAAACTCTACCTAATTCAAGAGACAATATTTGTTCAATAGGAGACTGACATTTTTCCAATCTCTCTAAAATACCTAAGAAACCATTTTCTACTCTATCTTGTATGTGTTCCATCACGTTATTTTCTATTTTTCCTAGTTCCTTGAGTCCTTTAAGAAAAGAATCGAATTCTTTTTGTAGTTCCTTCATAAACTCACCCCGCATCTTTGTAATGTTTGTGCAATACCATCACGATAAAAGCATTTTTGGATAGCCCTAGTTCTGCTGCTGCTCTTTCGATTTTTGTGTCAAGATCAGCATCAACTCTAACCGTCAATGATTTTCGTTTGACGTCTTTTACTGTCATTTTGACACCTCCTACTGTCATCTTACCATGACGTCACATTGACGTCAATAGTTCTTTATTGGCAACTTCTATTTATTTTTAAATTGTTTTGATATATAATGATGTCAAATAGACATTGAAAGGTGATAACTAATGTCAAATAGACGCTTTACTCTACGAATTAGTGAAGAAGTATTTCAAGCTATCAAGAAGGAAGCTGACGATAACAAGCGTTCCACTAGCGCTCATATCGAGTACATTCTTGAACAATACATTCAGAAGAAGGAGAACGACTAATCCTCCTTCTTCCTCAACACCGCCACTCTCCCCTTATCCTCAATCCTCACTAACTCCCAATCCGGTCTATTCTTGCTTATATATCCCTGTACATAACGTTTGAATAGATGTTTGTTCCCCTCTGACCAATACTGGTATTCGTGGGGGATTGGTTCTTTTAGTTCAGTTAGCATTTTAATCTCGCTTCATCGTCATAAATTTTGGTGGTCCAAATACAACAATTGCATTTGGGAATGGTGCGTTTTCTGTTGCCCCGATAAATCTTAGACGACCTTTTATAAATCTGATTTCTTTTGCTCTCATTACATATTCATGCCAGTATCTTGTATCAGTACGTGATGGTATCAAACATACAACCGTAACCCCTTTTAGAGATTCCTCATATGCTTTTTTCACCCATTTACCAATCTCACGACCATAGGGTGGATTCATCCAACAAGTACCATGCCAGTTTTGTTCAAGTCCGTTATCTTCTTCTGTGAAGTAATTATTTACTTTGGCGTTATCATGACTAGCGCAAACATCTAATGTGAAGTTAAATTCTTGGTTCAATTCCTCAAAAAAATCATTTGGTGTTCCCCAGTCCATTTTTTTAGAGGATAATAAAGCTTGATTCATATGGTCACCCCATCTAGTCTTTTCTCAACCGGACAAATAAGAGTGCATTTTTCGATTTTGCAAGGAGAAAAACCTTTAAAGTCAAGATATACATCTCTAACATTAATAACTTCCATAGCTTCTTTATCCTCGTCATAAACAATATCGCCTGTTCTATACTCATCCACATCACGACCAATACCAGACCAGAACCTACGCTTTTTCTCTTGTGCTATTTCTTCTTCTGTGGCGTGTCTGATGTGACTACTACTCATAAAAATATGCCAAACATTATCTAATTGGAGTCGAGGTGGTATAATGAAGTCTATTTGAGCAACCATTGGTTTGTTGTTATGAGTTCCTTTTGCATCAATGTAAATCCAATCTTTTGGTTTGAATTTTTTCTCTACCTCATAGCCGATGTATAAGGCTCTTATTAGTTCATCTAAGGAAAGAGTTGCTAGGCATTGGTTGTAACTTTCTAATTCATATTTAGGTGTATTTGCTATTGTTTGAATCAAAGTAGATTTATCACCGTAAGTAATCGTTTCTCTCAATCTATCAGCTTGTTTCCGTGTAATTTTCACTTTCTCACTCATTCGTTTCACTCCTAACTGAATACTTTTCATAAAATGTTTTGTGCGTTTCCATTACTTCATCTAGGCTATCGGATGATTCCATTTCGACTATCGTTTCACCTTTCCAGACAAGAGTCTCCCATGCCCATGATGTGAAATTCATGTTTTCATATTTCCTGTAAATTGTACTGATTCGATAATCTTTATTGATATTTGTATGAATACTTGTGAACATTTTTATATCTGTTCTACCTTCCATTTACTTCACTCCTATTGATTAATTAATTCATTATCTAAACAACATAAAATATATTTACCAACATCTGGTTGCACGCAATTCCTTAATACTTGACGTTTGTTTGGTAACTTGTAACCAGATAGATCGTACCCTAAGAACTCTTGTAGTTGAGGTATCTGTGCGCTTCTTAGCTTTGGCCTTTCAAATTCTTTAGGTTCAATTGCTACATTCGACCAGAATAAATGTCTATCCAATTCAATAGATGGTTCTATTAACGTCTTGTAATATGGCCTAACATTCTCAACAACGTATTTTCCTTCAAAATTGTTTTGCAGGAAGATAATTTCTTCATACAGTTTCATGTCTGGGTAAACTGGTTTAACACCTCTGTATCTTACCCCGATATTTTGCCTAAAGCTGCTATGACTTTGACAAGGTGGACTGGACCATATAAAATCAAATTCATTAAAGTTCTCTTTTAAATACTCATGTGCATCACCAATAATCACGTTGTCACTCGGAAAAAGGTCTTGATAAACTTTCGCTATATTCTCATCCATTTCTACAGCTGTTATTTCGTGCTCTTCTCCCCATAACTTTCTATTACCGCCAATTCCGGAATAGAGATTTAATATTTTCATTTCCTTCACTCCTTATAATTCCTTCATAAAGTAAGCTGCTAATATAACAAAGGCAATTACTAATCCAAGATGCACAGTCCAAGATAAAAACGCTAATAACATAAAGGTTGTGGCTAATCCTACATTGGCTAAGGATGATGCTTTTTTTCATGGGTTAACCTCCTTAACTGTTTTGGAGTTCTTGCTCTAATTTACTTCGTTTCTGGCGTAAATCTATCAAGCTATGGTTAAATGCTTCCTGTCGCCCTTTAAATTTGATATAAAGGGTAGTAGCATCCCTTTCTTCTTTTCTGTATTCGTATATGGCTAATTCAGCATTTGCTTCTTTCATAGCAACAGTACCTGTGCCATTCTTTACAGTTTCTGCATGGATTCTCTTGCGTTCCAAGTAAGCTGTATCTTTTACGTAATGTGCTTCTGCTACAAGATCACCAATGATAAATAACGCTTCATTGTGGAGTTTCACTAGTTCATATAAGTGTGCTAATTCTTCATGATCTAGTTGCTTGATGTTGCTGTTTATTCTTTCTAGTTGTTCCATTCGTTTAATGATTTTGTCGTTCATAATATCCCTCTAACTCTCGTTTCTTTTGCTTGCGCCATTCTCTGCCCTTCTTTGTTTTATCTGCGAAGTGGTGGCATGTTCCGCTATTTACTGAAGGCCCACATAAAAGGGCTATATTTGCAGGATCACTCCCAGATCCTAATTGACTAGCCTGTTCTAAATGAGACATTTCAAAGCAATATGCAACCGTTCTACCACATCGCTCACATTTACCCTCTGACCTTCTTAAAACCTCCTTACGCACCTTCTGTGTGATTCTGGTTAGATCTTTTTGCTTTGGTACTCGTCTTTTATGATTAGGATTGATTTTAGGTACTTCCGGCATATAATCACTCCTTTGGGAAGGGCGCTTTATGATGCGCCCTGTTTGTTTTCTAATCTTGCAACAACCTCGTCGTATTCCTTTTTAGTTAGGTCTTTCGCTTGCGTTTTTTTATAATCTTTCATCAATACTTGCTTAACATCTTCATTACTAAATCCAGCTTCTTTAGCTATGGCAAATAACCTTGATACTTGTTTACTTGATAAGTTACCGTTTGGAGGTTTACCTTGCGTTTGATAAGTTTGTGTATTGTTGTTTTGATTTTGATATTCGTCTGTATCAGCATCTTTGGTGTCATCAATTAGGTAAAGACCATTTAAAGCGTATTTCCTTGCGTATGAAGATGCTGTTCCTGTGATCTGGCTATCATCCACCCCTTTCTTGTTTAAAGATTCTCTAGCATAAGCTGTGACCGAATGTGTTTCATTTCCATCTGTTATAGTTGCGGTTGCTTTTATATAGTATCTATCGCCTGTTAAAATCGGTTCGTCTGTTAACGTAAGCAATAACCCTTCTTCAGCATTTAAAGGCTTTACGCCCTCTAAAATGTCCTCTGCTGACCTGTAATTGTAATTACCAAAGTTATTTTTTTGATCTTTTGGTACTTTAAGCTTGGATTGAACACTTAATAGTTTCTGAACTAGATTCTTTTCAGTCATTTAATCATCCACCTTTACAGTAAAATCTTCGCCTTGTTCCTCTACTGTGATACCATCCACCAAAAAGCCAGTATCCTCGTCTATTACCTTGCCATCTTCTACTTTGAATGCTTTTTTAATAGCCTTCTTATCTGGCTTTTCTGTTATCGTGACATTGATGTATTCATCCATTTTTGCTTGTTTTAAGAAGTTAACCAGTGCTTCTTCGTTGTAATTCCATTTAGGTTGTTTGTTACGGAATCCTATATATCCATTAGGAAGTTTTCTCGATTTGAAGTTAGGATCTTCCTCTCGTCTTTCCATTGCGTATTGTGCTAGTAAACTTTCAAAACGATCTATTTGTTTCTGCAGCTTTTCTTTTTCTTGAGTTTCCCAAGATTCGATTTTTTCTATTTCCGATTGTGCCAGTTCTGAATTGTCTTTTATTTGATCTTGTAATTCTTTGATTACACGTAATGTCCAATTAGCACTAGAATCATCTGTTACTTTGAATGGTTCGTTAGTTTGTTCTTCTTGCTCTAAATACTCTTGTAATTCCATCAAAATTCCCTCCTATTGATTTAACTAAGGGATTCCTGTATAATAGTCTTAACCTCAAATAAGAAATCCCTTAGCATTTGTCTACCGGCAAGTGCTATTTTTATGCTTCATCCTCAACTGCGCCACATTCACATAAGATTAGTTGTTCGTTTAGAGTTAACTCATTTTCTGCAAATACTTTTCCGTTTAATTTCAATACTGGATCACCAGGTTTCATGGTATTTCCCATTGAATCAATTGACTGTTCAACTGGTGGAAAGATAAATCCTTTTTGCTGCATACCTTCAATATCTGGATGATCTTTAAGCATGTTGGTAAACCTCCCCAAGAATTATTTTTGCTTCAATATGATTACCTTCTACATTTCTCCATTCATCTGTATACTGGTTGTAAAATACGGTAGTAACACCATCTGCAACGAAATAACTTACACAAGCAATTTGCCCATCTTCGTAAAAACTCACATCATGTACCTTAAAAATTTCACCGTTTACCGAAATCATTGGTTGCTTCATCATCATTTCTCCCTTCAATAAAGTTTTTAACTTGCTCTACAGTGACACCATTCTTTCTAGCTAAATGCATCAACTGTATCCATTCATCTAAATCAACGTACTCTTTCAACTGTTCACCCCTTTCTGCTAGTAAATCCTAGCGAGCACGAACGGTAGAACCAAAGCCGAGTCAAGACTTTTTATGGCAGCTCGTATTGACTGATACGATCATTACTTAAGGAGGTGTGGATGATCGTTCGCACTCGCTAGGAAAGACTAGCTTGTAGTCCTTCCTTTGAATCATTTAATTTTCAAATCTGTTCCAAATTCTTCATTTACTTTTTCTAAGTGATCTTTCAATTCGCTAATAGCTAATCTGTGTTGTGATTCAGAATTGATCTGATCAAATTTAATTTTTGTTCCATTTTTGGTTGGTGTGTACCAAGTGACCGGTATCATTCCCTCGTTTAACATTCGAGACCATACAAAGCATTTATTAATTTCGTAATCCCTGTGATTTAATTCGTTCGTAAGGGTTTCATATTGGATTCGCCCACCAGTAACTGTAATCATTATTTTCATCCCATCTATTAAAATTTTAAATATTGTGCTATACTGTACTTACAACAATTCAACTTCTTTTCTGAAAAGCGCCTTTTGCCGAAGGTGCTTTTTCATGTGTTTAATGCAATCATGAGGATAAACATTAATGAGATTGCTAGACTGATAAACTGTTTCAATCACAACGCCTCCCAAAAACTATGACTTGCCCATGCTACTGCTAGAATGAAACCTACAAAGTAGAGTGCTCCGATGTATTTACCATCTTTCTCCTGTTTCGATTTCATGTTGGATCCTCCTTGCATCTTCCTCTAAAATTGCATGGTGTAATTGAATGGCCGGATCTTCAAACTTCTTAGCAAGTGCATATATTCTTAATTGTCCTAGAGACTTCATCAAATCTTGCCCGAGTTTTTCTGCTTTTTCTGCTTCACCTCTAGCGCTTAATTGCATAATCTCTTGAAATAACTCGTTCATACAAACCAATTCTTGTTTAACCTGTGGTAATGCTACCGCCGGATAGTGTTGATATAACATGTTCATTCCTCCTCTACTTTCACTGCTATTCCTTCTGCTATTTGTTCAGCAGCCGACCGCATTTCATAACCACTTTCTATTTTTTCGATCTGATCAATAAATCTTAAATATACATACTCACCTTTTTGGGGTAATCCATCCACTTCTTTCCAACCTTTTTTCATTTCATTTCCTCCAATTCGTTATATACTTCATCATCCAACTGTCTTACCGCTTCATCTATACAATCTACATAGCCTGTTACTGCTTCCCAATCAATGTTCTTTGCTGTTAATAGTGGTATCATGCCTAGTGCTAATCCGATGATTTCTCTTGCTTTCGATGCGATGTAAAATCTGTTAGCTTTCATGGTGTTAACCTCCTAAATAGTTTTAATAATCACTTTGCGATTTTTATAGATGTACTTAACTTCCTTAGAAACATCTTCTAAAACTGGAATGTGTTTCATCTAATCCCTCCTACTTCATCCCTTTTCCGAAACATTTTTTGCAATTTATTTTTATTGAGCGTTTGCCAAAAGGAAAGTGATAATTAATAAAACCTTGACCATTGCAATACTTACATTTCTTCACTATATCCCTCCTATTAAGCTACAAACGGTAATATAAAACTTACTACGCCAGGCATGTTAATCATCGTGTCGCTGATAACTTGTGCACTGATCAAAAAGTTAATAAGCATTTCCTGTGTCTGTGGTGTCTTGGTGTAGCGTACCCATTCCCAAAAATCGTCTATTTTCATCTCTATATCTCCGTTTTCGATTCGGGAAATGGTTGATCGATTGACTTTAAATATTCGCGCCATTTCGCTTTGCGTTTTACCTGCAACCATGCGCGTACCTCTTAAGAAGTTCCCTGTTTTAACACTCACTTCCTACCCTCCTTTCGTTGCGCTGTATGCACGTTTGTTGTTCTAGATGCAATCTATCTATTAATCTATCTCTCTATTTGGTAGTATTAAGTTGCGCCCTAAGGTGATCACTGTTCACCTATTTAAGCCCTGCAAAACCCTTTATATTGCCGTTGAAGTTGCCTGTTTATCAATCCAGTTCATAAGTGCTGTGTAAGGTATTCGTATTTTGTTTCCCTCTCGAATTACCGGAAAATGGTTATGTTCTGATTGATGACACAACTCATAGGTAGCATTTCTCCCGATTCTTAATATTTCAGCAGCTTCTCGAACTGTTAAGAATCGTGGAGACTCTTTATAACCATGACTTTGCAATAATTCTTTGATGTTTTCTAAGTGTTTCTCGTTCTCTTCTCTTATGATTTGACGGATGGATTCTTCCATTGACATTTAGATCACTCCTTACACAAACTCGATAATGCAGTAAGTTTCATCATCGAACTTTGACGAAAATACAATTGCATCATTCGATAAATTAGTGTGATAATTTCGTTCGGTGAAAGTTAAGATATTTTCTTTTGTTGTGATATTAATAATCTTTCCGTGTTCTTCGACTTCTTCCATCCTTATAGTCTCTGCGTGACCAGAAACTACAAGGAATGGTTCACTTTGAAAATCGTGGTGGTAAAACTCAATGAGAATCTTTGTTAAATCGTTACTTGCGTTTTCTATCATTTTTCTGTAGCTAGTATTGAAACTGTTGAACTCTTTTATGTTGCTCATTACATCACCTCATGAATAGACTGCTGCTGATTTAATTCTTCAATTTCGATACGTAAGCTAGTGTTTGGTTGCCACATACCTAAGAATCTAAGACCATCATCAAACTGTTTACGAGGCAATTCACTATATCTTGGTAGTTGGAAGTGATTATTGAAGTCTCTCCATATACCAGAAAATACTTTGCGACTGATTTTTTTATATGCACTTGATTTAGTTCCGCCTAATGATTCAATAGCGATTGATTTAGCTTTGTCTTTCAGTTTCTTTTCTTGTATTCCGTCAATTCTCATGTGATCCTCAAGATATGAAACTCTATTATCTACTTCTGCTAATGAATTAACTGCTCTTTGAAGTATTTGAATTTCTGTTTGAGGTTCTTTAAGTTGTTTTTCCATTTCGTTGAATGCATTCATGTAATCCATTTTGAATCGCATTGCTTTTCGACCAGTGAAACCCATCACTAGTAATGTGAAACCATCGCGATTCATTAGATATTCTCGGTATTGTTGCTTGTTTTGTTCGTGGGTGTAAAACGTTTGGTGAAATAGGTTTGCCGAATTTTCCGCCACCCCTTCAATGATTCGATCTATAGCATCTAAAACATCTTTGTGTTTCCTGTTGAAATCCCTGGCAACATTTCTTGAACTTGTAACAACTTGATTTTTGTCTTGGAAAACTAATTGATTCATAAAACACACTCCTTATTATGATTTGTGTCACTAAGCAACACAGGTGGATTAAAAAAAATTTCACCTATTGCAAGATTGAAATACTCTGCTGTTCGTGTCATAACTCTAACACTAGGATTGTAATGCATGTTTTCTATCTTAGATAAAGAAGTTCGTTCTATATCCAAGAAGTCTGCTAATTCTTGTTGGCTAACACTGTTTTTCTTGCGAAGTTCTTTAATCTCGTTGTGTAGAACAGTCATTTATTCACCGCCTTTCAAAGTGTTGTGTTGTGTTGTGTCTATACACATAATATACACGCATTTGTGTCACTTGTCAACACATTTTCGAAAAAAGTTTATTTTTGTGTTGTATTGCGCTACAATGAATAATGGTAAAGATTGAGAGGGATTATCATGAATGAAAATAAATTCGGAGACTTTTTAAGGAAATATCGTAAAGAATACAAGTGTAGCTTGCGAGAAATGTCTGATAAGACAGGTATAAGTTTTTCTCACTTAAGTAAGATCGAAAGGGGTGAATACAATCCTAGCAGAAGAACTGTAGAAATAATTGCAGAAAAATTGAATTTAGATAGTAACGAACTATTACCTTTAGCTGGATTTAACCCGAACGGATTAGGTGAAGGTTTAGATGCGTTTTTTCCTAAAGTAGATAAAAAGAGAATTATTTTCGATGATGACACTCAGGAATTAATTGATATGTTACAAGACGTACCAGAAGAAAAAAGAAAAGAGATGCTAGAGTACTTCAAAGCGCATGTTGCGATAACAACACGCGCAAATGAAGAGGATTAATTTACTTTTTCAAGGATTCCTTTAATTCTTGCTTAACTTTTTCATATTGTTGAGAAGAGGATAAATAAACAAATGCGTCAACTAAAATCTTTTCTTTTTCATCCAAAGTAAATACAACCCCTTTTGTCGAATGCTTGTTACCCCCAAAGCATATGTATGTTCTCGTTGATCAAACGAACAAGCGTTCTTATAATGTATACTTTTATTGTAACATTTTTGTCATGTAAACGGTATATAAAAAATACATGTTTTAAAAGTTTTTGCGAAGTTCTTTCAAATTTCGACATTTTCAGTCAATGAAATATCCATTTTTATGTAGTTTAACCGATTTTACAATAGTCCTTTTCTTACATAAGAAACGAGCATAAAAGGTGATGTAGTTTTGTCTAATGCGATAGTCTACGATTCTATCATATTGACAGTTTGTTCTTATTCTTTTGAATTTGTATTCTGCTAATCTGGCTAGTTCACAAGCTTTATTCATAATATATTATTTTAAAATGTGGAAAACTTGTTTTATACAAGTAAATATTACCAATAAAAAAGGAGTTGATATAATGGGTTTATTTGGCAACAAATACAAAAATGTAGATTTTGAACCGAATATAAAAGGGGTTTCTGTGGCATTTGATGACAAAAGAGGAAAATTAGCAATTTTACCTGTTGTTGGGAAAGTCAAAGATGATCACATTATTAACTATGATGATATTTTAGATTTTGAATTAATGGAAGACGGAGAAAGTTTAGCAAAGGGAGGGATTGGAAGAGCGTTAGTAGGTGGTGCTTTATTCGGTGGTGCCGGAGCTGTTGTAGGAGGTATAACCGGAAGGAAAAACAAAAGTTATTGCAGAGAAATGAAGATGAAACTCACCTTAAAGAATAACGCTGAACTTGTTAGATATATAAATTTCATCGAAAATAAAACGAAAAAAGATTCAATCATTTATAAACAGTCTGAAAAAGAAGCGCAAGAAGCACTTTCTAAATTAAAAATAATATGTGATGAAAGAAATTAAGCGTACATGATGTGCGCTTTTTTAGTAGGGAGGTTTTTGCATGAAAGGTCATGTCGCTAAAAAAGGCGATAATTATTATGTGGTGGTTGATATAGGGAGAGATCACAAAGGGAAACGTAAGCAAAAATGGTTTAGTGGGTATAAGCGAAAGAAAGACGCGGAAAAAGACTTACCTAAAATCCTTCAGAAAATGGAAAAAGGATATAAAGAGCCAGAAGATATGACTGTTGAAGAATATCTAACAAAATGGTTAGAGCGAAAAAAGCAAACTGTTGCTTATGGTACATATCAACATTACTTATCTTATGTTAAAAACCACATTATACCTGGTATCGGCCATTGGAAGATAAATAAAATTAAAAATCATCATGTAGAATCATTCGTTGATGAAATTAACGCAAAGAAGATATCACAGCGCACAAAGAAACATATATTCAGAATACTGTCTAGCGCTTTAAACAAAGGACAACGCTTTGGTATGGATGAAAATATCATGGAAGATATAGAAGCACCTAGAGTAGAACGTGAGGAAATAGAGTATTGGTCTGAAAAAGAAGTGCAGCAATTTATTAGTCATTTAAACAGTAAGAATCATCGTACTCCTATCATACTTGCTTTAGCTACCGGAATGCGTAAAGGGGAAGTATTAGGGTTAACATGGTCCAAAATCGATTTGGATAATGAAACAATATCTGTTACACATCAATTAAAGCAGCAGGAAAAAGATAATGGTGATAAAGAGTGGATCTTATCACCGCAATTAAAAACTAAAACAAGCTATCGAACGATTAAAATAGATGATGATACGGTGGAATTATTAAAAATGCACAAGAAACAACAGGAAAAGGATAAAATGAAGCTTGGTGAGGATTACATGGATAAGGACTTGGTGTGCGCTACTACAATCGGTGATTTTATTAAGCCATCTTATATGCGTACTGTATTTAACCGTACAATAGAAAAAAGTGGTGTGAAGAAGATTAGCTTTCATGGATTGCGACATACACACGCTACCTTGTTATTGGCTAATGGTGTGCATCCAAAAGTTGTACAGGAAAGATTAGGGCATAGATCCATTCAAACAACGTTAGACACGTATTCTCATATTATACCGGGCATACAGGAAATAGCTGCACAAAGTATTAACAAATCATTATATCCAAAAGCTAATGTGGAAGATGAAAATATAGTCCATTTCAAACAAGATCATATGAAATAAATTTGTTAGAATCAAACATTTTTTCAAACGAAACGTCTAACATGTTCCGTTAGATGATAAAATGAAACAAACATTAATTGCTTTTAAAATGACGTATCGGAATAGGCTAAAATGGCTTAAAATGCGCTTTGTTGGTTTCCGGTACCATGTGTCGGGGGTTCGAATCCCTCCGGGCGCGCTTTTATAACAGGTAAACTCCAACCAAAGCACTTCTCCCATCTAATATGGATAGGAGAAGTGCTTTTTTATGTAGATTTGTTTTCTAACCTTGTTATTTAAACAACTTTCTTAACGCTTTTCCTGTTGCCTTACCTGCTACTCGACGGCCAATCCTTTTTCCTGCTCTGCCTTTACGAACTGCATCGACATCATTCCATATCCGTAAAATTTTATAAATACTCGATTTAAGGCTCATTCTGTCACTCCTTACTGTGGTTCTGCTATTATTCCCATCATATGGTGCTATCTGTATTTTTTCAACAAAAAACACTGCAAAAAAGCAGTGTTATACAGATCTTTATTTTTTCCCTTCAACAAAAGCCGCTAATTCGTCTAAAGCTTCCTGGTCGTCACTACCATCTGTAATAATTTTTATTGTATTCCCTTTTGACAACGCCAAGCTCATTAACCCCATAATACTTTTGGCGTTAATCCGCTTGGTACCTTTTTCAATAAATATTTCTGAAGTGAAACTGTTTGCCTTTTGTACAAATTGAGCCGCTGGTCTTGCTTGCAACCCTGGATCTACTGCAATTACAACTTCTTTCTCTAACATGGTAACCCCTCCTGTTTAGTAAGCGCTATCATTCCATTCTACTAAAGAACAGCTTATCTTATTCTTATAATATTGTAGAGGAGGGAAAATCCTCCTCTTGTTATTTCATGGTTAACTCTTCTTTTCGTAATTGATCTGCAAATTGATCGATTTTTTTCAATCGGTGGTTAATGCCAGATTTACTAATCTTACCACCTGAGACCATTTCACCTAATTCTTTCAATGATACATCTTGATGTTCCATTCGTAGTTTAGCAATTTCCTGTAGTTTATCCGGTAATGCATCCAACCCTACCGTCTTATCAATAAAACGGATATTTTCAACCTGTCGGAATGCTGCACCGATTGTTTTATTTAAGTTGGCTGTTTCACAATTCACCAAGCGATTGACAGAATTTCTCATATCCCGAACAATCCTAACATCCTCGAATTTAAATAATGCTTGATGTGCACCAATGTAATTCAAAAACTCGGTAATTTTTTCTGCTTCTTTAATATAGGTGATAAACCCTTTTTTACGTTCCAAAATGCGTGCATGAAGTTGATATTCATTTAACAAATCACACAATGATTGATTGTGTTCTTCATGAAAATTATATATCTCTAAATGATAGGAAGAAGTTTCTGGATTATTAACTGATCCACCAGCTAAAAATGCACCTCGCAAATATGCTCTTCGGCAACATTGCTTTTTCGTATATTTCTTTGAAATCGTACGAATAAATTGCAGGGGCTCAGCTAAAATCTCCATGTCTTGAAGCATTTCTTTTACGCCTTCCTTCATCCGCACGATGTAGACATTATTTTTTTTCAATTTCATTTTTTTACGTACTAATAATTCCACCGGTATTTGGTATATCGATTTAATTAACGTATAAATACGACGTGCAATCGCTGCATTCTCTGTTTGTACATCTAAGGAATAATGATTTTTTGAAAAAGAGATCGCACCATTCATACGAATCAATGCTGCTAATTCTGCTTGTTCGCAACAATCATCACTTTCTATTTTCGTTAATTCTTTTTTTATATCTGCTGCAAACGACAACTTTCTCCCTCCCCTCTTCGCCAACTGCTAACCCCTCTACATTAACGAATACAACACTTTCGCCACTTTGTCCGTATCATGTCGTAATGAATGATTTAATTCTTTAACAATATCTTCTTCGATAATTTCCAAGCCCATCTGACGTAATTTATCCAGATCGTATTTTACCGGTTCGGCATTTTCTTCCGCATAGACCATTTGTACGTCGCGAGCAATTGTTTTATTGTGTACTATAACGGATTGTAGACATCCGGTACCAATGTGATCCATGATTGCTTGCACATGATCAGATGCAGTATAGTGATTAGTTTCGCCAGCTTGCGTCATAACATTACATACATAGACAACTTTTGCTTTCGTATTGCGTAAAGCCTCACCAATTTGCGGAACAATCAGGTTAGGTAATGTGCTTGTATATAAACTTCCTGGTGCAATCACGACCAAGTCTGCTTCTTGAATAGCCAAGACTGCTTCCGGTAATGGCAATACCGGGTTTGGCTTTAAAAAGACACGTTTAATCCGTTTATTAGCTTTCGGTATATTGGATTCCCCGACTACTATTTCACCATCTTCATATTCTGCATGGAGAAACATGTTTTGATTAGCAATCGGATAAATGTTCCCTTTTACATTTAACACACGTGAAATCTCTTTAATTCCGTTGTAAAAGTCTCCAGTAACAGATGTCATAGCTGCTAATAAGAGATTTCCCATCGAATGTCCGGAAAGACCATTTCCTTTTGTAAAACGGTGTTGAAATAATTCCATCAACATTGGTTCGACATCAGAAAGTGCGGCAATCACGTTACGGATATCTCCTGGTGCCGGCATTTCCATTTCAGACCGTAAACGACCAGAACTGCCACCATCATCAGCAACAGTTACAATCGCGGATAAATCAATTGGTTGTTGTTTGAGTCCTCGAAGCAGAACCGGCATCCCTGTTCCACCACCGATAACCACTACTTTTTTTGGGTCAGATTTTGACATTTTTATCCCTTTCGTTTCTCTATATCACGGTGACTAACATGTGTGACATAATTTTTTTGAAAATGCTTTGCCAAATGCTCAGCAATCGCAACAGATCGGTGTTGTCCACCCGTACATCCAATCGCAATCACGAGCTGAGTTTTCCCCTCACGCTTATATTGCGGAAGCATAAATTGCAATAGGTCGATCGTTTTTTCTAAAAATTTCTGCGTGTCAGACCATTTAAATACATAAGAAGAAACTTCCGTATTTAAACCTGTGAGCGGGCGCATTTGCTCCACGTAATGTGGATTCGGTAAGAAACGGACATCAAATACCAAATCTGCATCTATCGGCAAACCATATTTAAACCCAAAAGAAACCGTATGGACTGAAAATATTTCTTGATCTTTTTTACTATAGCGTTGCACAATTTCTTCACGTAATTCCTTCGGCTTTAATTTAGACGTGTCAATAAAATGTTGTGCACGGCCACGCAATTCATCCAATATTTTTCGTTCAGCATGGATTCCTTCAAGTGGTAGTCCATCTTGTGCTAATGGATGAGAACGGCGAGTTTCTTTATAACGGGAAACAAGAACATGGTCATTCGCATCTAAAAATAAAATATGTTCTTCCAACCATTCTTCTTGTCCGAGTGTGTCTAATGCCTCAAATAGTGTATCAAAAAATTCTCTACCACGTAAGTCCATTACGAGTGCTACTTTTTGGATATTATTGGTGGCGTCTTTCATGAGTTCAAGGAATTTGGGCAGGAGAGCTGGTGGAAGGTTATCAACACAATAATAACCGAGATCCTCAAAGCTTTGAACGGCAACTGTTTTACCGGCACCTGACATTCCTGTAATAATGACAAGCTTGGTTTCCTCAGATTGTCTCCCCATAGGTTAAACACTCCTCTCCATTCAGAAAATTATGTAACGAGACTACTTGTATTTATACTTCCATTATACACGGAGTGGATGCCCTCTACCACCAAAATACTTATTAAGAATTTGTCTATTAGTAGCCATTATTGTAATATTTTCTGCATTTTCCAATAATGATCAATTTTCACATCAAAAAAATGGGCATAGGTATGGAAACCTATGCCGTCAAGTTATATTTATTAAAAAGGGGGTCAATTAGTTAATTACATTATATCTAATTAATATTTCGTGCGTGTTACAGCCACGTTAATTTCCAATTACTTATTATGTCGAAAAGATTACAATTACTAGCTTGGCGTATTAACAGCTTCTTCTAAATTTTCAATATATGCCTGTGCTGCTTGTGCTGCAATACTACCATCACCAGTTGCTGTTACAATTTGACGTAAATCTTTCTCTCGGATATCCCCAGCAGCAAATACGCCTGGTACAGTTGTTTCCATATTCTCATTTGTCGGGATGTAACCTTCCTCATTAGTAATACCTAATGATTTAAATGGTTCACTTAATGGCACCATTCCAATATAAATAAATGTACCATCTGTCTTATGCTCATATTCTTCGCCAGTCTTTTTGTTGAACAATGTAACACTGCCGACTTTTCCGTCTTTTTCATTAATAGATTTCACAATTGTATCCCAGATGAAATCAATTTTGTCATTATTAAAGGCACGATCTTGTAGAATTTTTTGTGCACGTAATTCTTCACGACGGTGAACGATTGTCACTTTACTAGCGAATCTTGTCAAATACACACCCTCTTCAACAGCAGAGTCTCCTCCACCTACAACGATAAGTTCTTTCTCTTTAAAGAAAGCACCGTCACAAACTGCACAATAAGATACACCTCGGCCACCAAGTTCTTCTTCACCTGGTATACCTAATTTTTTGTATTGTGCACCAGTTGTAATAATGACAGCTTTCGTTTTATATTCTTTTGATCCGGCTACTACTGTTTTGTAATCACCATGATCAATGACTTCTTTAATGTCACCATATGCATATTCCGCGCCAAACTTTTTCGCATGGTCGAACATTTTATTCGACAAATCCGGTCCTAAGATGTGATCATAACCTGGGTAATTTTCAACATCTTCCGTATTTGCCATTTGGCCACCAGGAATTCCTCTTTCCAACATTAATGTATCTAAATTTGCACGTGATGTGTAAACCGCTGCAGTCATACCAGCTGGTCCAGCACCTGCAATAATAACATCATAAATTCTTTCTCCAGTCATTATCGTCATTCCTTTCTAACATTATCTTAAAACCATTATCCTACGGTCTAAATAAAAGGTCTACTATTCTGCTCACTTCTCCCATTTCCATGGAGGTGTCTGTACTGCTAAAATATTATGTTGCTTACAACCTTCCTCCCATAAATGTTGCGCCATTTCCTTCAGCCCTAAATAATACTGACAAGTACTAAACCATCTATAATAGGAAGGATGGCCTTTTAGCTTTGATTTATGCAACAATTTAAATCGGTATAGTGCTTTTTCATACAGTCCAATTTGAGCAAATGTCACTGCAATCCTTAGTTTTTGTTGTTCGTGAATCGGATAAATATTATCAAGCAGACCTGTATAATATTGCAGCCTTTCTTGATTGGCTTCATGTGCATAAAAACAAGCTAAATTCATACAACTGAACAACGAGTCAGGATGGTCTTGTAAATATTTTTCCTCCATCGTAATAGCTTCTTCTCGTTCACCAGCAAAAAATAATGCATAATGATATTCATGTCTTCCCTGTGAAAACTCTGGAAACAATGTGATCATTTCTTCTAAAATGGCAATGGCTTCTTCCCATTCTTCACGTTCCAAGTGATAAAAAGCTGTTTCCTGATAAATTATCAGATCATCCTCTTCCTCTAGCATCCACTCGTCATCCTCATCTTCTTCCACTTCACTAAAATCTAATACGTCGAGTAAGGAAGATGCTGCTTCCGTAAATTCTCCATCAGGTGCTTTTTCGATATATAATTCCGCATATTTAACTGCATCCTGAAGGAGACCTAAATGCGCATAATTATTAGCAATTAAATAATAGCAATCCACATAATCTTCACCGTGTGATGACAGCACTTTTGTTAACATTTGATTAGCTAAATGATAGGAGCCCATTTCCGTGTAGACAATTGATGCCTGACATTGATAAAGCGGATTATCCGGTTTATCAGCAATCGCCTTTTTAAACCATTTTAAGGAGAGGTCAAATTTTCGTTTTTGAAAGGATTCAACTCCCTTTGAAAAATAAAAATCCCCTTCTGGTATGAAAGGTATGATGTTTCCTTCTATTTGATATGGATTAGTCACGCTTCGTATTCCCCTCCCATTCTAATTGTATTTTCTATATAATCGTTCCTTCATTTTAAATATAATGACTTTAGCATTATAACACACTTTTGCTACATTGAAAGAGCTTTTTTCAAATGTATCATTCGTGTAAAAGAAGGAAGTTATAGTATTATAAAGTGAGAAAGGGGAGATGATATGGACATTTCAATTGTTGGTGCAGGTGCTTTGGGAAGTTATTTTGGTACTCGCTGGAGTAAAGCTGGTGCTAATGTGCAATTTGTCGTTCGTGAGAAACGTGCTGCCCAATTGCAAGAAAATGGGCTTAAAATCAATAGTATTAACGGCGATGATCAGGTTAAAAACCCTGTGACAGTTACTGATCCAAAGCAAGCAGCACCTGCTGATATTATCGTCGTGTCAGTAAAAGGGTACCACTTGGAAAGCGTCATCGATACACTTGAAAAATTAGTTGATGCTCATACATATATTTTACCTATTTTAAATGGGGTTAAGCATTACGACGTGTTAACTAATCATTTTGGCAAGGAAAAAGTACTTGGAGGTCTAGCCAATATTATTGCGACATTAGATGACAAGGGACACGTAAAACATACAAGCAAGATCGATGAAATCCGATTTGGTCCTCTAGATGAACGACAGGTTAAAATTTGCGAACAACTAGCAGAGATTTCAGCTGACGCCAACATGACTTCAAAGTACAGTGATAAGATTTTAACGGATATCTGGTATAAGTATATGTTTATTACAGCATTTTCGGGAATCACTACCGTCAGTAACATGGAAATTGGTGAGCTTCTCGTACATGAGGAAACGAAGGATATTATACAACAGTTGCTTCACGAAATGAGACAGATTGCTGATCGTGAAAAGGTAGACCTGACTGTTCAGCATCTCGAGAAAGCTTGGAAAACATTGTACAGTTTACCAGCCAATGCGACGTCTTCCATGCACCAGGATTATCGCAAAGGACTCCATGTCGAATTAGAACATTTACAAGGTGCAGCTATTGAGTTAGCACGTAAACATCAACTTGATATTCCACATTTGAAAACCATTTATGGAATTTTAAAAGCGAAGATATCAAGAAGAAGGCCAATATGACGACCACTCCGGCTTTATAAAAGTGCAGAGCAGCAATCAAAAGCTGATGATCAGATTACTGATCATCAGCTTTTTGAAAAAAGGTATCCTTTTGTTTACGTTCCTGCATTTCTTCTTTTGTATAAATCACCCGCATAGGATTACCTGCAACAAACGTTCCTGCTTCTACATCTTTATGTACAACCGTGCCTGCCGCGACAACTGCTCTATTACCTATTGTCACACCAGGTAAGATAGTGCTGTTGGCTCCAATCATTACTTCTTGTCCGATATAAACGTCACCTAAACGATATTCTTCAATTAAGTATTCATGAGCTAAAATCGTGGTGTTATAACCGATTACCGTATTTTTCCCGACGTGAATTTTTTCCGGGAACATAATATCTAACATGACCATTAGCGCAAAAGCAGTTTCATTCCCAACATCCATCCTCAAAAAAGTACGATACATCGCATTTTTTAGTTTTAAAAAAGGCGTATATCTAGCAAGCTGAATAACGATAAAATTTTTGATTACTTTCCAGAAAGGAACGGTCTTATAGACATGCCATAAACTATTGGCACGATGGACACGATATCGATCCGTTTTTCGCATATTTATTCCACTCCAACGATTTGTAATAAATCACTCATTTCTTCTAACATATAATCCGGATCATGGTCTTCTAAAATCTTTCTTCCTTTGATCGTCCAGGCAACACCTACCGTTTGCACACCTGCATTATGACCTGCTTCGATGTCATGGTAGTTATCTCCGACCATCATTGTTGTCATCGGATTTGCTTTTAATTCATCAATAGCTTTTAAAATCGGTTCCGGATGTGGTTTTGCATGGTCAACATCATCAAGGCCGATTAATACATCAAAAAGTTGATCCATTCCGGTGATTTTTAAGCCTAATTTAGCAGTATCGTTCAGTTTTGTAGTAACAATTCCTAACTTGTATCCTGATTCCTTCAGTTTTTTGATAGTATCGACTACAGTAGGGTATGCCTCCACATATTTTTCATGGTTGGCATAGTTATGCTCTCGATAAGCCTCCATCATTTCTTCTACCTTTTCTGGGTTAACTTTTTTCAAGCTATCCGCTAATGGCGGTCCGATAAAATCGAGGATTTCTTCTCTCGTATATGTTCGATCTCCGTATTTTTCAAGCGTGTGGCTAAAGGAAGCGATAATCAATTCATTCGTATTGATTAATGTTCCATCTAAATCAAATAAAATGGTTTCTACTTTCATGCTTTTACCTCCAAATGACGAGAAACGAGCTTTTGCTTGAACATAGCAAAAGCTCAAAGTTCCTTATTTTTTCTTATCTTGTGTTATTTTTTTACCTTGATACGTTCTGTCGGATAAGCCTTTCTTACGACGATAGATCATAATTATGACCGCACCGACGATTAACAATATCGAAATAAACTGCGCCGTTCTCAGATCACCAATAATATATAAACTATCAGTTCTCATTCCTTCAATAAAGAAACGTCCGATTGAGTACGAAATGACATACGTCAAGAACATTTCTCCGCGACGCAATGGGTATTTACGTAAGAATAATAATAAAACAAATACCATGATATTCCAAACCGATTCATATAAAAAGGTCGGATGATACATCGTACCTTCAATACACATTTGATTCATAATAAAATCTGGTAAGTATTGATGGAAATTTTGATATGTAGCTTCAGAAATAGGTCCACCATGTGCTTCTTGGTTCATAAAGTTACCCCAGCGACCAATTGCTTGTCCTAATATAAGACTTGGCGCTAAAATATCGGCAATTTGCCAGAAAGATAACTTTTTCACTCGTGTGTAAACGATAGCCGTTAACACTGCACCAATCAGTGCCCCATGTATAGCGATTCCACCTTCCCAAATTGCGAACACTTTCCACCATGGTTCCCCGACATAACGATCCCATTCAAATATGACATAGTATGCACGTGCAGATAGAATTGCAATCGGAATTGCAAACACTACTAAATCAACAATATAATCCTTTTTTACACCTAATCGGTCTGCTTCCCTTGTCGCAAGCCATAATGCCAAAAAGACACCAGATGCGATAATCACTCCATACCAATAGATAGGCAATGGGCCTAATTGCAGGAATACAGGATTAAGTGCAGGAGCTTCACATGCCAAAGTTGATCTCCTCCGTTCATTAATTAATCCATATCTAGATCTGTATCAAAATCTGAAACCTCTTGTTCCCCATTTTCAATCATCTTTGATAATCGTTGGGAAAACTCCTCTGCTGCATTGACGCCCATCCGTTTCAAGCGGAAATTCATCGCAGCCACTTCTATAATAACAGCAAGGTTACGACCAGGTCGAACAGGAAGTGTTGCTTTCGGAATTTTAACATCAATAATTTGCATCGTCTCCTCTTCTAATCCTAATCGGTCATACTGTTTCTTTTGATCCCATGTTTCAAGATTAATGACTAATGAGATTCGTTTATGGGAGCGAACCGATCCTGCACCAAATAAAGTCATGACATTAATAATACCCAATCCTCTTATTTCTAATAAATGCTCAATTAGAGGAGGGGATGATCCAATTAATCGATCATAGTCCTCTTGGCGAATTTCAACGCTATCATCAGCTACAAGACGATGTCCCCTTTTAACTAATTCCAGTGCAGTTTCACTTTTACCTACTCCACTTTGTCCAGTAATCAGTACACCAATCCCATAGATATCAACTAAAACACCATGGACTGCTGTAAAAGGGGCAAATTTCGCCTCTAAAAAGTTTGTAATACGACTAATGACACGTGTTGTTTTATATGGTGAACGCATTAATGGTACACCTGAAGCTTCACATGCTTCCACTAACTCAACTGGGACGGCCATATCTCTGGTCACGACGATGCCCGGTGTAATATCCGTACATAGACGATAAGAGCGGTCCTTTTTTTCTTCTGGTGTTAATTCCGAAAAAAAAGATAATTCCGTTTTTCCTAATAATTGCAACCGATCTTTAGGATAATATTTAAAATAACCTGTCAATTCAATTCCCGGTCGAGAAACTTCACTCATAAAAATCTCACGATGAACTCCCTCCGCACCAGCAATCAGTTCAATCTTAAAGCGATCCAACAAATCCTGTGTACGCACCTTTGCCATACAAAAGCCCCCTTATCTCGGAACAGATGGACAGTGTCCTCGTCCCATTCTTTCTTATCTTTTTTATTCCATGATGTAACTATTGTAGCACTTTTTTAAAGATATAGTACAGATTTATTCGAAAAAATTCGACCGTATGCCCTAATTGTATAAGGTAAATACTGCGAATCTCAGTCAAATACGGTGTATGATGTTCGCTAGTTATTTAATCAAGTAACCATTTTGACATTTTGTAACTGCTAGCATAATTGGTTATTACTTGCTAAATACGTTATAGCATAATTATTAAAGAAGGCCGCCCTCTTCAACTCCCCATTTGTCCTCGAAAAAGTTAGCTGAAGGATAAACCTGACGGAAAGGGAAGTGGGTAGCCAGAGTGATGGAATTTACTGAATCAAGATTTCAAATTACCTCATCAAAGTGGTGCACACCAAAATTCTAATACCCACTGTTTCACAACGCGCTTGACTCATTTAAAATACAGCAATGGCACGGGAATTACTTTCTTAACTCAGCAGAAAAAAACCGCTATGTGACCACATAACGGTTAATCTTCTACTATTTTATTAATGACTAAGTTCATAATCGAGAAGAGTATGGCTGCTATAAATGCTGTGCCAAATCCTTCGATAATGAAGTTATTACCTAACAACGCTTGGGTAAGCCACAATGTGATAGCATTAATCACCAATAAAAATAAGCCCAATGTTATAATCGTGATTGGTAACGTTAATATGACTAAAATTGGTTTCACAATGGCGTTTAATACGGCAAGAATCACACTAGCAATTAAAGCAACGACAAAACCATCAAGGATAAAGCCATCGAATAAATAGTCAATTAACATTAACGCTAATGCATTAAAAACAAGTGATAAAATCCAGCGCATGCTTAATAATCACCTCTTTTAGGTATAATGATTGCTGCTGCTATATATAGAATAAATAGTGGAAATCCTGCTGTGAAAATAAGTAAGATTATATATATTAAGCGTAATATCGTCGCATCTAAATTAGTAGCTTCTGCTATTCCGCCTAATACTCCTGCTACCATATTATTCATTTCGGAACGATACAATTTATTATTCATATCGTAATCCTCCTAGGTCAGTTTCATATTATTACTATTCCACAATGGAGATAGAATAAACCTCGTTATTATACTATGATTTTTTCTAAAGATATTGCTTAAAACTTCCATGTGTAAAAAGATTCTACACCTAACCATTGTTTGGTTGCTTCTACAATATCATCTGCTTCGTTTCTGACCTTGGAAAGCATACCATCAGCCTGTGATTTATGCGCTTGGATTGTTTCAAATTTTTTGGTGAACACTTCACTTACATCATTCTGGATATCTGGCTCACCTAGTTCTTCCAAATGATTACGGCTGATTGCTTGTGCCCAAACAGTAGGGCGTTCATTTTCAGCGAACTTTTCAACTGCTTTTATTGCCGCTGCACCAAATGCATCATGATCAGGGTGTACAGCATGTCCTGGGTAGTGCGTTATAACTAATGATGGCTTGATTTTGTTTAAATAAGAAAAAATATGATCTGCTACTTCCTCAGTCGATTCAAATTCTAATGTTTTATCACGGTATCCTAGCATCTCCAAGTTGATGTCTAGTACTTTACATGCTTGGATTAATTCTTTTTTTCTAATTTCAGGTAAAGTTTCTCTTGTCGCAAAAGTAGGATTTCCCATATTTCTTCCCATTTCACCTAATGTTCCGCATAAATAGGTGACAGGAACTCCTTTTTCCCGAAAAGTTGTGATCGTTCCAGATGCACCAAATGCTTCATCATCTGGATGCGGATAAATAACTACGACGTGTTCTGACACAATAATTCCCCCTCTTCGTTAATACTGAAATGGTGATTCACTTATTTGTAAGGCTACCATCAGTCTTCCTTCGCGATCATGACCTGCCATTAAAAGTCTATTTTGCTCCACTTCAAACTGGTTAACACCTTCTGCATATATCCAGCCAATATCCAGTTTTAATCCAACACGATATGTAGCGCCTGCGCCTACTACTTTTCCTCGTTGATAAGTTACTTTCGCGTTACGAATAAACGCACCTACATTATAGGCATCTTGATTAAAATGGCTTGCATATGCTCCATTGGTTGTTTCCAAGTGAACATATACTTCTTTATTTGCAAAACTATCAATGTGTTCTTGTAGTTGATTGATTTCAATTGGTTCCATAGAAAATGGACTCCTCCTCTTCCAACATTCTGCCTCTATTTTAGCACAGTATAAGCAGAAGTTCTTGTCTCAGAATTGCAAGATTTTTCTGATAGTAGTAACTTGGAGTAGAAATAATGGCTGCCCTTATGGGGACAGCCATTGATGCTTAACTACCTATCTTCGCTTCCATTCTCGCTTTGTCTCTCTCTAAAATAGGTTTTAAATACCTTCCAGTGTGGGATTCCTCAACTCCTGCGATTTCCTCTGGCGTTCCAGTTGCGACTATCGTTCCACCACCATCGCCGCCTTCTGGACCTAGATCAATAATATGGTCTGCCGCTTTAATCACATCTAAATTATGCTCGATAATAATAACGGTATCTCCATTTTCAACAAGACGCTCGATTACCGCTAATAGACGGGAGATATCATCGATGTGCAAACCGGTTGTCGGCTCATCCAAAATGTACAGTGATTTTCCGTTTGAACGGCGGTGTAATTCACTTGCCAATTTTACACGCTGTGCTTCACCACCTGATAACGTTGTTGCTGGTTGGCCAAGACGAATATAGCCTAATCCGACATCATAAATGGTTTCTAATTTTCGTTTAATCTTCGGAATATTTTCGAAGAATTCCATTGCTTCCTCGATAGTCATATCTAATACATCAGCAATATTTTTTCCTTTATATTTTACTTCTAGTGTTTCACGATTATATCGTTTTCCTTCACAGACTTCACAAGGCACATAAACATCAGGTAAAAAGTGCATTTCGATCTTAATAATGCCATCACCACGACAGGCTTCACAACGACCGCCTTTGACATTGAAACTGAAACGACCTTTTTTATAACCACGAATTTTTGCTTCATTCGTTCGGGCAAAAACATCCCGAATATCATCAAAAGCACCTGTATAAGTTGCCGGATTGGACCGAGGTGTTCTGCCAATTGGTGATTGATCGATATCAATTACTTTTTCTAAATGCTCGATACCTCTAATTTCTTGATGTTTACCAGGTTTTTGTTTCCCTCGATGCAATTGCACCGAAAGACTTTTGTGTAATATTTCATTGATTAAGGAGCTTTTTCCTGAGCCAGAAACACCAGTAACTGCTGTATAAATACCGATCGGAATTTTGACATCGACATTTGTTAAATTGTTTTCTTCTGCTCCAATGATTTCGATAAAACGCTCATTAGGCTCAGACCGTGTAGCAGGAACTGGGATGAACTTATCTCCGGATAAATACTGGCCAGTTAATGATTTTTTCTTTTTCATTACTTGGTTTGGAGTTCCCTGTGCTACGACTTCTCCACCATGTTCCCCCGCACCTGGGCCAATATCAATTAAATAATCTGCTGCCAACATTGTATCCTCATCATGTTCGACAACAATCAGCGTATTACCGAGATCACGCATGCGTTCTAATGTCTGGATCAATCGATCATTATCTCGTTGGTGTAAGCCGATCGATGGTTCATCTAGCACGTAAAGCACACCAGTTAATGCTGAACCAATCTGTGTTGCGAGACGAATACGTTGTGCTTCTCCACCTGATAACGAACCAGCAGAGCGGGATAAAGTCAGGTATTCCAGACCAACATTTTTCAAGAATGTTAAGCGATCATCTAATTCATTTATGATCATATGTGCGATTTGCTTATCTTTTTCAGACAATTTAAGTGATGTAAAAAAGTAATGTGCTTCAGTCACTGATAGTGCTGTGACTTGACCAATATGCAAGTCATTTACTTTAACAGCAAGTGCTTCCTCGTTTAAACGGTAACCTTCGCATGTCGGGCAGGCTTTCGTTGTCATATATTTTTCCATTTGTTCACGGATAAAATCGGATGACGTTTCACGATATCGACGAGCAATATTATTTAATACTCCTTCAAAATAAATATCGTTTTCACGCAGCATACCATAATCATTTTCATAACGGAAATAGATTTTTTCTTTACCACTGCCATATAAGATCTTTTCTAGCTGGTTTTTCGGTATTTTATTTACAGGTACATCCATCTCTATTCCATAATGATCACAAACACTTTTTAGTAATTGTGGATAATATTGTGAACTAGTAGGTTCCCACGCAACTATAGCCCCCTGATTAAGGGTTAAGTCCTTGTTTGGGATCACCAAATCGATGTCTACTTCCAATTGAGAACCGAGACCATCACAAGTTTTACAAGCACCCCACGGACTGTTAAAAGAAAAGAGTCTTGGTTCCAATTCATCGATCGAAAAACCACAAATAGGACAGGCGTGATTTTCGCTAAATAACAGTTCCTCATCACCAATGATATCGACGATAACTTTACCATCACCTAATTTTAATGCTGTTTCCAGAGAATCGGATAATCGTCCTGTTATACCTTCTTTAACAACAATTCGGTCGATCACTACTTCAATCGAATGCTTTTTATTTTTGTCTAGCTGAATATCATCACTGATTTCACGCATTTCTCCGTCGATGCGCAAACGGATATACCCTTCTTTTTGCAGGTCCTCTAACACTTTTACATGTGTACCTTTACGCCCAGAAATGACTGGCGCAAGAATTTGTAATTTTGTCCGTTCGGGATAATCCATAATACGATCGACCATTTGCTCAACTGTTTGCGAAGTAATTTCTTCACCATGAATCGGACAAATCGGATGTCCAATTCTGGCAAAAAGTAAACGCATATAGTCATATATCTCTGTTACAGTACCAACCGTGGAACGTGGGTTTCGGCTTGTCGTTTTCTGATCAATTGAGATCGCAGGAGATAAACCTTCAATAGAATCAACATCTGGTTTGTCCATTTGTCCTAAGAATTGTCGAGCGTAAGCCGAGAGTGATTCGACATATCGACGTTGTCCCTCGGCATAAATTGTATCAAAAGCTAATGATGATTTACCTGAACCAGATAATCCTGTTAAAACAACTAACTTATCCTTAGGAATATCTATGGATATATTTTTTAAATTATGAGCACGAGCTCCTTTTATTGAAATGGATTTTTTAGCCATTTATTTCACCCTTCTGCTTTCAATTCTAAAACAAGATCACGAAGCTCTGCTGCTCGTTCGAAATCGAGCTCGCGAGCCGCTTGTTTCATTTCGCTTTCCATTTTTTCGATTAAATCTACTTTTTCCTTCTTCGACATTTCACTTACTTGTTTTGCTGAACTATCATATTGTTCTTCATCTTCTGCTGCCATCGTAGCACGGATCACGTCGCGAACTCCTTTATTGATCGTTTGCGGTATGATGCCATGTTTAACATTATAGGCTTGTTGTTTATCACGACGTCGATACGTTTCATCGATAGCGGTTTGCATCGAATCGGTTACTCTGTCGGCATACATAATAACCATACCATTTTCATTACGAGCCGCACGCCCCATGGTTTGAATTAAGGAGCGCTCAGAACGTAAGAAACCTTCTTTATCAGCATCGAGGATTGCCACAAGCGACACTTCGGGAATATCTAACCCTTCACGTAAAAGGTTAATTCCAACTAATACATCATATTTCCCTACTCGCAAGTCACGAATAACCTCAATTCGTTCTAATGTTTTTATTTCCGAGTGTAAATAAGCTACTTTTAGCCCAACTTCTTTTAAATAATCGGTTAAATCCTCTGACATTTTTTTCGTAAGTGTTGTTACTAACACTCGCTCATTGCGATCGACTCGTTTGTTGATTTCACCGATTAAATCATCTACTTGACCATCGATTGGACGAACATCCACTTCTGGATCTAATAAACCTGTTGGACGGATAATTTGCTCCGTCATTTCAGGTGTATGTTCTAGCTCGTATGGTCCTGGCGTTGCAGATACATAGATCAGTTGGCTTACCTTTTTCTCAAATTCTTCAAATGTCAATGGACGGTTATCTAATGCAGACGGTAAACGGAAACCATGATCGACTAATACCTGTTTCCGTGCCTGGTCTCCATTATACATCCCACGAATTTGCGGTAAGGTAACATGAGATTCATCAATCACAATAAGTGAATCATCTGGAAAATAATCAATTAATGTATAGGGAGTCGAACCAGGTTCTCTTAATGTAAGATGGCGGGAGTAGTTTTCGATTCCTGAGCAAAAGCCCATCTCCTCCATCATTTCTAGATCATAATTAGTTCGTTGCTCCAAACGTTGTGCTTCTAATAATTTATCTTCTTCGCGGAATTTTTCTAGTTGTTCCTGTAATTCTTTCTTGATGTTTTCCATTGCTACTTTTAATTTTTCTTCCCGAGTAACGAAGTGAGAAGCTGGAAAAATCGCAATATGTTCACGATCACCGATGATTTCACCTGTTAACGCATCTACTTCACGAATTCGATCAATTTCATCACCGAAAAACTCGACCCGGATGCAATGTTCCTCTCTTGAAGCTGGAATAATCTCGACCGAATCACCACGAACACGGAAAGTACCACGTTGGAAATCAATATCATTTCGAGCATACTGAATATCGACAAGACCTCTTAATAACTCATCTCGGTCTTTTTCCATACCTACTCTCAAGGATAACACTTGGCTGCGATATTCTTCCGGCGAACCTAGCCCATAAATACAAGATACACTAGCAACAATTAAGACATCATTACGTTCAAACAATGCAGATGTTGCGGAGTGTCGCAATTTATCAATTTCATCATTGATGCTCGCATCTTTTTCAATAAACGTATCTGTAGATGGTACATATGCTTCTGGTTGATAATAATCATAGTAACTAACAAAATATTCAACTGCATTGTTCGGGAAAAATTCTTTAAATTCACTGTAAAGCTGACCCGCTAATGTCTTGTTATGTGCAATGACTAATGTTGGCCGATTAATCTCTTTGACCACATTACTGATGGTAAACGTCTTCCCAGTCCCAGTTGCTCCGAGCAAAGTCTGGTGACGTTTCTTTTTCTCAATGCCTGTTACCAGCTCCTTAATCGCTTTAGGCTGGTCCCCTTGTGGCTGATAAGGTGCTTGTAATGAAAAAGTTTGTTCTTCCACCTTGATACCTCCGTTCTCATACTACTTGTCATATTATACACTATATTCCAATAAAAAGCGAACAAATATTCGTTTTGATTTTTGATTCTCTTTCTTCATTATAACCAAAGCTGCCGGGATGATAAAAAGATATGATGTAATGAAGGGGGAGTAGTGGATCACAGAGCTATGTTAGGAGTTACTATCAACTTTTGAAATTTACTAAAAACCACAGCTATCACAGCTGTGGCTTTTCTTATTATGTGGTTTGATCGTATTGGTTTACCTCGTATAAATCAATCAGGTCGATCTCTGGATGTTTATCAATGAACCATCTTAATGCGAAATCATTTTTAAACAACACAAGGAATTCGTCTTCACGGTCTTTCACTAACAGATTACGTTCATCAAATAATGTTGGATCGACTTGTTCTTTTTTAAGCCAACGTGGAATGCGATCACCTATTGATTCAAGCATTACTTCTACGTTGTACTCGTTTTTCATCCGATGCTGGAACACTTCATACTGCAACTGTCCTACAGCGCCGATGATCATCGAATCGGTTGGATAACCGCGGAACAATTGGATCGCACCCTCCTGTACGAGTTGCTCGATCCCTTTTCTAAACTGCTTCGCCTTCATCACATTCTTCGCTGTTACGCGCTGGAACATTTCAGGTGGGAATTGTGGCAGTTCATCATATTGAAATGACTTCTTACCCTCGATCAATGTGTCACCAATTCGGTATGATCCTGGATCATAGACACCGATAATATCACCGGCATAGGCTTCTTCTACCGTATCACGTGAGGAAGCAACAAATTGTTGTGTCTGCCCCAGGCGAATACTTTTCCCTGTACGAGCAAGTGTTGCATTCATCCCGCGCTCGAATCGGCCGGAGCAGACTCGTAAAAAGGCAATCCGGTCACGGTGCTGTGGATTCATGTTTGCTTGAATTTTGAAAATGAACCCGGAAAAATCAGGATAATCAGGACTGATGACTTCTTCTTCGGTACGACGTGGTCCTGGCGCAGGAGCCATATCGATGAATGTATCGAAAAAGGTCTGGACTCCGAATGGAGCGAGCGCACTACCGAAAAATACCGGTGTTTGCTCGCCAGCTAATACACGGTCTAACGAAAATTGATCACCTGCTTCATCCAGCAATTCCAATTCTTCCACCGTATCCTGATAGGTCGGATTATTATAAATTTCTTCCTCTTTTTCCATCTCAGCCATAGGTATATAGGTTTCTTCTTCATTACCATTAAAACGGATAAATTGATCATGGTAACGATCTAATATACCTAAGAATCGTTTTCCCATACCGACCGGCCAATTCATAGGATAGGTTTCAATATTCAGGACATCCTCGATTTGGTCTAATAACTCTAACGGTTCGCGTCCTTCCCGGTCTAATTTATTAATAAACGTGAAGATCGGTATCCCACGCATTTTACAAACTTTAAACAGCTTGATCGTTTGGGCTTCGATCCCTTTGGTTGCATCAATAATCATGACTACACTGTCGACAGCTGTTAAGGTTCGATAGGTATCTTCACTAAAATCTTCGTGCCCGGGTGTATCGAGAATATTCACTTTATGCCCTTTATAATCAAAGTTCATCACACTGGAAGTGACCGAGATCCCACGTTGCTTCTCAATCTCCATCCAGTCCGATGTCGCAAATTTTCCAGATTTCTTTCCTTTGACAGTACCTGCTGAGCGGATTAAATTTCCAAACAACAATAGCTTTTCTGTCATCGTTGTTTTCCCTGCATCAGGGTGCGAAATAATCGCAAATGTTTTTCTTTTTTGCACTTCTTCTTGTAATCCCATATTGTTACCTACTTTCTGCTTAACGTACCATTTAACCTCTCCTATTTTACCACTTATCAAACAGAGTGAAAATAAAAATATCATCTGGATGGCATCAAAAACAGAATCTGATATAATATAATGATGGATTCTTTAAATAAGGATGGGATCAATTTGCAACAAATTCAAATGACAGAACAATCGATCCGCCAGCTTACTGGTGAACGTTTCTATAAACGAGGTTATCAATATTATCAAACAGGAAAAGTATACGGGCTTTCCTATAATCCGGAATCCAACTCTTGGCGCGGACTTGTAAAAGGGACAAAAATTTATACCGTTCGCATTTATTTTACGGACGACATGAAGGTAGATACGACATGCAACTGTCCTGCTTTTGAGACACATGGTACATGTAAGCATGTTGCGGCAGTGCTGTTAGCCATTACGCAGGATGCTCAATCTAATCGGAGGAAATTCGCAGTGGACCGTGGTGCACAACAAGCACCTACACAAGATACTGATCTGTTCGCTAAACAATTATTACATACATTTCGTGATAAAAAAGAACAGACGGAGACACCATTAGTGATTGAGACGGAATACCTTTTGTCCTTAACAAAGGCAAACAAAAACTCTCAGTATGCCCTTAGTATCGAAGTAAAAATCGGGGATAAAAGACCATATGTAATCCGTGATATTCGTGGATTTTTAAAAGCATTGAGTAGTGGTGACTCCTATAAAGTAAATCAAAGTTTTACTTTTGATCCATCGATTCATTACTTTACATCCAAAGATCAAAAAATGATCGAAATGCTTTTGACTTGTTATGAGCAAGAGCGCCTATTCGGAAACAGCTATGTTTTAAAGCTGGAGCAACCTAGAAGTATTTATATTCCTCCAAGCTTAATTGACCAATTGTTAGATCAACTAACGGAAATGGACTATGTATTTCGACATGAAAACAGTAAGGAATATCCAGCAATAGCAGTGAGCGAAATGAATGATCAGCTACAGTTTCATCTGGATTATCAACAGTCCAATAATTATACATTAGAAATGACCGATCTATCTGAATATTACTTTTTAGATAGTTATCGATACGTAATCCATGAACATCACTTTTACAAATTAACGTATCACCAGAAAATGATTTTAGAAAAATTGTTCCGTGTTATCCCTTTTCAAAATAAGAAAAAACAAATGATTTCGCCAAATGAAATGGATGTCTTCGTCAAAAATGTCATGCCGCAATTTGAACAGGTTGGTACATTAAATATGACGGAAAGAATGGAAAAGCAGATCAACACGGCACCATTACAGTCGAAAATCTATGTCGACGAAATAGATGGAGCCTTAAAAGCTGAAGTGGAATATCACTATGGTGAGTCCGTATTTACCCCTTACTCTGAACAAGGATCAGGAGAAACAATTGTTAAGCGCGAAACACACAAGGAGCAAGAAATAATGCAAATGCTTCGTGATGAAGCATTTATCGAAATGAACCAGGCATTTTATTTGTTTAATGATGATGCGATTTATTCATTCATCCATGAAGGTGTCTATCATATGGAAAACGTGGCATCTGTCTTCCTTTCAAGAAGTGTTAAACAAATGGTCGAAGGTATCGATCAAATTACCTTACAATCCAATGTCGACTATCGTCCGTCTGAAGGAATGCTAGATATCGAATTCGACCTGGAAGGTATTTCAGACGAAAATGTCGCAAATATCTTGCAAGCTTTAGTCGAGAAAAAGCGATTTTATCGGATCCCGAATGGAGCACTTATCCGTCTAGAATCAGATGACTTTTCTTCCTTTCAAAAGCTACAAAAGACGCTAGACTTATCTAAAAAACAGATGGAAGATGGCAAAATATCGATTCCAGCTGCTCGGAGTTTCCAGGTCGAAGAAGCATTGAATAAGACAGATCACCGCTTTAGTCAATCATTTCAGCAAATGCTAGAGCAGTTAAAGCATCCCGAGCAACTACAATTTGAATTACCAGATCAATTAGAAGCGGATATCCGCGACTACCAAGTCACTGGATTTCAATGGATGAAAGCATTATCGCATTATCATTTAGGCGGTATTTTAGCGGACGATATGGGATTAGGTAAGACATTACAGACGATCAGTTACATTCTGTCAGAAGCAAATGATAAAGCAGGGCATTATCAAGCACTCGTCATTGCACCTGCGTCCCTGTTATACAATTGGAAAAAAGAAGTTGAAAAATTCGCACCGACTTTGACTGCGGGTGTCATTATCGGACCTAAGCAGGATCGACAAAAATTGTTGCAAGAGCATCAAGATACCAATATTCTCATTACATCCTATCCGACGCTTAGGAAAGACCAGGATTTGTATGAAAATCATTTGTTTGATTGCATCATTTTAGACGAAGCACAGGCGATCAAAAATCATTTAACCTTAACAGCAAAAGCGGTGCGATCATTACAGGCGAAACAATTTTTTGCACTGAGTGGTACACCTATCGAGAATGCTTTGGATGAATTATGGTCGATTTTTTATACGATATCACCCGGACTTTTCGGCAGCAAAAAAGCATTCAGTAACCTGGATACAGATTATATCGCCAAGATTACTAGGCCATTTATTTTACGACGAGTGAAAAAAGAAGTACTGGATGAACTACCAGACAAAATTGAGTCTGTTCAATACTCCGAACTAACGAAGGAACAAAAAGAAGTTTATATTGGATACTTGCAACGGATCCAAAATGAACTAGATGAAACCATTGAAGAAAAAGGATTTGACCGTGGCAAGCTACAAATCTTAGCAGGTCTCACCCGACTACGACAAATTTGTTGCCATCCGAGCCTGTTTTTGGAAAATTATAGCGGACAGTCAGGTAAGCTCGATCAGCTGATGGAGTTAACAACTGAATTAGAAGCAAACGGTAAGCGAACCTTAATTTTTTCACAGTTTTCCAGTATGTTGGAAATTATCCGTGATACATTGGAAGCTAATGGTCAGGAAGTATTTTATTTAGACGGTTCCACTCCTTCAGAACAACGAATGAAGATGGTCGAAGCATTTAATGAAGGTGAAAAAGGATTTTTCCTAATTTCACTCAAAGCTGGTGGAACCGGTCTTAACCTAACAGGGGCAGATACTGTCATTTTATATGATCTATGGTGGAATCCAGCAGTGGAGGAACAGGCAGCAGGAAGAGCACATCGAATCGGTCAGAAAAACGTAGTACAAGTGATTCGCTTTATTACAGAAGGTACAATTGAAGAAAAAATTTATCAACTGCAACAGAAGAAACGCGAACTAGTCGATCAAATTATTCAACCAGGTGAAACGTTACTATCAAAATTATCAGAAGAAGAGATTCGCGAACTATTGCAATTTAATGAAAAACAAGAGAGCTGATGATCAGCTCTCTTGTTTTTCTAATCTGGTTTCTTGTACGTAACTATCATTTTCTTTCACAAACAATATTCCTAATTTGTGATGCTCGCCTTCATATAATGCGCGTTGTGCAAAGCGGATTTCACCGTTTAAGTCTTTCACACTTAATTTACAAAAAGCTCGATTTTGATTCACTGCTTGGTAAAAGCTTTCTTCATTTTCAACTGTTATTTCGTTCACTTTCACAATTCTTTCCCCAGGAATCAAACCTAAATCGACAGCTGGCGTATTTGGCAATGTCCCAAGTACTAATAGTCCTTTTTTGGCTGGACGGAAATACGGTGTATGCCGCTCTTCTGAAGAGCGGTGAACAAGCTGTATTAATTCTTTTCCTAAGAATGCTACAACAAGCGCAACAACTGTTAAAAATGGCACGAAGTAACTGCCTGCTGCAATTAGCAAAATCAACATCGCTAATAATGCAATCTTTTTGGATAGCCATTTGGCTGCATCACGTGGCAATCGTGACTTCACGATATATTCAAAACCGAAAACATATGGTAAAATCATCACCCCAAAAGACTCGCCAGAAATTTCTAATAACGGCCATTCCGCAAAAGGCTCTATCCACCCACCAGGTACTAAGGCAATAAATGGGATAATGGTCAGTTTTTTGATTCGATGCTGACCTAAATATTTACCGCGGCTGCTTTTTACCAGCTCCGGATATGTATCATCATGCTGTAATTTGGCTAAGAACCACGTTTCTGTTAGTAACAAGATACCGATAATAAAAGGTATATAAAATAAATCTGTTGCATCTAATAAGCTGAGCCAATTACTTGGGAGATAATCCTCCCCATATATGTTGAGAAAATACATCATTGCGGACACAATTGCTAACGAGTATCCTGCTGACAGCCAACTGAATCGGTTACCGATTGAAACGATTAACATAACAAGACCTAATAATAGAGCAAATGGCATGGAAATGACAAAACCAAACGCAATCGCTAAAATCGATAGGATCAACCCTACCATGACCGATATCGACCATGTATGTTTTGTCTCGTGAAAATACGGATATACTTTCGTTCCAAAATTTTGACGATCCTTTTTAATGCGCCAATAACCGCTCAGCATTAGGAGCATTATAAATAAATAGATAAACGGCTGCATAAAAACACGTGCTATAACTCCGCCAAATTCAATCAACCAATCCATCCCAAACAACCCCTCCCCAACAAACGTCATTAGAAACATTCGCCAATTCCTTTATGTAGTGGCGAAAGCTAGTTTTTTATCTATCTTAGTAAAAAATATGTATATTACTTCTATTATGATAAAAAAAATCAAATTTGGCTACCCATAATTTAATTTTAGTTAAAATGGTTGTACATTCTTCAAGTGCATTTTTTAGATTACACTTGTTATTGGACACTTTTGTGTGTTTGCTGGACACTTTTTTTAGTTTATTGGACACTTTTTACAGTTTATTGGACACTTTTCTTGATTTACTGGACACTTTCGAACATTTATTGGACACTTTTAAAAAAAGCTGTCATAGTGAATTCTATGACAGCTTGAGTGCTTGCTTATTCGGTTAGGGTGTCGATTGCTTTTTCTAATTGGTAATCATCTTCGTTGTTTCGGATTTTTTCGATGATCGTTGTTTGCAATACTTCTGCAGTCTTTTCATCTACTTCACCTGTTACATTCAGTTCTTGATCTTGCTGGAACGCCTCAACTGCCGCTTGGGTTTCTTCATTAAAATAGCCGTCTGTTCTTCCTGGTTCATATCCTAATCCTTCAAGCATAATTTGCACATTTTCAATTTTGTCATCACTCTCGTTAAAAGTTAATGATTCATCGACTTGGACAGGATTGGTGTAATAATAATCCGGCATCTTTTGTTCAATTGTTGGTTCTACCCCAACTTCATGAATTGAATTACCTTCAGGTGTTAACCATCTCATTCGAGTAATTTTGATTGTACTACCGTCTCCCATTGATACAGTCTGTTGAACTGTTCCTTTTCCAAATGATGTTTCGCCAACAATATCATAATCTAATGCTTCATTTAATGAAGCGGCTAAGATTTCAGAAGCAGAAGCACTACCTTCGTTAATTAATGTGACAATTGGATATTCTTTAGCAGAGCTTATGTCAGAGAAATATCTTGTTTTCTTGCCTGAAGGATCCTCAATTTGAAGATAAGGGGAATCCTCAGGAACAAAATTACTTAGAATTTCTTGAACAGAAGGTAACAAACCACCTGGGTTACCTCTCACGTCAATCACTAATCCATCAATACCTTGTTCCTCTAAATCCGCTAAGCCATTCTCAAAGTCACTAGCCGTATTCTCCGAGAATGAAGTCAATTCAATAATACCAATTAACTTTCCATTCTCTTCTCTTGTATCGACATAAACCGTTTCTAACGGTATCGCATCTCTAGTCAGTTCTACCTCTAACAAATCATCTACGCCAGGTCTCCTGATTTCCAATACGACCTGTGAACCCTTTTCACCACGTATTTTATTGACAGCTTCATAAAGGTCTAATCCTTCCACACTTTCCCCATCAACAGAAAGGATTTGGTCATTAGGCTTTAAGCCTGCTTTTTCAGCAGGAGAATCCTTTATCGGTGCAACGATCGTCACATTTCCCTCTGTCATCGAAACCTCAGCACCAATTCCTTCAAAAGAAGACTCAATTTGTTCATTAAATTGCTCCATCGTTTCCTGATCCATATAAACACTATAAGGATCATCAAGAGATTGAAGCATACCTTGAATCGCACCTTCAATTAATTGTGTATCTTCAACATCCTCCACATAATTTTCTTGAATAATGGAAAAAGCATCTACTACTTTAGACATTTTCCCCATGTTTTCTTCTATTGTTTCTTGTTGATCAGCAAGTTCTGTTAGTAAATCCTGATCTAAACTTGCTATATTACCATTAGAGCTTGTTCCATCTGCAAAGAAAGCCAAGCCTACATAAGTACCAACTGCCCCTAAAGCAATCGCTATAAACAAAAATAACACGAGATACCTTTTTCTAATATTCATTATTCCACCCCATAGTCTTAAATAAAGTGAGACTACCATCAGGATTTTTTATACCTCAGATGGTTAAGCAGAGTTAGCTTCCTGATCCCACACTCCACTTCTTTGTACTTTCAATTAAGAAGTGAGTTTTTTGATCCTTCCTAAAAATATCTTTACTTCTATATTATGAAGGTTTAAAAAAGACATCACAAGTATTTTGTGATGTCTTTTATTTTTTACTATTGTAATTTATATGTAGGTTTAACTATCTACATTAATTGAGGTAATTCATCGGGTTAACAGGGTTTTTGTATCCACCCGGATGGATTTCAAAATGTAAATGTACACCAGTAGAATCACCTGTTGTACCCATTACACCTATTTGGTTACCTTGACTTACTGATTGACCAACAGAAACATTCATACTTTTTAAGTGACCATACAGTGTTGAATATGTTTGTCCATCAATCGAATGAGTAATCATGACAGTATTTCCATAGCCACTCATCCATCCCGCATAGGAAACTACACCATCTGCAGCGGCTTTAATAACTGAAGCATCCCCTTTATCATTTCGAAAATCAGTTCCATTATGTGCCTTAACTACACCGTGAATAGGATGAACTCTACCTGGATCGAAATGGGATGAAACCGATCCACTCGTTGGTCGAATAAATTTACCATTTCCACCATTTGTTGCTTGATTTGAACTATTGGAAGAGTTATTAGTGGATTCTTTTGCTTCTTCCTCAGCTAGTTGCTCTAATCGATTTTTTTTCTGTTTAGCCTCTTCTATAGCTTGTTGAACGGCAGCTGCTTGGGCATCAACTAGTTGTTGTTCTTCTTCAGCTGATAATTTTATTTCATGTAACTCTTCTTCTTCTATTTCTAACTCTGCAATTAGTTTTTCTTTTTGGTTCATTTGTTGATTTAAAGTTCCCTGAATCTCATCTAACTCTTGTTTTTGTGCTACTAAAGAAGCCTTTGTATCTTCTAATCCTTTTTTATCTTCTTCTAATGCAAGTTGTTTTTCTTCCATTTCTTCTTTATTCGCTTCTACAGCAACTTTGTTTTCTTCCAATTTCTCTTTATCAGCTTCTTGTTCTTCCATAATTTTTTTATCAGAGTCCATGATTTTGGTTACTGCTGTAGCACGGTTGATAAAATCCCCAAAACTTTGAGCACCTAAGATTACTTCTAAATAACTTGTGTTACCGCCGTTCTGTTGAATCGAACGTAATCTATTTTTTAATAGTTCTTCCCGAGATTCAATTTTTTCTTCAAGCTGTTTTATTTCATCTTTTAATGCCTCTATTTCTTCCTTTAAGTCCTCTATTTCATCTTCTGTCTTTGCTATTTCTTCTTCTTTTTCTGCGATTTTATTGTTTGTTGTTGCTATTTCTTCTTCTTTTGCTTGCAATTTAGCTTGTGTATTTTCTATATCACTATTAATTGCATCCATTTCACTTTTTGTCTCTTGTTGTTGCTCTTGATTTTCATTAATTTTTTCCTCTGTTTCATTTACTTTACTTTCTGCCTCATTCGCTTCTTGGTTAATTTGACTCTTTTCCTCTTCTAATTCATCTAGTTTTTTATCCAAATCATTCGCTGATTCAGCAAAAACGGAAGTTGAAGAGAAAATGGTACCGATGATAAGTACAGTTAGGATTAAGTAACACCGTTTCATAGAATTTCCCCTCTCTAATCTGACAATTTCTCGTATTCTATTAAACTTTTAAGAATTTACGGACACTCATGAGACTTCCCCATACACCAATTGAAGCACCAATACCAACAATAATCAGTGAAATTTGTAATGCGAATGGATAGAAGTCCAAAATCGTCACAAAGTCAAATTGCTGCAATATTGCCATATTCTGTGTTAAGAAATAGTAACCTATTAGAATCACAGCTATCGGAATAATACTTCCTAATATTCCTAACAACATACCTTCCACAAAAAATGGCCAGCGGATAAAGTTATTTGTTGCACCAACCAATTTCATAATTCCAATTTCTTTTTTACGAGCTAAAATCGTAATTTTGATTGTATTAGAGATTAAGAAAATGGCAGTGAATACTAATGCTGCTATTAAAACTAGTCCTACATTTCTAGCATACTCATTAAATTTAAATAGTGTATCGACATATTCTTGTCCATAATTAACACGGTAAATAAAATCAAATTCTTCAATCTCTGATGCTATTCTTTCGGTTTCCAGCGGATCTTCTGCTTTGACTATGAAGGCATCATTTAATGGGTTATCTTGTTCATATAATCCCCAAGCTTGTCCTTGTTCGCCCATGCTGTCAATTAAATTTTCAAGTTCTTCTTCTTTCGTCACAAAATCCATGCTTTCAATACCACTTATATTGTTAATATTTTCTTCTATTTCATCAACATCACTCTGTTCAGCAGTTAACTCGATTAACGCCTTGATTTGGACATCATCTTCCAATTCATTTGCAATATGATTTAAATTCAGCATTAATACAAGAAATACTCCAACTAGAATTAACGTGGTCGTTACGGCACCAATAGATGCGATAGTCATCCAACCATTGCGCCACGTGTTCCTAGCACCTTCTTTGAAATGTCGCTTTAACGTACTAAACTTCATATCCATACTCTCCTCGATGCTCGTCACGTACAATCATACCGTCTTCCATAGCAATGACACGTTTTTTTACTGTATTCACAATTTCTTTGCTGTGCGTTGCCATTAAAATCGTTGTACCACTTGCATTAATTTCTTCTAATATTCTCATAATTTCCCATGAAGTTTCCGGGTCTAAATTACCAGTAGGCTCGTCCGCAATTAATAAACCCGGATGGTTTACCATCGCTCTTGCAATAGCGACACGTTGCTGTTCTCCACCTGATAATTCATCCGGAATAAAGCGGGCTTTATTTTTCAATCCTACTTGATCTAGGACAGTCATCACCCGTTTACGAATGTTCTTTGGTGATTCTTCAATTACCTCCAAAGCAAACGCAATATTCTCATATACTGTTAATTTAGGTAATAAACGAAAATCCTGGTAAACAACACCTATATTTCTTCGGAAATAAGGTACTTCCTTCCACTTCAGTGTTGTTATATCTGTATTGTTCACGACAACGGAACCTTTTGTTGGTACCTCTTCTCGAAATAACATCTTGGTGAAGGTTGATTTCCCAGCACCACTTTGCCCGACTATGTAGACAAACTCTCCTTGCTCAATGGTTACATCTACTCCGTTCAGAGCAACAACCCCATTAGGATAAGTCATATATACTTCTTGCATTTTTATCATAAAGTAATCACCTTTTTATCGTTTTATCTAACAATTCCTCGAATGATCCAATCAAATTTCGACGATCCATTCCACACTGTCTACATTATAACATCATTTTCGATATTTTTTACCTTAATTTTTATTACAATTTCATTTCAAGATGTTAAGAAACCATAACTTTCATACCTAAGTCCAGGGTTATGAACCAGTTAATGGAAATCATCGTTTGAATCCTTCACCTAGCACTTCTGTGGCATTCATTGCGATAACAAATGCATCAGGATCTATTGATTTAACAGCTCGCGTCGTTTTACTGAATTCATTTTGCTGAACGACACACATTAATACTTTTCGATCCTCATCTGTGTAGCCACCAGATCCTTTAAAAATAGTAACACCTCGATCAATATCATTCAACAAAATTCGACGAACTTCTTCAGGTTGATTCGTTATAACCATAACGTTTTTAGAGGTATTTAGACCTACTTGTACAAAGTCAATCGTTCGGCTCGTAATAAATAAACCGATTAGTGCATATAAACCTTCTTCAATCGAAAAGACAAATGATGCTGTTAAAACGATTAAGCCATCAAACACCGCTAAACATATACCCAGCGGCAACGCAGTATATTTATGTAATATTTGTGCTGCTAAATCCATTCCACCTGTAGAAGCTTTTCCACGAAAGACAACACCAATCCCAATTCCGACGATCATCCCACCAAAAATAGCTGCCAGCAGTGGATCAGCTGTCGCTGGTTGCAAATCTCTTGTCAAAAATACATAAAATGGTAAAATTATCGTACCAACTAGGGATTTTGCTCCGAAATTTTTTCCTAAAATCACAATTCCTGCGATAAATAACGGAATGTTCAATCCCCATTGCACAATCGATGGTTCCCAATTGAAAACAGCCTTTGTAATGGTACTAACCCCCGCTACACCACCTGACGCGATATTATTAGGTAATAGAAAAAGGTTAAACGCCATGGCGACAAAAAAGGCACCTACTAATACAAAAGAATAATCTAAAATTTGTCGTAACCAATTCGGCATTTGCTTTCTTCGATATCTTGCGATCATGTTTGCATCACTCCTCATTTGTTAATGACACAGTAAAACGAGCAAAAGGAGAGCTTCCCCTTTTGCTCGTAGTGTCTACACCGAGCACCCAGAAACTAGGTGCATTAAGGTTGTCTTATTAATTCATTACAGATCGTAGATAAGCATCAATAAAGTTGTCTATTTCTCCATCCATTACCGCTTGCGTGTTTCCTGTTTCATAATCTGTACGGTGATCTTTTACCATGGAATACGGATGGAAGACATAAGAGCGTATTTGACTGCCCCAGCCGATTTCTTTTTGTTCTCCACGAATCGCAGCCATTTCCTGTTGTTGTTTCTCAATTTCTAACTGATACAATTTCGCTTTTAACATTTTCATTGCTTGCTCTCTATTTTTGATTTGCGATCTTTCTGACTGACACGTTACAACTGTGTTTGTTGGTAAGTGGGTAATCCGGACAGCAGAGTCAGTTGTGTTAACGTGCTGGCCACCCGCACCACTCGAACGGTACGTATCAATTTTTAAATCCTCAGTATTAATCTCGATATCAATATCATCGTCCAATTCTGGAGTTACATCACAGGAGACAAACGATGTATGGCGACGTCCTGATGAATCAAACGGAGAAATTCGAACAAGACGGTGCACCCCTTTTTCTGCTTTCAAATAACCATAGGCATTATGACCTTTGATTAGCAGGGTAACACTTTTGACCCCTGCCTCTTCACCTGGTAGATAATCCAATGTTTCTACTTTAAATCCTTTTGATTCTGCCCATCTTGTATACAAACGTAAAAGCATGCTTGCCCAGTCCTGTGATTCCGTTCCACCTGCACCTGGGTGTAATTCCAATATGGCGTTATTCTTATCATATGGTTCACTTAAAAGGATAAACAATTCAAATTGATTAAGGGCATCGGTAAGAGATTGTACTTCATTTTCCAAATCCTCACGAAGGTCGTCATCATTTTCTTCTTTGACCAATTCATAAGAAACTTCCGCATTTTCTAATGATTCTTCGTTTTTATCAAAAGCTTGTACTAGCTCTTTTAAACCATTTGCCTCATTGATTATTTTCTGGGCTGCTTGTTGATCATCCCAAAAACTCGGATCTGTCATCATCTCATCCAATTCTGCGATCCGGGCTCTCTTGGCCTCTAAGTCAAAGAGACCCCCTGAAATCCGCTAATCGCTTAGCCATTTTGTCTAATTCTTGTTTAATTTCTACTAGTTCCATCTTTCTTCCACCTCATTTATCCTTATCTTCCATGACAATGCTTATACTTCTTACCACTACCACAAGGGCAAGGTTCATTGCGACCTACTGTTTGTGCTTTGACAAAAGGTCTTTTCACTTTTTTCTTCTGTTGATCGCCACCTGAAACAGCTTGGGTATCTTTTACTACTGCTTCACGTTTTAAATTTTCGCGGATTTGGGCTTTCAATACATATTTCGCTACTTCTTCATTAATGACATCAATCATCTGTTCAAACATCGCGAAACCTTCCATCTGGTATTCGCGCAGTGGATCATTTTGACCATATGCTCTCAAGTGAATCCCTTGGCGAAGTTGGTCCATTTGATCAATATGGTCCATCCACTTCGTATCAACCGTACGAAGAACGATGACTTTTTCAAATTCACGCATTCTCTCTGACGTAAATTCTTCTTCTTTTTGATCATATTTTTCCTTGATTTTGGCCATGATCAAGTCGGTTACTTCATCTTTTTCTTTACCTTTCAGATCATCTTCTGTAATCCATTCCTCTTCAAGTAGAGTAGCATGGATATACTCGATTAAACCAGTTAGATTCCAGTCCTCTGGAATCTCCTCAGCCATATAGGTATCTACAGCATTTTCCACGGTTGTTTGTATCATTTGTTCAATGATCTCACGTAAATTATCAGAATCAATGACATCAAATCGTTGCTTGTAAATAATTTCACGTTGTTGACGTAATACATCATCATAGGAAAGTATCGTTTTACGTGCATCGAAGTTATTACCTTCTACTCGTTTTTGTGCAGATTCTACTGCACGTGATACCATTTTACTTTCAATCGGCTGAGTATCATCCATCCCAAGTCGTTCCATCATATTTTTCATATTATCTGATCCGAATCGACGCATTAATTCATCTTCCATTGATAAATAGAATTGGGTAACACCTGGGTCCCCTTGACGACCGGAACGACCACGTAACTGGTTGTCAATACGACGAGACTCGTGACGCTCTGTACCAATAACAGCAAGTCCACCTAACTCTTTCACACCATCACCTAATTTAATATCGGTACCACGACCTGCCATGTTGGTAGCAATCGTCACGGCGTGTTTCTGACCGGCATTTTCAATAATTTCAGCCTCACGATAGTGATTTTTCGCATTTAACACATTATGTTTTACACCAGCTTTTTTCAACAGCTTAGAAATCAATTCAGACGTTTCAACCGCTACTGTACCAACTAGTACTGGCTGACCTTTATCATAGCGTTCTTTTATCTCCTCAACAACCGCTCTAAACTTGCCTTCCATCGATTTATAAATTAAATCAGCTTTATCTTCACGGATGATCGGCTTGTTCGTCGGAATCGCCACAACATCCATTGCATAAATATTGCGAAACTCCTCTTCTTCTGTTTTCGCGGTACCTGTCATACCAGCAAGCTTCTCGTACATACGGAAATAGTTTTGGAATGTGATCGAAGCTAGGGTCATGCTTTCGTTTTGAATTTGCAAGCCTTCTTTTGCTTCAATCGCCTGGTGTAATCCATCACTATAACGACGACCTTTCATTAAACGACCCGTGAATTGGTCGACAATCACTACTTGATCTTCTTCCACAACATAGTCCGTATCACGGTGCATTGCAACATGAGCTTTTAAAGCTTGGTTAATATGGTGCATCAATGTGACGTGGTTCAAGTCAAAGAGATTCTCAATGTTAAAGAAACGTTCTGCCTTATTCATCCCTTCTTCTGTTAACTGTACACCTTTTGATTTTTCATCATACGTATAATCTTCTTCATTTTTTAATGTTCGAACAAAAGAATTCGCTTGTTGATACATGCTTGCCGATTTTTGGGCCGTACCAGAAATAATAAGTGGAGTACGTGCTTCGTCAATTAAAATCGAGTCGACCTCATCGATAATGGCAAAGTGTAATGGGCGTTGTACCATTTGTTCTTTGTATAACACCATATTGTCACGCAAATAGTCAAAACCAAATTCATTATTTGTACCATATGTGATATCTGCTTCATAAGCTTCACTTTTTTCCTCTTTAGGCATTCCGTTTTGGTTAAATCCGACCGTTAAGCCTAAAAATTGATATAATTCTCCCATTTCTCTGGCATCACGATCAGCTAAGTAGTCGTTTACTGTGATAATATGGACACCTTTACCGGTTATCGCATTTAAATATGCCGGCATCGTGGAAGCGAGTGTTTTCCCTTCCCCTGTCTTCATTTCTGCAATATTGCCATTATGCATCGCTATCGCACCGACTAGTTGTACATAAAATGGTCGCATGCCTAACACACGATTCGCTGCTTCACGAACTACTGCATATACTTCAACTAATAGGTCGTCTAAAGATTCACCATTTTGATAGCGTTCCTTGAATTCTTCCGTTTTATTTTTTAAATCATCATCAGATAATAGCTGTATCGATGGCTCTAACGCTTCTATTTCATCTGCAATTTTTTCTAAACTTTTGAGTTGACGTTGGTTACCATCACCGAATACTTTTTTTAATAATCCACGCATTGTAGCCGCTCCTCTTTATCTTAAAATCGATACATGTTTTCTAAAATAAATTTCCATTCTCTATCATAACACTTGGATGATGAAAATTACAATAATCCGCTAAAAGTGCATGTTCAAAAAGTTGCCAAATTAGAAGCAAGAAGGTCGAGGCGGTGAAGTTTCGAGTAGCGGAACGTATACTTTTATATACGTGAGCACAAAGGAAAGCTTCATAGAACTACATCGCACGTCGGAAAAGTGTTCTTCTTTTCCAAGGAACGGAGAAGCAAGCCAACAAAGAGATTCGCCGCTTATCATTTGGTGACTTTTTGAACAACCTCTAAAAGAAAGGAGAAGCAATCGGAGGGGTCATGATTGCTTCTCGATTGAAAGGAAGAGTGGGGGTGATACTTCCCCCTTAAAAAGGAGCTACCCTTTTTATAACACAGGCCCATCGCAAAGCAAAATGGCTGTTTTTTAATTTTCATAACTTGGAGGTAGTAGAAAACAAGTTTTTTATTAGTCTGTTTTCTTGTTTTGAAAGTTGTAGCGTGTTAGAAAAAACGATTTTGTACTTTTTAATGAAAAGATCACTTTATAAACCAGCTCGAAATAACTCTTAGTAAAATGGATTTAAAACAAGGCTAGGACATAACTAAATAGGTAGAACGAGAATCCGAACAATCTGAACTAAGCGTAGGCAAAATACGCAGACTCTGCATGACGAGCACGAGCCGAAGATCCACTGTGTGAAGTGTTTTTTCTTCACACAGTTAGCTGAGGCCGTGCCCACGGAAAGCGAAGTATTTTGCCGAAGCAGTAAGTGTACTCAGACTTTAATGTTCGTATTTCTCCTATCTAATTACTCTTTTGTCCAAGCCTCTCTTTCACTTAAGCTAACTTATGACCGCAATTTCCACAAAAATTCATTCCTGCTGTTTTGTTCCCACAATTCGGACAAAAATTAGGAATTGCTCCTGATTGATTACCTCCTTGATTTTGTCCAAGTTCATTGGATGGTTGATTTTGATTCCTGCCTTTCATCATTTCCTGGGCCATGTTCATCCCCATCATCATACCAGCCATATCTGTTGCTGTATTACCACCTTCTGATTTTCCAGATGCAATGGCATCTGTCATTGAAACGTCTTTGTATCGATTCATATCACCAATCATACCATGTGAAGCAGATTTGGTGATCATATCTTGGATTTCGTTAGGGTAATTAAAGCTCATAATATTAAAGCGCGTGATTTCAAATCCATCACTATTCACTTGCATATCTAAGTCTTCTTTGATGCCATTGCTGATTTCAAAGGAATTTGCTTGGAGATTGAACATATCCTTACCTTCTTTAGTGATCCATTTCATTAATAGTTGATCCAGAATGGCTGTAATACGCAAGCGAACATCCTCTACTAAATAACTATTCTTCACACCTGCAACATTATCAATTAGTTTCAAATAATCGGTTACTTTAAATTGAAATGTCCCATTAGCACGAATCGGCATTCCACCTGGAAGCTGTGGGGTTGGAATATTAATTGCATTTTTTGTACCCCATTTAACGGTAAATTCTTTCGTATTAACAAAAAGAACTTCTACTCGCATACCACTGTTAAAACCGAACTTAAATCCTTTTAATGTCGACAGAAAAGGAATAATCTCAGATTCTATCTCATACTCTCCCTCATCCTTAAAGACACCTTCAATTTTCCCTTGATCGAAGAATACCGCATCCTGGCCAGGGCGGATAATCAATTTACTGCCTTTTTTAATTTCACGATTGCTCCATTTCCAAAAAATCATATCATCTCGGAACTCTTCCCATTCCACTACATTCGCTAATTGGCCTCTAAAAAAACTCATCATTCTATCCAATCCTTTCTATTATTTTAAAATCCGCCACTGCTTCCGGAGCGGGAATGCCCTACTTTTGTCATTCCTCCACCCCCTCCGCTACTATTGTTATTATTTTTTTGAATTTTCGTTTTCTGAACAGACTTTCTAATATACGTGTCACGCTTCTTCACCACTCGAGAGTTTTGTGGATCCATATAGGTTTGATAATTAACCGTGACACGGCCACCCATATTGAATATCATTGTTCCAACAATTACAGCACCGATTAATGCTGCCAATACTAACTGAAACCAAGTTTTCAAGAAGATACTATTAGGATTAATAATTGGATTTACACCTAGATAGTGGTCCACTTTTTCTAGAAACAGCTTGGAAGCTTCTATATAGTTGTCATCTGTTAACTGTGGAGTTATATATTCACGGATTTGAGTTAATCGATCATCTGATAAATAGTCCTCCGCTTTGCCAAAACCACCTAAATCTACTTGGCGATTTTTTATATCAATCGCTAAGATTGCCGTATCGCCATGTGCTTTATCATATCCAGGAGCTGTTTCATCATAGAAATCATTCGTATAATCCCCTAAATCTCTTGACCCAGGATCCCTGGTGGTAACAATGAGTAAGTCTGTTTTATTTTCTTCACTATATTCGTTGGCTAACTGTTCAAGTTCCGAGATCTCCTCATCATTGAAAATGCCTGCATCATCATAGATATATTGATTCTCCGCCATTATTGGTATGGTAAAAAGAAAGAATAGCATGAAAATAAAGAAACTATTTCTAATTTTTTTCATAGCAGATCACCACCTAGTAATATAGCAATCGTTTTTAACACAACAAACGATCCTCCAGCAATACTTGTAAACCAGATGGCCGCTTTTTTATAGCTGAGGGGTGGTTTACCAACGATTTTCCCGGTCTGACCGTTCATCGCAAAAGTGTGCTCCTGTTTATCGAAGTCATAATACACCATCCAAACAGGCAACAAGGCATAATAACTATTTTTTTGCTTGGTATCGATTTTTTTTTGCTGATATTGAACCGTTGAATAACCAGAAATTGTCGAAGAGACATATGAATCTATGAATGTCTTAATCTTCTCCTTCACTCTGCCAAACAATTCTTTATCGGTGTAATTGTATTTTTCAGCTAAATAGCCTGCTAAATAAGGTGTTTTAAATTCTTTCAACTCATTATAATGATAAGGCTCTAACTTATCCATTAACGTATCATCTAGTTTCTCTGAAGCGTCTACGGGAACCTTCAAGTAACTAACATCTATATCACGATAAACATTATAATAGCGTGTTTCGGTATAGCGATAGTCTCCTCGCCGATAGGTTCTCACCTTTGTAGCAGTCGCTTTTACTTCGATATCACTGTCCAAATCGTACATCCAAAATGGGACATACATACCTGTGATACCTTTTACCCGGTCAGCTGTCATGAATCCTTTCGGTGTCAAGCGGCCGTTTTTACACCATTTTTTGAATGCTTCCATTGCCTCTTCTTTACTAATGGTAAAAGGGATCACTTTTGTTGGGGCTAAGTCTCCAGACAAACGATCTGCCAAGACAACTCCTGCACCACAAAAGCTACAGGAAGTAGCTGTTGTATCTTGATCAGTTAAAACGATAGCTCCACAATTTTCACATTGGTACTCTTTCGCCTCATTTTCTTCAAATGATTGGGTAATATGAACATCCTCGTATGTATCGATATGCTCTTCTCTAAGACAGCTTTCACAGGATAGATGGCCTGATTCACTGTCAAAAGCCATGTCTGAACCACAACTCGGACATTTATAATGAACTAACATCCTCTCACCTCTATTTTGTTGTAAATGAATCTTCCCGCAATTCTAATAATGCTTCTGCTTCTGCTAATTCTTGTCTAACTTGTTCTTCATATTTCTCAACTTCAATCAGCGATTCAGCTTGTTTTTGCTTTACGTTTGCTTCTGTCTCCATTGCATCAATATATGCTATATCCATCCCTTGTCTTTGGTACAATGTCTGATAGATATCCTCCAATTTTTTTACTTTTTGCTTGAACTCTGCTTTTCTAGCATCTAACTGATCGATTTCAGCTAAAGCCTGTTGCTTCTGAAGCGCAAACGAATTCGTCTCTTCTTGCTGTGTCGCCTTTTCTTCGTATCGCTCAAATTTTTGCACCTTACTTTGCTGTTCAATGATCTGTTGTTCAAGGCGGAGAATTTTTGCTTTCATTGTATCTACTTTGGCTTTTAGTTCACGCAATGTCTGTTCTGTATCTTTTTGTAATTGATGTAAGTTCTTTTTTTCATTATTCACGTTACTTTTGAGAACTTTCTTTACTCTACTGAACAACCCCAAACTTATCACCTCTTTCGCTCTGTATTTATTATATACGATTTAAGGTAAATTTTGTTTCATTTTGTAAAATATGCTTGTACAAATACAGAAAAACCCGTTTCAACTCAATGTTGAAACGGGTTAGTCCTATGATATTCATTTTGGTTAAGTATAATTAACTTGGTTCAATCAGGCCGTATTTGCCGTCACGACGTTTATATACAACATTGGTATTCCCTGTATCTGAATTTTCGAAAACGAAGAATGCGTGTCCTAACATATCCATTTGTAACACCGCTTCTTCAGAATCCATTGGTTTTAAATCAAAACGCTTCGTTCTAACAATTTCTATTTCGTCATCTTCCAATTCTTCTGCTTCTTTTACTTGAACTGCTTCCCGTTCGAGTTCCGCAAATACGTGCTTTGGTGCACCTTGTTGGCGGAATTTACGGTTTACTTTTGTTTTATGCTTACGAATTTGCCTTTCTAGTTTGTCAACAACAAGATCGATTGCAGCGTATAAATCAATATGATTTTCTTCTGCTCTCAGTAATAAATTTGTCATTGGAATCGTTACTTCGATTTGTTGCTCATCATTATAGACACTTATATTCACATTTACATCAGAAGTGGGAGGAGTATCAAAATATCTTTCCAATTTACCTATTTTTCGTTCGACATACTCCTTAATGGCACTTGTCACTTCTACATTTTCTCCTCGGATGTTATATTTCATGAAAGTGTCCTCCTTTCAAACTATCAAGCTATAATAAGCTATATATCTATAATACCACAGATTGTAAAAATTAAACGAGTAAATTGTGAATAAATTTCATAATATTTTTACAATTACTTAACACTCGGGAGGGAAGTTCACAAAAAAGAACGACTTGATCCGCAAAAAAATAACCACTGCACCGTTTGCAATGGTTATTTCTTCGAATCTAAAAATCTGCCGTCAAAACTAGCGACATTTTTATATGGGTTTAGGTAAGAATGATTAGAGCGCGGTTGTTTTTTTGCGTTTCTCATATCTTTTTTGATGTGCTGGAATACGTTTTTCAATGCTTGATTCAGCTGTTGATCCAGTTCGATCGCTTGTTTCCCCAATTCTTGTTGTTCTGAAGAAAAAGGAGGGACAATTTCTTTTGTTAATGCAGCTCGTTCCTCGATTAATTGGCTTATTTTATTAATCGCTCTTTCACGTTGCTCATTGTTTAACGGTTGAGCTAACAGTTGCAGCATGATTTTGGTTTTTTCGACGTATGTTTTTAATGCTTCCATCAGGCATTAACACCTTGTCCATGCTGACGAATACGTTCTTGTTTAATCACTTCTTTCCATGTGTCACGGAAATTCTCGATTATTTCCCTGGCTTGTTCCAATTGCTCCAGGTCATTTTTGATGTTTGCTTGGGTTAACGCATGATAGGCAAAATCATATAAAGGCATGATCTCTTTTGCAATTGGAGCATCTTGATCTAATGTTACCATCAATTCACGGATAATATTCTGTGTTTTCTGGATCATTTCATTTTTAGTTTGATGATCGTTTGCTTCAATAGCCTTCTTTGCCTGTTTGGTAAATTTTAGGCAGCCATTGTATAACATCAATGTTAATTCACCTGGTGACGCCGTGTTAACGGAATTGTTTTGATATGCTTGATATTGTTGATAAGCCATAAAACGTACGCTCCTCTATTCATTGTTCCTATATTTTTTCGTCTACGATAAATCCCATTAGTTCTGCCATCGATGCATAGACATCGAGCATTTTCTTAGGTGGAATTTCTTTAACGACTTCCTCTGTATCTCGGTCTACAATGGTTACATAATAACGATCTAATTTATCATGTAATTCATACCGAATACTAGTGCTAGATGGTTCTAAAAAGGAATTAAGCCCATCTACCATACTTTCTAATTGGTCTTTATTTAACTCAACGTTCCCGTTTAATAATTGTTGTTTTGCTTGTTCATGGTTATTGGATCGCTCTCTTGCGGATGTGGATAGTTCAAGCGTAGATTCAGTCTGTTGCATGAGTGGAGATCCAGTGATCATTTTACCAACTTCCATGACAGTTTTCATCTCCTTATTCAATTGTTTCTATTAATATCGGAATCTTCAATAAAAGGTTTAGTATTTTTACCATTTTCTTTAGCAAAAAGGAACCTAAGTGACATCCACTTAGATTCCTTTTCCCCTATCAGCCTTTTAGCCTTTGATATCAATGTTACTACCAAGATGGGGTTGCATAGATGACTCTAGCATCTTGATCATATCACTAGATTGAGATTCTGCTTGATCTAGCGCCTTGTCCATCAAGGAAACACTTGCTTGCTGTTTCACTTGTGCTTGATTCATCGCAATTGACATTGCTGCTATATCCATATTAGAGCCCCCTTTCAGAAGGTTGCTTTGTTTATTGCATCATCATCCCGCCGAATTGCTGTTGCATGTACATTGCTTGTTGATTATATTGTTGCATTGCCTTTTCCATAGCGGTGAATTGTCGCCAGTAACGATTCTCTACTTGAGTTAAACGATCTTCGAATTTTTGAATTTGTTTATTTACATCATCCAAATTTCGCCCAATTGTAAACTGTTGATTCGTGGTAGTTGCGCGACCAGCACGTTCCGTAATACGATCCATGGTATTATTAACCGTATCTGTTAGCCGGTGCATAATACCTTGTTCACCATATTCTTCACCTGATCCACGGAATAAAGTCTCAACAGCATCTGGATCTTCTTCTAAAGCTTCTTTTAATTTTGATTCATTTATTTCTAATTTACCACCATCCAAGTAATTAGATGTAGTTGTAATTCCAATTTCCGCTAAGTGATTATATACACTTGATGTATCATTATTTACTGGAGTATAGAAATCAGTTCTCATACTTGATAAGCCACTTTGTAATATTGAATCTCTCCTTAACAGACCACTTTTTGCCATTTCCTCCCAATCTTCTTGTTGTTTTTCAGATAGTGATGCTCTCTGGTCATCTGTCAATGGATCATAGTCACGATAGTATTCTTCATTTACTTTGGAATTAATAGTATCAATCAATGTATTATACGTATCAACAAATTCTTTAATATTGTCATATACCGCTTCCGTATCATTCGATACATTGACAGAAACAGGTCCTTCATCCGCGGTAAATGTCTGTTTTAAATTAAAAGTTACTCCATCTATTTGAAAATTGTTTGACGTACGTTCTGTATCTTCTATACCATTTATTGAGAAAATTGCATTATCTCCACCTGTCTCAGTCGCATTGCTAAATCGGAGTACATCATCTATAAATGCTCCGCCAGTAATAATTTCATTTCCATCTTCGTTGAAATTCCCTGTTTCCTTTCGGCTTAATGTCAGTTGATCAGTGAAGGAATCGTACATCATCGACAATCCGATGTCAGAATTGTTTACCTTACTAATAACTTGATTTAGTGATTCATTACCTCTGACCAAGAAATCTTTGTGTGTCTCACCATTTTTGGTATGAGCACCTAATGAAAATGAAGAGTAATTTTGTTGATATTGCGCTGAAATAGATGTACCTTCATTCAACTCATTCTGGAAAGAAATTGCGCCTGTATTTGTATTGATCGTTCCAATTACATTTCCGTTATCCACTAAATCATATGTATCACCATTCGCTGAATTCTGATCTATTGTATATGTCCCATCAGAATTAGATGATCCCGTAATATTCAACTCAAAACTATTAATATCGATAGATCTACCACTTAACCGTATACTACTAGTTGGTTTAGTAAGCTCTGTTTCATCGATATTAAGACCATCATGTGCATATTCAGCTTTAACTTTATCACCTTGTTTTAAAACACCGGCTGCAAAAGTAAGCGTGTTATTATTTTCGTCTAATAACACTTGATTCTCACTTAGGTCAGCTTGGGTAACACCTGTGACAACTTCATATCCTTTACCATTAAGCTGAACATTTAGTGCAGAGCTGTCTACTGATCCATTTGCATCTAACGCGATTGTTTCATCATTTGCAGATGCCGTAATGGTCTCATTCTCAATTGCTCCTTGTTGCCATGAAATCCCGGTAGCTAGTTTATCATTTTGACTGTATAAACTTTTAGATGAATCTAGTTTATCTGTATCTGAAGTTGAAATTGCTCCTTCATTTTTTAACTTTGCAGCAGTTGCTAACTGTTTGACTTCTGATATTTCAAATGAAGTTTGACTTGCTGCACTTGATGCAGTGGCAGTTAATTTTGATTCATCAGTTGAAGATACTTGTCTTGCACGAAAACTTGTTGTTAATTTCATATTTGTTAAAGTTGAACGAAAATCAAGTAACAATGTATTCATAGCACGGTAATCATCACGTTTCCATTCCAACAATTGTTTTTCTTGTTGCATTCTCTGAAGCGGCATACTTTCTGCTTTCATTAAATCGTTAACCATTGAATCAATATCCATACCACTGGCAAAACCACTTATTCTCATATACAATTCACGTCCTTTTTTTGTCATTATTACTTCTATTATCGGATAAAGAAGTCATATCTTTAGTAGATATAGCTAAAAAATGCTAACCAAGTATTCCTAGCTAGAAGATACTTATTTTATACTTAAAAGAATGTCGCTTTATGCGAGGCTCTATCCGTTGGAAATATAATTCTCTCCTTGGATATCTATCCAAAGAAGGAGAGTTCCTTTCAACGAAGAGAAATATGGCATCCAATAATCAGAAAACACGAACAATAAAATCGTTGTTCGTGCTCTCGTCACCATCAAATACTTCTTTCTCAATCTTATTTTTGCTTTATCTGATCCCATATATCGTTCAGTTTACTCTCATCATCACCGTAGAAACTTTGATTACCATAACGGATATCATCATACCATCGCTCCAACTGTACTAATTGCTGATTTTTCTCTGTTAATGCCAATACTTCATGCGCGGTCAGCGATTCACGCCATTTTTCTTGTTTTTTGACATCACGGGCAATCCGGCGATATAGAAATCGCACCTTTTCTTCGTTTGTCATTCGTTCAAATTTCGGCTTCCTTTTTGTTATTTGACGGAAGGCTTCCGTTATTTTTTCCTGATTTTCTTTTCGCCATTTCTTCCAGTCAAAAAGGCTTTCCTTCTCATCTCGGTAATCTGTTGCCGTTTCTGCTACTTGTTTCTTGCCGAATACTTGTTGAATCATTTTCCATAATGAAAGGATTGCTCTAATAAGCAATCTGCGGAATTTCTTAAAAAGAATTGCAATAAACAAGAGAATCAAAATTGCTACCAGTACTAATCCCATAATATATGTTAACGCATCGATCAACTCCGCAAACCTAGAAGGCTCCTGCTCTTCTGCAGCTGGAAATGCAGGCATTTCATTAGCTGGTTGGGGCTCCTCGATGATTTCATTATCATTTTCAGACAATGAAGTAAGCCACATAATCGACTGAATGATCGATCGTACACCTTGATAAAGCGCTGATTGGACTACCTGGAAATTGGTGATCGCAAATACAACTAACAGAGTAATGATTAAATATACTCGATTTAATTTTGTAATTTCTGGAGCCATTTTGTTCTGCTTATCTTTTGCTAGCGACTCTTTATGCAAATGCTCTTGATTGGTGATAAATAACATGATGATGATAAACAAAAAGCCCGGATAACTGATCCAATGTTGGTACCCTTCCAGTGAATTAATATTAATAAAAACAAGGTAACCAACGAAATAGACAGGCATGCTGACTGCCCAAAAGATCCTACTCGGTAAAATATCTTGCCATTCATTTTCAGCGTGCTGAATTCCGCGATAGGAAACGACTAGACTGAACAGCAATCCAGGAATAAATGCCCAGATAGTTGGTGATACCATCCAACTGATGATCATAGTGATAACTGCTGCACTAATCAGTACCTTCCAGCGATTATTTAGCCAGCAACGAATAAAATAAGAGACAGTAAATAAAACAAGTAAGGACAGAAACCAATAGTACAAATCAGGTTCAGCAAATAAAAGCACACCTACGATTAAGAAAACCGGGAAGAATCCAATAAACTCAATCACTCCGTGCATAATCGGGGAAATATGTTGTTTTAGTTTAGCTGGCATCGGCCTCTTCCCCCTTTTCTTGCTCTTCACCAATGATAACCACTTCTACTGCATTGCCGAGACTTTCTAACTGAGCAATCTGCTTTTCCATTTTTTCCGTTCTTCTAATAGCAAAAATAATCATATCTGTCTTGGTTAGCCCTTGGTCAATATCTTCCTGCAAAAAGGCACGAAAATTTCGGCTACGGTCCATCTTCACTTTTGCGATGGCATCTAAAATATACGCTATTTGCTGACCACTGTTCGATGGTTCCACACGTACAGACGGTTTGATCCGCTCTGTTGTATTCGTAAATGGTTCGACAAAATAACCATTACAGCCGAAACCGGTAGAAATTCCCTGTTCGATCGCATAGTTTGCTAAAGAAGCTGCATAGGATAATCCTTTCTCCACCATTTCAGGTTGTTCAATCGGCATTCGGATATCTTCGTTCGTATCAAAATTAACATAGATCATTAGATGATGATCGGCGGTGAAATCCTTCTTATTAATTTGTAATGATTGTGTTCTTGCAGTTGCTTTCCAGTTAATCGAATTAAGCGGATCACCTTGCTGGTACTCTCTAATCCCTGCTTGTAAAAAGGGATCCTCGACGATCCATCTTTTTACGGTAATATCTCCTAACCAGCTATGAGATGGTAACGGAATATCATCCAATGGTACGAGTTTCGGATAAACGGTGACCGCTGTACTTGCCTCAAAAGAATCAAATACTTCACCAAAACCGACACCATCCCCTGTTGTAACTGAAACGGTGTTTAACTGATAATAGCCACGTTTGGTTCCGATCAACCGATGCCGGCGAGTCACTTTTTGGTAGGGTAACAAACTGAACAGTGTACGGTGGAACATTTCTCCTTGCTTCTGTTGTTCTTTTTCCGATTGGGTAATAAGATAAGGACTCATTTTCGACTCTAAGCGGATCCATGGAATAGGCAACAGTTTTTTGTTGGCAATTTCATCCACCATTTCGATTGTTTCTCCTTCAAAGACCGCATCCTGCTTAAAAGCACGTTGATAAGTTATCCCTTTTAACCCAAACTTACTATACAGCATTCCTTGTAAGAAAATAATAATTAGTAGTACTACAATGATCCAAGCTATATTCATTCTCGGATCAGTTCCTTTTCAGCCTCTGTTGGAACAGCAACTTGACGTAAAACATCATTCAGTACACTATCCACTTCTCCCTGCTTCACACCAATTCTTTGAGCAAGGACAATACGGTGGCCTAATACAGGCTTTGCCATTTTCTTAATATCATCCGGAATCACATACGTTCTGCCTTGTAATAACGCATATACCTGTACTGCTTTTAACAATGCTTGGCTTCCACGAGGGCTAACCCCTAATGCTACACTGTCATGCTCACGTGTCTGTTCCACAACATCCATCAAATAACCAAGCACATCTTCACTAATGTCCACTTCACTATATATTTCCTGCATCTTCACAATCTCATCCACAGTAACAATCGACTGCAATGCATCTAATGGATTCTCCGCCTTGAACCGCTTAAGAATCTCCAGACCTTGCTCACGAGTCGGGTAACCCATATTGATTTTTAATAAAAAGCGGTCTAACTGTGCTTCCGGTAATGGAAAGGTACCTTGACTTTCGATTGGGTTCTGGGTGGCGATTACTAAGAAAGGCTTTGTTAATGTATGCGTATTGCCGTCAATCGTCACCTGTCGCTCTTCCATACTTTCCAGTAAACTGGACTGTGTTCGTGGTGTCGCACGATTAATTTCATCTGCTAATAATATATTGGTAAAAATCGGTCCTGGACGAAATTCGAACTCGCCTTTTTGCTGGCTGTAGAAATGGATACCAGTAATATCAGTTGGCAATAAATCGGGAGTGAATTGAATCCGTTTGAAATCCCCTGCCAGTGATTTAGCTAATGATTTTGCCATCAGCGTTTTTCCTGTTCCCGGTACATCCTCCAAAAGAACATGACCCGAAGAAATCATCGCCACTAATAGTAGGTCAATTGTATCGTCCTGCCCCACTACAACCTGATTGACATTTGCTTTTATTTTGCTCGTTATCTGTTGAATTTCCATTAATTCCATCAATTAAAAACCCCTTTACAAATATGTGTGCGCTTACAAGATACTATGCTACAGTTATATCATTTCTTCAACTTTTAGGCAAAAAATTTCCATTACATTTTCAGAATAATCAAACATTTTAATTTATCCAGATTTTTTATGGTTTTGTATAGTTTTATTGAACTAATTTTGGTAGTCTAATTATAGATAAGATTGGGAAACTATCTATAATGAACATCGATTTTATGATAGACAGGGGTTTTGAAAAGATGAAAAGGGTTGTTTTAATCGGTGGCGGTTATGGGGGAATGAACGCCTTACACCAATTAATTAATAATGGTATACCGAGTGATGTGCAGGTGACAGTGATTGATCGTAATCCATATCATTCATTAAAAACTGAATTTTATGCGATATCTGCAGGTACGAAATCAGACAAGGAAGTTCGCATTGACTTCCCGATACATGAACAAATTACATACATATTTGGTGAAATTGTAGAAATTAACACGGAAAATGAACAGATTCGCCTGAAAGACAATGAAGTACCTGTTGAATATGACTACTTGTTAATCGGTTTAGGCTGTGAAGATAATTATCACGGTATTCAAGGTGCAATGGAATATACCGAAAGTGTCCAAACAATCGCGAAAGCACGTCAGGCAAGCATAAAAGTTAATAATTTGCCTGCATATAGTCAAGTATCTGTTGTTGGTGCGGGTTTAAGTGGTATTGAGGTTGCATCTGAAATCAGAGAAAGCAGACCAGATTTGAATATTCGCTTATTAGATCGTGGTTCATCTGTCTTGTCCGCATTCGATGAAAAAATTCAAACCTATGTAGAAGATTGGTTCCGCAAAAACGAAGTAAAAATCTTACATCACAGTAATGTAGAATTAGTTGCAGAAGGTATCTTCTATAATAATGGTGAAGGTATCGAAAGTGATGTCATCATTTGGACAGCTGGAGTGAGGCCTCATTATTTGGTACGCAGCCTCCCTTTTGAAAAGGATCGTCATGAGAAAATTCTCGTCAATGAATTTTATCAAGTACCTTCCAACCCTAATGTATATGTTGTTGGTGACTGTGTTGCATCTGATTATTCTCCAAGTGCCCAGCTTGCAGGGATTCAAGGGGAACAAATCGGTGATATTCTTGCGGATGTATTAACAGGAAATGAACCACGTAAACCTCGAGAAATTAAGCTGAAAGGACAGCTCGGTTCGCTCGGTAAATCAGACGGGTTCGGAAATATGTACCGTCAACCAGTAACAGGACTTCTACCACGCTTGGCGAAATCCGGTGTTCTTTGGTTGAATAAACGACATTAAAGGAAAAACAGACATGTTGAATAACATGTCTGTTTTTTTATCGCTGATCGTTCTTTCTGAAGAACGAAAAAATATGTAAAAATCTAAAATTCATTGATATTCAAAGAATTTCAAAGTATTTGTTCTTTATAACGATCAAAAAGACGGATTTCCCTCTTTTTTCGGGCTTTTAAAAAAGTATATCTAGATGTACAATGCAATTGTAGTTCTTAATAAAGAACAAAAATATAAAGGAGGATTTATTTATGTCTTTAAAAAAGAAATTAGGTATGGGCGTAGCGTCAGCGGCACTTGGTTTAGCGTTAGTGGGAGGAGGTACATATGCGTATTTCAATGATACTGAAGTTACGAACAATACATTCGCAGCAGGTACATTAGATTTATCAGTTGATCCTACTACTATTATCGATGTAGACAATCTAAAGCCAGGTGATTGGATGAACCGTTCTTTTGAGCTTATTAATGATGGTTCATTAAATATTTCAGAGGTAATTCTTGACACAGATTATACAGTAACGGATGCGAATGGCGACAATGTAGAGGATTTCGGTGATCACATTCGTGTTAATTTCTTCTGGAATGCTGATAAAACTACTTTAGGTCCGCTATCTCCTGATCAGATTGTATTCTTTACGACTCTTTCCGAACTAAAAGATATGTCTCCTGATACGGTAGCAAATAATGTCTTTGTACCATGGCTTGAAGAAAGAGGTGGATTAGAAGCTGGTGATAGTGACACGCTTTACGTTCAATTCGAATTTGTTGATAATGGCGAGGACCAAAACGAATTCCAAGGGGACTCTTTAGAACTTGAATGGACATTCACTGCTAACCAAGAAGCAGGCGAAGCTAGATAATTTTCATGGAAAGGTGAGACAACCTCACCTTTCCAACCTTTATTTATTGCCGTGAATGTATAACCAGCTTGTATGTTCACGAAAATAAATAAATCTTTCCAAGATGGAGGAATGGCTATGAGAAGTACACGAATCATGAAATATCGGAAGAAATATAAAAAGGTAATCATAGCGGTGCAAATAGTATTTATTTTATATGCCGCTTTGTTTTCTATATCTCAACTCACCTCCAATACTAGTGCTTTTTTTAATCATTCGAGTGCAGTAAATACATCGATATCGACTGGTTTTTGGTGGGACGGAAGTGATTTGCTTTTTATTGGAAAAGGGAATCAAAATCTCAATGACTCTTGTCCTCCAGTAGATTTTTCAGTAGACATAAAAAATAATGGTTACAGTATGATTGGCCCAACCAACTATGAAATCTTTTATATCGAGAACGGCAATCCCAAAAATGGCGAAAAAGTATCAGAAGGTAAGTTAGAAGCTATGCAAGCTGACGATGTTACCACGATATCTTATCAAGCTGAAGATGAGGGATTTTATGTAGTAAAAGCCTATCAGCGTCCTGATTATGAAGGGGAATCAGAGGAAGTTATTTGGAGCGAAAAGATAAAAGTGAAATGTCCGGAGAAAGATAAAAAGAATGAGAAAGAAAAACAATCTGATGAGGTTGATTCATTAGAGGGTGAAGATCTAGAGAATGAATCTAGTGAAGAAGATTTAGTAGAGCCAGCAGACAAAGAAACTAAAGAGGCACCTGAAGAAGATAGTAAAGAACAGCCATCATCTAAAGAAACAGAAGAAAAACCAGATAAACCGTCAGAACAAACGGATAATGAAAAGGAAACAACGGTACCTGAGCAAGAAAAGAAACAAACAAGTTCAAGTGAACCTAGTAAGGAAACAGCTGACAAACCGAAGCAAGCAGTAACCAACAAAATAGAAAAAGAAAAACCTGTTGATGCTGAAGAACAGGAAAATTCTCAAGTTAAAAAAGAAGGTGAACAAGAATGAAAAAAAGCATATGGAAACCAATTAAACGCACGATTAGTTTTCTAATTACCGCAGTACTTTTTTTAACATTAGTATTTACCGTGTTTATCACGATCTCATCAAAAGCCTCAGGTGGCGAACCGGAAATCCTGGGATACCAACTTAAAGCTGTGTTATCAGGATCCATGGAACCCGACATTCAAACGGGATCGATCATTGCCGTCAAACCAGGTGGCGATATGACAAGGTTTAATGAAGGGGATGTCATTACCTTCATTAACGAGGATGAGAATTTAATCACCCACCGTGTTGTTGATGTCACCCATAGCGGTGAGCATATCATGTATGAAACAAAAGGCGATAACAATAATGCGCCTGATCCGACCCCGGTTCTGTCTGATAATGTTGTGGCCGAATATGAAGGGTTCACCATCCCTTATTTAGGATATGTCGTCAATTTCGCTCATTCACAAGCGGGTAGTGCCATTTTATTAATTGTACCTGGTATTTTATTGTTAGGTTACGCAGCATTTACCATCTGGCAAGCGATATCTCAATTAGAAGTCAGACAATCTGCTGAGACCAAAGTTAAAGAAACGATTGAACAAAAGTAATATTTTATAACACTCAGAAAAATTAATGCTATATATTCCTTTCGTATAGCTTCCTTAAAAAGGCGGGTGAATTCAATTGAGCAAACCGAAAATAATTTTCAGTGCTATCCTACTGTTTTTCCTTTTATTTGTTCCGATTCTGCAGGCAACTACTAACACGAATATTATCGATCTAGACGGTACATTTAGCGAAAATGGTAATTTGTTTAATCTAGATAATCTAAAACCTGGTGATTGGGCTGAGCGTGAAATCACGATCAGTAATCAGACAGATCACGATATTACTTATGATATTGATGTTCGTTATATAGAAGGATCCGAACTCTTCTTTAAGCAATTATCATTAGAAATCATGCAAGGTGATCAAGTCTTATTTGATGATAAATTAGCCAATTTTTCATTACTTACTGAACTGCCTCTACGAACAAATAGTGAAGAAAAGCTAGGTTTCACTCTAACCTTTCCGCCTGAATCAGGAAATGAATATCAGGGATTAACAACGACCGCGGAAATTATTGTAACAGCTTTCGATGACACTGAGGCCGAAACATCTAGCTTTCCAATCGCTTCTGATAGTCAACCAACAAGTGGTTCATCACTTCCAAGCACTGCAACGGTTATGTTTAACATCCTATTAATTGGTGGGGCTCTATTACTGGTAGGATCGCTTATCCTACTTTATCTCAAAAGGAATAAATTTGCTGAAGAATAGGTTCTATCACCTATTCTTTTTTTGCGCGTTAAGAAAAGTGTAAGGTAGTTATCCTAAGAAATCTGTAATTAGTATAGAAAATAAATAGATAATGTTGTAAAATGATAGGTACATTGTAACAGCTATGTATATTATACTTTATGATCGATAGTAATGATGTCATTTGTTGTGTTCGAGGAGGATGGACGGATGTCTATTGCAAAAATCAATGATTTAATTGTTAACGAGAAATTTGAACACCATTTCCAAGCAATCTATGACTTGCATACTTTAACTCCTATTGGATATGAAGCATTATTGAGAACTGATTTATTTACGAATCCCGAAATTCTCTTCGAAAAAGCAAGTCATACCAATCGATTTTTCGAGTTAGAAATGCGCTCGATAAAAAAGGCGCTTCATTCATTTGATACGATAAATCGGTGTACATATAACAACAAAAATATTCTGATCAATGTTTTTCCTTCTAACCTAGCAGACCCTGATTTTTTAGGTCAATTAAATAAAATATTAGGAGAAACAACACTAGCTGCGAATCAAGTTATGATTGAAATTAATGAATCCGAAATCATTCAAAATGTAGACTATTTTAGCACGACAGTGTATGAATTACAGGAAGAAGGCTATTTAATCGCCATAGACGATGTCGGAAAAGGAGTTTCCTCCCTTCAGGCCATCGTCGAATTACAACCTGACTTTGTTAAAATGGATCAATATTTTGCCAAGCACCTAGCCAAGTCGAGTCGAAAACAGGAAATGGTAAAGTCAATTGTAACTTATTGTTTTAACACGGATACCAAATTTGTTCTGGAAGGCATTGAAATTATGGAAGACTTAGAGATGGCAAAAGCAATTGGCGTCTCTACTGTACAAGGATTTTTATTAGCACGACCAGAGCCATTAGAAGTAATCAGAAAATATGAAATCGATGATTCTGAAGATAACGGCTTTTGCAGCGAAGTAAACAAATGAATCGATTATCGCTCTTCTGGGGATAGCTAGTTCTCTTCCCTGGATATTTCGTTTTGTTCCGGGGATAAAGGCATATATCCCCGGAACAATGAAACTTATCCATGGAACAGAAATACTTATACAACGACTATAAAACACGAACTTGATGTTCGTGTTTTGTCATAAAGCAACTTCTCTTATTAATCTATTCCGATATCATTACTCTTCCCTCTTGTTACTATCATTCCCTTTATCTTGATCTTTAGGGATTTCCTTAGTCGGTTTTTCTTCTGATTTGCCTTTATCTGCTGCTTTTTCCTCAGCCTTTTTTGGTGTTTCAGGATCTCTTAGCTCTTCCTTTTCGGGCTTTTGATTTGGCTTTTCAGGCTTTTCATTTGATGGAGGCTTCTCCATTTTCTTTTGCTTATTTTGATCATTTGAGGGCGAATTCGATTTTTCAGATGGAGATTTTTCATTATTACGTTCTTTATCCCTTTTATGTTTTTCTTCCTTAGATGGAGCTTGTTCAGCATTTTGTTTGTTTTCTTCGCCGTTCTTCTCATTTTTAGACTGCTTTTCACCTTCTTTTTTTGGAACACTAGTACTAGAATTGTGCTTTGACGATGAGTTTTCCGTTTCCTCTTTTGTATTTTTGGCTGCTTCCTCTTTATTTGGAGAAGATGATGACTTAGCACGTTCTGATTTTTTTCTTTCGCTTGCCTTTTCAGCTTCTTTTTCAGCGATTTGACGAAGTTCTTTTACCGACTTATTTTGCACATCTTTAATATCAACTTCAACTTCGTCGTTACTCATTTCTTGGTACATTCGATAAGAATTGACGGAAAGGTCCACCTCTTTTGCCTTCTTATAATAATCTTCATTTTCAACATAAACTTCCATTTCCGCTTCTACATAATTCTCCCCAAGAGAATGATTAAATATTTCTTCCACTGAACGTGAATTATTTGATATGGAATGGTCCTGCAACTCAATCCAGGTCGCTGTAATGATGACAGGCGTATCAGCGGATAAATAGTTATCATTTTTTAGTCGAACAACGATCTCATTAATCACCTTATCGATACCTTGACCTTTCACGTCCAAGTCTTTAATGACACGGTTTGCGTCTTCATTTAATCCCGTTATCTCTATCACATGTAAATCTTCGTCCAGAGATAATTCCATACTTGGATTAATATCCACCGCAAGTAGATAAGCGGATTGTTGCGGTTGAAAAAGAGAAACATTCATAATCGCAAATAGTAAGATTGCAGCTAGTGCTATTAATGGTAATACTTGCTTTCTATTTCCTAACAGTAAAGGGGATTTTTTTACTCGATATGTCACATACTCACCAACAGCTGGAATGTCATGTTGATCATGAGGAACATTACAAAATGTACCATCATCACACATTAGAACAACCTGGTGTTCTTGAACCTCCATGACAACACCTTTGATTTTTTGCTTCACTTTTTCTCCCCCCTTACCTTATTACGTAAAAATGTCTGTAAATTTTTCCATTCAGGATGTAATAAAATAATAATAATAGCGATAATATACTTTCGGTATTTTTCGATTGTTTTGACACGGTAATTGGCTACCTTTAAAAATTCCTTCATCGGAAATTGTTTTCGGTTAAATAATTGTTCGACAAGTTTATCTCTCTGAATAAATTCTTCTGCAATATTCAGTACTTTCTTTCTTGTTCGCTTTTGTTTTGGACTATGTGCTTCTAATTCTTCAAATCGTATGTAAAATTGTGACAATTGATCATCTAAATCAATAATTTCAGAAGCTATATTGCTAATTCGTTGATCTTGATGATACTGTTTTACCGACTCTTTTACACGGTTTGCTTCTAAAAGCTTATCCCCTTTTTTCATCAAGTTTTGATAATGATTTTCTTTTCTGAAAAAATCAATCAATTCGCGATGAATGATTAAATAGACATAGTTTAAAAAGGTTCTACCTTTTTGAGGATCATAGGTGTCAATGGCACGATTAAAGGCAATTAAGGCAATACTCGCCTCGTCATCATTCCATGTTTTAAATTTGTTACATACTTTTCCAACCACACTCAATATATATGGTTGGTAATATTGAATCAACTGTTCTCGACGTAACTCATTGCCTTTCTGTATCTCATTGATGATATGCTCGATGTCTTCTTGCTTCATCTGCTCCTCTCCCTTATCACTACTAAAAAAAGAAAGCTTTACCCTTCAACAGTCTTAAAATATGTAGAAAGATAAAGCATTTCTATATTTAATGTAAGCTATAAATAGCGACGGGTAAAGATATTTTCGAGAATTTTGTCGGAATTTGTTTTATTTTGCAACAACTATTGAATTCCTCGCCCATTTATTGATGATTCGGTTTACCATTTTCCTTTTCTTGCTTTTGACGATTTTCTTTGGCTTTTTTAGCTTGCTTTTTTTCGGCTTCTTCTTCAGCTTTCTCTTGCTTTTCTAGGGCCTTTTCTTCTGCTTTTTTCCGCTTTTCTTGAGCTTTTTCTTTTGCTTTTTCTTTTGCTTTATTAGCTTTCTCTTCTGCATCTTCTATTTTTTCTTGCGCCTTTCGCTCAGCTTTCTCAGCTTTTTCAGCAGCCTTTTGTTGTTTCTTTTCAGCCTTTTCTTCTGCCTTTTGTTGTTTCTTTTCAGCTTTGTTCTGTTTTTGTTCTGCTTTCACAACAGCTTCCGCTTCTTTATCATTTTCTTCCTCAACTTGTTCTGCAGCCGCTTCTTCACGTTCCTCTTGTAATTCTCTTTCTTCTTCTTCTTCTTTTTCTTGCTCTTGTTCATCTTCGTCTTCGTCTGATACAGCTTTTTCCGCTTTCGCTCTTAGATAGTTTTCTTCTGCACGCTTTTGATTTTCAAGCGCTTTTGCGATACCTGCTTTTGCTTCTTCTGGTAAATCTTCACGCTCTAATAAAGCTTGCAGTTTGATTGTACGTTGTTTGGCGCTTTCTCTTAATTCTTCTTCTGATTTATCTTGATCCTCCGCACTTTCTTCTTGATTTTCTTCATCGGAGTCTTCTCCTTGCTCATTTTCATCATTATCGTCACTATCAGGTAATTCTACTCTTTCTACTTCGTCAACCTCTTCATTTGCTTCCTCTTCTGATGCTTCTCGCTCTTCCTCTGATTCTTCTAATTCACTTTCTAAACGCTCCAAATATTCCTCATATTGTTCAATTAACTGTTCTGCTTCCTCGAGATTACCTTCTTCAATAGTTGCTTCTATTTCACTTAAACGATCATTAGCGAACTCATCTAATAATAACGCTCTTTCCATTTGATCCTCTGTTAGTGCAAGCTCTGTTTCCTCAATTAAAATCGATGTATCATATAATTCCTCATCAGGAGTTACCGTTTCCTCTGCTTCATTTGCAAACGCCGTATTCCCTACAAAAAATACACTAATAGTTGCTAGTGATAACCATGTTTTTAATTTCATATCTGCTATTCCCTCCATTTAAAATATAGTAATGCCTTCATTGAATGCATTAATTTGATTCTTGCTTTCCTGATAATGTTGTTCAGGTGTCATATAAGTAAAAATTAATTGGTGTTCCGAACCTTGGTGAAAGTAAACATCCCCACGAATATTTTCTTTTCGGTTCGTAATCAGTGCTATGTAATTCTCATCGTCTTCTATTAATTCTACTTTTTTAGAAAATGATGCTAGTACATCCTTTTTCAAGATATCAATCGTTTGTTCTTTGCTTACGATCGAGACTATTAATCTGGTTGTCCCATTAGAAAAAATCACGTTTTGCTCTTGTTCAGCAGTTGCTTCTTCATCAACCGACCAACCATCAATTTCTTCTATTTGGAAAACGTCATTTTCATACAACACTGCTTCTGTTTCTGCTTGTCCAGCATTGTTATCATCATTTGTAGCATCTTCACCTTGACCACAAGCACATAACATGAACAAACAGGTGATCATCATTGCTCGTTTCAACGTCTCACCTCCATCTTTTTTTCCCACTCTTGGCAGCTGGCTGACATGATTAGCCCCTATAGCTTTGCGTCACTGTTTTTCAACAGTTTTGCCTTTCTCCCTTTTCTACTACCTATACGAAAGAATCTAATCAAAACAGGGGGGAAACTGAAAATTGTTTTAAACGTAATTAACATTATGTCTATTATTTTTAATAGAACATTAACACTTTTTACAATGTATGATGCTACACTAGACTTGTAAAATAATAGATTGGAGGAATGGATGAAATGAAGAAGTTTGTTTCTGTTGTTACGTTGTTGGTGGTTGTTATGTTAGTTGCCTCCCCTTCCCTTGTCGCTAGTGTTCATCTTGATCCGAAAGAAGAAAAGTATGATGACTATGTTGCAGAACTTGTCCAAAAGCAACCAGGCATAACTACTGAAGAAGTGAAAGAAGCTATTGCTTTAGCTGCAGAAGAAACCCGAAAGCCAGAAATGGTTATTGCCAAACAAGCTTTAAATGAACTAAACCAAGCGATCAAACAGGAAAATGCTGAAAAGGATACCTCCATTTCCGTTATGGGCGGAAGTTCCGGTGCCTATAAATTAGAACCTGCCAGAAATAAAGGGGACTTATTCTATACTCCTTCCTCAACATTAGGTATCCAGCACGGTCATAATGGAATCTATCACACTACTACAAATATCGTAGAATCAATCCCTGACACAGGTGTTAGAAAAATAAAATACAATGCACGAAATGTTGAAAAAGATGCTGTTATGCAATCTGTCCAATCCTCGCAAACAAATCGGGATAAAGCTGCTGACTGGGCTAATTCCAGAGTAGGAGTAGATGCATATTCCTATAACTTTGCGACAAACCGCCATACAAGTAAATATGGTGATAAAAATTGCTCAAAATTAATATGGAGTGCTTATATGTTAGAGGCAAATATTGACTTAGACAAAAATCAAGGCTTCGGCGTCTATCCAACAGATATACGTGATAGCTCCTATACTGTTACGTATAACACCATTCAATAAGCTTAGGAGAGTCTATGAAAAATTTTCTACACTATATCGTTTTACTAGTATTGCTCGTTTTGATAGGCGGATGTGGAAATACACAATATGAAAGTATTCATGAATCAATCGGTCTATTATATTTTTCTACCTCTATAGATAAAAGTAATGGCAAAGGTAGTCTCTATACCATCGATTCATCCGGTAAGGTTGCCAATGTATTAGAAACAGAAGGCTTGGAGTTAGGAGAAATATATCATCAAAACGATACAGTGATCGTCAATGATGTATCACACAGTTATCTAATCGATGAAGATATCAGTGAAGAAACGCGAGAACAAAAAGAATATACCGCGATTTTCGCAGATTATATGGATGATGGAGAACGGGTCGAATTATACAACAGTGGATATGATGAAAATGGAACTTATCATTCTCATCTATATTGGGAGCACGAAGGCAAGATGCAATTTCAGGATCTACGCTATTTTATAACGACAGCAGGCATTTATGACGATTCGCTCTATGTTTTAGAAGAAAAAGAAACGGATGAACACATGGTACTACAAGAAATTGTGTTGGATGAGACTGCAGTAGACAATCCATTACTATCATTAGATTATCAAACCGACGAGCTTGTCCCATTAACTGATATGATCGTTACGGAAGAACTAATTTATTGTATTGTTGATATCCAACAGGAATATTCGGTCTTGGTGATCAATAAAGATACTGGAAAAGTCAATGAAAATAACTTTTTGTCATTCGATTCCAATGAGAACATGTCTACCTATTTACCTTATTCCGTCTACAATAGTATTCACTGGTCAGATAACCAATTATTTTTCTTAGATGGACAAGGTAGCTTGTATCAATTTAACAAAGATGGAGTACTAGAAACTACGTATGAGGTACCGGACACAAGTGATGAGAGCCTATATATTTTTCCATCTTGGTCGGAAAATGATTTGTATGTCTTTGAAATGACTGAGACTTCTTCGGTAAAAAAGATAAACTTGAGGGAAATGGATCTGGAGGATGAACTAGAATTAAAGGAAGGTTCATTTTCTGAGATTAGTGAACAGTTTTTGTATGATTTTGAAGTGATCAATGGGTTTTAAGCAAGGGGTGAGGCCTCTTGCTTTTTTATATGAAAATCCGCATTTATATTAGTATATATTCCTCTTACAAGCATTTTAACTTGTACATATTATATGGATATGTAACGGAAAGGAGGAAAACAATTGGCAAAGCAATCAAAACCGATGACAGCGAATTTAGCAAAGCAATTACTTTCCGATAGTAAAGTTTATTTAACGCCTGAGGGTAAGAGGATATTGAATAGTATGGTAAAAAAATAATCTTTTACAACAAGTGTGCACTTTCTAGTGCGCACTTGTTGTTGTCATTATTTCCAATTGGTTCAATAAAAACCCTGTTATCTATTTAATATTTGTTTATTTCATCTAAAAGTTTCCTGATAGTTTTTATTACTTTCCTTGTAAACATAATAATAGTGGCTAGATTATTTATTTTGAAATAATTCGACTATTTCACTATATGCTTTAGGAATTTCTGTATTTCCAACTTCTTTTCTTGTAACATTAAAATGCTTTGGACCTTGATATTTTTCATTTACTTCGTATCCTTGCACTTTCATTTTATAAGCTAAAGATTCATAAATTTTTTCAGGATCTTCACAAAATTCTTCATATTTTACAACTAATTTTTTATTTTTTGGCACTTTTGCTAGTCCCTTTTCTACAGCGCTATTTATACAATAAATTTGACCGGCTGTTTGCTTAACTGGATCGTTAATTTTTTTCAATTCATAATATTCAGGAATTTTAAATGAGTACCACAATTCTCTTGAACCTAGTTGACGTTCTCTAGCTTTAAGTGCTGATTCAATATTTGTATATGGATCTCTTTTAATATAAATAAAAATTGCTTTTTCAAATAATTCATTAAGGAATTCAATATTATAATTACAAATCATTGCTTTTAATGCAAAAGGCTTTTCAAATACATTGGAAATGCCATATAATTCATTGTTAAAAGCATCTATATCTACCTGATCGAATAGGATATCATCAGGTAAATAATCGATATCTTTGAAAGGTAAAAATCTTCTCCAAAAATACCAGAATTCATTTGGAGATATTGCTCCTTTTGTTTTCCCATTTTCAGATACAAAATCAATACTAGACTGAAAATCTAAAATTTCATTTCTGAAATTAAACTTTGGATCCGTAAGCAATCTTTGAATCTTTGCTCCAATTATTGGGGCACCATAAAATCTTGAAAGGAGATTAGATGGATAAGAAAACTGTTTAGTGCTAGCTAGCCACTGTAACATTAATGTACTACCTGATCGCAATGGCCCAACTACAAATATGATAGGATACTTCGTAGCCACATCGGATAGCAATCTTTCTTCAGAACTTCTTAAATCAGAGTTAACTTCATTCAGTAAATCTTCTAAATCCATATTTTTCTCAAATTGTATTTCTCTGATTTCATCAGAAGTTGACATGGAAATGCTTTATCCAAATGTTTATAAGTTTCTGGCCAACTAAAAGGGAAATCTTGGAAAACGTTAGCTGTTTTACAATAATCTATTATACTTTTAAAATCATTCTCCAAATAGTTTATTAATAAGTTCTCAGCAACTCGTTGATTTCCTACATCAAACCCTAAATCCTCACAGGCTTTTCTTATTGACGTTGTTCCAGTTTTATTTTGTCCAATACAAAATATTTTACAACCTTTTCCCATAACTTGTACTACACATCCTATTTTTTATTCTTATAGTAATTTTGCATTATCTACAATTCTTTGTTTTAAAAATTCAATTCTTTTTAATAACATTTTATTATATTTATAATCTGTAAACTCGTTAAAATTATAAAGCATCTTAATATATGTCAATGTATGATCTATATATTTGAATGGATTTAATTTCACATTTCTAGTCCAAGATCCATTTATACCTTTTCTATAAACGGACATTGTTTTATCGATATAGTATACTTCACCCTTCGAAGCACATAACAATACTAATGGAATGTCTCCATTATTATTTTCTTTATAAAATTCAGGTAATTGTTCTACTAATTCTCTCCTAAAAAGCAAGGATGACGTGTGTGGCATTCCTTCCCCTTGAATAATTTTCTCTACTGGTATAGTCGAACTGTTAGACATTAGTTGAATCGTATAATCTTGTTCACCATCTATATAATTTTTTACCTGTGTAGCATGCGAACATAGTGTATATCTTTCATTATTTTCTAGTATTTCTACCTGTTTTTTTAACTTTACAATATCTATCCAAAAGTCATCCCCTTCACATAATGCAATGTATTTCCCCTGTGCTTCTGGTAATAGATATGCCCCGAACATTGGTATATTTGTTATTGGTTTTTGATTTGTAGAATGATAGATTCCTCTTATAAGTTTCGGATATTTCTGTTCGTATTTCTTCACTATGTTTGGAGTATTATCTGTCGATGCATCGTCAAGTATAATAATTTCCATATCAAAGTCAACATCTTGCATTAAAAAGCCTTTGATCGCATCCTCAATAAATTTCCCATGATTATAGGCTAAACAACATATACTTACTAGTGGTTTCATTCCTTAACATCCTTTATTATCTTGTCTTCAATTCTTCATTATCCACTTGATTCATAATTGCTTCCGCTATTTTCCAATCTTCTTCCCAATCAATATCCAGGCTCTCTATCGTGGATGTTTCATAAAAAAGTGGGCGATCACCTATTCTATCTTTTCTTTCATGATATACATTAGTACTTGCGAGAAATATTCCGCTGTTAATTTCATATAATGGCGAAATAGTTTGGGTTCTCGGCCATTTCTCATTTGTATAATCATAGTTTATCGGCCCACCTTCATTCCATATAAAACCATTAATTGCAGATACTGTCATCAAAGAATCGTAATGAGTCTTTAAACCAGCAGCATATTCAGCTATCGCCTTTTTATATACTTCTTCTGTAATAAATGGAGATGTTACATGTGTCCACAAAATGTGTCCTTCCTGTACAATCTTTCCAGCATATTCTATTAACTCATCCGTGCTTGTTTTACTAGAGCATAATCTATCATCTCGTAAATCAACTATTAAATTTGATATATCAAGGTTCGTAGCATAATTGATAATTTCCTCATCATTTGTAGATAAAATAATCTCATCTATTTCTTGAATTTTTGCCAATTGTTTTAATTTTATTTCTAAAAGTCCATATTGATAGCTACTAAAGGGGCGAATATTTTTATTAGCAATTCGCTGACTTCCTTTTCTACAAGGTAAGAAACATGTTATTTTCACGTTAATATCCTCCTAATAATCCATAGACTGTTGTTTTAGGAATAGCATACTTAGTGGGTGTTATCGATAAGAATGGCAATGAACCTGCACTTTTCAAATAAGTATCGAATAATTTAGTCATTGATACGTTAGCTGAGGGATTATCCTCATAACCATCAAAGCCCGCTAACGTAATTTCTTTAGCTTTTCCACTGGAAGCTACACCTAGAGCATACGCAATAACTAAGTGTGTTGGTAGCACTGCATATGTATCATAAAAAGCAAATGAACTGTCACTAAATTCCACACCAAAATTATAAACGCTTGTTTTTCTAAGTTCTTCAATCATTTCATCTGTATACATTGCTAAAGGTGTGATGAGGGGTTGGGAAAAATGCTGATATAACTTTATATCCGCCATCACCCGAAGCGGATGGGATACAATCCGAAAATTAATTAACTTATTATCAATAGCATTTTGCGTATTAAGAACAAAAACGATCGGTTCATTTTCTTTTATATACAATTCAATAGCATCTTTATGTTCGTTAATACTTGGACCTGTTCCTAAAATTAACACTTCTTGTCCTTTTAGAATGTCACTTGGCTTCCAAGTATTTTTAATCTCATTCTTAAAAAACATTTTCTTTATATCAAGCTTTTGAGAATCGAATTTCCTACTGTCAGTTTGCTTCAAGAATTCGATAATGTTTAAAATTTCTACATGATTGTATCTTTCATCATTCAAAAGCGTTTGAATATATGTAGGGTGAATATTATTCTTTGCTCCTAAGTAATAAAAGATGTTTGTTCCCCATTTGTGTTGAGCTTTTAAAGGCTCAAAATATTCATTAATAAGATCTAGTAACAAGAGAAAGGCTTTAGAATTAGTAGGTAATAATTCGATATCTGCTAATAAATTTTCAAGTGCTACATTTCCAGCACCTCTGCCAATCCCGCTAATAGTAGCATCGACGAAATCAATTCCCTCTTCAATAGCTTGCTTTGAGTTTAATAATGCATTTCCCATATTATCATGGGCATGTATGCCGATATGGTTTCTACTGTGTTTTCTAAAGATGTTAACTATTCCTGCAATTTTACCAGGAAGTAATGCGCCAAAACTGTCACCAAAATATAATACATCAACATGTTTTAATGACAACTGTTCTAGTGTTGTGTCTAACTCGTCTAATCGGATGTCAGTTATTTTCATTACATTCAAGCCGACCATATACCCTTTGTTTTTTAACCATTTGACAATAAGCATTGCATCATGAATTTCCTCTATATTGACTGCTATCCTTACAAAGTGAATAGGTGACATTGAAGCAGCATTGAACGTTCTCTCTAATGCATCATAAATGCCATTACCCGCTTGTATATATTCCTTAGCATTAATCATCACACCAATTTTCAGATTATCGGGTATATCTAATTGTTTAAAAAAACTATCTTTTGAATAAGCAAATGGACCATAGTAATTGTTAAACGATAAAGAACGAAATCCTATTTCCACATACTCAATTGGCAAATCACGCATACAATTTAAATATCTTTGTGCTGTTTGCTGATCAAAATCCCAAGCATTATAATAGCCACCATCACGAAACGTACAGTCTAACACTTTTATATTTTTCATTACTTATTACCTCTTTGTAAAGCTTGAATTTTTTCACCAAAGTCTGCAAATAGAGAACTAACCATGTTGTCATTTTCATTGAAAATACTCACGATTCTTTCTACTTGTCGTTGGAAATTTTGATAATCTAATTGTAGAACTGCATTTATCTTTTTTATATTCCTAATAAACAAATCAAATTCTACTCTGGTCATAGGCTGCACTACATGAAGAAAGTATTTATTTTTCATTACTACTTCAAGTTCTTTTAAAATTTCATCTAATACTTCTGGTCTTTGAGCTTTCATTTCAATAAATTCGCTATTTAATCTTGATATTTTTTCTATATTAGAAATAAACAAAGATCGTTCCTTCATTAATTCGTGATGCTTTTCTTTTATATATTTTAAATCTAACAAATATTTATCATGCGCTTTCCAATCGTTCTCTACTACCTGTGTTATTAAGTTTTTCATTACCTCTTTAAGAGGTCTGTATTTCGTTCCTTCTATATGCGCTCCGCCACTAGTCGCATTAATAATTTCTACATTTGTACTCGATAACCGGCTAATTAAATATTCTATTGCCTTTTTCATTCGTTCAAGGGCTGGAGAAGTATATATTTTGTTACCAAATACGTCGGTTGTTTCTATTTGAATTTTCTTTCTTTGCTCTCGTTTTTCTTTTGTATTACGATAATAGATAGCTTTGGAGTAACTTTGCTCTCCCCTAAATGCTAAGTTTTGTCCAACTAAAATAATTTTACTTACTCCCATATGAAATAATGTTTGTAATGCGATAACAGAAATTGTTGGTGCATCACTCACCTTTAAAATCTCACTCTCACTATTCACGTAAAAAGAAGATACCGTATCCTGACTAGTTACCACATGGTATTTTTTTCCAGGGTATTCCGATAACTTCTCAAACCCAATACTTGTACCAAATATTAATGGAATCGAATCTATATTTCTTTCAAAAATTTCTTTGAAAACTTTTTCTTGATTGTCAAATTTCGGGTCATAACTAAAATGTCCATCAGGATAGATATCATTTGCAAGGAGTGTATTCACCGCTGAACCAACAGAAAATAAATAAGCTAATTTATTACTTTTTATATACTTTAAGTTCTCAATTTCATCATCTAAAGAGGCCCCTGCCGCAATTAGAATTACTGTTTTATCGGTTAAAATACGTTTATCTATATTAAAAAATGTAGGCGACGACAATGTTTCATATAAATTATAAATACTGTTATATACCCATCTCTTTTCAAATGTGTAATTGGCTAAATAATTCTGTTTTTTTTGTTTAATTATTTCAGTAAACATAGACATAAACGCTTGTGTTTCTTGTGAAAAAGCTCGCTCATAACTAGGTAATATTAAGATAAACACATCATCTAGCACCATATTTGCAAAATCAATTAGCCCCTGCCTTCTGCTTTCTAAAGTAGTTTCCACATACAGTCTTTTTACATTGCTTTTCAGTATACTAGTTAATTTACGTGATTCCATTAATGTGTGAAAGACTTCAATATTCGGCTCATACACTGTTATTGAAATATCCGGAAAACGTCTAATAATCTCTTCAACATGATAACCAAGTCCCATACCATAAATAAATACGTGTTCTTTTCCCTTAATCTTTTCCATATTCGCTTCAATCAAACGTTGTGCTTCCTTCTCTGGATCGTACTTACTGTGCAAAAAAGCTTGATGATCATTGACTTCGATAGTAATAGTGGGTAAGTTAGTTTTAGATTTTTGTAATGATATATTGTGATGGTATGAAACATCTTTGGTACTATTACGAACATAAGGGAATTTCTTCCTTAACAAATTTATGTTATCCACTAAAATCATATCTACAATCCTTTCTTTTTAATTTGTTCACAAGAATTTTTTAGGTTTTGGAACAAAGGAATGATGTCATATTGAAGCATATCCGCATATACTATAGGGTCATTATTTTGGAATACTTCCTCCATTTCAGACAAGATTTCTGTTAATCCTGTGGCTTGATTTACAAGTAAATGCCACTCTGCAGGTCTTTGTTCTAATGCATCTATTTTCTCAATCATATCTTTTACCCATTCAAGCCCTTCTAACAAAAGAAATGTGTTAGGTGCCCCAATTTGTTTAACACCATTATAAAGATCATTAATAAACAGTTCGAGCTCTGGTTGGCTTCTCTCTAAGTAGCCAGTTAAAGATGTGATGGCACTCTCAATTAATTGGGTAGCAGTATGTAAGATTGCGTGAACTTCCTCAATGGAATCCAGAACATTCAACAAGTATTGATCATGTTCATTATATATTTCTTTACCGTCTATAATAAAATGACTAAAAAAAACAGTCTCATCCTTTAATTTGTCATTCGTAATTTTATAAATTTCCTCCACTTTATCTACTGTATTCTCGAAAAAATAAGCATCATTATCAATTATAAATTTCATAGGATAATCTACCTCTCAAATTAAATATCTTACTATATTATATCGTCATAATATCTGCGAAATAAAGACTACAAATAAAAAAGATCTCGACTTTTGTCGAGATCTCTGATTAAATATTGGTTAATTAACCTAATAATTGTAAAACAGATTGTGGCTGTTGGTTTGCTTGTGCAAGCATAGATTGAGATGCTTGTGAAAGAATGTTAGATTTAGTCATCTCCATCATTTCTTTAGCCATATCTACGTCACGAACACGAGATTCAGCAGCTGATAAGTTCTCAGAAGCGTTATCTAAGTTAGCAATAGTGTGCTCAAGACGGTTTTGCATAGCACCTAAATAAGAACGACCTTCTGAAACAGTTGCGATTTGACTTTCAATCTCAGTAATAGCTGATTGCGCTCCTGATAGATCTGAGATATCTTCTCCTTGTGCTGCTGTAACAACATTTGATAAATTAACTCCTGATGTAGTGAAGTCTATCTCAGTAGTTTCACTTTCATTAGCACCTACTTGAATGGTTACAGTACCAGCATCCCCAGTCGTACCATCTAATAGAGTTTGTTTGTTAAATTGTGTATTATCTTTGATTCTTTCTAATTCTTTACCAAGCTCATCGAATTCATTCTGTAACGCAGCACGATCTTCTTCTACGTTAGTATCATTAGAAGATTGTACAGCTAATTCACGCATACGTTGAAGGATTGAGTGTGTTTCATCAAGTGCGCCTTCTGCAGTTTGAATCATTGAAATACCGTCTTGAGAGTTACGGCTTGCTTGGTCTAAACCACGGATTTGAGAACGCATTTTTTCTGAAATAGAAAGACCTGCTGCGTCATCTCCAGCACGGTTGATACGTAGACCCGAAGACAGTTTCTCCATTGAAGATTGCATGTTTCCTTGGTTGATTCCTAGTTGACGATGAGTATTCATCGCAGGAATATTATTGTTGATAATCATAAGTATAGTTCCTCCTTGAGAATTGTAAAATTTCCACATCCTTGTGGTTGTATACTAATTGGTGAGAGCGGCCGCCAATCACCTTAATTAGTTCCTACTAATACTATCGGTCAATTTTACTAGATGTTTAATACTTTTTATTATTTTTTTTAATTAAATCTAATAATTTTTCCGATAGTTGTGCAGCTTTGCTATTTTCATCTTGAATCGCTTGATAAATTTCCTTTCTATGAACCTCGACATTTTGGGGAGCATTGATCCCTAATTTGATTTGATCACCATCTACTGCTATTACTTTCACTTCAATCTCATCACCAATTTGGATGCCTTCATTAATTTTTCGGGTCAGCACTAACATATTACTCCACCTCTTCCTTCGAGGTCGTATTGAATATTAATTCTTTAGTAGTATAATTTTGATTTTTGGTAATGTACTGCTTTGCTAATTTGGCTGTTTGATTAATTACAACAGGAGCATGTAAATTGGCAGTACTTGTTATCAAAGGTTCTTTTACTGTAACAATTGCTAAAACTAAGACATCTTTTTCTTCTTTGATTTCTAATTGTTCTATGGTTGAATCATCTAATTCAAACTGATAATTTTTCACAAAAAGAAATGGATCCACTACGACAAATGCTGGGTCGATGCCAGTCGTTGATTGAAGTACTTGAAACAAACCACTTTCTTCAAAGCTTAATAATACAAATTCCTTTTCATTTACAAACCCTGGTATACCTTGTGGAAAATGAATGATTGCTTCTTCTTTTACATCTATCTCACCAAAATATTTTGATTCTATTTGCATATTTTCACCCTTCTATACTTCCATTTCAAAATGGTTACCAACATATTTTACATTTACAAAGTCAATGTCTATCCAATTTTTTTGTTCTAGGTAGGTTTCGACATCACCTGGTTGATAATAGAATTGATTTTCTGTTGGTTCTACATTTATGATAGGTCTATTCGCTTTATTATTTATTTCTACTTTCGCTGGTTCATAATCAATCTTCACACCATCACCAGATGGTATCCAGCCGATATTAAAGTCCTTTATCGGTTTATGACCATTTTGTTTTGCAATTTCTGCTAAAGGCTCTCCACCATTTTCAATCTTCATTAACATATCACCTTGTCTACGCCTTTTCTTTGATCCTTCTACTGCAGTTTGCATTGCCTCATTAACATGTTGTTTTACTGATTGTTCTGTTGGTATAATACCTACATCTGCAAGTGCTTTTGATTGATCGATAGTTAGTTTTCCCGGTGTAGTTTTAATTTGTATATCAGCTTGTGGTTGCTGTATCGTTTGTTTAGCTGGTCCAGATTCTATCGTTAACTGTGCGTCCTTTGTTTGTAGTCCCAATAAAGCGTTCTGTGATTGTATTCGTATTTGAGGTAATTTCATATATTATTCCCTCCTTTTGATAAAAAGCCTCACCTTTTCTCAAAGGCAAGGCTTTATAGTTAACGTAGGAAATCTAATAAAGTTGGTTGAATAACACGGGAACCAGCACTTAATGCTGCTCGGTGAATTGCTTCTTGTGAAGTTAAATTCATGATAACCTTTTCCATATCAGCATCTTCGTTTTTGGACATCATATCTTTAGCTGTTACAGCTTGTTCTTGTACACGATTTTCAATTAAATCAATACGATTTTGACGCGCTCCCAAGTCTGCTCTAGCATCTACGTTGTTATTAATATGTGTATCTAACTTGCCGATATACTCTCCAATTGCTGCATCATTATCACCTTGACGAAGTGCATTTGCAAAATCAGTTAGGTCATCAAATAACTCTTCCGTAAATACCTCATCTGGCTGCATATTAACTGTTATTTTTGAACCTGAAGAAACTTCGATGTTAACTGTTTCTTGGTTTCCTTCAAAATTGAAATTACCGTTTTCGTCTACTGTATAAGGTTTATCTCCACCGTCACCATCTGTTTTAGTCCCACTAAAGATATATTTGTTATTTACTTTCGTATTTGCTATTTCCAATATATGTTCTTTTAATTCATCAACTTCAGAAGCAATATTGCTACGTTGACCTTCTTCATAAGTTCCGTTACTTGCTTGTACTGCTAGTTCACGTAAACGCTCTAAAGCTTTTTGATTTTTATCTAAAGCAGAGTCAGTATTATCCATCCAGTTATGGACTTCCCCAATATTCCGTTCAAATTGCTCTACTTGTTTCACCTGTGTTCGGTAGTCCATACCTTTCATTGCGACAACTGGGTCATCTGAAGGACGATTAATTTTCTTACCTGTTGATAACTGATCCATATATTTTCCAAGACTGTTGTAGCTATTACTTAAGTTACGAAGCATATTCCCATTTAACATTCCTTGAGTTACTCTCATTTATTCTAGTTACCTCCCTACTAATCCCATATTGTTAATAATTCGATCTAACATTTCGTCAACTGCTGTCATATTTCGGGCAGCAGCGTTATAAGCATGTTGGAATTGAATCAAATTCGACATTTCTTCATCTAGTGATACAGAACTAATGGATTGGCGGTTTTCTTCTACTTGATTTCTTAGAATTGTTGAATTACTACTCATTCTATTTGATTCTTCAGCAATTACGCCCATTTCACCAACAGTTGACTCAAAGAAGCTTTTCAAAGAAGTTTTATCACTTAAAGTTGGTTCAAAATCAGTCGTTTCATATTCTTCCGCACGTTTAGTATAAACGTCAGCTAAATCAATCGCATTTTCACCATTACCAGCGACTCCATCAGCTGAATTACTTGCAGCTATATTATCCTTATCATCAAGGATATCATCGTGTACTGCCATCGTTGATGCTGACACACCATTAGGATCAAAGAAATTAATACCATTTTCACCATTTAAAGTGAACCCTTGCTTATGAACTGCGTTAAACTCGTTGACTAGGTTTTCAACCATTTCATCTAAGTCTGCGAGTATCTGGTTAAATTCACCCGCAACAATCGGATTACCGTCTTCATCCAGTTCCTCCGTAACATATCCTGCACCTTCCATTAATGCCTTTAATTTTCCTTGTACATCATAAGAATGTGCAGCAATTTCTCTATCAGCAGTTATCGTACCATCCATTAAATCATTTACTACATCTTCTGGTTTTCTATCGCGATCAGGTGATGTAAAAAAGAATTGTTGAGCATTATTATTGTCATCAAAACCAACAAAAATATGGTTGACTGCTTCATCACTACCAAGTTCAACATCTACACTACCATCTACTAAAGTAATCGATTCGCCTCCATTCACATCATCTTCATCTGCATTTAACGTAATTGTTACGATACCTTCAGAAATCGAACTTGGTTGACCAGTACTTTTTCTATAATCTACTGTTATGTCAACATACTCTGATAAGTCATCAATTAATCGGTCACGTTCATCATATAGATCATTAGGTACATGACCATGTGGCTCAATCTCGGATATTTGTCTATTGACACCATTAATTTGGTCAATTAGCGAATTAACTTCCGTATTATCCACGTCGATTTCTTTTTTTAAATTATTTCGAACATCTTGTAAAGAATTATGTGCATATTGAAAAGCTTCCGTTACTGCTATTCCCCGTTGACGCACAACAGATCTTGCACCGGCATCATCTGGATTCACTGATAAGTCCTGTAAAGATTCCCAAAATTTATCCATGGTATTAGCTAAACCTTCATCGGTTGGTTCATTCATGATTGCCTCCATTTGGCTCATCATTTCAGCTTTTGATTCATAGTAACCAACTTTATTGTTTTCTTGTCTAAACTGCTTGTCTACAAAACTATCTCTTATTCTTTGAATAGACCCTGTTTCTACACCACTTCCAATTTGTCCGGGTATTTCTGGTCTATTTCTTCCCGGTGCAGGATAGGCACCTGTTTGCGTCATATTCACTCGTTGTCTTGTATAGCCTTCTGTGTTCGCGTTAGCAATATTATGACCAGTTGTATATAATGCTGACTGTTGCGTATGAAGTGCTCGTTTTGCTACTTCTAATCCGTTAAAAGTTGATGGCATCTTTGTTCCTCCTACTTACGCTTTCGAATCAAATGCCGAACGCCTTGGTGCAGACGGCTTTGATTGATGCTTGTTATTTCCATAATTTAAATTTTTCATAGTTGGCTGCATCATGTCTAATGATAACTGAACAAATCGTAAGGACTGTTGGGTTAATTGTTTATTTAAATTCTCTAGGCTGCGTAATTCTACTAATTGCTCCGCTAATTGTAAGGTTACTTCTTTCAATTGTTGTTGTTCCGTTCCGGTTGCATATTCTTCAATGATTGTTGAAACTGTGACATTTGTTGGGTCTAGATTCTGTGTGATTGCCCAGCTTGCTACTGCTTCGATTCGCTTTTGCTCGATCTGGTTGATTGCTTGCACGTGTTTCTGTTCTTTGACCAGTAACTTTTGCAATGCATCTGTTTTATTTTCCTTTAAAATTTCTGTTTTTTGTTTTGAAACCTGCAGTAGGCTGTCATGTAACTCAATCAATTTATTTAGTTGTTGTATAATAGGATGAACGGACATAAGAGCTTTACTCCTTTTTTCTTACATTGTATTAGGCTTTCCAGTAGTTTAACAGCTTCTTCGCTGTTTCTTTGTTGTTGACTTGATATTCGCCATTATCTACTTGCTGTTTAATTTCGTTCACATAAGTCTGGCGAGATTCCTTTTGTTGCATTTTTAATGCTTTATCTGAAATTTCCAATTGATCGGGTTTCAGTGAACGGGACTTGGATGCTGTTTTCTGCTGGATATGTTGTTGTTTTTGATAGGGATTCATATTTGAATGGTTGGGTCCATGTATTTTCAAGACCTTTCACCTCTTTCTTTTTTTCTCGTACATACGTATTTATTATCTATATCGGACGGTTCTTTGAAATGTTTAATATTCTTTTAGTATATCGGTATTAGAATGGTTTGAGAAGGGGGATATTCAAGGTCAGAAGTGTTTTTCCATTGAAGAGATTTTTTTTCAAGAAAAAAGAAAAAACCTCCTGTAAGTTAGAGGTTTTAATCATTATTGATTCTAGTGTAGTAAGTTTTAGCTCTTTGCTTTTCTTGTTGCTCGTTTTTTTGTTCTACCTGTTCAATTTCATTTTGATAACGTAAGTCCGAAGTTAATTCATTTCGACAATTCTCACAAACTTTACCACTGGCAATCGGCTCACCGCAACGTTCACATGGATAACTTAAGTTAGGAAATTGGGTAGATCGTATCCGCTTATCTTTTACGAATTGCAGGATAACATCTTCTTCCACACCTGTAGCTTCGACGATTTCCGGAATCGTTGCTTGTCTGTTTTCACGTTTTTTAAGAAAATCATAGACGGTTTGAAACTGTTTTTCATCCTCTCTTACACAATCAGGACAAATTGATTTGTTCGTTTTGACAAAAACTTTATCACACCTTGCGCAATTTGCTAATTCTCCCATTGTGAGCACCTCTTTCTCTTTATTTCTATCTAATTAGTGTAAAACTGTATATATTAGGACATCCTTCTTCTTTAAGTAATGTTGCCGCATGATGAATCGTCATACCAGTTGTATATATATCATCGACAAGTAAGACATCAGTTTCAAGTGATTTGGTCAAGAAAAATGGATTTTTCGTTGTGATTCGCTGTTGCCTTGATTTTTTTGATTGTTTTTCGGATTGACTTGCCTTTCTTGAAAGTGCGGCTATGACCGGATTTTTATTGTGCTTGGCAATCACTTCTGCTATGGCTGTTGCTTGATTAAATGCTCGTTCCTGAAGTCTTTCATCCGTTAGAGGAATTGGTACGATTGTGAGCGATTCGATTGGATAAAAGTTTCGCAGCTCTTTTTGGATGTACGGTGTGAATATTTCTTTTAGTTGATAATCACCACGATATTTCCACTGCGTAACGACTTCTTGCATAAACGGAGTGTAAGAAAAAAGCGACCGATTATACTGTAATACATCTCGAAATTTTGTGCTAGATTGCCACTTTTTGCAATCATCACATATCGTTTTCTTCGTCATTTGTCTTCCACACCTTTCACAAATAATACCATTAATTCTATCCAACTGTGAAGTACAGTTATCACATAAGCTCGTCTGTTTGCTTGGAAGAAAAAGCGTGCTCCAAGTAACTGGCTGATTAATCCAATCCTGACATTTCAAACAATATGTCATAGCTTCTTTCCTTTCTTATTCATCATTTTGATTTGTGCTATGGCATCTTCCATCGCATTGGTTTTGCCTTGGTGGATAAACAGGACATTTCCATCGGGATCATCCGGACTTCTTCCTGCTCTTCCTGCAATTTGGACTAATGCTGCTTCATCAAAGACATGGTGTCCGGCATCAAGAATCACGACATCTACCGAAGGAAAGGTTACACCTCGTTCAAGAATGGTTGTGGTAACAAGGGTGTTGATCTTTTTTTGACGGAATTGTTCCACTTTTTCTTTTCTGTCTGGATCTTCGGCATGTACAGCAACTGCCTGGTAATGATCGGCTACTTTCTTTAATAAAGCGATCGTTGAGACAAAAATTAATAATTGGCGGGAAGTTGATCTTGTAGTGAGAAATTGCTGTAGCGCTTTTGGTTCTGTTCCTTGTTCGAGTTTTTTTCGTAGGTTTATTTCGATTTTGAGTTTGGGGATTGGCAGTGGATGGCCATGAAAGCGAATCGGTACAAATTGTACAGGTAATTTCCTTTGGTGGATTTTTCGTTTATGCTCTGATCTCGGTGTTGCAGTTAAATAAATCGATGTGGCATCCTTTTTGCAAGCTCGATCGGTTAAATAGGGTAATGTTTTGTCATGGTGAAAAGGGAACGCGTCAATCTCATCGATAATCATGACATCGAAAGCTTGGTAGTAACGGATTAATTGATGGGTAGTACTGATGATCAGCTGTCCTTTATCGGTTCGATCTGGAGAATCTGCATACAACGCTTCGATTTCGGTATCGGGAAAAGCTTGTTGAAGACGGGGAAACAGTTCTCTTACTACATCTGCTCTTGGCGTGGCAATGCAGATTCGTTTTCTTTCTTTAATTGCTTTTGTTATCGCTGGGAATAGCATTTCTGTTTTACCAGAACCACATACAGCCCAAATCAGTAGTTCTTTCTGTTGGGTGCTGATCGCTTGTGCAATTGCTTGTGCTGCTCTTTGTTGAGGTGGAGTTAATGTGCCTGTCCAATGACATGGCTGTGTTTGAAGTGGCCAAGACGGAGCTGTTCCATTCCATACAATCAGGGTATCACATTGGAGCACCCTACCAGTCTGGACACAATGACGGCAGTAGAGATGAGTGTGATTACACCTTGCACACGGTATATCGGCAAACAACAGTTGATTTTTATTGCCACAGCGGTTACATTTGTGACGTCCATATTTGGTCGTTATAGTTGGGAGCTGTTTTACTTGATCAGTGCGGAGTAGATAATCAATTGATGGCTTAGTAAGTGGAAGTTCCGAGGTTAATAAAAGCTTTCCTGCGAGGAGTTGGGAAAAATTCATGGCAAGCCTCCTGTATGATTGGTGGGGACAAGCCCCCACCATATTATATTTTATACCATCCCATCCCTAGTGATCCTTCACCGAGATGTGTGCCGATAACTGGTCCGAAGTAACTTACTGATATTTCTACATTGTCAAAACGTGTTTCTAATTCCCGTTTAATTTCTTCAGCCTCAGTCTCACGATTCGCATGTATAACAGTTGCTCGAATCGGTACGCCTGTTGAAGCATCTTCTTCGAATAATTCGAAGATTCGCTTTAATGCCTTTTTCTTGGTACGAATCTTTTCATATGGCACGATCTTAGTATCTTCAAAATGTAGAATTGGTTTAACTTGAAGCATGCTGCCAAGCAGAGCTTGAGCACCATTTAATCTGCCTCCGCGATGAAGATGACTTAAATCGTCTACCATGAAATAAGCGCGAAGTGATTCTTTTATCTCATGCAAGCGTGACATAATGGTTTGGGCATCTTCGCCATTCTGAGCCAATTCTGCTGCTTCTAGCACATAGAATCCTTGCGCCATACAACTGATTTCAGAATCAAATGGAAAAATTTCCATTCCTTCTACCATTGATTGTGCAGTAACGATGGATTGAAAGGTACCACTAATACCGCTGGATAATGTAATAAAAATGGCTTGATCATAATCTTTGGCGAGTTCGTTTAATTTTTCCGTTATGAGGCCGATTGAAGGTTGTGAAGTTTTGGGGAAATCCTCTACCTCCCTTACTTTCTGATAAAATTCTTCTGTGGAGATATCGATTTCTTCCTGATAGGAGTCGTTCCCAATTATCACATTCAAGGGGACCATATGTATATTTTCTTCTTCTCTATATGATTCTGGAATATATGCCGTACTATCGGTAATGACAGCAACTTTCATATTTATATCGAACCTTTCTACTAGTTTTTTAGTTTACTATATTTTATTTTACCTAATATTATGTTCGTTGCATAGTCTTAAGTTGAGAAAGGTTTTTGGAAAGAAATACAAGTCCCTGATCATGCTCGTATCCAAACAAACGAACGGACATTTATTCCATTATTTGCATCTAAAACGATTGAATGGTAACTTTCGCGGGCATCTATTCCCTTATTTCATACTATTTCTTATTAATAAGCATAAAACAGGTGAAATAGAGGATCAAATGTCCGTTCAACCTAACCATGATCGTTTATGTACAAAAATAGAGGAATAAATGTCCGCTTCATGGATAAAACTTACAAGATTTCTACCCATCCTTTTTTGATAGCAATAACTACAGCTTGCGTACGGTCTTTCACTTTCATTTTTTGTAAAATACTGCTTACGTGATTTTTTACGGTTTTTTCACTTATATAAAGAGATTCTGAAATCCCTTTGTTACTTTTACCTTCTGCCAGTAATTGCAACACTTGGCATTCACGTCGAGTTAGTAAATGAAGTGGTTTACGATGCTCTACTTCTTTTAATTTTGAAAGGGAAGTATCAGAATCATATAATGCATCTTCTTCTGTCACTAACCTGCGATATTCTTTCACCAAATTATGGGTTACTTTCGGGTGTAAATAAGAACCACCTTCTGATACAACGGAAATGGCATCAATTAGTGCATCAGAATCCATTTCTTTTAGTAAATAACCTTGTGCACCTGATTTCAAAGCGTGGGTAACATAATTTTCATCATCATGAATCGATAGAATGATGACTTTTACGCCAGGGTAACGTTCCAATAGCTCAGCAGTTGCTTCTACCCCGTTAACACCAGGCATGTTGATATCCATTAGAACTACATCAGGCTTGTACTTTTTCACAAGCTCTGCAGCCATGGAACCATCGTCACCTTCTGCTAAAACATTAAAACCATCCTCTAACTCTAATATCCTTTTAACCCCTTCGCGAAACAATTTGTGATCATCGATTAATACAATGTTAGTTGACATGATTACTCCTCCTCAAGTTCCTATATACTATTTTATTTATTTTTTGATATCTCATCATCGATGTAATAGTGCGATTAACTCCTATCCCTACCATTATACCTGATTCAGGTTAATTTGCAGTATTATTGTCGTGCTCAAGAGGGATTGTGATGTTAACTCTAGTGCCAGCCCCTTGTTTACTGGTAATGTCTAAGTCTCCTCCGAGAATATCGACTCGCTCGTGCATGCCTATTATACCAAAAGATTTATCTTTTTTCTCGGATTGTTCGAAACCCTTGCCATTATCCGTTATGGTCGCGACTACTCTATCACATGAAATGTCTAACTCCACCAAAATCAGTTTAGCTTCCGCATGTTTTATTGCGTTTTGAATCGACTCTTGGATTAAACGGAATAAAGCAACTTCGTAATGACTATGTAATCGCTCGTCAGACGACTGATATTGGAAGCGAATGTTAGGATGTTGATCTTCTAAAGTTCTTATGTACTTTTTAATAGTTGGTATTAACCCTAAATCATCCAGTGCCATTGGGCGTAAATCATAGATAATCCGCCTTACTTCATACAAAGAATCACGAATCATTACTCTAACATCACGCATTTCTCGAACTGCCCCATCGACATCACCTTTCTTAAAGGTACGGTCGACTATTTCTGAACGTAGCATAATGTTTGCTAGCATCTGTGCTGGGCCATCATGCATTTCTCTTGAAAGGCGGCGACGTTCTTCTTCTTGTGCTTCAATAATTTTTAAACCAAATTCTTGTTTTTCATAAGCATCACTAATCAAATCAGAAACTTCTTGAAAATCCTCATTTAAATAATTTAAGACAATCGAAACTTTTCCTACTAATCCTTCTGCCCGTTCGACCATTTGTTCGATCGATTTAAGCCGTAATTCAATTTCATCTCGTCTATCCCTGAGCATTTTTTCCTTATCACGTGTCACCACTAAATCTGTTTGAAGCTGATGGGCTTGGTCGTATACTTCCCTAATTTTTTCTTCTGAATATTTTTTGAAGTTTTTACTTACTTCCGCTAGTTTTTTCCTAGCTAGTTTTACTTTCTTTTCAAGGGCATCCCCTTCATCAATTACCAACGCTACATCTTCTTTTAACACAGCTAATTCTTGTTCTAGTGTTTGATATTCCTTACGAGAATCTTCGGCGATTTCAAAGATTTCATCCTTGCTGTTTTTTACTGTATCTATCATCTCGTCTATTATATAATCTAATGTACGATCTGTATGTTTCATATACTAAACCTCACCACCTAGTTTCATTTTATACCATACGAAATATATAGTTCTTTTTTAGGGGGTTATCATAATATTCTTTATTCCCTATTACAATTATTTTACACGTATTTATTTCATGAACACAAATTTATTCATATTTAGGAGGATTTATATATGCTTAACCACTATTTTACTGTAAAACTAGAAGGATCTGATGAACAGGTCATTCAAAAATCTAGATTTATCGGATATGTGAAACGCGTAACAAGTGAAGATGAAGCCCAACAATTTATTCAAGCTATCAAAAAGAAGCATGCTGATGCTACCCATAACTGCTCTGCCTATATGATTGGCGAACATGACCAAATTCAAAAAGCAAATGATGACGGCGAACCGAGTGGCACTGCCGGTGTTCCCATATTAGAGGTATTAAAGAAACGACAACTAAAAGACACGGCAGTCGTAGTTACCAGATATTTTGGCGGGATTAAGTTAGGAGCTGGTGGTCTGATTCGCGCATATTCCAGTACAACCTCATTGGCGATCAATACGACAGGTGTTGTCGAGCGAAAACGAATGAAGAAGTTTATTGTAACAGTTGACTATACTTTATTAGGTAAATTGGAAAATGAACTACGCCAATCTGATTATTTATTAGAAGGAACGGAATATTTAGACAAAGTAACCTTTCACGTACGTACTTTAGTTGGTGAAGAAGATGGTTTCTCAGACTGGATAACAGATTTGACTAGTGGAAATGTTGACCTAAAGAAAGGAGAGAATTCTTATATAGAGGTAGACGTTTCGACCGAGTGACTATTTCCCTGGAAATAATTCGAGTGTGAATCAACTTCACACTCTGTTTTTTATTTTTTATGAAATGATAATAGATTAGCCTGCTTTAATTCATTCGTCAGTTTTTTTATAAATTCTTGTGAATTATCGATTTGTTCTCGTTCAGTTTGATCTAGCATTTTTTGTAATATAGACCGATACACTTCTTGCTCCGTCAAACGACTCAACCCCTTTAACCATCCTAATTATACAATATGTTTGTACGTCTAGTTTCGTAACTTGTTTACTATCAAAATACCAAAAATCGCTATCAAGGCTCCTATTCCCGAGAACGACATCACCTGCGTATGGTGTACGGTTTGGTGTTAATCCTTGATGCCTTTCATCAAAAATAGCGTACACTAAAATAGTCAAAAAAGCAAAAAAAGATACTAGAGTTGCTTTTTTATACTACCATGTCTTCCTGATCGCTAGATATAATAGACCACATAGCATGACGAATACTCCACCCGATTAGAAACGTAGCGACTTCAGAATCCACTGAGATAAAGGAATTACTGAGAAAAGCGAGCCGATGATGACTTATCTTAGGGCGATTCGTGAAGTTGCCTAGTCTCTGGGTGCTGGAGCTGGACGTGGCTCATCATGCTACCTCGATACACATGGTCAAATTATTATAATTACCTAGCCCAAAAATTCGGCAACTCCTTCTACACCTAATTGTTCGACACAGACCACAGAATGATGATAGCTAAATGAAGTCGGCTGTGAAATGGATGTTAAAAAGGAGAAGTCAATATGTTGAGAAAGAAATGGCTTGATGTCTTGTTCCTCGTATGGTTGGTCAGTTGCATAATATATGACTCCCTTCCACAGTATTGGAATATATTAACTTCTTCATGATTTCCTTAAACTTCTCTTTTTTCTACTACAATAATTTGTAAATTATACCACTATTTCTGACTGTCGATTACATTCTTGTTCACTATGCAGATAAAAAAATAGTCAGCTACTCCTCTAAGTGGCTGACTTGTCTGTTTAGTTAATGACTTTGTTTCCATTTGTTGAATTCTAAAAATTCTTTGAATTCTTGCTTAGAGACACCAGAATGCATTGCCTCTTCTGCAAGCTTTAACCATTCTTCATCTAATTGTTCTTTAATTTCTTCATCTGATTGAGACATTAATAATTCATTAACGGTTACACCAAGGACCTTACCTACCTTCTCCATGAACTGAATCGATGGATTGGATTGGATTCCACGTTCAATAGAACTTAAATAGGACTTGGCAATCCCGGCTTGCTCGGCAACTTCAGATAATGACATTCTTTTTTGTTTCCTTAATTCTTGAATTTTTTGCCCTATCACAACAATTCACCCACTTTCCTGCTAACCATCATTATAACATAAATGTTTTTTTCTGTTCTATATAAAGGTACGTCTTTTTGTCGAATTTTGCAAGGGTTTATGACTATTTTTGCGTATTTTGCAGAAAATCAAGACTAAAGTCCTGTAGAATTATTCGTTAAAACGTAATATTTTAGTTTGTCCCTATTGTAAATTAGTTCAAATGTCGAAGATTTACAACTATTTTCCGTTAATAAACACGTGCATTTTACCATTATTATTAGTATAATATGGATAATACATAGACTAAAGAGGTGTGGAATACTATGAAGAAGTTAGCGCTACTTTTTATTCTTGCTGGAGTCGTACTTCTAAGTATTGGCGGTTATCGTTACTTTCAAATACAAGCTGCTGAAAAACAGGCTGTTACGGAAGTAAATGAATTACTTGAACAATCTTCTAAAGGAGAGACATCAAAACGAACACCAGAAGACTTTTTTCCAGATATGGGAGAAGCGGTTGGATATTTGCATATTCCAACACTTGATGCTCAATTACCCATCATCGAAGGTACTGACCCAGATGAATTAGATAAAGGAGTCGGCCATTATCGCGGTTCAGCCTATCCACAACAAAACGATCAAATTGTGCTGTCTGGCCATCGTGATACTGTATTTCGAGAATTAGGAGAAGTAGAAGTCGGAGATACTTTTATAATAGAATTAGAATATGGAGAATTTGAATATGAAATGGTTGATTCCAAGATTGTTGATGCAGACGATACAACCATTATTAAACCAACAGCGCCTGACGAAGAATTGGTTATCACGACTTGCTATCCATTTTCCTATGTAGGCAACGCACCTGAAAGATATATTATCTATGCAAAACCAATTTATTAAGCGTATTGTCTGTTAGCAATACGCTTTTTCACTTGTTTTATAGGGGGTAAATTAGATGAAAAGGTTATTAATTGTATTGATAAGTTTGCTAGCGTTTTTAGCTGCTTGTCAAGATGACGAACAAGTCAAGCCTGAAGATCGCTTGCAGGAATATGTAGACCATTGGATGGCGGAAGACTTTGAAAGTATGTATCAAATGGTTGAAGAAGATGTAGATAAAGAGGAATTTGATCGTTATCCAAAAATATATGGAGACTTGGAAGTATCCGATCTATCTGTCGAATACGAAGTACCAGAAGAAGAAGAGGAAGAGGTTGACTTGGACGAGGTTGAGTCGGTGTCATTCCCGCTCAATGTAAGTATGGAAACAATGGCGGGGCCGGTTTCTTTTGATACAGAAATCGAAATGGTAAAAACAATTAAGACGGTCGAAGATGAAGAAGAAATCGATTGGCTAGTTAATTGGCACCCTGGCTTCATCTTTCCCGAGTTAGAAAATGGCGGGACAGTTGGAATCAACAGAGTAGAGCCAGTTCGCGGAGAAATCTATGACCGAAATCGCGAAGCACTAGCTGTCAATGAAAGTATTTATGAATTAGGTGTCGTAGATGATTGGTTTAGTGAGAATAAAGAGGAAGAAAAAGAAGAAATAGCAGAAATACTGGATATTACAGTGGAAGATATTGATCAAGCATTAAGTGCTGACTGGGTCACACCAGATGTGTTTGTTCCATTAAAAGTAGTTCCTAGCATTAGTGAAGATGGATTAGAAGAAGCCTTACAATCGATTGAACCATTTACAAAACAAACGACGACAGGACGTATCTATCCTTTAGGTGAAGCTGCTGCTCATTTAGTAGGATACATCGCACCAATTACAGCTGAAAAATTAGAAGAAGTCGACTCTGACATTTATTCGGAAAGTGATTTAATTGGTTATCGAGGATTAGAAGAGTTATTTGAAGAAGAACTCCGCGGTGAAGAAGGTGCCCAGATTTATGTCGATAAAGAAGATCAGGATCCTGTTGTCATCGCTGAAACAGAGGTAAAAGATGGGGAGACCATCACCCTCACTATTGATGCAAAAGTACAACAAAGCACCTTTGATTCATTAGATGGGGACGCCGGAACTGCTGCTGCAATAGATCCTTCAACTGGTGAAACATTAGCATTAGTAAGCAGTCCAGCTTTCGACCCGCACGCTTTTCTATATGGACTTAGTGGCGACCAATGGAATGAGTGGCAAGAGGATCCGAAGAATCCATTATTAAATCGATTTAGCTCAACCTTTGCACCTGGATCATCATTCAAACCAATTACAAGTGCTATTGGCTTGGAAAATGGCTCGATTGATCCAAATGAAGGCTACACCATCGAAGGATTGACCTGGCAAAAAGACGGATGGGGAAATTACTCCGTTCGACGTGTTTCTGAATCAAACGGTCCGGTTGACTTAAGAGATGCACTCGTCCGCTCCGACAATATCTATTTTGCCATGCAAGCATTAGAAATGGGTGAAGATACATTTGTATCTGGCTTAGAAGCATTCGGTATTGGTGAGGAAGAGTTCCCTTTCACTTATCCAATCGAATCGAGCTCGATTTCTTCTGACGGTACATTAAGTGAAGAAGTACTTTTGGCAGATACGAGCTATGGTCAAGGGCAACTTGAAATGAGCGCACTACAACTAGCAACGAGCTATTCTATTTTCCAAAATGACGGCAACATTGTCCAACCAACCTTATTGATGGACGAAGAAGACGGACATACATGGAAAGAAGGATTGCTTTCCAGTGAAAATGCCGACATCATTCGTGATGCATTACGTGGCGTCGTAACAGATGGTACCGGAAGTGGCGCAAATGTTAGTGGATTAGGGATAGCTGGAAAAACTGGAACTGCTGAACTGAAGCAATCACTTGATGAAGAAGATGCTGCTGAGAATGGTTGGTTCGTCGGTTATCCGGAAGATGGCAGTGTAATCATCGCTATGATGGTTGAAAATATCGAAGACAAATCGAATGGCAGTGGATATGTCGCCGAAAAAGTTGGAAACGTATTTTCTGAGATTAAATAAGAATGGAGAGCTAGCCCCAGGGATCGGGCTAGCTCTTTTGTATAAGGTTATCTGGACACTTTTTTAAACTTTCTGGACACTTTTTGTGATAATCTGGACACTAATTCTCTTTTTCTGGACATTCTACATAATTGGTCCTAAATCATGATGTCTATAGTATGCACCTTTACTCGTTCCAACTTTAATAAATCCTGCTCGATTCATCATTTTCCTTGCTGCATCTGGAGTTTGTCCTCCTAAAAAATTATAAGCTAGTCTTTTCGTTATCCTATTCTCCGACAATAATGCTAAATCAAACAATACTGGCAAATGAGCATCAGAGCTGCGTTCATTACAAAAAGGACATTGCCAACGCATGTGTATTCTGTTCATCGCAAATCTTGTACATGCCGGACATGGTACACCTTTAATAAGATCACTCCACTTGATACCATATCGGTCCAGTATAGGAAAATGTGCTTCTTGGTGATGATCACGCAAAAAGGATACAATCTCCTGATTTCTAGAAGGTGATATTTTCGCCGGGTGTTTTCGTGCTATTTTTTCTAAAAAAGATGGAAGTGCTTGCGCTGTGAGGATCCGGTGCCTATCTGGGTAATCCTGAAGTTCTAGAATGGCATTACGATTGACGAATACCGCTGCGGTAAAGGTGGGAAGCTACTCGAAGTTATGCTCATCCAGAAACCGGCGTAATTGTGCATGTTGAAGATCTACTTGTAATAATGGATCTGGAAATACTTCTTTTTCTCCTGCTTTCGTTCGTATTAACTGCCGGGAATGTGGATCAAAGTAGATGGGTGCGGTGTAATTCTTGATTTCTAGTATGACACGATAACCTAGATCAAAAAGGAGCCAGTCGATCTGGAATGCTGATTGGTGCTCAATGCGGAGGCCGTTAAGAAATTGTGGTGAATCAAGGTAGGCTTGCTTCAGGTAATATTCAAGGTTTGCTTCTCCTGCTTGTCCTGACTCAAATTGCCGCCACTTATCATAGATGTAGCGATATTGTGGATGATCTTCCGGAAGTCGATCAAGTAGTGCTTTGTGCTTCAATAATTTTAATGAGGTTTTGGGTATCATTTCTCCTCCCCTTTCCAATATATAGGCACAGCAGAAATCTACTGTGCCCCTCTTTTATAATGCGATTACTTGTCCTGTTTTACTACTCTCATAAACGGCATCAAGTACTTTCATTTGATTACGTATTTTGGTAATGTCATAGAATAATGGTTGATTGTTTAATACTGCATGAGCAAAGTGTTCTGCCATTAATGTGTACTGGTCACCTGGTTCTTGCAATACCTCTGTACCTTCATCTGTTTTCACATGAATTTCACCTGTCATTCCTTCATTCGTGTCTGGGCGGAATGCTGATGTTACGGTAATGCTTCCCTTTGAACCGACCACTTCGTATGACTCACGCGATTTGCAATCAAAACTGGAATCAAAAGATGTAACTATGCCATTTCCAAAGGTCATCGTACCCGCCATCGTTGTATCTACTTTTAATTCTGGATGATAGTATGCACTTGCGTGAACGGATACAGGTTCTTGTTCTAGGATATTACGAATCGCATGTAAGGTGTAACATCCGACATCAAACATCGATCCACCACCAAGCTCATTATTCAAGCGAATGTTGGAACGGTCTTCCAGATAAAAAGAGAAGCTTGCGCGCATAAATGCTACATCGCCAATCACACCGTCTTGAATCAATTGCTTGACTTTTTGATGCTGGGGATGAAATTGATACATAAATGCTTCCATAAATACCACATTATTTCTTTCACACGCAGTAATCATTTCTTCTAATTCTTCGTTAGTGACTGCAACAGGTTTCTCACAAAGTACATGTTTGTTCTTTTCTGCTGCTTTGATCACCCATTCTTTATGTAAAGCGTTTGGCAGTGGGATATAGACTGCATCGATATCTGGATCGTCTAATAAAGCCTCATAGCTGTCAAACGTACATGGAATATCGAGCTCTTCCGCTGCTTCTTTTGCAGTTTGTTGATTTCTACTTGCGATCGCAACTACTTCCCCATTATTGGATCTCTGAATCGCTGGTATCACTTGTGTTCTACCGATTTTTGCTGTACTGAGAACTCCCCATTTTAATGTTGTCATGTTACCTCTCCTTTATAATGTCTTGATTGCCCCGCCATCTACAATTAAGGTTTGGCCCGTAATATATGTATTAGCAGCTGATCCTAGAAAAAGGATTGCTTTTGCGAATTCTTCTGGTTGTCCAATGCGACCAATCGGAATATTTGCGCCTGCTTGTTGAATACGTTCTTCAACCGATTCATCTGAAGGTTGTTGTTTGTATATGTCTCGAATCCGGTCTGTTTCCATTGTGCCAGGACCAACTGAATTAATCAAAATTTGATCAGTTGCTAATTCCTGAGATAAGCTCTTGGATAAGCCAACAATAGCAGGGCGGAATGTATTCGATAATAATAGTCCGTCTAGTGCTTGTTTCATCGAACTTGATGTAATATTAACAATGCGTCCGAATTGCTGCTCTTTCATTCCAGGTGTTACGGCTCTTACAGTACGAATAATATTCATGAGCAACAATTCAAAAGCATGCTGCCAATCCTTATCATCAAAGTCATTAAATTTACCTGCGGGTGGACCTCCAGCATTATTGATTAAAATATCAACACGACCAATTGTCTGCATTAGATTTTCAATGTCCTGACTTTTGGTAAGGTCACAGACGATTGCTTCTACATTAGCATTCCCTGTTTTTTCAATAATCTCAGCTACTGCTTGTTCTAGTTGTGCTTTACTTCTACTTGCGATAACAACATGTGCACCCTCTTCAGCATATGCTGTGGCACATGCCTTACCTAAACCTTTGCTTGCTGCTGTGACAAGAACCTTCTTATCCTTCACTCCTAAATCCATGACACACACACCTCCTAACATTATTTTATAAGGAATGCGATTACAATAGCAAGCAACAAGGGTCTTAAGCAATAGAGTTAGATTTCTTTACCAAGAAAAAACAGCTGCTCTAAGCAACTGCTACATTTCATTTAACTTGGTTGTATACAAATGGAAATTGTCAGGATTTTTTTCATCTAAAGCTCGATCAATAAGTCTTAATAAATTGCTTTTCTCTAATTCCATAATCACATGGTCAATATTATCCGTCTTCTCATCAGTTTGTGACACGATCATATATGGACTTAAAATAGTGGATAGATGCTCCTGAAAATCTTTTACTTTCATCAGATCTGATAATGTTATCCGGTTATATTTTTTACCTTTTTGAAAAACGAAAACATCATTTTTATTTTGAATTTGTTGTGTATCACGATTAATTCGAATTTCTCGAGCTTCGAGTGGAACAAAATGATATACTTCATCATCCATTAATAAAGAAAAATATTGATAAGCGAGTACCACCCGAATGTGTTTGCCTTCTTCTTTCACATAATACGGTTTTAACATTTTTACGGAAAGCAAATTCAACACCTCCTCAAAAATTCATAACGCACTAATCTGCTTGAGATATACTCTTATTTTACATCATATGCAAGAAATAAGAAAGCGTTTACAACTAATTACCAAAAAGAAATTTTTGGCTAGTAATCGTTATCTTTCCATTTAAGCAGATTCACCATGGTAAGCTAACGATTTCTGCGGTATACTAAGCAATACAATGTTCGAAGGAGAATTTTTCTAATGAAATGGTCAAAATTACGCTACCGTTTTTTTGGTAGGCGAATAATTAAAACAGCATTAGCTGTCTTTTTAACATCCATGTTATGTGAATGGATCGGCTGGCCGCCAGTATTTGCTGTCATCACTGCGATTGTCACGGTCGAACCAACTGTTGCTGATTCGATCAAAAAAGGGGTTGTCCGTTTTCCTGCTTCGGCAATAGGTTCAGCCTATGCCGTTTTATTTATCTACTTGTTTGGGAACTCACCCATTACTTATACACTGTCCGCATTGTTTACGATTATCACGTGTTATCGATTAGGTTTACATGCTGGTCTGCTAGTAGCAACCTTAACATCAGTTGCCATGATCGAAGTAATCCATACTAATTTATTTGTCTCTTTTATTATTCGACTTGGCACCACAACAGTCGGACTATTAGTATCAACATTAGTCAATATGTTTATTTTACCGCCTAATTACACCAAAAAAATAATGACTAATATCCATGATCTATTAAAACAGACAGGAGAAGAATTAGATATTATATTGAAGCAATTAGTTGGAAAAGACCGACTCTCCAAGCAAAAAACAGAGATAGACAGTCGTTTTCTAACATTAAAGACGACATTGGATCAGACGGATAAATTGTTGAACTTTCAAGCAGCAGAATCGAAATATCATCGCCTAGACGAGCATACGAAGCATGTATTTGATTACGAAAGAAAAAACCTGAAGAGGTTGCGATTGATTCATTATCATATCGGTAATTTAATTAATACACCAATCCAAAACATCTGTTGGTCGAAGCAAGAGTGTGAAGACATTATGGAAATGGTCGAAACACTAGTTGATTTCATGAAATATCCTGATCATTATAAAGCAAGTGCCTACCGACAACAGGTAAAAAAATTAATGAATCAATTCTGGGAAAGTAAAAAACCAAGTGATGATCAAAATACTACCCTTTTCACACCAGAAGTGATTATTTTATATGAATTATTGTCTATTTATAATATCGTAGAAAAGATATTAATTAGTGAGATCGAACTGAAGAAATAACAAAACTCCCAAGCAACTTGGGAGTTTTGTTTTTTAAATTTTAAATTGCCTTACTAAGCCATTTAATTCTTCTGCCAGTTTTGCCAGATCTTCCGAATTGGAGGATACTTCTTCCATCGAACTGCTTGCTTGTTGGGCGGATGCTGATGTTTGCTCGACACCGGCAGCTGATTCTTCCGAAATCGAAGCAATTTCTTCGACAGAGCTATTAATTTCATCGCTGCTTGATGCCATTTCTGATAAATTAGATGTTACAGTTTTAATGCTTGATACCATATCGTTAACCGCATCATTAATTCGACCAAACGTTTCTCCCGTCTTTTCAATTTGTGATGAACCTTCTTCAACTTCTCCGTACCCTTCCTCAAGTGACTTTGAGACATTCGAAGATTCGTTTTGGATATTTACTACAATTCCTGTAATATCTGAAACTGATTCACCAACCTGTTCTGCTAGTTTCCGAACTTCATCTGCTACAACAGCAAATCCTTTACCGTGTTCACCTGCACGTGCTGATTCTATTGCCGCATTTAGTGCTAAAAGATTCGTTTGTTCCGCAATATCTTTAATAACTGCTACTAGTTTTGTAATTTCTTTTGTTTGTCCATCTAAACCACGTACTTTTTCTACAGCCTCTCGTACGATCGTATGTATCCGTCCCATTTGAGCGACAGACGATTCCATCATTTCACGGCCACCACCTGTCATCTCCAACACATTTGTAGATGCATTTGCTACGTTTATCCCGTTTTCATTTGCCTCTTTTACCTTTTTCGAGAAATCCCCTATCATTGTGGATACATCACTAGCATGGTTAGCTTGTGTTTCTGCCCCTGAAGATAATTCCTGCATGGTGGATGCAATTTGCTCGGTTCCTGATTTTACTTCATTTGCCGATTGATTCAATTCTTCACTTTGGGCACTAACAGTTTTGGAAACTGTTGAAACTTGTTGAATAATTTCTTTTAAGTTGGTACTCATTGTATTAACAGAATGAGCTAGCTGGCCGATCTCATCTTTACCATCATAATCTATTACCTCTACTTGTAAATTGCCGTCAGCTATTTTATTACTTACATCAACTACCTTCGAAAGGTTTTTAGAAATGATGCGATTTACTAGGATAATTAAGAAAATACTCATAATAAGTGAAACGATAATAGCAATGATAAGGGCAAATAGTGCTATTGTTTGGCCACGTTTTGCTTCATCAGCTGCTGTTATCCGCTGTTCATTCATTAGTTCTTTTAATTCATCTAAAGCGTTTACAGTCTCTGACTGAATTCGTTGGGCCCTATTTGCATGGTGTTCAACAGAATCAAGATTCCCCTCCTCATGATTGATAACGATTTCATCGAAGGAAGTATTAAAGTCTAAAACCTCAAGAATAATAGTATCTAGCAGTTCTTGTTCATTTTCATTATTCATTCTTCCTGTTAATTCTTGCGCTAAATTAAGAAAACTTTGCTTGAGCTGATTAAATTCTTCTGCTATGTTTTCAGAAGGATCATTCATATATTGAAACACCCTAACACTTTGCGCACGCAAAAGTGACCCCATTTCCGTTACAAGCACTGCACGTTCGCCTCTTCGTTCCATGACTTCGATTTGATCCTTGGCATTTTGCATAAAAATACTAACAATAACAGTAGAAACGACAAATAATGCTAAGACAATACTTACTATTAATCCATACTTGTTACCGATCTTTACATTTTTAAGCTGTAAATTCCTCCATTTTAATTTTCCTACAAAATTTTTCATCTTCTTCCCTCCGTATGATATAACCAAATGTTGTACGTATAAATATCCTACTTATACTTGTATGAATCTATTGTATCATTTACAACCAACCATTACTACACGTACGTACTAGTCCTTTGAACCTCATTTAATTCAAAAAATATCCAATTATGGCAAGTACAATTTCACTTGGATATGCACTTTCAGCAGAAAAACTGGGGAAATACACTCAGTACTTATTCCAAAATGCTAAAGCCATATGATTTTTCTAGTAGCTAACCACTCCTGCTGTCCACTTGCCTTTCCGTCGGGATTGTCCCTCAACTAACTTTTTCCGAGCACTTCCGACAGGTGTGGAAGTTGGCGAAATATGTCAGACCAGGCAACTTGGGTTATTACCCTAGTGGCGATTATCATAGTTCTAAATAGGATGGTACCATTAAAATAAAAACACGAACATCAACTTTCAAAATGTTCGTGTTTTTATCGTATTTGAATACTTCTTTTGCAGGCATTTATGTTAAATCTTAAATTGTCTTACCAATCCATTTAGTTCTTCAACAAGTTGTGCCAGTTACTCCGAATTAGTTGATACTTCTTCCATTGAACTGCTTGCTCATTTCTCATCTAGTAATCTTTCATTCAAATGATTTTAAATAATATTGAATGGGGCTATTCTATCACATAATCGAATACATTAATATGCTTATTTATAGGCCCTTTTAATCTCATGCTGATTCAAAATACCTGAAAAACCTGTATTGGTTTTCTTATATGTTACAATATTATTAATAGACAATGAAAAGAAAGAAGGTTGCTGAAGATGCGTCTTCAATCTATTTCGGAAAATGCCATCATGATGACATTACCGTATACACCTGATTCATCTGCTTATTTGATTGCAGTGAAACAACAGCTGGAAAATCAATCGTTCATTGTTGAAGCAGTAGCTGGTTACAGAACGATTACCGTATACTTTGATCCTTTACGCATTTCTCACCGAGAGATGAAAAAAGTAATTACTGCTGCTAGCGAACAGAATCAAACAGAAAAAATAAAAAGTAGATTGCATCACATTCCCGTTTGTTATGACAAAACACTCGGTATCGATATGGCACACGTTATGAAAAACAAAAAATTATCATGGCAGAAGGTTGTTGCATTACATACCACCCCTACCTATAACGTCTCATTTTTAGGATTCTCACCGGGGTTTCCTTTTTTAACAGGAATGGATCAAACACTTGCTACACCACGAAAAGACAAGCCCAGACTGGAGGTACCGCAAGGATCTGTCGGAATTGCAGGCGGCCAAACAGGTATTTATCCGAGTACGTCTCCAGGTGGATGGCAAATCATTGGACGTACACCAGTAAATTTATTACCATTAGCTGATGACAGGCCGACATTATTAGCACCTGGGGATCAAATTAGATTTTATCCAATCACAAAAATGGAATTTGAACAGCTTCAGAATGAGGAGCGAATAAAAAATGACAATTGAAATAATAGAAGAAGGATTACATACCACCATCCAGGACCAGGGACGTCTTGGCTATCAATCCTACGGGTTTTCAGTCAGTGGTCCGATGGATGAGTTTGCTGCCAAAATGGCAAATATTCTCGTTAATAATGATATCGACGAAGCAGTTATAGAGATGAGCTTCATCGGACCGACGATCAAATTCCATCAGCATGCGATTATTGCAATAACCGGCGGAAATATGTCTGCTAATTTAAATGACAAGCCGATACCTCTTGCCCAACCTTTCCAAGTCAAAAAGAACGATATCTTACAGTTTCGTACGGTGAAAACTGGTGGCTTTGGATATATGGCTATTAAAGGTGGCTTGGACATACCTGAAATCCTAGGAAGTCAAAGTACAGTTGTGAGAGCGGAGGTCGAAGGAGTTTTAAGAGGGAAATTAGCTGTGGGTGACACAATTTCCTTTTCTCACTCCTATAACACTGAAAATCAGCTGCATTGGGGCATTACCCCTGCCCTTTTCAAATATATTGAACAAACGGCAAAGGTAATACGTTATATTGAAGGTCCTCAATATGATTGGTTTGAGTCCGACACACTTGCACAAACGGAATGGACTGCTTCCACACGATCCAACCGAATGGGATATCGCTTGGAAGGAACCCCGATTAAAAAAAGGAAAGATCAACAGCTTTTAACAGAAGCTACAACATTTGGTTCCATTCAAGTACCACCGAATGGGCAACCAATCATTTTAATGGCAGACGGTCAACCGACAGGAGGTTATCCAAAAATCGGACAGGTTGCGCGAGTTGATTTGAGTAAATTAAGTCAATTAAGACCTGGCCAGCCTTTCAGATTTCAGAAGATAACGGTTGATGAAGCAATTACCCTTTTACAATGTCGTGAGCGCTTAATTCGAACTATCCAGCGCTTTTGTCAGGAAAAATGGGGAGGGATAAAGCTGTGGCAGGAATAACATTGAATTGTGATTTAGGTGAAAGCTTTGGTATGTATCAAATCGGTAATGATGAAGCAATCATTCCATTAGTTGATGCAGTTAATATTGCATGTGGGTTTCATGCTGGTGACTCACATACGATGAATAAAACAGTACAGTTGGCTAAAAAGCATCAGGTTGATATTGGGGCACATCCTGGTTTTCAGGATTTACAAGGTTTTGGTAGAAGAAATATCGATATACTTCCAGAACAAGCCTACGAATTGGTTGTTTATCAGTTAGGTGCTTTGCAAGGATTTGTGACCATACATGATATGCAGTTAGCTCATGTGAAACCACATGGCGCTTTATACAATATGGCATGCAACAAACGTGAGCTTGCCATTGCTATAGCGCAAGCAGTACATGATGTCGATCCAAACTTAGTATTAGTCGGGCTTGCAAATAGTGAGCTAATTAATGTTGGAGAAGAAATGGGATTACAAGTAGCCAATGAAGTTTTTGCTGATAGAATTTATCAGCCAAATGGTAGCTTAACACCTAGAAGTGAACCAAATGCAGTTATTCATGATATTGAACAAGCTATGAAACAAGTTAATGAAATTGTCACAAAAGGACAGGTCACTACAATTAATGGAGATAACATCAATATCAAAGCAGATACTATTTGTGTGCATGGCGATTCAAAAGAAGCACTATATTTTGTGCAGAGAATTCGAGAAATAATTGGATAAGTAAGTGGATCTGGACACTTTTGGTGATTTTCTGGACACTTTTTACAATAATCTGGACAGTATTTCACGTTTTCTGGACACTTTGCGCTATTATCTGGACACTTTATGACATAATCTGGACACTAGTAAAAAAGAAAGACTGTCTCAATCGTCAGCAAGCTGATTTTTGAGACAGTCTATTTTTTATTCTAGTGAAAAAACTTGTGAAATAGGCTGCATTGAAGTATTATCGATTCCTTCGCCGTGCCAGATCATTACCTTTACCATATGGTCTGTGACATCATCAGGCAAATCTAGGCTGAGTGCTGTTGATGCCTCTTCACCTGCTTTAATCATGATTGGTTCTTCTTTCCATTCCACCATTTGCTTATCTTGATTATAAAGCGTGATCATCGCAGTTACCGTTTCATCTGATTCCGATTGGTTTGCAATCACCAATTTGCTTGTTAGTGTTTCATTCGCTACAAGCTGATCGTGACTGAACTGTTGACTTACTTTAAAGTTTGTTGCTTCTTTCACTTCTACGGTTGCGCTAACCTCCACGGTTGGACCGTTGACTAAACCGTCTCCATTCGGAACACCGAAATCTGGTGTACCATCTTCCTTCCAATTCAATACTTTTACTCGAGCATGACGGTTAGGATCATATAATGGGTCGCCTTCAATTTCTTTATAAGAACGGGCATGATAGACTAATATATCCGTTTCTCCATCTTCAGCAACGGTAAAAGTACTGTGTCCCGGACCGTATTGACCGGTAGCATCATTACTTTCCATTACAGGGTCTGGTGATTTCGTCCAAGAGGATGGGTCCATGATATCACTGTCTTCATCTGCTGTTAAAAGACCAATTTTATAATTATCATCTGTTGCACTTGCGGAATAAGAAACGAATATTTTTCCGTTACGCTTAATCACGTCAGGTCCTTCATTTACCCAAAAGCCGATTCGCTCCCATTCATAATCCGGTGTTGACAACAGCATCGGCTCTCCTTTTATCGTATAACCGTTTTCCATTTCTGCCATATATAAATTAGAGATATTGTTAACTTTTTGAGCCCAAATATAATAATTCCTACCATTATGCTCAAAAATCGTTGCATCTAGCGAAAAGTCTGTAAATGAGAAAGTATCATCTGGAGACTTTTGAATCATACCTTTCTCTTCCCATTCACCTTCCAGCGGATCTGAACTCGTATTTTCCAACGCATATGGACGAATCCGCCAAACATTATCAGAAGCACCTGCTGCATAATGAATATACCACTTGTTGTCAACATAATGAATCTCCGGTGCCCAGATATGAGCCGCTTGATCTCCTGTTTCATGAGCTTCCCATATGACCTTCTCTTCGGCTTCTCTTAAACCTTCGATAGTTTTAGCCTTCCTCATAATAATCCGATTGTATTCCGGTACAGAAGCGGTAAAGTAATAATAACCATCTGTATGCTTATAAATGTTAGGATCTGCTCGTTGTTCGATTAATGGATTTGTATAATGATATGTTGCCGCTTTTCCTTTTACGGTGAAGGTCCCAGTTTCTCTATAGTGATTCGGGTCTATATCATTCCAATCTACCGCAATTTCATCTGACATGCCATTGGTATAATGGGCAGTAACAGTAGTTGGCAATTCAGGCTCTACTCCTACTTCTGTCTCGACATGTACTTCATCAACATAGTCCAACTCAGTTACATGAATTACCACTTTTGCTGGAATGTCTGTACCATAAACTTCACCATTCACAGTATACGGAGATGAAGCTTCTGATAATTCGTCACTTTTAATATTCTCCCAATCTACTATTCGCGTGCCAGTACTACCATCAAAATAGGTCACTTCTACCTTCTCCGGTAATGTTGGCGGATGATGTGGAGGGGTAATCACACTGATCTCATCTACCGTTTCGATATTATCTGCTAAGACAGTTGCTTCAAATGTTTTTGTTTGACTACTTTCTCCTCTTGCAAAAGTTGCAGTTAACGTGACGACTGTGTCTTGTTGATCTTGTCCAGGTCTTGACACTTCACCTGAAGCGTTAATAATCTCTGAATGGCTCGATTCCCATGTGATCTCTACACCATTTCCAGTTGAACTTGATAATTCAATATCAGTAATTACTTCTGATAAATCTCCTAATTCAAACGTGGCAGCAGCTCTTTCAACAGCTTCTTGATCTGTTAATGATTCATTGATCACTTGTTGCAGATCATTTTCGCTTAAACCATCATTATAAATACGGAAATCTGCAACTTGACCGTCTAAACCTTTCCCTTCTACTTGTTCATGTTCCATTGCATGAAAACCAATAAACCGATTTGCATTTACTTCAATATCACTGGCATCCATTCCAATGTCTACTGTACCTTGAGAAACTCCATTAATATAATGTGTCATTTGCTTGTCGTTGATAACGGTAGCAACATGTGCCCATTCACTTTCTGCAATTGGCTCGGTTGGTATTTGATAAAAGGATTGATCTGGACGAAATAATTCCAGCATGCCTTCATCCGTATCTGCTTGTTTTAAAGCAAAGTTTATCGCATTACCTTGATCCCAGTTTCCTAAGGCATACAAAGATGCCCAATCTTTCGCTGTATCTACTTTGACCCAGCTGCTAATTGTCATATTGGCAGTACCTTCAAAAAGATCTGTCGGCATTTGGACATAATCACGATCTCCACCTAAGTCAACTGCACCACCTTTATCTGAATCGATTAAGGCTGCATCATTTACAAGTGTTGCATGTTGTTCATTGCCTGAAATATCGAATACATGATCGCTTTGTGTCTCATCAAAGCTATACCATGTTATGAAATCAGCCGCTACATCTGATGTCACATACACCGTAGCCATTGCAGTTTCTCCTGTATTTTCAATTGTGCCCTCGACTGTAAAATGAACGCCTGCCCTTTCTAATTGTTCTGCCGGTATTTCTCCCCATTCAACAGATACTTGTTCTTCTTCATTATCGGCGTATGTTACCTGAATTTGTTCAGGTAAATCCGGTTGTGAACCTTCATTTGTGTAAAGAATAACAGGTTCTATTTCTTTTATTGTTCGGTCTTCCACCACCGTAATATTCGCAATTGCTTTCATAGTTGTTCCTGCAACAGTGCCTTCCGCTGTTACTTCACCTGGAGTCTGAAAGTCGTCTGGGTTTATTTCATCCCATGTAACCGTCACGCTCTCTGTCATTCCATTAGGGTAGTGGACAGTTACTTGATCAGGTAATACCGGAAGAGAACCTGTACTTATATTAATATTTACAGCCTCAATCTCCGATATATCGAAATTAAATTCAGCTAATGTACGTAATTCAGTTAATGACAAAGCCCGATCGTACATACGAAAATCAGAAATTAGCCCTTGCAGTCCTTTACCTTCACCTTGTTCATGAGGCATAGCGTGATAACCAATAAAACGATTTTCTGCTACATGAATGTCTCCGGCATCCAAATCAATTTCAACTGACCCTTGATGTATGCCATTAATATAATGATGTAGTTCCTGATCTTGAATCATGGTTGCAACATGAACCCATTCCCCTTCAGCAACAGGTTCTGTCTCAACAGCTGGAAATGGCCATGGTCCAAACAATTCGAGTGCTCCGTTTTCAGAATCAGCTGTTTTGGCGGCATAATTAATCGCATAATCATTATTCTCTTCATCAAAGTTACCTAAGGAGTATACTGTTGCCCAATCTTTATGACTGTCAATCTTCACCCAAGTACTTATCGTCATATCCTCTAATCCATCCAAAAGGTTGGTTGGTAATAATCCATAGTCCTGATCACCATCTAATGATAAGGCACCACCTTTCTCATCTTCAACAAGAGTGGCATCATTGATTAACTCACCATCATGGCCGTTCCCACTCTTATCTTCTATGACATTTCCTGATTCGTTTTCAAAATCATAATGTAATAACAGTCCTTCATCCAACTGCATTTCTTCCGCTATTACATGGGATAAATCTGTCATTGGAAAGGGGCTGATAACTAAAGTAATGATCATCAGTGAAATAGTGATTCTTTTCAAGACTTGTTTCATCTCGCTTCCTCCTTTCTTTTTCTGACAACAAATGTGGCAGTAAGTCCTATTATGATAAGGAGCCCACCAATCAACATCAAATTAAATAGATTGGTTGCTGTATCCGGTAAGTCTTGATTCCCTTGCTTTTCGCTATCACTTTTTTGTCCTTGATCAGATTCCTGATCACTAGATGAAGAAGATTCGTTATGATCATTGTCTTTTTTATTTTTATCTTTGTCTTTTTCTTTGTCTTTATCTTTATCTTTTTGCTTGTCTTTCTCCTCTTTATCTCGACCTTTATCTGCTGAATCTTGTTTTTTTATCGTAAAGGTAGTTTCATAGGGATCATTTTCATTAGCACCTAGAAATACGTGATAATCTCCAGTTAGCTTACTTTGTAACCTAAAGTTAAAGCTAAATTCCCCGGAATCATTGGACGAAACTTGATCCAGGTAATCCACTTCACCATTTGGATTTTCTACTTTTAATGTTACGTTTTTGCCTGCTGTCTCTCCAAGTGTTCCAGTTATCTGAACGTTTTTTGTTTTAGAACTGGCAGAGACAATGATATCCTCTAGCGAAGCAGGAGTAGTGTCGATCGACTTAACTTCGACATCTATTGTCGTCTGGTGGTTGCCATCTAACGTCGATAATGTAATAGTTGTCATACCTTCTTGTTTTCCTTTAATCGTTAGCTTCGTTTCAGCTGTTTGATTTTGATAATCGGTTGTTACGTCAATAATATCTTCATCTTCCACAAATATTTCTAGTTCTTTTCTTAATGCTTCTTCTGGCAAAACGGTTGCAGAAACAATTGCAGTAGAGTTCTCTAACATAACTAGTCCATCCTTGGAAACGCTTACTTCTTTTACATCTGCATTGCTTAACCGAAATGTGGCATTTCCCTCATGCTCTAAACTATTTTCCGCTAAAAGTTGTAACGTGTTATCACTTGCCTTGGAAAGATACAAAGAATCATGAAATGTTTCATAGGAACTCCAAGATTCATCTGCTAATCCTGGAACTTCCTTGAAAGTTGCTCGTTCTTCAAAGCTAGCTGTACCATCATGTTTTGCTAAGTTTAGAGTAGAACCATCCCTGACCAGATAGAAACCTGGATTATTTTCAGATTGAAAAGAAAGGAAACCTTCATCATCACTGGCTAATCCATCCACGATGTGCCATTTAAATTCATACGTATCCCCTTCGAGTGGATCGACTCTTAAACTATTATTTAAATGACGAACATAGCGTGATTCATTATATGACTCTATCGCATAACTGTCATGTGTAATACCAGAAGCAGTAGGGATTACTTTTCTTATTTTCCCATCAGGTGTAAAGTGTAATTTATCAATCGCAACTGACCTTCTATAATCCCCACCTGTTGGTAATGCTGCATTATGATAGATCATGTAGGTTTCCCCTTCATATTCTAATACAGCAGGATGACTAGTCCCTGTAAACGGTAATTCATCCATCAATTTACCACCGTACTCCCATGGACCTTCTGGACTATCACTTGTCGCATATGCCAATTCTTCAGGAAAATTCATTGCAAAAAGTAGATAGTATATACCGTTTTGTTTATGAATCCATGGTGCTTCTGTAAAAGTCCCGGGCATATTTTCAATGTCAAAACGGTGGATATCACCTTCCAATTCAATCATATTATCTTTTAATTTAGCATAATATACGTGGGTATTTCCCCAATATAGATAGGCTTGTCCGTCATCATCAATAAATACAGTTGGATCAATATCATCCCAAGACCACGCCCCCATATTATCAGGGTTTTCGGTATCAGTACTCTTTACTAATGGGGCACCAATTGCATCTTCCCAACCTGTAACCGGATGATCTGATACCGCAACCCCAATTGCCATTCCGGGAGCTGCACTATCGCCATTCTCAACAGTTGTGTACCAATAGAATTTGCCATCTTTCTCAATCGCTTGTGAAGCCCAAGCAGTATCATTTATTGCCCACTCAAAGATATCACGAGGCACCCTCCCCTCTAATTCCCAATCTTTTAAATTCTCAGAAGAATAAATACTCCACTCTCTAAGAACATAGTAGTCGTCATCAATTTCAGCTTGATCATGTCCTGTATACAAATATACTTTACCATCATGTGTAATGGCTGCCGGATCCGCAGAGAATTCATCTTTAATGATAGGATTATCTGCTTGTACATATGTAGCTGTGACCAAGCTGATAAACGTCAGCATTAAGCATAAACCTATGATTTTATTAAACATAGCTCTTCTCCCCTTCCTCTTGTATTTTGATAGTTAAATTTACTTTATTAAAAAGAAAAAGGTAGAACATGTAAGAATTTCTATGTGCATGTTCTACCTGATGTTAGTGTTGAGTTTTTTCAAGAACTTTAAATCGTGAACTTTCTATTACATTACATTTCTTTTCCGCATGAAATACAATCCTAAACCAATGGCTAGTAATATAGCACCGAGTAGCAACCAATTAAACAGCATGGTTGCCGTATTTGGTAAGTCTTTGTTATTTTGGTCAGTTTGTTGATTTGACTCCTGTTGTTGTTGCGTACCATCTGCGCTCTTTCCACTTTGATTATCATCTGTATTTGATGTTTTCTCATCATTATTAGATGGCGGTTGAGCACTTTGATCATTATCATTATCATTATCATCATCCGGGGTTTCGTTTTGCTGACCTATAGTCTGTAGTACCCCGTAGACCGAGAAATGAGAAACATCGGCTGTTACAGTTCTCGCTTCAACATCAATGTCGCTTACTTGTTTTTCCCACTTATGTTGGGAAGCGTTGTAAAAGTAAATGGCTATCTCTTCTTCTTGATACGTCTCTTCTATTCCTAATGTTAATCCAAATGGACGCTTAGGTTCCGCTGCCCCTTCTGGATAGACAATCTCAAAGTCATAGACATCCCCTGCTATTTGCAAGTTTTGTTCACTCGTCAGTGCTTCCTCATCGACTCCTTTTATCGTCAATAAAGTTCCTTCAGGTAAATCCTCCGGCATCTTTATTCGTACCTTTGTTCCTTGGAGATAATAAGTTTCCCCAGCATTTATTTCTTTTTGCTGCTCTATTTCTAACTGATTAGACGTTTCCTCTGGATCTTGTTCAGTTACTACCACTTTTGCAACATCTACATAAAGTCCATCAGTTGTAGAAACCGTTATATATGCTTCCCCGATACTAACAGCCGTTACTTTGCCATCTGAATTAACTTCGGCTACTTCTTCATTAGTCGAAGTCCATAATAAGTCAACTGGTTGATCAGGTGTGACATTTACTTCAAGCTGTTTTGTTTCATTAACTTGTAAATGAATATCATTTTCTTCAAACGAAATTGATGTTACTTCGTCCTCTTTCTTTTTCTCCTCTTGTGGTACTTGTTGCGATAATGCTTGATATTCATCCGCTGTAATCGGTAAAACCGTACCATGGCGTGGACGATCAGGCAAATCGTATTCTTCTGGAATCGTCCATTCGCCTGAATTAAGATCGGAAGTTTCAAAAGGTACATAGCCTCTTCCACCAAATTCATCGATAAAAAGGTACCATTTCTCCTCTGTGTTTGATTTAAAGATAGCAGGACCTTCTCCCCTACTAATTTGCTCTTTCCCTACCCCTTCTTTAATCATTTCAAAATTTGGATCTAATACCGAATCACCTACCTCTTGGAAAATGAATTTACCATTTGGCGCATCTTCTGGATGATAGCCTCGCTCATCTTTGGTAAAACGATAGATTTTACCATCATGCTCTATCATTGTCGTATCAATGATCGAATAGCCATAGTCCATGTACACTTCAGGTTCTGTAAATGTGTAGAAGTCACGGGTTTTGCTATACATCATCCGTTGATAGCTGTCACCATTATTTCGATTATTCTCATCTTCATATAATTTCGATGCCCAAAAAACGATATACTCACCAGTCGTATCGTCATAGAAGATTTCAGGTGCCCATGTATTCCCTGCTTCTTTTGGCGCTACTTCTACCATTCGTTGCTCAGACCAATTAACAAGATCATTGGATTCCCAAACCATAATCGAACGGCTGCCTTCCGTTTGTGCTCGATTCCAATCTCCATTACCATAAATCTTCAGGTCTGTCGCAATCATATAAAACTTATCGCCTTCAGGTGAGCGAATAATAAATGGATCTCGTAATCCTTCTTCTCCTAACTCTGAAGTAAATACAGGCTCTCCATCATTTAATTGTTGCCACTTTAACGGATTATTTCCTTCACTTAAAGCAAAATAAATTTGCTCACCGTTCTCATACCCCTCCCCAGTAAAATGTGGGAATACATATCCTTCATAATCCTGTTCTTCTGGTAATTCTTTCACCTTAGCTTTAAATGCTTTCCGCAATCTTTCGCCATCTAACTCTAATGTGGCAGTTAAAATAACTTCCGAGTCGCCTTCACCATGCTCTGGCCTCGTTACTTCTCCAGTTGTTGTAATCATTTCTGGATCAGTAGATTCCCATGTGACCTCGATATTCTTTCCTAGTTCAGTAGGCAATGTCAGATTTCCTCTTACATCATGAATGTTGTGTACTATTAATGATTGAATAGCTTCTTTTAGCCTTATAACCGCTGCGTCCTCTTCTAACACGGTAAATGTGAACTCTTTGGATGTTGATACTTCACCGTCAGTTATAGTAGCTGTCAGTGTAACAGTCTGATTACCTGTTCCGTTAGCTGGTCTAACCACCTGGCCATCCTCTGAAATAATATCTGGATGAGACGATTCCCAGTTTATCGCTGTGTTATTACTTCCTTTGGCAGGGAGATCTAAATCTGTCATTATTTCATTAGCTGATTGATTGTTTCCCAGCAAGTCATCGATAATTAATTGTGCCTTCGCATCATCTACCAATATCGATTCAATTGCTGCTATTTTTTCATTAGCTTCATTTTTGAGTTCATCTATATCAGAAGTTGTTAATACACCATCATAGACTTTAAAATCCGCCAGAACTCCTTTAAAATATGGATCTGCATTATAGAAAGAACGACCAATATACCCGCTTAAACCTTCCATATTGGCAATGTCAGCTAATGTATAGCCGCCCGCTTCACTGCTTGTTGCTAATTCTCCATCGATGTATAGTTCCAATCTATTAGCATCACCATCAAAAACAGTAGTTACCAGCTTCCACTCATTTTCTTTCAGTCCATCTGTTTTGGTCGATATTTCATTTTGCCAGCCATTCGTTGCAATGCCGAAACGCGCTGAACCATCTGCATTATAGTTTGGTGTAAAATAGAGGTAGCGCTGATCATTTTGTCCAAATGTATAGAGCCATTCTGCTGAATTTTCGCCATTCCAATTCACCAACGTAGAAACCGTAATACTTTCTTTATCATCTAACACACCTTCCGGAATCTCAATATAGGACTCCTCACCTGTTAACTCAATGACACCGACCTGATCGGTAGTAATCACATTGTCTTCATCAATATTGACAAGTGTTCCATCAAAGTTACCAGATTGGTCTTGAAGTATATTGTTATCAATATTTTTCATATCGTATTCCAAAAGTAAAGATGGATCTGACTGCGGTCCTTCAGGCTCTTCAGGTGTTTCAATGGTCAACTCATCGGCTAACGCTTCTATTTCGTTAGCAGACAGTGCACGATTAAATAATTTAAATTCATCAAACCCACCTGCAAAATAAGCTTGATTGTTACGAGTTGATTTTCCTAGGTAATTCATCGTTGTTTCCATCAGCATCCGCGGTTCTACATTAAAAGTATCAGTAGAGGATACTTCTTCCCCGTTAACGAATAGTTTGGCATTAAATCCATCAATCGTGACTGCAACATGCTGCCATTGGTTTAATTGAAGTCGACTTGAATCTAAGCGATACTTATAATCAGATGGCAAGTCTGCGGATGCATTCGCAAATTTCTCTGTAAAAGGAGTCACCATTGCAAACTCTAATTCTCCAGATCCGCCCTATGTACTTAAATACATACTATTACGGTTTGCTTCTCTACCTGTATCAGATCCAAAATCAAAAATACGTTGGTCTGCTTGATTCTGATCTACCATTATCCAAGTTGATAGTGTCATTTTCTCCAAATTTTCTTGTTGAATTAAATTCTCTGGCATTTCTACAAAACCTGATTCTCCATCTAATTGAACAAACCCTTGAGAACCACCAGCTACTTGTTCAGTCTCTATTGATCCATTACCTTGAAGTATTGCATCATAGCCATTTCCACTTTGGTCAGTAATAACCCCATCCTCTTCCTCATCAAAGGAATAATGGACCACAGGATCATCACTTGGCTCTGGACCATCCGGAAGATAATGATTGGTTAAAGTTTGATACTCATCACTTGTAATCGGTATAACCGTTCCATGGCGAGGACCAGGTGGCAGAGCATATTCCGTTGGATCAAGTACATTGTCTACAAGTTGAGATCCATCTTCCAGATCAGTTGTCCAACGCACATGATATGGCCAAGAATCTAAGAAAAGATACCATTTTTCTTCATCAATTGCTTTGAAAATAGTTTGTCCTTCATTATTCCCACCATGTCCTATTAAGCCTTGATTGCCATCTTTTGTTCCAGGTATTTCTTCAAATTGATAGCCATTTTCTTCTATTCCATCTAAATCATCAAAAATATCTTGTGCTTTTTCATAGTAGACTTTGTAATTCACTTCAGATTTTGTAAAACGGTAAAGTGTTTCATCGTGTTCAATAAACGTCGTATCGATAGTTGGAAAGCCGTCATCAATATATACCTTTGGTTCGGAGAATGTTTGGAAGTCTCTTGTTGTCGCATAATACATCACATTATATTGTCCATTCGGACGCCCATTTGGGAAGTCACCATATGTCTCTTCATTCGGTATAGATGACGCCCAAAATACTACATATTCACCGGTCGGTTCATGATAGAAAGCTTCTGGTGCCCATGTGTTACCACCATTTTTTGGAGCAACTTCTACCATCCGTTGTTCACTCCAATTGATCAGATCATCAGATTCCCAAACCATAATCGAATGACTTCCCGTAATTTGTGCTTGATCAAAATTAGTGCTCTCGCCCATTTTTAAATCGGTCGCAATCATGTAAAATTTATCGCCCTCTGGAGCCCGAATTACAAATGGATCACGTAACCCTTCCTCCCCCATATTCGATTGGATTACTGACTGACCATTATTTAAAGCTCGCCAGTGTAATGGATCTTCTGCGACAGCAAACGATATTTCTTCTCCGCCTTCATATTCTCCTGTAAAATAACTAAAGAAATAAGCATCATATTCTTTATCGCCTGGGTCTTTTTTGACTTGAACCTGAAAGTCTTGTGTGGTAGTTGCATTATTATATTGGACATTAGCCGTTAAGGTCACATCGGTATCTTCATCTGGACGATCTACCCAGCCCAACTGATGTGGTTGATCTGCTATATCATCTGAACCTTTAATAATTGCAGGATGTGAGGATGTCCAACTAATATCTGACCCATGCTCACCAGCTATTGGTAAATAGAGGTTACCTTTGACATTGTCAGGATTATAGATAGAAATGCCAGTAGCATCAAGGTCTACTCTTTCCTGATCTGAAAATTCCTTTAATACGGTTACCTCAAATGTTGTTGATGCAGTTATCTCATTGATAGATAAGTTAGCAGTCAGTTCAACAACCGTATCTCCTTCCTCTACCCCCGGACGTTGAACAGTACCATCATTAGCAACCACATCGGGATGACTCGAATCCCATGAAATGTTGACACCGTTTTGACCACTTGTCGGTAAGTCTAGATCACGAGTTACCTGATCAACAGTATCTTCCTGATGTAAGTAAGATTCGATTGATAATTGTTCTTTTTGATCCTCTAACAAAAGTTGATTTAAAGGGTTGATTTTCGTTTGGATTTCAGATGATAGGTTGGCAACTTCTTTAGCTGATAAAGCAGCACCATGAATACGGAAGTCAGCAATCATCCCCTTAAAGTAATCATCATTTTGGAAAATAGATCTACCGATAAACCCTGAAAAAGAGCTTTTAGAATCAATGATATTAGCTAGTTGTAAACCGTTAGTAGCATCCTGTGCTACCTCTTCCCCATTTACGTACAACGACATCGTTTCATCTTCACTGTTAAAAACAGAGGTTACGACATTCCATTGATTTGCCGTCATTGCTTCACTAGCGGTAACCAGTACTTCATTTTGCCAGCCTGCCTCTGATATCCCTGTAGCAGCACTATTATTACTACCGTGTAGTGGAGTTGTGAATAGATAACTGTTTCCATTTTCTACGTCATCATCGACTCTTCCAAATCCATAAATCCAACGGTTCGTACCATCATTTGTCCAGTTCACTAATGCGGTGATACTAACGTTCTCTAAATCCGATAGCACATCTTTTCCATCCTCAGTCTTTGGAAGTTCAATATAAGCGTTAGTATCATTTGCAGAACCACCATCTAACCCCACGAAACCAACCTCATCATTTGCTATCAGGCGGCCTTTATCCTTATTTTGATAAATACCATCAAAATCTTCGTCTGCCAAATTTTTAAAAACTGTTTTACCTTCGACCTCTTCAGTCTCTTTCATATCATAATAAACGATAGTATTACTTTCTTGATTGGATTCATTGTCTTCTGCCATTACTGTGATGGGAATACTTCCTGCTACTACCTGAAACAATAATAATGAAATTACAAAAAGAGAAAGGTTTCGATTATTTTTCATCTGGATTCAAACTCCCTTATCACATTTTTCAACCATTACCTTGCTTTTTCTCACTTCTCCATACAATGACACGTTGTAATACGATAAATAACAACAACAATACTCCAATTGCAATTTTCGTCCACCAAGAGCTAAGTGTTCCCTCAAATACGATGATCGTTTGAATAATTCCTAGAATTAGCACGCCAACGACACTGCCAGCTACATATCCAGCACCTCCCGTTAACAATGTGCCACCAATAACAACAGCTGCAATGGTGTCTAATTCCATACCATTTGCATGCAAGCCGTAACCTGAAAGCATATAGAAGGTAAAGATCAGACCTGCTAAAGAAGCACAGAATCCACTTAATGTATAAATTAATATTTTCGTCCTAGCAACTGGTAAGCCCATCAACATTGCCGATTGTTCACTACCTCCAATTGCGTATACAGTCCTGCCAAAATTGGTGAAATGAGCAAGAAATATGGCTATCACTACAACAATTAAAGCGATTACCACACTAATCGAAATAAAATTATCTCCCGGTAAAGGAATTTGTGAGTTCGCCATATAGTTAAAAAAGGGATGATCAATCGAAATTGTTTCGACGCTAATAACATAACTAAGTCCGCGTGCTAAAAACATTCCCGCTAAGGTTACAATGAATGGTTGCAAATTATAAAAATGAATTAAAGCACCTTGCATAACACCTAAAACGGTACCTACTAACAAACTTATAGGTATCACAATCCATGGTGACAATTGTGCTTCCATAGTTAAACTTGCTGCAACCATACTTGTCAGAGCTATCACTGATCCAACAGACAGGTCAATCCCACCAGATAAAATAACGAATGTCATACCGACCGCTATTACAATAAGAAATGCATTATCAATAAATAGATTGAGAAAAACCTGCGTAGATAAAAATCCTGTATAACGTAAAGAACCAAAACTAAACATGAGAACAAACAGGGTAATCGTTGCTACTAATGGAAGCTGTTTATAATCTAGTGATAATCGATTAATCATGATAATGACACACCCTCTCTTTCTTTCTGTTCTCCTGTTCGTTTTGCCTTACCAAAACCAAATACTTTTCGGCGGAATTCTGGAGATTGTAATAAACAAACTATCAATACTACTATTGCTTTTACTACTAAATTTGTTTCTGCCGGAACACCAATGGAATAAATCGTAGTGGTTAAACTTTGAATGATTAATGCTCCAATAACCGTTCCCATCAGATAGAAACGCCCGCCCATTAATGAAGTACCGCCAATTACAACAGCTAAAATAGCATCCAGTTCAAACCATAATCCCGCATTGTTTCCATCAGCACTCATCACGTTAGATGATAAAATCAAGCCACCCACTCCCGCGCAAAATCCGGAAAACAGGTAAACCATTAACATAATATTTTTTGAATTTATCCCGGCTAATCGACTCGCATCAGGATTGGAGCCAACTGATTCTATAAATAGTCCGAGTGCTGTTTTTCGCGTTAACAAAACAGCAACAAGAAACACAAATGCTACAATAAAAACGGAAAATGGCAAGGCTAATAAATAACCACCACCAATAAAGGAATACGGATCATAATATACCGTTGTAATTTGCCCCCCTGTTATCAGTTGGGCGACCCCTCTTCCGGCAACCATTAAGATTAATGTTGCTACAATTGGCTGTACTCCAACCCTTGATATTAGCAGGCCATTCCAGCCTCCTACTAACGTACAAATCAATAATGACAATCCAATTGCCATAAATAAAGGGCTTAAACCTGTACCATCTGTACTAGCAACTGTCATCGCAGCAATTGCCCCGGACATCGCAATTACAGAACCAACACTTAAATCAATTCCTTTTGTTGCAATCACTAATGTCATCCCTATCGAAATCAACATTAATGGTGCACCACGATTTAAAATATCAATAAGACTTCCTGTTAAATGGCCATTTCGTATTTCTATCGAAAAAAAGCTACGATCAAAAAATAAATTGATCAGCAAAATAAGCAATAATACTAAAATTGGCCAAAAAAGTTTTGATTTCATCATAGATTTAAACATGTTACATTCCCCCGGCCATTTCTTTCATTAAATCTTGCTGTGTTAATGCTGTATCGTTAGCAAACTCATTTACTTTCTTTCTATCTCGAAGTACTGCTATTCGGTTACACGTTCTCAATATCTCATCTATTTCAGACGAAATGAATAAAATCGACTTGTCTTCTTCGCTTAGTTTTGTCATTAATTTCATAATCTCTGTTTTGGCACCAATGTCTATACCACGAGTTGGCTCATCCAGAATTAGCAAGTCAGGATTAGTTACCAACCATCTCGCAAGCATTACTTTTTGCTGATTCCCACCACTAAGGTTTTTAATTAACTGCTCTGGATTAGCTGGGTTAATATTTAGTAATTGAATATATTCATTCGCAATTTCCATTTGTTTTGCTTTTGATAAATAACGGAACCAACCATAAACACTTTGAATAGCTAAAATCATATTTTCCCGTACCGTTAACTCTGGAATGATCCCTTCAGACTTTCGATTTTCTGAACAAAAGCCAATTTTATTTACAATAGCACTTCTTGGTGAAGAAAAGTGGACTTCCTTCCCGTTCACTTTGATTTTTCCTTTATCGGCTTTATCTGCTCCAAATAAAACACGGGCCATTTCTGTTCGTCCGGAACCTAATAAACCTGCAAGTCCTACGATTTCTCCTTTATGCATTTCCAAATCAAATGGATCAATTTTTCCCTTTCGCCCAACCTCATCAGCCTTCAGAAAAGATTCTTTCATCTCTGATTGATTGTCAGTACTTTTGGAAGCAATAGATTCCATTTCCTCTAATTCTTTACCAATCATCTTGGAAACAAGCTCCATACGATCGATTTCATTGGTTTGATATTCACCAATCCATTCACCGTTTCGTAAGACTGTTAAGCGATCGGTAATCTCATAGATTTGATCTAAAAAATGACTAACAAATACAATTGCCAGACCTTCTTTTTTTAATTGTCTTATTACTGCAAACAACTGCTGCACTTCATCTCGATCTAAACTAGATGTTGGCTCATCTAAGATAAGTATTTTGGCCGATACATTAAGAGCACGCGCGATCGCAACCATTTGTTGAATCGCTACGGAATAAGAGGATAATAGTCTCGTAACATCTATTTTAAGCTGTAATTTCTCTAATAATTTCTCTGCACGTTGATGCATTTCTTTCCAAGCTAATCTCCCGTATTTTTTTATTTCCCGACCGATAAATATATTCTCTGTTACCGATAAATTGGAACAAAGATTAACTTCTTGATATACAGTGCTTATCCCCTGTTCCTGTGCCTCTAATGGACTATTAATATGAACAGGATTTCCTTCCAGTGTTACAGATCCTTGATCAATTGAATAAACACCTGTTAACACTTTTATTAATGTTGATTTTCCTGCGCCATTTTCACCCATTAAGGCGTGTACTTCACCTGGATAAAGTGAAAGTTGTACATTCGAAAGAGCTTTAACTCCTGGAAACTCTTTCACAATGTTTTCCATCATTAATCTCGGTTGCTCAGACAAGTAGTATACCTCCCTTATAGTTTTTTAAAGGTCACTTCTTTATTCAAAGTAGATACATATTGCGAAGTAATGAAAATACTGTTTGTTCGAAACTAAATGCACAGTTACCTATGAAGTAGTTTTGACATATATCGTGATCATAACCGCCACTCCGGCTGCCCACTTCCCTTTCCGTGGGGTTTGCCCTTCAGCTAACTTTTTCGAGCCAAAACCGCTCGAAAAAGAGGATCTTTAGGTCAAACAATTTCCACAGGAGTGGAAGTGGGCGGCCTTCGTTAAGATATGCTCCCCAACACTTATCAGAAATCAGCCAGTTGATTTCTCCACCATATATAGCATAGGGTTCGAGTATGCTACAGGGGCATGCACAGCCGATTAGCACTGTAACAAAACAAAAGAGTTTAGTTCCATGAGTCATTTCTTTCTATAATCAGAGAACAAAAATAGCGCAGGCAGAAGCGGAGATTCCTGTGGGACAGCGAAAGCTGAAGCCGAGCCCACGGAAAGCGGAGCATTCTGCCGGAGCGGTTTATCTGCACTCTTCAAGGAAAGAATGGAAGAAAGCAAATCCACGTCTTCGTTACTTCGCAGTTTATAGAAAATTCATGTTAATCTTACCTAGATACCTAGAAAGATAGGGTGAAACTTATCACGGTGTTAGCTTCTGATAACCCTCACTTAGCTTCCTTGTATGACTCAAAGCTTGAAGTGAGGACCTCACAGAGGTTTAGCACCGTGATAAATCCGAATTACTCCCTTATTAAGGGAATATTCATTCGGATGTATGTTTGACTTTTTCACACTCTACTTCATTGCTTTATCTCTATTTCTTAATATTCACGTGTTGGCAATAGTTCTTCTGCTTGATCCATCGTGTACATGCTTTCTTCTACCGCGATACGTTTCTCTAATTCTTCCCCAGCGAAATGTTGTTCTATTAAATCTACTAATTGCGGGCCAAACAATGGATTACATTCGATTGTGACGTTCATTTTGCCGTCAGCCATGGCTTCGAAAGCACCTTTTACAGCATCTACCCCAATAATCGTAATGTCTTCTGCCGGTTTTAAACCATATTCTTCAATTGCTTGAATCGCACCAATTGCCATATCATCGTTATGTGCATATAGTACATCAATGTTGTCACCATCAGATTTTAAGAACGCTTCCATCACTTCTTTTCCTTTTGCTCTTGTAAAGTCACCCGTTTGTGATTTGATAATTTCAAATTTATCTTCTTGACCAATAATTTCTTCAAAACCTTCTTTACGGTCAATAGCTGGCGCTGAACCTACAGTACCTTGCAGTTCAACGATATTGATAGGTCCCTCTTCATCTGTCATTTCTTCCACTAACCAATTCCCTGCTTTACGTCCTTCTTCTACGAAATCAGAACCAAGGAATGTCGCCCATAAAGAATCATCGTCTACATCTACGGCACGGTCTACAAGAAACACTGGTATGTCTGCATCTTTTGCTTCCTGTAATACTGTTTCAAACCCTGTTTCTACTACTGGTGAGAAAACAATTGCGTCTACCTTCTGGGTAATAAAAGAACGAATTGCTTTAATCTGGTTTTCTTGTTTTTGCTGAGCATCAGAGAATTTCAACTCGTGACCAGCATCTTTAATTGCATCTTGGATCGATTTCGTGTTAGCGGTACGCCATTCACTCTCAGCACCTACTTGTGAAAAACCGATCACTAACTTTTCAGCTGCTTGATCATTACTATCTTGCTCTTCTGTATCATTGCCATCTTCTGTTTGTTCCGTGTCATCACTCGCAGCCTCATCATCACTACCACTTTCATCTGCAGAACCACATGCTGCTAACAATAGTAAAAGTGCGAATAGTAACACTAATAACCCCTTAGCTTCTAATAATCTCTTCATGTTCGTATAACCTCCCTTTTTTCTTAACCAAAAAATGTTGGTATAGGCCCATTTTAAAACGCTTCCATGTATTTAGTAATAGAATTTTTTTTGAAAAAGATTAAATATTTATGAAAAATCCTTTTTAAAGTTCAATTTTTTTAACTAAAATTGTATTATTTTTTAAAATACGTAAAATAGACTATAGAAACTTGTTCTAATAAGTTAAAATATAGGAAAGACTTTTTTAAAACAATGAGCGTATCTATTACATATAAACCATCAATAAGGAGCATATTAAAAATGAATGCGTTTTCAAAATTTCGCAAATTATCGATTCGCTCAAAATTCCTGATTCTCTTTTTTTTACTTTTCGTATGGTTTGGCCTGATACAACTTATTCAGCTCTTCTTTTTTATTAGTTATATTAAGCAATACAACGAAATGACGGAAACGATCCATTTAACGAATTCAATTCATGGTCAGTTAAGAGATCAGTTAGAGGAAGAAATACGGGATATCGTTTACGGAAAAGTATATTTCGAAGATGGGAGCCAATATCAAATTTTATCCCAAATGGAGGAACACCTAAACACTGTAGCAAGTAAGGAAATGGCACAACCTTTTACAAATGAAATAGCAGAGGTAAGGACAGTTCTGGAAACAACAACCGAATATGTCGACCAACTAGGTGATCAAATTAAATTAAATGCACCTGCTGAAGACAAATATATAACACAAGAGTATATTGGCATTGCTTCAGGATTAATTAATGACCATGTCCAAACATTACTGCAAAAGACTTTACAAGAAAGTGAAATACAAAAGGAAGCGATTAAAGAAAAAATCAATCGCGATATCGTTATAAGTGTTACATTCTACATACTATTAGTAGTGGTTACATTTTTGATGATTTGGATTGTTTCTAAACGCATGTTAAAACCGATCTATTCTTTACAACATCTTGCCAAAGAAATTGCGAAAGGAAATTTAAATGTGAAGCTTAACCCGGTAACAGCGACAAATGAAATAGATGACCTTTATGATGGTTTTCGTTTAATGACGAATTATTTAAAACATATTATTAGTCAGGTACATCATACAAGTGAAGAAATCATCCACACTTCACGGCAAATTCATCAAAGTACAGAAGAAAATCTTGCAGCTGGCGAACAAATGACATCTACTAGTCAATTCATTACCCGTGACCTACAGCTACAACACACACAATTGCAACAACTGCAACGAGCAAATGAAAAATTATTACAAAAACAAATAAGTTTTCAAAAGCAACTAAATAATCTTCCAGAGGAACAACATTTCATCTATGAACACACTTCAATCACTATCACCATGATCAGACAGCTACAAAAAAATATCGAGGAATTTAAAAACCAAATTACGGAGTGTTTTGCCAATATGGAAGTGATCGGAGCTCTAGGAGAGGAACAATTAACCACTATCGAAGAAATCGCCGAAAACTCTGATAAGCAGCTTGCCTATTTAGATCAACTACAGCAGCAATTAAGACACTTTACCATTTAACTGCAGCCTAAGGGATGATATCTTATGCAAAAGAATTGGTTCAATTGGTTAGACAAAAGCTTACGCCTAAAAATGCTCGTTATGTTTGTTCTATTGACAGTCTTTCCGTTAGTTTTAATCGGATTAATATCTTATATAAAATCATCTAATATTGTTTCAGAACGAGCTTACAGTTTGGCGCAAATTAAAACAAGTCAAATCACACGTGAAATTGATGTTCTGTTTCAAGACATTCATCGATTTAATGAGATTGGAAAACAGCAAAGTACTGTTCAATTCTTACTCCATCAAGAAGAAACCTATGATGAAGCAAAAGAAATACTAAGCTTGTTTGATTTTTATCAAAAAAGCTATTTATCTGGTGAAGATATCTTCGACATTGAAATCATGAATTTAGAAGGCAAAACTATCAGTCATAACAAAGGGGTCTATCAACGCACCGATATCGATACTGAGGAATGGTTAACCGAAGATCCTACACAAGCTCAGATGGAAATTATCTATCGAAATGGTTTCCCCATATTAGAAGTAACGAATGCTATTGTCTGGGATATAACCGATTCTGTGATCGGTTTGTTAAGAATAACAATTGATGCATCTGTAATCACCTCTGTTTTGGATGATGTTACGTTAACAGAGAGCAGTTTCTTTTTTATCACATCAACTAATCGTGATATCTTCTTCCAACAAAAACAACGTAATGCTGCAGACAATGATTATATCGATCTGGATAGAATTTCAGAGAAAGAACAGGGCTATTACACTGATGGTGGCACATTTTATGTCTATGAAACGTCGAAAATGACTGATTGGAAAGTCATCGGACAAGCGCCACTTCATGAAATTATGAAAGATAGTAATGAAATTCGCAGCTTAATCTTTTTAACCGTTATTTGCAGTATTATTTTTATTATCGGACTTTATATGTTTATTTCTAACAAGTTAATATTACCGATCCGCATTTTAAAGACCAAAATGACACAAGCTGCCGAAGGAAATCTTCATGCAAAAGTACATCCGGTTGGAGAAGATGAAATAGCAACTTTAGGCCATAGTTTCAACCAAATGATTGCCAAAATAAAATTGCTTCTCGATCTAAGTATCGAAGAACAAAAGAAATTGAAAGCAGCAGAGTTTCGTACCATGCAAGCCCAAATTAATCCACATTTTCTATATAACACGCTCGATACGATCGTCTGGTTAGCGGAAGCAAAAGAACATGAATCTGTTATCGAACTAACCAAAGCGTTATCCCAATATAGTAGAATCTCTCTTAATAAAGGCAAAGACTGGATCACAATTGCAGATGAAATGTCTCATATAGATAGTTATTTATATATTCAACAAACTAGATATGAAGACATTTTAGATGTATCAGTTGATGTAGATCAGAATATATATCACTATCATATTTTAAAGCTCTTATTACAGCCTGTAGTGGAAAATGCCATTTATCATGGTATTAAAAATAAACGCGGCAAAGGGTTTTTACGGATAAACGGAACATTAGAAGGAGACGATAAGATTCGTTTTGAGGTGATTGATAATGGCATTGGAATGGATGAAGATCGATTAGAAAAGTTAAGAAATCACCTAATTTCCGGCGAAATAGTCCCCGATTCAAAAAATGGATTTGGACTTATTAACGTACAACAACGAATACAGCTGTATTACGGAAAAGAGTTTGGCTTAAAGATAAATAGTTGGAAAGGATCTGGAACAAAGGTAACGATCACTATTCCAAAAAGGGGTGTGTAAATTGAATAAAGTATTCTTAGTTGATGATGAAGCAGTGATTAGACGGGGAATTGCACAAAAGATTGATTGGGAAAGCGAGGGTTTTATTTATTGTGGTGATGCGTCTGATGGAGAAATGGCATTACCATTAATTGAAAAACATCAGCCTGACATTGTGATTACCGATATAAAAATGCCCTTCATGGATGGATTAACGTTAGCCAGAGTAGTAAAGGAAAAAATGCCACATGTTAAAATCATTATTTTGAGCGGACACGATGAATTCGAGTATGCTAGGCAAGCGATACAAATACAAGTAGAAGAGTATTGTTTGAAACCGGTAAGCAGTCAAGATTTAATTTCTATCTTACGAAAAGTAAAAACGGCGATGAAAACGACAAGGAAGGTAATTTATAGCATCGACACAAAGGAAACATTATATGAGCAACTTTGTAAAGGCTCCCTATCAACAGAGGAGAACATCCATCAAGCGAAAAATCTTCAAGTAGATTTAATGGCGAGTTATTACACTGTTCTTGTAATCGAACGAAAGGATGAAACGATTAAACAAAAATTAGCACGATACCAACCCTTACTTTTTGAGAAAGATACGAAATCGGTGATAATTTTAAAACATGATTTGGAGCACTTACTGTTAAAGCAAATCAAAGAAATCAAAGAAATGTTAACAACATATTATCAACCGCTTCTATTTGGGTTAGGATCGATCGAAACGAGGACGGAACATATTACACTATCTTATGAAAACGCATTAGAAGCTTATAGTTACAACCGGGCGATACAATCTTATACCTTTCTGCAAGACCATCAGGACATCCATCGGGAATTAATGCAGTCCTTTGATAGAAGAAAACTCATTCATTTTCTAAAGTTTGGACAATTAAATCAATTAGATTCATTTGTTCAATCATATGCTCGTTTTATTTATCAAAAACAAGAACTTTCCAATGTATTTCTCTATTATTTTTTGCTAGATTTTACGATTACACTTCGACATCATCTGGACGAATCTGATCAGTATGACAGCCGTTGTAAAGAAAGGATTGAACCATTAGAAAATTCTATCCACCAAGCTCGGACCAAAGAAGAGATGATTGATTTGATGAAGAAAATGCTACAACCATTGTTAGTCCATCATGATCATCATTCCGGCAAATATGGAAAGGTGATACAACAAGTGAAACAAGTAGTTACTTCACGATATCATGATTCCAGCTTGTCCCTTCAGGAAATTGCCAAGGAAGTAAATATTAGTGCTTCTTACCTTAGTAATATTTTTAGTAAAGAGATGGAACAGACGATTACGGAATATTTAACAAAAACAAGAATGGAGCAAGCAAAAATATTATTACAAACAACCGATCACAAAACATACGAGATTGCTTATAAAGTAGGCTTCAATGATTCTCATTATTTCTGTCATACATTCAAAAAAACGACAGGTATGACAACAAAGGAATATAAAAATCATGTAGCTAAAACTATTTCAGCCACAAGCTTTAACTAAAAAGAGGGATATCTATGTGGAAATGGATTTTTACCATAATCGGACTTTGCCTTTGCATTAGTATGTTTATTTTATTTTCTGAAACCAATCAACCAGTACTGGAAGAAGATAGTACACAGAATAATGAGCGACTAGCTTCGGATTATACTTTTGCTATTATTTATCCCGTTGCACATCCTTTTTTTGAAAAAGTAACCAAAACTGCTCGTAAACAAGCAACCGAGCTAGGAATTAATATTATTATCGATGCACCCAAGATTGCTTCTGCAGAAGATCAGGCAAAAATTCTGGAAAAGTATATAGAACAACAGGTAGACGGAATTGCCATCGGAGCTACAGATCCGGAAACGATAACTCCCATCATCAATCAAGCAATTGATCAAGGAATTCCTGTTGTTTGCTTTGATACGGATGCTCCGAACAGTAATCGATACGCCTATATTGGCACTGATAATTATTTGGCTGGCTTACATATTGGTGAAACGGTAGCAGAGCATTTAGATTATAGTGGAGAATTAATTGTAAGTAGCGGATTACCAACAATGGAAAACTTACAACTTCGAATAAAAGGGCTAAAGGCTGTCGTCGCACGATATCCTGATTTGACGATAGAAGAAATGGTCTTTAGCAACGGAACAGCACCTGATACTTTATCCAATATCGAAGAATTAGTAGATAATCACCCTAATTTTGATGGTTTTGTTGGTATTGATTCACTGGCTGGACCTGCTGCCATTACGGTATGGAAAGCTCATGGCCTTGATAAAACGGCTGTTACTTTTGATGATTTACCGATTATTATGGAAGGATTGAAGAATGGACAAATAACAAGCACGATCTCCCAAAATCAAACGGAATGGGGAAAACTGCTCGTCAAAAGACTTGTTGAATTGAAAAACGGGAAAAATGTTAAAGAAAAAGAATTTACGGAAACAATTGAACTGGATAGAATGGCAGAATGATCGAATATTTCCTAGACTATTGCAATAGTAAGAAAAATCGAGCAAAATTCGCTCAGTCCTTATCATAAATGCTCAAGATTTACGCTTCCTCTAGTGCCCATTATGGCATTAGATCAACTGCTTGACCACCACTCCGGCTGCGCACTTCCCTTTTCGTGGGGGTTGTCCTTCATCTAACTTTTTCGAGCAAAACCCGCTCGAAAAAGTGGATCTTCTGGCCAAACAATTCCCACAGGAGTAGAAGTGGGCGGCCTTCGCTATTATCATGCTCTTCAACGCTAGCATGAGGTAACAGAGGTGTTTTTACTCACAAATAGCGATTTTTAACCCATAGTAAATAGTCAATCTATTCCTTCTGACAAGAATTGTTGCACCTCCTCATAGCGGAGACTAATTACGAAGACTCTTGCGGGTATTGGATGAGCCGAAAATCCACTTTGCAAGCGTTGCGAAAATACATCAAACATTTCAAAATAACTACTTCGCTTAATACAGTCATTGCACTGATTTCTGTACCTATAAACTAAACCGCATGAAAGCTGAATTTCATGCGGTTATTTAATAATCTTTAAAGTTTGTCGCTAATTACTTTCAGCATTTATTCTTTTTCCTTCACAAGAATGACTTATTTTACTCAAGGGTTATCACCTTCATACAACTTGCTGTTCAACTTTGATAGATAATTTATGAAAGATATAATACATAGTGAATGCTAAAATACTTCCGAAGATTATTAGAAAAATCGGTGCAATCAAAGTGATTGTAATTACTCCAGCTATCGTTACCAACAGCAAAAGTGTATGAATAAAGTAACCTAACGAAAGAAATAAAGCATTCTTAAGCGTTTGTAATATGGAAAGTTCATAATGTACTAAAACAAAAAATACATACATGGTCATAAAAATAAATAAAATAATGGAAAATACCAATAAGGCAAATACTCCAGTCTTTCCAGTAAATTCTACTTGTTGCAGGATTGACCAATCAACAAATAAAATCAACCCTGCAATTGTCCATAAAATTCCAATCATAAAGCTTTTTGTAAAATTTTCTCTAAATAGTGAAAAAAACAATCGAACCGATCCGGCGTCTGTACCATCTGAGTGCCATTTACGGACAACCCCAAACAAAGCCGTTGTCGCAGGGAAAATAGTTACTATAGGTACAGAACAAATAATCCAAAGCGCATTGAGCAATACAAAGTGAGCAAAAATATCAAGTATACGAAAGAAAATGTTTTCTGATTTATTCATGTCATCACCCTCATGTGGACATTGTTATATCCTTTTCGATTACACAGGAATCTCGGATAACTAATTTTGGATCTACTAATATGGAACCTGGTTCTGTGTTTCCATTAATTAAATCATGTAGCATATAAGCTGCTAACTTTCCCATTTTATCCTTATCTTGCTTCACAGTCGCAAGCGGGGGATCACTATAGCGACACGCTTCAATATCATCACAACCTACCAACTTCATATCTTCGGGTACACGTATGCCCTCTTCTTTCAAAGCTTTTAATGCACCGAATGCCATCATGTCAGATGCCGTGTAAACTGCCTCTGGATATGGCTTATCAGCTAATATTCGTTTCATCGCCTGATAACCACTATCTTCAAAGTAATTACCGTATTGAATCCAATTTGATCTAACAGACATCCCAAAAAGGTTTATAAAATGGATAAAAGCTTCTTTTCGGAGGTTAGAAATGATTGAATCTGCCGGGCCACCGATAAACGCCACCTCTTTAATGGATTTTAAGTAAAGATATTCTACTACTCTACCAGAAACCTTTGCATTATCAGTAGATACGTAGCTAGATCTTGGTCCTTTCAATTCGATATCGACTCCAACGCAAGGTACATTACTCTGATCCAATTGGTTAACAGCTTCCTCTAATTGTTCCCCTGCGATAATGACACAGCCATCTAGATGAAAATGTTTACATCTAGCCACATAATCCTCTTTCATCTTATTAAACTTGTCATTAGAAAAAACTAGAATGTCGTATCCTAGTTTTCCTATCGCATTTTTAAATGCATTAACCACTTCATTAAAAAAAGGGTGGCTAAACTCCACATGAACTTCCCCAGCATAAATCAAACCAATTAAATTTGATTTTTTTGTCGCCAAGGACTTCGCTGAAAAACTAGGGTGATATCCTGTTTCTTCAATTATTTTCTTTACTTTTTTTACCGTTTTTGGACTAATACTGCCTGTTTTATTGATTACTTTTGATACGGTACCTGGTGACACTCCTGCCATATTGGCTATCTCTCTGATTGTTAACTTCATGTGAATCCCTCTATTTTATAATGTATTACTCTAACTTTTTACCGCACCCTCTGTCAGACTTTGAATAAATAATCTATTTAATAACAAGAATACGATGATCAGCGGGACAGTAGCCCAAAAGGTTCCAGACAAGATCATACCATTATCACGGACATAGTTATCAATCAAACCGCGTAAAGCAACCTGAATCGTAAATGATGATTCTTCACGCAAGACAACCAGCGGCCATAGAAAGTCATTCCAAATATACATAAATCGAATAATCGCTAAGGTAGCAAACGCTGGAATAATAACTGGTACGGCAATATTCCAATACACTCTAAAATTAGAGCAACCATCAATTTTGGCGGCATCCACCAGTTCATCTGGAACATTACTACTAATATATTGCCTCATCCAAAATATGCCAAATGCATCAATCAATCCCGGTACAATAATGGCTTTTAGATCGTTTAACCAATCTAGTTTCGTAATGATGAAATATTGTGGAATTAAACCCAATTGTGGTGGGATCATCATCGTAACCAAGATAAAGACAAACAAGACATTTTTACCTTTAAAGGAAAATTTAGCAAAAGCAAAACCTGCTAGAGAACAGAGAAATAATACACCTATTGTTGTAACAGTCGATACAATAAGTGAATTCCAAATAGCACCAAAGAAATCAATAGTCTCTATTACTTTCACAAAGTTCGTCACTAATTCTGCGCCCGGAATAAATGCCGGTGGAACACTATTAATCGCACTATTGTGGTTGGTTGCCATTACAAACATCCAATATAATGGAAAGATGGATAGAAAGGTAGCAATGGCAAGCAGCACATACACAAATATTTTCGAAATGGAAACCTTTTTAGATTCGACCTTTGCACTCATTGACTAACCCTCCTTATCTCCCAATCCGATTTGCAATTAAAACATTAATTGAGGATATGATAATGATAATAATAAATAAGATAATCGCAGCTGCTGAAGCTGGACCAAATGCTAAATTAGAAAATGCTTCACGGTATAAATAAAGCACTACAGTTATTCCTTCTTCTCTATATGTTCGACCAATATATATTAGTGGTTCGGTAAATAGTTGTAATGCACCAATTGTTGACGTAAATACAGTTAATATAATGATTGGTCTTAACATCGGAATAGTAATATACTGTATTTTCTGTCTAATCGTTGCACCATCAATCTGTGCAGCTTCATATAGTTCATTTGGAATAGCTTGAAGACCGGCTAAGTAAATAATCGTGTTGTAACCAACCCAACGCCAAAAAACCATCGTGGAGATTGCCACTTTTACCCCCCACCAGGATGTTCCCCAGCTAATAGGATCTACTCCGAACCAGCCGAAAATGACGTTAAATAATCCGAATTCCTGACTATTAAACATAATTCCAAATACAATAGCAACCGCAACTGTCGAAGTAACATAAGGCATAAAGATGGAAACTCGGAAGAAGCTTTTCATTCTTATCAATGCCGAATTTAATGCATATGCCAAAATAATACCTATTAACAATTGAGGAAGTGTACCTAATACCCACATAATTAACGTATTAGTTAAAGAGGTCCAAAATATCCCATCAGTAAGTACCCATTTAAAATTTTGCAATCCGACATATTCCATCTCACCTAAACCATTCCACTTTTGAAAGCCTAGGTAAAAACTAAAAAGAATAGGAAATAGTCCAAAAATAGCAAATAAAATAAAGAAAGGGGAAACATATAAATAACCTGATATGGCTTCTTTCGTTTTCTCACTTAAGGATGATTTTTTGTGCGTTTTAATCGATACATCTGTCCGAGACATTTCATTCTCTCCTTTCACTGATTTCAAACGGTCTATGTCAAACGGTCTATGAATGACACCATAGACCGTTCGATAATCATCCTTATTGTCTCTCTAGTTGTGAGTTGATACGTTCAACAGCTGCATCCCATTCTTCTTGGGGGTCAGCACCTTCGACAGCAACATTAATAAGTGCAGTATTTAGTTCAGTGTCAACAGTTGCATAATTAATACCCATATAAACCGTTTTCACTGATTGGGCAGCCTCTGCAAAAATTTGTGCAGTAGGAGCACCATTGAAATATTCATCTGTAGTTGCTAAAAATTCTTCATTTTCATACACATCTGGAGTAGAAGGGAATAATCCAGCAATTTCAAATGATCTCAATTGTTGTTCTGGTGCTGTTAACCAAGCAATAAAATCAAATGCTTCCTGTGGGTACTCGGATTCTGCTGGAACCGTTAAGAACGAACCTCCCCAGTTACCTGCCCCTTCCGGTATATTTGCGATATCCCAATTGCCACCTGCATCTGGAGCATTACCTTTCACGTTTGCTACCATCCAACCCGGAGCACCAGGCATTGTAGCATAGCTACCTTCAGCCATTGCATTTCCCCATTCAGGAGTCCAAAGTTCATTTTGGCCAATTAAATCTTCTTGAATCATTTTAGTAGTATAATCATAAGCTTCTTTCACAGTATCTTCGATGATCAATTCATCATCTTCATTAAAATATTGCTGATCTTGCTGGTCCCTAAGCGCATTGAAGACAAGCTGCGGAGCATCTGCTATAGGTTTACCGGTTTCCGCTTTGACAGTTTTAGCTGCCTCATAGTATGCATCCCATGTATCAATCTCTCCAGCAAGTTCTTCGCGATCTGTTGGAAGTCCAGCTTCTTCCATTACATCTGTGCGATAAAACATAGTGGTTGGTCCAATATCTGTTGGTAATCCAATTTGAAATGATCCATCGACATTCTGAGCCTGTGCCCACTTCCAATCAAGAAAATTGCCAGCGACATCCTCAGCTCCATAGTCATTTAAATTATAGAATTGATCTTGTGCATCTAAAAATTTTTCAATTGCACTAATTTCAATCTGAGCAATATCTGGTGCACCACTTCCAGCTGAAATAGAAGTAAACAAATTGTTGTGCATATCTTCCATTTCACCTTCGTTAATCGTGATTTCAACATTAGGATTTTCTTCCATGTATTCGTCTACTAACTCACCATAACCTGTACTTCCAAAGATCCAAAAATCTAATGAAACAGTTTCACCATTGTCACCACTATCGTTGCCACCACCGTCATCACTACCGGCACTCTCATTGTCATCACTACAAGCAACTAAAGCGAATACTAACGACGAGAACACAACTAACATCAACCATTTTTTCATGATTCTAACCCCCATATTTTTAAACTTAAATCTAACAACAAGAAATAATATAAATCAGACTGTTCTACCCTAAGAATACTAGGATTACTCTAAAAGAAAACGGTTTCCTTAAAAGAGAAAAAAATAAATACATTATTACGCTGCAGCAAAATGTATCCGCTTTCTTAACTCATTATATTACTTGGATATTGCAAAATCAACAGTTTTTTGAAATAATTCTTAGTAAATTATTTTTATAAAGAAAACGGTTTCCTTTACAGGTAAATTTATGGTTATGATTAACAATTAAGATATGGTAACAACTTCTGCATGATCTGGTCGCAATTCTAGGGCATTGCGGAAAGCGAAGTAATTAGTCGGAGCGTTGCGAAAATACATCAAACATTTCAAGATGGCTACTTCGTTTAATATAGTCATTACACTAATTTTATACTTTCTGTACTTACAAGATAGAGCTCTCTATTAATACTTTACTATATAAATAAAACTGCTCCTCAACCTAAGAAGCAGTTATCGATAACGATATTTTAATAAACACTGATCCAAAAAGTCTTGCGGTAATTTTTTGACAGCTTTTTGCCATATATTAATGTGAATAAATGCAAAAAGACTCACACCTGCAATAATTGCCATAGGAAAATATAATCCTACAATTACAAAAATGGCGCCTATGCCTCCAATTAATAATATATCAGGCAATATGGTAATCGAAGCAATCCAAGCGTGTTTCCATAACTTTAAGCCTTTTAAATGAGATGTCACGATTAATGGAAGCATTGCTATTAAGGTGAGAATGAAAATACTTGCTGCAAACAACCATATCACTTGCATAACAAAATGCAGCAATCCGTTAAATGTCGGAAGAATACTTGCATTTAAATTAAAGATAATCGCAATCACACCAACATTAATTCCCAGAAATAGCGTATTTCTAAAATTCAGTTTAAATGCTTGATAAAACGTCTTCCATACCCCTGTTATATCTATCCCATGTTTCGACCATTCCAAGACAACAGCATACATAGCAACAGTTGCGGGAATAACGGTAACAATCCCTAATGAGAAGAAAAACCATAATAACTGTAATGCCAAAAACGAAGCAAATACATGTAGAATGCGAAACAGCATCGTTTCCGTCTGGTTCATCTCATCACCCATTTCTCCTATTATTTTAGAATATTGTGTTAACATTATAGCCGTTTTCTAAAATAATAAACGTCCTCAATGAGAAATAGCTGATTTAAATTTGTCCGGAATCTCTGATAATTAATTCCGGGTCAACATATACAGATTTCTGTACTTTCCTCTCATTTATTAAGTCATGCAACATATTAGCTGCCAGTTTTCCTATCTTCATTTGGTCCTGCTTTACTGTTGCCAAAGTTGGATCACTGTATCTACATGCCTCAATGTCATCACAACCAATTATTTTGATGTCTTTAGGAACCGATAAGCCTGCTTCTTTAATCGCTTTCAAAGCTCCTAATGCCATCATATCGGACACAGCATAAACCGCCTCAGGTATACTTCCCTCTTCTAAGATTTCCTTCATTTTTTCATAGCCGCTCTCTTCAAAAAAGTTTCCGTATTTAATCCATTGATCACGCAAGTCCATTCCAAAATCTTTCATGGATTGTTCATACGACGCTTTCCGTACATTGGAGATTATCGAATCTTCTTGTCCACCAATAAATGCTAATTTTCGAATGCCATTCAAATAAAAATACTCAACAACCTGTCTTGAAATTTTTTCATTGTCCGTCATCACATAACTGGAATGCTCGCCAGATAATTCTAAATCGACAGCCACTGTCGGTATATCACTTTGATCTAATTGATAAATTGCTTCCTCGATATGCTCCCCTGCAATAATTAAACAGCCATCTAATTGGTAGTGCTTTGCTCGAGCTACATAGTCTTCTTTCCCAATATTAAACGATTGGTTTGAAAAAACAAGAATATCGTAGCCCAGCTGTCCTACCGTGTTTTTGAAGGCATTAATAACCTGGTTAAAAAAAGGATGGTTGAATTCAACATGAACTTCCCCAGCATATATAAGGCCAATCATATTCGATTTCTTTGTTGCTAGAGCTTTTGCTGAAAAACTTGGTTGATATCCTGTATCTTCTATGACTTTCTTTACTTTTTGAATCGTGTTTGGGCTAATGCTACCAGTTTGGTTAATTACTTTTGACACTGTTCCTGGTGAAACCCCTGCCATTTTTGCAATCTCTCGTATCGTCAACTTCATAATTTTATCCCTCTGCCTCTTTATCTAGTTAAAATGTCCGAACCAACAAAACATTCTATACTCTATTTTTAGCTTTTTATTGCCCTTTCTGTCAAGCTAGAAATAAAACATAACTAATTCTAAGCATTAATTCAATAACTATTTATTTCCATTATTATGAAAGTATTGTTATATTATAATGAAGAACTATTAAACCTAATAATTCTTATTTTAGAATCCCATAGTAAAATTATGATGATGCTCTTCACTTAAACTGGAACCAATTGGCACTATGCATATGGAGATCAAAGTGATGCGCCTATTTTAGATAACACAACTAATAAGATAATTGTAGTGCACTCAGCTGCTTATCAAAATCAGGTTTTAACTTAGGTGCAACATTAGATTCAGTGAAAGTCCTATATATTCAAAGTTCTTAAACAAAGAAGGAGATTTAATGCGTAAAATTCTATTTATTCTTATTCCTATCTTTCTATTATGCTCTATCGTGGTGGTTTTTGTTTTAGAATTTAACACAACAGAACCTGAAAATACCTCACCTTCAAGAAATGCAGACAATCAAAATTCCAATCAAGATCTAGATGCAGAGCCAATTACAGGATACTTCTACTTTGGTTATATAGACATGCGAGAAAAATTGGAAGCTGATGATGAAGAGGAGTATTTCTATTATATGGATAAGTACTTTCAAACATACTATAGAAAAATAACTATTGCAGAAGAAAATAAAGAATCGCAAGAATCTGAAGAAGAGAATTATGAAGATTACTTCCGTAAAATAAGTGGATTCAACCTATTAACCATTCCTTATGATCATAGAAAAGACCTAAACCTAAATAATGGAGATTATATTTCCGTCACGTTAGACGGCCCAATCTTAGAGTCTTTTCCTATGCAAGGCAATGTCACCCAAGTGGAGATCATTCAACCAAGAAATGCTTCTTAAACCTATCTAGATTATGAAAAAGCTACTCCCTGATCAGGGAGTAGCTTCTCATCTATTATTTCATTTCCGGAATTACTCTTACTTCCTTCTTCATTTCTGATTTACAGATTGGACATGCAGGTTCTTTTTCAAATGAATAATTCTCACGCATCCAGCCTTGACAATCATCACTTACGCAGGACCAAACATTCGTCTCAACATTTTGGACAGGTTCTTTCTGGTTATTAAAATAAGCCATACGGCACTCCCTTTCATGGGTGATACCTCTATTATACGCTTATTTGTCCACAAATACAAAGTTATCTGGAAAAACCTTTTAATGTGAATTGATAACGATAAGAGCGATTCGAATGCAATCGATATTCTGGATGAACCTGTTGACCCCAGCTATCATCTCCTCCAACACCCATTTGCCAGCCATTAATACGAACAGAAACTTTATCTGATTCTGGCAATTTATAATGATGACTAGCTTCTTCTAATTCAAATGGTGTATAGGAAAGAGCATTTACTTCAACGGTAGGGTCTCCCGTTATCTTCAGACCATTACCTTCTCCATCGGAAAGCTCCAACCAACGGACACCACACTTATTTCCGCTTTCCTGTGGTTTTAAATATGGCTGCAATTGTTCGTTTACTTTACCATTATGAATGGCAACTTTACCGCTTTTTTTACGATCCCAATACGTTTCATGTGGTCCTTTACCATACCAAGTCAGATTCTCAAAAGTAGCACCCATTTCAAAGCGCATGCCGATCTCCGGTATATCCGCTGACCTTTCTCCAGGAAGTAATTGCTGCTCTACTTCAACCTCTCCCGTTGTATCTACCGTATAGGTTAAGTTAACCATCGAAATAGTGGATGTTGGCAAGCGATAACTTGCTTCAACCACGATCTGCTTTTCACTGTCATGAACCTTGAAATCAACCAATTGTCTTTCCAAACTAGCTTTACGCCATTCACCACTTGTTTGATCTACCTTTGCACCACGATCATTATCAGTCATTGCTCGCCAGTAATTCGGTGCTAATGGCTGTTTAATAAACTCCTTATCCTTCACTTGATAGGAGGACAATGAGCCTGATTTCTTTTCAAACGTAACTGTAAATGATTCACCCGCCATTCGATAAACATGAGCATCCTCTTCGATATGCACTTTGCCACTGACTGGTTCTTTATTTGAAGCAGTAGGGACTATAAATTGCTCAAAAGCCACCTCATGATCTGTTTCTGCCCAGAATGGTGGATGCTCATAAATTACTTGTAATGTAACAATTTGCTCTTTTGTCGGCTGAAATTGTTCGCTTTGATAGGCTAATTTTATAATTTGTTCACTGCCTGGTTCCGCATCTAACGGGTGAATGCCAGACTCTATTACTTCTCCGTTCTCTTCTACAGTCCAAACTAATTTATAATCGTTTAAACGTTGGAAAAGATTTTTATTTACTACTTTAAATTCACCAGTCTTCATATTAATAGCTTCGAAATCAATATTACGATAACAAGCTTTTGTTTCTAGCAGTTTTGGCGAAACAGTACCATCAGCAAAAATCAAGCCATCACCGGCGAAATTACCATCATGTGGGGATTCACCAAAGTCACCGCCATAAGCAAGAAATTCCGTTCCATCTTTCGTCTGATGCCTTAATGCTTGATCTTTCCAATCCCAAATAAAGCCACCCTGCAAGGAAGGATATTGATCAAAAAGCTCTGTATATTTATGGAGGTTTCCTGTGGAGTTCCCCATCGAATGACTGTATTCACACAAAATATACGGCTTTTTCTCTCCTGGCTGATTTGCGTAAAATTCTAACTCCTGTGGGCTACGGTACATGGTAGTTTCCATATCCGATGCATCATCAGATCGACGGTAATGGAATACTCCTTCATAATGGACAAGGCGAGTCGGATCCTCATTTTTAAAATAATCATGCATTTTCAAGAAGTTATCTCCACCAAATGACTCATTCCCAAGAGACCAAATTACAATAGAGGCATGATTTTTATCACGTTCATACATAGATTTACAACGGTCTAAAACATTGGCAGTCCATTCTGGTTTACTTCCAGGTAAAGCATCCTCCAATGTTTCCTGACCATAACGCCAGGTACCATGGGTTTCCAAGTTGGTTTCGTCAATCACGTACAAACCATACTGATCACATAAATCATACCACTTCGGATGGTTCGGATAATGGGAAGTTCGAACCGCATTAATATTATGCTGCTTCATCAAGACAATATCATCAATCATATCTTGTTCGGTTACAGCTCGTCCTCTGTCTGCTGTAAATTCATGACGGTTAACCCCTTTGAAGATAATCCGTTTTCCATTTATATGCATAATATTGTCGATCAGTTCAAACTGACGGAATCCTACTTTTGTTGCAAATACCTCAACAACCTCATCATTGTCACCTGTTAATGTAAAAACAAGTGTGTATAAATATGGGTCTTCAGCACTCCATTTTTTAGGATTTGGTATCGTTGTTTTCGTCGTTACTTCTGCTTTTTCTTTATCGGTAATATCAAGTTCAACTGACTGTTTGGTAACGACTTCGTGCTCATCCGTTAATAATTCTACTTCTAGATGACTGGCAGAGAAGGGTTTTAGATGATAGTTGATTAGTTGTGCTTGCACTTCCAATTCTGCGTTCTCATAGTCTTGATCAAAAGTAGTGCGGACACGATGGTCATATAAGTGAATGTCCGGTAAAGCATATAAATAAACATCACGAAAAATTCCACTCATACGCCAAAAATCCTGATCCTCTAACCAACTTGCATCTGCCCAACGATATACTTCCACCGCTAATTTATTTTCTCCTGCTTGTAAATACGGAGTCAGATTAAATTCAGCTGGTGTAAATGTATCCTCACTATAACCTACTAGCTCTCCATTTAACCACACATAAAAAGCAGCTTCAACTCCTGCAAAATGTAACACAACCGGTTGGTCAGCCCACTTTTCAGGCACCTCAAAGGTTGTCACGTATTGACCTACTGGATTATAATTGGTTGGAGCAAAGGGTGCTTTAATGTCATCATGTTCAATCCAAGGATATCTTGTATTGACATATTGAGGATAATCGTATCCTTTTAATTGCCAATGTGCAGGTACCTGAATCTTATCCCAATTGGAAACATCATAATCTGTCTGGTAAAAATCCTTTATTCTTTTGTCTGGATTTTCCGAAAAGTGAAAATACCATTTGCCATTTAGATTTTGATAATAATGTGACTGCTGTTCTTGTTGTGCCAAAGCTTGTTTGCGACTTTGATAAGGAATCGCTATGGCATGCTGTGGCATCCGGTTTAATTGAAATATATCGGGATTATTATTCCATTCCGGATAACCATTCTGTGGCGCTGTGTATTCTAACTTTGATTTGTTTAACATCAAAACCCTCCTCATTCTGAAATCGTATACATTCTGTAACAAAAGATTGTGTTTTCTTAGCTAGTATAATAAAATAATTAGTAAAACTAGTCAAGTTAAATTTTACTTATTTTACTTAAAGGTAGTGAATAGTATGGCAACCATTAAAGAAATTGCCGAAAAAGCTGGTGTTTCGATCGCAACAGTATCGCGAGTGTTAAATTACGATCCGAAGCTCTCAGTAGGTGATGAGACGAAAAAAAAGATTTTTGAAATCGCAGAATCCCTTTCTTATCAGAAGAAAGCAACCCGGAAAAAATTAACGAGAAGAATCGCATTTGTACATTGGGTAACAGAAGCTGAAGAACTTACCGATTTATATTACATGGGGATCCGTCATGGCATTGAAGAGCAAGCCAATCAGCATCATCTTCACTTATTAAAATATACGGTATATGAATTAGCGGATATTCCGAAAGATATAGACGGCATTCTTGCGGTCGGTCGTTTTAGTAAAAAACAAATTGACCAATTCAAACAGCTAACGCAACATATTGTCTTGGTCGATTCTGACATTGAACATACTGGTTGTGACGCGGTACTGACTGATTTTCGCAGCGTGATCAGACAAGCAGTAGATCATTTTTTAACGCTTCATTTCAAGCAGATTGGCTTTATAGGTGGGAAGGAAACATTACAAGGGACGGCCGATCCTGTCCAAGATATTCGTGAACATTACTTTCGAGAATATTTGAAGGAAAAAGAGTTATTAGATGAAAGGCTGATATTATTAGATCATTTTAATGTTGGCAGTGGGTATGATTTAATGAATCAATTTTTAGAAAATCCATTGGAAAATAAGATTGGTTTTGTCGCTGCTAACGATCCGCTAGCTATTGGTGCACTGAAAGCAGTAAATGAAGCCAAAATCGAGATACCTGATCATATCAGCTTAATAGGTATTAATGATATTAGCGTTTCGAAATATGTTTATCCAGCACTCACAAGTGTTCGGATTGAAAAAGAGTTAATGGGGAAAACTGCGGTAGATTTGATGATGGAACGGTTGCGAGATGATCGGCAAATTTGCAAGAAAGTGTATATCGATACAACCTTAATCAAAAGAGAAACAACCTGATATTCGTTATCAGGTTGTTTTATATATGGTATCTCTTAACATATGCAATGTTTGAGCATCTTTCAAAAATTGTGCTTCATCATCATCTTTGACAAATTCCATTAATACGTAGCGATCGTGTCCATCTTGCTGGATTGCTTTCAAATATTGTTGCCATTCTCCTTCACCACTTATAAGCTCCAAACGGTCCTCGAAAGAATGCCAGTGAAAAATATGGACATTCGTTATCCACTCCTTCACTAAATCGATACTCGCTAACCGTTCTGGTACGGAGACATTATTAGCAGGCTGCCAATATAGGAAAAGGTTAGGATGATTGATCTCTTCCATTAGTCGTCTGGCACTTTCTTTTGTATCGGTTAACGTATGATCATGATATTCCAAATGCACAGTAATCCCTTCATCTGAGGCTAAATCTGCTACCCTTCTAGCATCCTCGACTACTTTTTTACGATCATGATCATTTGCCTCGTTACTTCCTTTCATACCTGCCCAAACACGAATTGCCGGCGCTTGTAATTTCTTTGCAGTCTCCAGAATTGTGGTAAAATCATATTCATTACCAGTATGGTCTGCTAGCCGATAGTAAGAACCGTAGGAACTTACCTCTAAGCCTCGTGATCTCGTGATCTTACCTACTTTTTCTGCATGCTCGTAATCTCTAGGTGGAACATGGACATCTCCCCCCCATTCAATCCCGTCTAACGAAACTTCCATCGCTAAATCTACAATTTGTTCTGGACTTTTATCACGAAATGTTACCGAGCATAAACCTATTTTCATGTTAAATCCCCTTTCTTAAGCCATTTTTTGAAATTGCTGCTTAGATACGGACCATTGGAGCGGCTCTTCGTTGATATATCGCTTTAATTCCTCTAACATATAGGCACCCATTCTGCCACATTCCTCTCCTTCACTTCCAGCCAAGTGAGGTGTTAACACAACATTTTGCATTTGGTATAACGGAGAGCCTTGCTCGGGAGGTTCAGGATCCGTTACATCCAATACTGCGGTAATGTCTGTTCTATGTTGTAAAACATCGATCATTTCTTTCTCACGGACAACTGCTCCTCTAGCAGTATTAATGAAGCTAGCTCCTTTCTTCATCACGCTGAAATGATTAGCCGTAATCATACCAATTGTTTCCTCTAACAACGGCGTGTGAAGAGAAACAACATCTGCTTTTAGAAAAATATCTTCCAGTGAACACAGTTTTACCCCTAATTGATTGGCTTCTTCCTCTGAAACAAATGGATCGTAAGCTAAAATATCTATTTCAAATGGTTTTAATAATTCTACAGTATGTCTCCCAACTGTACTTAAAGATATTAATCCGACAACACTCCGGTATGCACCTTTTATGGCAAAAGGTTTTGCTGGATATTGATGGGTAGCCTCAATACCTCGTACAAATTGCCAACCGTTTTTTAAACAAAATAGAATTTGTGATAAGGTAAATTCTGCTACTGGTTGTCCATTTGCCGAAACTGCTGTTGTAAATAGAATACCTCTTTCCCAGGCTGCATCTGTAGCGACGGTTTTAATCGAGCCAGCTGCATATAACACTGCTTTCAAATTTGGTGCATGTTCTAGTAATCTTTCATCTAACTCTGGACAGCCCCAGCCAGTTAGTAATATCTCCACCTCTTTAAGTACTGTTAAATCATCCAGCACTTGTTCTTTATTGATAGGCTCTGCTACTATGTCAACCAATTGCTCAATTTCTTCTCGTACAAACTTTGGATATACTAGATCAAACGAACGCTGATCCATTACATAAATGGCTTTTTTCATTGTAAACACACCTTCTAACTTATAAAATATAAGATAACAAGCAACTATTCATAGCTAAAACTCAAACTAATGAATTTGCTGTTGATTTCTACAGCTTGGATCACGTAGCATACGAATCGGGTGACACTAACGTTTTATGGAGCGGACATTTAATCCGTTATTCGGTTACTTTTGATCAAAATAAGCGTTATTTTCGATGAATAGCGGAATAGATGTCGGTTAACACGCTGAAAACGGCACTTTTGTAACAAATAACGGAACTGATATTCGCTCCCATTATCTAATGAGAAATCGACAAGTTGTTCTTGTCGATTTCTTGGTTAGGATTCTAATAACGTTTCTAAAAATTGTGTGGTTTTGTCATGGTTTTCTGAATTAATGGGGATGATTAAAACCTTATCCTGGAAAGGCTCGATATCATCAAAAACATCTAATTGATTCGTATCTATCCCATATATCGATTCTGTTCCGAACTGATATAATTCCACACCATTCTGCTCCAATAATGATTCGTCAACCACTTCGTCTACTTCTAATATTCCTTCCTGTTCTACCATTTGTTCCGCTATCGTTTCATTCGTTACAATAATATCCACCATATTAGCCCCAATATTAGCCCAAAACTTTTGAATATCTGCATAGGACAAATCCGCAATAGATTCGCCTCCAGAAGTTATATTATTAACTGCTACTTGGAATTCATCAAAGTATTTCTCATTGACTTGATTGGAGAATTGCTCCGTAATATCATACGGTATTTGGCTGACAACCATCACTTCATAGGTTTCCTCTTTCTCCCCAAAAATAGTCGATAAAATGGATACTAGAAAAGCTACTCCTAATACAATCCCGATTATGTGGATCTTATAATATTCCCAAATATAATCTACTGCTTCTTTAAAAGACATCGTTTTCAAAGTTTCCCATAATTTTTTCATCGCGCAACTTCTCCCCCTGCTACCATTCTGTCTTTAATTATGAGTATATCACATTCATGAGAAACTGAAATCGCAAACAAGAATTTTACATAAAGTTTCCATCGTATTTAGATTTCATCATAAAGTGAACTTCTCTCAATGGAGAAACAACTGATCTATCAACCAACCATACGACTTTCTTCCACTAATTTCATGTCCTCCCGGAAAAATATCATAAGCGAATTTTTCAGGGCGATTATGATAGTATTTCTCAATTTCAACAATTGCCTCTTTTACAAATTTATTGGGGAAAATCGGGTCTTTTTCCCCTGATTCAATAAACAAACTTCTTGGTGAGATTAATGATATCCATTCCGGCAATTCCGCATAATTCAATATGCCCGGTATATAATTATCAATACAATGATGCATCGCCATAATGCTTCCCTTAAAAGTATTCGGGAATCCAGTTAAGACAGTTGCACTTACGCGGAGATCTAGGGCAGCTGTATATGTCGTAATGACTGCCCCACCAGAAAAACCCATCATTCCTATTCGTGCAGTATTTACGTCAGAACAGGCTTCGATATAATCTAACATACGACGTGCCTCCCAAATTCGTAAACCTGCAAGAGTTTTCCCTTCCATCAACAGGTTTGTTGCCATTGCTTCACATGAATTAATATTGCCAGCAGCCTTATCTCGAGTGAGCCGCCGATCGCCAAATCCCATTACTTCTGGAGCGAACACTTTTAATCCACGTTTTACCAACTCTACTGCAAATTGCTTATGAATACCTGGCTCTCCTTGTTCTTCTTCTCCACTTTTAGTCAGTCCAACTGCTTCGTTAACACCATAGCCATGACCATGAAGTGCTAAAACCGAAGGATAGGTTTGTTGTTCATTTTTGGGTGTCAAGACATAGACTGGTATGTGGATTAATTCTGTAACTGGTAAGGAAATCAATTCTCTTGTATAGTCATCAAATTCTTTCGTTTCCTTAACAGTAGGTTTCATCTCCACTTGCGTTTCGTCTAGATAAGAGAAGTCACCTAATAACTCTACTAAACTACTTTTTAAAGATAGTTTTCGTTCGATGGGGCCAACCGCTTTAACCGTTTCTTCTAATGCATTATCATAAAATTGGTTAAACAATCGATCTAACTGATTCATATGTCCAACTCCTTTTATATTACGTAGCCAAACATGAAAACGTTTTAAAGTGTAATTCTATTATATACGATTTTGGTACTTTAAAAAAAGGAAAAATGTAAAAGGAGCATAAATTATTAAGTGGCTAACCTTCCAGAATCGAAAGTTAGCCACAAATGGATTATAGACCACCACAATTTCTGCCAGTTTGTCTTCTCACCATTTCATTTCTTTCTCCACCATCCGATAGTTCTTCCGAAAATTCATGATCTTCCTGATTTTTTATTTTGTCATCGGTATGGTTTGATTGTCTTTTATTTTTCACCTTGTCCACCTGTTTCCGTATTTAAATAATCATTACCAGGTTCCTTCGAGGCTTGTTGTAGTCTTGTTTCATCCCTGTCAGGATGATGAGTTTCATGATTAATTTCAGGTATTGACTCTTGTTCAATCTCTACTCTTTTTTGTGATTTTTTCTCTTTCATACTAATCATCCTTTTTCTGTTTTATTCAAGGTTACGAATTATTTCTTACTTGTTCAATTTCTTTGTTAGCAACATATTCATTCGCTTCTTCCAATTCTTTATGTGCGTCAACAGAGTCTCCTGCATAGCGCTCACGTGAATCTTCAAGATGAGCGGGATCTACGTCTTTTCTGATCCCTATTTCTCCATCCTGGTTTGCCGGGTTAGGCATATGAAAGCTCTTTTTTCGCTTGCTTTTCATAATGATCACCTCATCGTTATTTTTTGCATCGCTCTTGTTTTCATGCAAGAAGGTATTTAACAAGTAAAAAAATTTGAGGAATAAAACGATAAAAGTAGTAAAAAATATGACTATGTATGAAGTGAAAATGAAAAAAATATTAAAAGATGATGTTAATTTAAGGAGGAAGATAAAATGGCGCGTATTGGAGTAGAGGAATCCTTAACAGCAGTACAACAACAATTACAGGAAAATGGACATGAAGTCATCACATTAAGACAAGAACAAGATGCTAATGGCTGTGATTGCTGCGTTGTTTCTGGCCAAGATCAAAATGTGATGGGGATGCAAGACACTGCGATTCAAGGTTCAGTAATTAGTGCTCAAGGACTTAACGCGAATGACGTTTGTCAGCAAGTAGAGCAAAGGTTGCAACAGCAACAGTAAATTTTTTATAAAAATGTGAACAAAAAACCAGCCTTTCAATCATGAAACGGCTGGTTTTCTTATTTTTATTTAACATGCTCATCTATGATGCTGTCAATGTTGAAGTATCTAGCTTTTCTACCTATTCAGCCGGACAATCACTCCCCATTTTACCTTTTTAACAAAGTATAGTTTTATCATTTTAATACAAGCTATAAGCATCAGTTTGTTATCAAAGGAGCTACACAAATGGAAGGTAGTTGGATTGCCATTATTCCGTTTATCGTTGTGATCGTGACAGCGATAAAAACAAAACAAGTATTCCCAGGATTAACACTAGGGCTGATCGTTGGGGCTTATTTCGTTGAACCGTCTCTAATAGGTGGTATCGAACAAGCAGCACAATATATCGTAGACAGCTTAACAGATATTAATAATTTAAAGATCATCATTTTCTTATATATGTTTTCTGGTCTTGTTGGGATTATGAAGGCTTCAGGTGGTATCAAAGGATTTGTTGGATTGACTTCTGAGAAAATTAATACAAAGCGAGAAGCCATTTTGCTAACGTGGGCTTCGACACTTGGTACATTTAGTGCTCCTAGTTTCCGGATTGTAACAGTGGCACCGATTATGAAAGCATTATTACAAAAAATTAACATGACTCGCAAAGAACTTGCCTTTATGATTGAGACAAGTACACAACCCGTTATTGTGTTAATCCCGATTGCTACAGCTTTTGTTGGTTATATGGTTTCCGTTATCGAAATGGGTTTGCAAAATCAAGGAATTGAAGCTGATCCTTATTCTATGTTTATCCGCAGTATTCCGTTTAATTTTTTTGCCATTTCAATGATTGTTATCGGGACGTTATTTGTAATATTCCGCCACCCAAAAGAAATTGATCAAGATGAACGTGACCCTGAACGAATTAAAGATGAAGACAACACCTCTGCCGATGATATCGAAGCAAAACCATGGAATTTAATCATTCCCGTATCATTAGTGATTATCTTAACTTTGTTCCTGACCTGGTGGGATGGTAATCAACAAGGATATGGATTTTTCCAGGCCTTTATCGAAGCCGATGTCTTACAGGCAATGGTGGTGGCATTATTTATTACCTTATTAATAACGGTCATCATGCAAATCATTCAAAAAAACTCGTTAAAAAACACTATACATGAGTTTATTGAGGCTGGAAATAATCTTATGTCTGTCATCCTTTTATTAGCTGTTGTATGGGGGTTATCTTCTGTTACGGAAGATCTCGGTTTTTCAACGTTTGTTACCAACAATGTAGATTGGGTACCAGCTATGTTGATTCCACCTGTCATGTTTTTAATTGGTTCGTTTGTGTCCTATTTTATTGGCTCTTCCTGGGGAACATGGGGTATTTTAATGCCACTTGGGGTCTCTCTGGCACAGGCTGCTGATGCATCCTTACCTTTAGTAATAGGAGCGGTATTTGCAAGCGGATCATTTGGTTCAATCGCATCACCGCTAAGTGACAACAATAATACGATTGCTGGATTGTTGAACATTAATGCGATGCAATACGCTAGGTATAAATTAGTTCCTGCTTTAATCGCACTTGCTATTTCTGCCGTTCTATATGGAGTGATGACATTTATCTTATAGTTGAGACTTACATCAGCGGGCTTACCAGTGATAAAGCTAAAGTGGAGGTATATCATGTATTCGAGCAATTATATCCAATCAAAAGATGGCATTAACCTTTTTTATCAAACTTGGACACCTTCTCATCCAAAGGCAGTCATTATTATTGTGCATGGAGCCGGTGAACATTCTGGCAGATATCAGCCGATTACCGCCCAATGTGTCAACCATGAAATTGCTGTAGTTGCCCCTGACTTACGAGGTTTCGGACAATCAGAAGGAGCTCGAGGGCACATCAATACATTCCAGGAATATATAGACGACTTGCATACGCTCGTTGAGTGGGTATCCGCCCAGTTTCAACATATGCCCATTTTTTTATTCGGCCACAGCTTAGGTGGTTTAATTGTGATTCGGTACAGTCAAATTTACGCATATGAGACAAATGGTGTAATCCTATCTTCACCTGCATTAGCATTGCGTTTTGAGCTGCCTTCTTTTAGCAAGAAAATCCTTGCAGTTGCTTCTAGTGTATTACCGAACCTATCGATACGTCCTAATAAGTGGGAAAGGATTTTCAGAGCAATAACATCCTTAGAACCGTATCTACCAAAGAAAAAAGAACTAAAAAAAGACCCATTAATGACGTCGCAATATACGCCACGTTGGCTATTTGAGTTAATTCAAAATGGAGTTGATGCGATAGCAGAAGCAGCCTTATTCCAATTCCCAGTTCTATTTGTCTACGATCAAAAAGATCCGATCATACATCCTCGTTTTATTCAAGATTTTTTCCATTCCGTTTCGATACCGGATAAGCATTTCGTTACGTTTAATGATGGATTCCATCATCCGTTACAAGCCCACTATCGAGATTTAGCACTGGATAATGTTATGCAATGGATCAATAAGCGGTTATGAGTAATATAATAAAGATAAAACAACCTCAAAATTATTATTTATTCAGGCAAGGGAATGCTTTTTCCTCGGAACAGGATTTCGCTTCCGGGGATAAGTGCTCCGCTTCCGGAGATATTCGCTTCTCTTCCCTGGATATATTCACTTATCCAGGGAACAGGAGCCCTTTTCCTCGGAAGGGAATGGTTTTTCCTCGGAACAGGATTTCGCTTCCGGGGATAAGTGCTCCGCTTCCGGAGATATTCGCTTCTCTTCCCTGGATATATTCACTTATCCAGGGAACAGGAGCCCTTTTCCTCGGAAGGGAATGCTTTTTCCCCGGAACAGGATTTCGCTTCCAGGGATAAGCGCTCCGCTTCCGCGGGATATTCGCTTCTCTTCCCTTGATATCCAATAATTACTCAATAGAACGAACAGCAAGTGAAACTAGACTAGTTTAGTTACCCTTATTGTTTTCGCCAGTTAAAATCTATCGTATTTAAGAAAGCTTTTGCTAAAACGGTATGGCCTGTGTGATTGGGATGAACTCGATCCCATGCAATTGCAGCCGGATAGATTTTCTCTAAAACGGTGTTAAATGCTTTTTGTGTATCAACAAATAATGTATCGTGTTCTATCGCAATTTGCTTAACCAATTTACCATACTCATCCATCTTATAACGCATTGGATCGTTGGGGTTAGGTTCGATATAAAAAGGTGTCATCAGCACTAATTGTTTTACTTCTGATTTTGTTTTCTCGACTAGCTCCCGATATGTTTTCTCATATTCATCGATATAAACATGTCGATCTGGAATAAAGGGAGAATCGAATTGGCGCCACACATCATTTATACCGATCATGATGACTAACCAGTCCGGGGCTTGGTCAAGTACGTCTTCCTGCCAACGATTCTTTAAGTCTATAACATTATTTCCAGATATCCCTTTATTTACGACACGAATTCCTAATTCAGGGTATGTCGATTGTAGAAATGAATCAACACTGGATACATATCCAGTTCCTAACGCTTGAAATAATCCTTCCCCCTCTGGTTTCGCACGATCACAATCAGTTACAGAATCTCCAATAAACAATAATTTTTGATTTTTTGCTAGCTTCATTTTGTCCTCCTATTATATTAAGATATTCGATTAACTCCAGGATTAGTAAAGATATCATACTCATCTCGACTAGTAGTAGAAAATTCGGAAACAATTGCACCTTGGTCTGTTGCTTGGAACCAATGCAACGTATTCGGTGGAATTGTATATTGTTCACCTGGGTTCAATTCAATCTCGTGAAATACGGTATAATATGCTTCACTTTCTTTCGGAATTGTTGCTTGGATCGGTTCCGTCGGTTCTCCTTCTACATATAAATAAACTTTACCTGCCCGACAGCGAAATGTTTCTTGCTTCCCTTCTGTTTGACCAATCGGGGGATGCTTATGCTCAGGGCATGTTTGATTTGGGAACAAGACAAGTTCTTTAGCACAATAGTGGGAATTATTTTCATATGTAATTAACTGTAAGCCTTCTTGCTCTAATCGATTTAGACCAAAATCAGCAATTTCCACTCGTTGCTTTTCTACTTCCGTTAAAAATAACCCTGCCTTTGTTAAAGTTTCAATAGTTTTTCGTTGAGCTTCTTTTCGATTCATTTGTATCACCACCCATTCATTTATATGATGTTGTACACACCTATTATTCTATTTAATGAAATACAATTGCTTAAAACAACAGTTATCAAAACGCTTTCAAAACTATTTATTCAAATGTTAGCACATTAAGGTTTCTAAGCCAATATAGTCGTTAAAACTAAATAAAAAAAGGCTGTTTTCGCAAACTTTGTTATTCTTGATTGTTGTTATTTTTGCCAAAAAAGGAACATTTGTTCTATAATAAAAATAAGTAAATATGGAGGTATAATTTATGAGACCTAATCTTACGAAAGATATTAGTGTAGCGATTTTTAAAGATTTTTATTGGTTAAAGGAAGAATTACAATCTTTTTGCAGAGAAAATGGAATAAGTGCTTCTGGTTCAAAAATAGAGATTTCCGATAGGATTGAAATATTTCTTCGGACAGGAGAGATAAAAAAACCTATCAGAAAATCAAAAGTAAATAGGAAGTCAGAGCCACAAGTCGATTTAAGTCTTGATACAGTTATTACGGAAAACCATCGTTGTAGTCAAAATGTTAGAGCGTTTTTTAAGACAGTTATCCCGAAATTTCATTTTTCCACCTATATCCAAAATTATTTTAAAAACAATATTGGAAAAACGTATCGTGATGTTGTAGACGCTTGGTATGAGGAAGAGGAACGGAAAAAAGACCCTTCGTATAAGAAAAACATTGCACCTCAATTTGAATACAATCAATTCATTCATGACTTTTTTGCTGACCCGAAAAATCAAGGAAAAAGTCGAGAAGAAGCAATTAAAGCCTGGAATGAAACCAAGAAACTTCCTGGAAGCAATAAATATATGTCTAATAATAGTTAAGCACTTTTCAACATTTCTACTGTGATGTGATTTTACTTTCGACAAGCAGAAACAAGCATTTGTTTGACACGTTCATCAAATGTTATTTCATTGCCTATTTCAAACCAACGGAACCAATAGAGGTAGTTGTTTAAGTATTTAGTTGCACACCCTGGAAACGCTCCATCCCCCCTTTAAACGGCTATGAGAGTTATTTACGTGCTGAATGTGATACATGCCCTTCTTTACACGTTGTTATTGGCGTTCATTAACCGTTTTGTGTATCAATTCTTTGAGTTTAGCAAACTTCTTGTAGTTCGTTGCTGTATCTGTACATAATGACCAGTTCCTGCTTTTCGTGCGATTAGATTGCCGTTGCGGTCTTGTGCTACCATAACGGCAATTTTAGAGTTAGAAATCCCTCTTTTCTTGTCTTTTTCGCCACGGTTCTTTGGTTTTCTATCGACGACTTCGCAACCTTTTAAAGACTCACGAAAAAAGGTTTCGTCACTCTCAACGATACCTTGAAGTTGATTAAATCCGAGACCACCTAATGCGTTCAAGATTTTTTATCCCCCAATAAAATGCAGTGGAAATGTGTATTTGAAGATGTTTAGCGATTTTCGGCAGCTTGTAGCCTTCTACCATTAATTTAATATATTTCTTCACCCATTCTTCAGGATACCGTGAGTCGGAGAGCGGAGTATTGGTCATATCATTGAAAGATTTCCCACAATCATTACATAGATAGCGTTGTCTTGAACGATATTTACCGTTCCGGTTGACAGAAGTGCTTCCACAATGAACATACCCCAAACCAGAAACGAAGCGGGCTTCACGAATGTTTTTGAGTAATTTTGTGATTTTATCTGGTTCTTCTGGAAACAGGTCTTTTTTCATCGCATTAAATAACGCCATCTGCTCTGAATTTGTTAATTTGCTGAACTCCTCATATACATCTTTCCACATCCTTAACCCCCATTAAATAAACCTTTTAATAGGAAGGTCAAGAAAGCAACCATCTATAAAAAAACAGCCCTTGGATGTGTCCAAAGGGCTATTATTGTTTATTCCAATTTTCTATTCGTACTTACCACCAGTTGTAATTTCCGTATCTGAGAAATTCTCTACGGATGCTCCTTTTTCATAGAAGTTTTTCGCATTTTGTAAAATACCTTCTCTCGTGTAAAAAGGACTCTCTTTCGTTAATGGTAATGTCACTGTTCGCTGGTAGTTGGCAGATTCATAGATTGCTGTAATCAATTCTAAAGTTTGACGTCCTTGTATGCCATCAACCAATACCGGTTTGTTTTCTATAATCGCATCAAGTACATTTTCGATCTGGCCTGGATGTCCTTCATACTCTAAATCTGGCTGACTGTTAAATGCTTCCGTCAATAACTGCTCGAGTTCGGGATCATCATTCGGAAAGCCATTTTCCTTCGAAGTTGACGCCTTTACCTTCCATGGTACGGAGACACGTGCTTTCTTACCTTGGAAGATCAACTGCTGCTCTTCTCCGTGATGAACAACAGAGCTAGTGATTTGCGCTAAGCTCCCATCCTGATAACGACCAATTGCAATAGAAATGTCCTCTACTTCAGCATTGTCATGAGCCGTATTACTTGTTACTGCCGTTATTTCGGATGGCATGCCTCGCATCCATTGGAAAATATCAATATGATGTACGGCATGATTTAATGTACAGCCCCCGCCTTCTTTTTCCCAAGTACCTCGCCACCATAAATCATAATAGCTATGTCCTCTCCACCAGAAAGAATCAACTTGTGTATGGAGAATGGGACCCATTAATTCTGTTTCGAGTACATGCTTCAATTTCATCATCGGCGTAGTAAATCGATTTTGAGCGACAACCGATAGAATTTTGTTATTCCGTTTGCCGGCTTCAACCATTGCATCACATTCTTCTAGGGATGATGCCATCGGTTTCTCAACCAGTACATGTTTTCCAGCGTCCAAACTGTTTATCGCAATATCTGCATGAGTATATGGTGGTGTACAAATAGAGATTAGATCGACCTCTTCCTTGTCAATTAGATCCTGATAATTGTCAAATACATTCGCATCTAGGTTGAAGTCTTGTCTTATTTTTTCCGCTTTTTCTGGATAAATATCACATAATGCAACAATCTTACACTTACTAGGAAATTGTAGATAACTCTTTACATGAGATGGACATATTGCTCCTGTACCAATGATCGCTACTTTTAACATGAAACCTCTCCTATCTATTAAAAATTAATAACTTCCATATAGTAAGGTTGCCTAAAAATATTAATCATTCTTTTTCCGCTCCTAAAACGATACCCTTCACAAAATATTTCTGGATAAACGGGTAGACAATTAACATAGGTAATGCTGAAATAAAAATTTGCGCTGACTCTACTGTACGTTGAGACATGTTCTTCAATTCCTGAGCATCCGTCACATTACTTAAGTCTTTCTTAACGACGATGGACTGTAAGAAGGTTTGAAGTGGATAATTTCGTTCATTAGTCATATAAATCAATCCGTCAAACCATTGATTCCAGTGAAATACCATTGTAAACAAGGAAACGGTTGCAATCGCCGGAATAGAAATCGGTAAGTATATCTTTAAGAATATCGTAAAGTGGCCTGCACCATCAATAAATGCGGATTCTTCCAACGACTTTGGTACGGATGTACGAAAAAAGTTTAATAGAAGAATTAAGTTAAATGCATTGATCGCTGTTGGTAACACTAATGACCAAATTGTATCCCCCAAGCCTAAGCCTGTTACAATAATATAGGTTGGTACAATACCACCGTTGAATAACATCGTAAATACGAAAAACCACATATACCATTTACGTCCTTTAAACTCTTCATCATACTTGGATAGGCCATAAGCGGCACATAATAATAACCCCATGGAAATAATCGTACCTAGGACGGTTCGCTGTATAGCAATTAGTAATGATCTGATAAAATTATCGTTACCCATCGTTTTGTCATAAGCATCCCATGTAAAATCAACTGGCCATAACGATACCATGTTACCAGAAGCTGCTGCACTGCCACTTAATGAAACTGCTAATATATGAATGAGTGGCAAGACACAAATAAATGCAAGGAATGCTAAAAAAACATAGTTGAAGGCGGTGAAAATTCTATAGCCTTTAGTTTTATATATCATGATATTACCTCCTAGAAAATTCTCCAGTTTGCATATTTATAAGCAAGTCGATAACCTAAGACGATCAGGAAGAAGCTGATGACAGATTTAAATAAACCAACCGCTGTACCGAAACTGAAGTCACCATCAATTAAAGCTCGTCGATAAACGTACGTATCAATGATATCTCCTGTTTTATAAACCAGCGGATTGTACAGGTTAAAAATCTGATCAAAACCTGCATTTAATATATTTCCAAGAGATAATGTCCCAACAACAATAATAATTGGCATCATTGCTGGTAATGTAATATATAACGTTTGTTTCCATCGATTCGCACCATCTATATGTGCTGCTTCATATAAATTAGGATTTACTGCTGTTATGGCTGCTAAGAAGACGATCGTGTTAAAGCCTGTTTCTTTCCATAAATCCGTTATAATTACTGTAGGTACAAACCAAGTATTATCTCCCAGGAAAAAGATTGGCTCTATACCAAAAATCCCAATAAACTGATTAAATAAACCTCCTTCCGGAGATAGTAAATCTAGTAATATACCACCGAGAATTACCCATGAAAGAAAATACGGTAAATAAATAACCGTTTGTACCGTTCTCTTGAAAACATTGTGGTACACTTCATTTAACAATAATGCAATCGCGATCGGTACAATTAATCCGAAGATCAATTTTAACACCGAAATAATTAATGTATTTAATATGACTCGACGTGCATGATCTGTTTGCATGATGGTATGAAAATGTTCAAATCCAATCCATTCAGATTGAAAAAAGCCTAACCATGGTTTGTAATCCTGAAATGCCATGATCAAACCACCCATCGGGGCATATTGGAAAAATAGTGCTACAATAACGGCTGGTAATATTAATATATGTAAAGGCCAATTACGCCTTATGTTCCACTTTTGTTTTTTCTTAACCTCCATCTCCATCTCATATCCTCCTTTATCATCTGTATAAATGAAGGAAGGTGTGAATTAAATAAAGATAAGTATTTAATTCACACCTGATGCTTCACTAATTATTCCGCACTTTGGACTTGATCATACCATTCATTTACTTCTTCAGTAATTTGATCTCCACCACGTTCTTTCCATTCTTCAACAAAATCATCGAACGCATCGACCTCCACGTTACCCATGACAATATCAGCAAAAATTTCTAATTCGAGTTGCTCAAGGTTAGACCATTGGTCAGCCATCGTTTCTGTAGGTGCACCTGTAAATTTGTTCTCTATACGGATGTCATTGGACCGATTGATAATAGCTGCTGCTTCAATATATTCAGGATCTCTTTGTGCTAAGTCTGTTTCATACGCACCAGATGGCTCTTTGTCAGGGTTTTCATGGAACTCCTGTAATAAGCCATACATTTTATATGGGAAAGTTGGAACGTTTGTCGGCAAGAAATAACGACCCGGGTCGATTTTTTCCTCACCAGTTTCTTCTTCGATTACGTTTGCATCGTAGACAGGCTCACCATCAACCATAATATAGTCGTAACCTTCGAATAATCCATCTTCAAAGTACTCAGAATCATTTAAAATATATCCATATGTCTCATCCCAATATTCAAAAAATTTATCCCAGTCATCAAATTCTGAACTAAACAAAAATGATCCTGTTAATAAAGATTCACCTTTACGGCCCATTTCACCGTCTGGACCACTAGGTAGTTGATAAGGCTTGATAACGGCATCTGGGTCATTCGTTTTTGTTTCCCCAAACGGCCAATCCCAAGCCCACGGTGGGCCAAATGCTAAACCAGCTTTGCCGGATACGAAGATCTCTTGTGCTTGGTCAGCTGGAGCGATTGCCAGTTCCTGAGAAATATATCCTTCGCCCATCCATTCTTTCATCTTAACTAAGCCATCTTTCATACTTTCTTGAATAGAACCATAAACAAGATCTCCGTTTTCATCCTCTGACCAGAGTCCGGGAACATAGTCACCATACATACCGAATACTGGGCTAGTATCACCAATATTCGTTCTACCAAAGCCGACTTCACCAGCAGACAGTAACAAACCAAAGGTATCATCTTCACCATTACCATCTGGGTCTTCATTTACAAAAGCATCCATAACTGCTTCTAATTCTTCTAATGTTTCCGGTGCCTCAAGACCAAGATTATCTAACCAATCCTGACGTACCCACATTAATGATTCGGTACCGTTACCACCAGAGAATCTTGGAAGCCCGTATCTTTCGCCATCAATAGTAGCCTGGTTAAATGCATCAGAAAACTCATTAAAAATATCTTTTAAGCGATCTGGAGCATGCTCATCAATCACTTCTCCAATCGGTTGAACCTTTCCAGACTCAACCAAGTCAGCTATTAATTGCGTATCTGTTACTTGAAATACATCTGGTAAAGGCTCATTGGATGACATCATTAAACGAATTTGTTGATTATACTGTTCATCATTTGGACGTGTCCATAAGTATTCAAAGTTAATGTCTAATTCCTCTTCTGCCCATCTTGTTACAACATTGTCGTTAACATCTTCACCATCCTTGTAAACGGTACCATCATCCTGTGTACGTACCGTCGTGATAGTTGTTAAACCATCTTCTTCAGAGTCGTTACTGCTGTCACTACTTTCCATACAACCTACCAATAAAATAATGGTAATGAATACAAACAATGCACTGAATAATTTTTTTTGCATTTGCTGCCCCTCCCGAGAAATTTAATAAAGTGTAGCTAATTAACCCTACCTCAAGATCCGATATAACGCTTTCATTTTTCGGGTATTTACTGGAGATTCATCACCCCTTTCACCGGATATGCCAATACTTTTTTATTTGGACTAAGTATTGGTACTAAAATAAGCGATAACATTCCTACTTCCGACTATTAATCTGCTATGTATAGCACACAAGAAATACTAGTATGGTAGTTTAGGTAATAGAATGTATTGCCCCTCTATGCATTATTTGATATGATAAAGGAAACAACCTGATATAACTAGTATACTAGTGAACGATTAATTTATTTAATTATAACGCGTTTTTATTAAATGTACAATGTTTTTTCTGGACAATTGTCAAAATGCTAAGCAAAAACCTAATGTAGAGGTGAATACAATGAATCAAAATGGGTTGATTACAAAACTTTATACAGCGATGGAATGGATAACAAGAATTGCGTATGTCAATATTCTGTGGATTTTATTTACTGTATTCGGTCTTTTATTATTCGGCGTTGCGCCAGCTACTGCATCGATGTTTACAATAACTAGACAATGGTTGAAAGGCAACAGTGACATTTCTGTTTTTAAAACGTTTTGGCGAGCCTATAAAATACACTTCGTCCAAGCAAACCTTTTGTTATGGCCAATAGCACTTCTTGCCTATATGTTATATATTAATTATCAATATTTGTTTTTAGTTCCTCCGTCTGTATATTATCTAATGCTCTTTATTTTTGCAACATTGACACTTATTTTTTTAATATTATTGTTTTATATCTTTCCAGTGTTGGTGCATTTTGAACACAATACATTTAATTATTATAAAATCGCACTATTAACAGGAGTCTCTAATCCATTTCTTACGGTTACCATGTTTGTTACTACTTTGCTGATCGGATTATTGACAGAACGTATACCGGGGATTTTGCCATTTTTCCCTATGTGTCTCTCCAGTCTTATTACTATGCACCTGGCATTATTAGCATTTAAAAAATTACAAAAAAAGAGTATAAATCGACCAATAAGAAAATCGCAGAGCGCCCGCTTAAAAACGTAACGGCTGGAGCTAATCAACTGAGATAAAGGAATCACTGAGAAAAGCGAACCGATGATGACTTATCGTAGGGCGATTCGTGAAGTCGCCTAGTTTTTGGGCGCTCGGAGCTAGACATCTGCGTAAATTTTATATTTTCCTTACTTATTAAAAAAACGAAGGCAAAGACATCTAACTAGTCTTTACCTTCGTTTAAAATGAATCCAGTTAAAGCACTACTACAAGTAAACTTTCTCACCCTTTTCTGCACTTTCTATTGCTGCAAATACCATTTTCATACTATGAATGTTATCATGACAAGCTGTTTCTGCTTGACGATTTTCTTCCAAAGCAGAAAACATTTCATCTAAACAGCCAGCATGTTCTTCTTTTCCTGTCCAACTATTTGGTATCGTGCTTTGTTCCGTTTCTTTTAAAAAAGCTGTGTCATCTGGCTTCTTGACGATTTCGGTTGTAAGATGATCAAAGCCGTCCCATTTAGCTGTCCCTTTCGTTCCGATAATTCGCCAATCCCCGTTCCATGATGTGCGAAATCCTTCTGCTGCCCAGGACCCACGGAATGTACAAACAGACCCATCTGCCATTTCAAAGATACAAATAGCAGAAGCATTACCGTTATACCATGAACCCGTTGGATTGAACTCATGACAATAGACGGAGACAGCATTGCTATATGAAATATATCTCGCCTGATCAAACGTATGTATTGCCATATCGACAATTAACGGATGATCCATTTGCTCACGAAATCCGCCGAAATGAGGACCTAAGTAGAAATCAACGTTTACTGTATGAACTTTCCCTAATCCATCTCTTTCCAAGAAATGACGAAGGGATCTTATTTCTTTGAGATATCGTCGATTTTGCATGACACTATATGTTTTGCCTGTCCGTTCTGCTATTTTTTTCACTTCCAAAGCATCGTTTAAAGATTCCGCCATCGGTTTTTCACCGAATACATGACAGCCAGCTTCAAGTGCTGTTGTAACAACTTGTTTATGTGCAGCTGGAATGGTCACATCGAAGACGAGATTGGCTCCTGTTTCTTTTATGGCTGTTGCTAGATCTGTAAAAATAGGTACGTGTAAGTTTCGTTGATCAGCCTTATTCTGAGCTACTTCCTTATTGAGATCGACCAACCCGACAATTGAGGCATTTTCACGTTGTTCCACGTAGTCCAACCAAACATTTGCCATACCTCCACATCCTGCAACTATAATGTGATGTTTTGCAGACATAAACTCACCCCTTCACCACTCCATGATAACGGATTCATTCAGAGAATACTAGAATTTAGTATTCGCGAGACAAGTGTAGATATCTCGCGAATACTCTGCATTATATTTCAATTGTAACGTTTTGTTTTCCAGCGTTTACGGATACTTTCTTATGGCCGACAATTTCAATATGATAGGCTTGCTCGACACCGGTTGTCTGTACTTGAATCTTATTAGCATTTCGTTCTGCTACAATTGCCCCGATCTCTTCTCCTTTTGCGTTAACCAGTATTCGTTCCGCTTTTTGTTTGTTTGATAGTTGATAGATTTTAAAGGTTACACCATCGGTATAGTCGTAGACAGGATTTTCTTCACTTGTTCCTACCGGTAAAATGGTATTTGACTTTACAAAAAGCGGCAGGCTAAAGTAATCGTAATGTTCTTTTGACCATGTACCGCCATTCACTACTTCTCCAGTTAAAAGGTGTGTCCATCTACCTTCAGGCAAGTAGTAAGAGCCGATTCCTTCCTCATTGAAGATTGGTGCTACAAGTATGGAATCACCAAGCATATATTGGCGATCTAATGTTTCACATAGTGGATCATCTGGGAATTCTAACAACATCGAACGCATAACAGGGACGCCTGTTTGACTGTTTTCCACTGCTTGCCCATAAAGGTAAGGCATTAAACTATTTTTTAACTTAGTAAAGTGACGCGCAACATCTACAGCTTCGTCATCAAAATTCCATGGTACACGATAGGAAGAGCTACCATGAAAACGGCTATGGCTTGAAAGTAAACCGAATGCTGTCCACCGTTTGAATACATCCGGAGTGGCAGTATTTTCAAAACCACCGATATCATGACTCCAGTAACCAAAGCCTGAAGTAGTTAATGATAGACCGCCACGTAAACTTTCGGCCATCGCATCGTATGTCGAGTCACAGTCACCACCCCAGTGTACCGGGAATTGTTGTCCTCCTGTAGTTGCTGACCGTGCAAATACAACAGCTTCCTCTTCACCTTTTTCATCTTTCAGTAAATCAAACACTACTTTGTTGTATAGATAAGCATAGTAGTTGTGCATTTTCTGCGGATCTGATCCATCATGGTACACGACATCCGTCGGGATTCGTTCACCAAAGTCTGTTTTGAAGGAATCTACCCCCATATCCAATAATTCCTTTAGCTTGTCTTGGAACCATTTGCATGCATCTGGGTTCGTAAAATCCACAATTCCCATACCTGCTTGCCATAAATCCCATTGCCATACATCACCGTTTGGTTTCTTTAATAAATAACCTTTTTCCATTCCTTCATCAAAAAGTACTGACTTCTGTGCAATATATGGATTGATCCAAACACAAATTTTCAGTCCTTTGTCTTTCAGTCGCTTTAACATGCCTTCTGGATCTGGGAAATTACGACGATCCCAAATAAAGTTACTCCACTCGAATTCTTTCATCCAAAAACAGTCAAAATGAAAGACACTTAGTGGGATACCACGTTCTGCCATGCCATCAACAAAATGATTAACCGTTTCCTCATTATAGTCTGTCGTAAAAGAAGTGGATAACCATAATCCAAATGACCATGCAGGAGGCAAAGCAGGTTTTCCTGTTAATTCTGTATAACGACTGACTACTTCTTTTGGTGAAGGACCATTAATAAAGTAATAATCTAGATATTCTCCTTCAACACTAAACTGAGCGCGAGATACCGTTTCAGAGCCTAACTCATAGCTCACTTCTTCAGGGTGATTGACAAAAACACCATATCCTTTACTACTTAAATAAAAAGGAATATTTTTATATGATTGTTCAGAGCTTGTGCCACCATCTTTGTTCCAGATATCAATTGATTGACCGTTTTTTACAAATGGCGTAAAACGTTCACCTAAACCATAAAGATGTTCTCCTACTCCAAGGCGTAATTGACCACGCATATATGTTTTATTTGCCGGCCCATTAATCCATGCAAGTCCTTTTCCATCAGCATCTGTTAATCTACCATTAGCATTTTCAAATGATAATGCAAAATTTTGTTTGGATATTTGTAAGCGAAGAGTTCCACTCGTGAAAGAAACAAACTCTTCATTCTCTTCTAACACTATCGAATTTTGTTGGTCACTAATAGCAAAGTGCGGATATTTCGCTTTGCCACCTTTAAAATGCCATGTTTCAACACGAATCACTTCATCAACGGGGGATGAAATTTTAATCGTTAACAATGGTCCATCTAAAGTGTCCCCACGATGATTGAGATATTTACATGGTGCATATAAGGTTACCGAACCATCTATCTCTTCCACCTCATGAATTAATTTTGGAAAATGTATTTCATACCCCTCTCTTACTAACCAATTACCGTCTGTAAACTTCATATTTTTCCCTCCTGTATTAAATTATTTAACTGCGCCTTCAGAAATACCATCAATAATATATCTTTGTAGGAACATATATAAAACAATAATCGGAATCATCGCAATAACTAAAGCTGCTAAGGCAAGATGCCATTGTGTGGAATATTCACCAAAGAAATAAAATGTTTTCAACGGGATGGTGTACATGCCTTCTTTGTTGATCACAAGTGATGGAAGTAAGTAATCATTCCAGAACCAGATCGCATTCAGAACAATAACCGTTACCGTCGTTGACTTTAACATGGGCAACATGATGTACCAATAAACTTGAAATCTATTACAACCATCAATAATCGCCGCTTCATCTAATGCTTTCGGAATCCCTTTCATTGCACCTACGTATAAGAAAACTGCTAGACTAGACCCTAACCCTAGATACATAATGGCTAAACCAGTTCGATTTAATAAATCTACTGCACCAAATAGCGAAACTAAAGGAATCATAATAGACTGAAAAGGAATCAGCATACAAATAGCAAACAAAAAGTAAATAGCTGAACTAGTATTTCCTGGTTTGCGAGATAATGCATACGCTGCCATCGAAGTACAAATGACAATGATCAAGATACTTCCACCCGTTACTACAACGGAATTAAAAAACGTCAACAGGAAATCTAATTCGGCAAAAGCTGTTGGATAGTTTTCCAATGTAGGTGTTCCTGGAAGTCCTAAAGTACTTTCGAAAATATCTGATTTTGTCTTGATCGAATTAATGAATACTAGATAGAAAGGATATATCCACAATAAAGAGACAACAGCACCTATAAACATCATCGTATACTTATGTGTACGTTCTTTGTTTCTCATAGTTCTGTCTCCTTTTTACGAGTAATATAAAGTTGGATAACAGATATTAAAGTGATGATGATTAAAAAGACAATCGCTTTTGACTGAGCATATCCCATATCTTGCACTTTAAATGCCGTATCATAAATATTCATGGTAGCCATCTCTGTTGATCCAAATGGTCCTCCATTTGTTAAGGCCATATTTTGGTCATATACTTTAAAAGCATTTGATAACGTTAAAAATAAACTTACCGTAAACGCAGGAATAATAAGTGGAAACTTAACCTTCCAAAAACTTTGCCATTTATTTGCTCCATCTATAGTTGCTGCTTCTAGCAGTTCTTTTGGAACATTATTCAAAAAGGATATATAAATAACCATGATATAACCACTCATTTGCCATACAAAAAGGATTACCAATCCCCAAAAGCCCGTTTCTGTGTCAGAAAGCCAACCTCTAAAAAACTCGATACCTGTCACATCTGCAATTCCTGTAAAAGCTTTTAAAAAGACGAATTGCCAGATAAAACCTAAAATAATCCCACCAATTAAGTTCGGCATAAAATAAATCGTTCGAAATAATGTACTTGCTTTCCCTAATTTTTGTGTAACTAATAAAGCAAAAGATAATCCTAATACATTAATTCCGATCACAGAAGCAGCTGAAAAAGCTGCAGTAAATCCTAAGCTATAAAGAAACTGATCATCTGAAAATAGCTTGATATAATTATCAAAACCAACAAATGACGTTACTTTAAAGCCATCGTATTCCGTGAAAGAATAATAAACACCTTGAAAGAAAGGTATGATTAACACGAGTAATAAGGCTAGCAGAGTTGGTAATAAGAACAACCAGTATGTGCGGTTTTTAAAATTCAATCTTCCCACTCCTTTAAACCGTGTGTATGATGGAGCAAAAATAAGTTTTTGCTCCATCTTTCTTGGGGAACTTTAACGCATTTCTGAAAATGCATTGCTAGTTGCGTCCTCAAATTCTTCCCAACTTTGTTTTTCGCCTATATATTTTTGAAACTCTGGATGTAATGCTTCAGAGAAAAAGCCATCAGGATACTGGTTATTTGCCCAAATTTTCCCTTTACCATCTAATAAATACTGATATACTTCCGCAGATACTGGATCTGAAATGGAATCTGTATCATACCCTTCATGAGAAGGAACATACTTAAAATCTTCGACAATTAATTCTTTTCCTTTGTCAGAAGTATACATCCAATCAATAAATTTCTTAGACTCTTCTACTACTTCTTCATCATGGTCTTTATTAATACCCCAATACCATGACGGACCGGCAACAATTTTGCCTTCAGTATCTGAAGAAACAAAGAGAGGGAGAATTCCTAGTTTTTCTTGCGCGAAACTTTCGTCCATACTATTTAATGTTGGAACAATCCAGTTACCTTGGTGAATAATCGCAGCTTTATCATTTGCAAATAATTCTTCTACAGAAGTACTGTAGTCTAACGATAAAATAGGTTGATAGTTATACTGGTTAAATAAATCCGTATATTCTTTCATACGTTCACCATACTCAAAGTTTAGTTCATCTGATTCGAAAGCTGTCTTGACATCATTACCAAATTCCGGAGCTGTAAAATGGCTTGAGAATTGACTGACGACCCAATCTTCTTTTGCACTAAAGGCAAATACCGAATCTATCCCTAATTCTTCTTTTTGAGAATCGATGGTTTCTACTGCTTCAACAAATTTGTCATAACTATTAATAGTTGACGGATCTACCCCTGCTCTTTCAAAAATATCTTTGTTAATCATCCAACCATATCCTTCAATATTTAAAGGAATGCCATATGGTGTACCATCCATAGAAGCACCATCTAAAGTTCCGTCAATTGCTGTTTTAGCACTCTCCATATCTGATACATCTAACAAATATTCACTATATTTTTCGACATCCGACAGACCACCTAATAAAAAGATCGATGGTGCTTCACCAGAAGAAAACTTAGCTTGTAATGCCGATGGAGCATCTTGTCCACCACCAACTGTTGTTACATTAATTTTTACATTTTCATTTTCACTCTCGTAAATATCGATTAAGTTATTTAGCTGATCCGTTGTTTCTACTTTTATATTAAATAGATCAACTACTACTTCATCTCCTTGACTTGATGACCCTTCGTTGTCACCGCTTTCATTTGAACTACACGCAACGATTAAACTCATAGAAGCTAACATTATGAACGAAATAAAAACTAATCTGAATTTCATCATTGACCTCCTTAGATTTGATATCAATAGTTGATAGAATTGATACCTGTTACAACTTTCACCCTCCTATGATTCGCTATGATGTACGTACATCATTTCAAGGTGAAAAAGTAGATGAAGCACACAATGTAAAAGCGCATTCATCTTTAGGTAACTCAACTATTTATTAATATGATATATCAGAAAATGATGTACGTCAATCATTTTCCTGTTTATTAATTAAATTATTTTTGTTATTGATATAATATTTTGCATTAGCCTTCGTTACGATTTCAGGTTTGACAATGTATGAACTAATATCGTTAATATTATCATCTAAAAAGTAGTTCATTATCTTTTTCAATGAAAAGCTAGCTTGTGCTACCGGATCTTGACAGATTGAAGCAGTGATAAGATCCTTTTGAAACGCATGATAAATAGTTTCGTTAATATCATGGCCGATGATGACAGGCTTTTTCTCCCATTTCTCTATATTTGGGATAATCTTATCTAATAAACCACCAGCTACGTAGATAGCATCTGCATCCAACAGCAATTCTTTATGATCCTTTAACAATTTTTCTACTTGTTCCTCTTCGATATAAGCAGATGTATCATATTTAATTTTTTGTAATTGATAATTTATGTTCATTTTTTGAAATAATCAGTAAATCCATTTTCTTTATTTTGCATTTGGAAAGTGTTTTCTTTTTCTCTTATAAATACAATATGTTGTGCACTTCTACTAAATAAGTAGATTAGCTCTCCAGCCAGAAAACCCGCATCATAATAGTCACTACCTACATATGCTATACGTTGAGAATTTGGTACGTCTGTGTTTATGGTAAACACTGCTATATCTTCTTTTGTAGCTTGATTGATAATTCTTTCAAGTGGTTTCGTATCATGTGCTGCTATCACAATTCCTTGATATTCCTTCGAATCTACAATTTCCTGCAAATATTCTACTTGCTGATTTTCAGGCACTGTATGTACGCGATGGACATCGACTTTTAATCCGAACTCAGAATAAAGCATGGCTCCTTCTTTAATTTCAAAATCTAAGTCGTCCCAAAAATAATTAGGAAAGACAGGAAGAATAAAGGCAATATTAATTACCTTTTGCGTTGCTAGAAATTTAGCAGCTCTATTCCGTTGATAACCTAACTCGTGAGCTTTAGATCTTACTTTCTGTATCGTCTTTTCACTTACCCCTTTCCTATTATTTAAAACTCGATCAACTGTAGCTGGAGATAAACCTAGTTCATCTGCTATCATTTTTGCTGTTACTCGCATTTGTTAGCCACCTCTATACAAGAATGTTTTACTTTTATGTAATCGTCCTCATTATTTACACTTTTCATCTGATTGTCAAGTTTTTCATAGTATAAGAAAAGCGCAGAGCGCCCGTTTAGAAACGTAGCGACTGGAGCGGATCAACTGAGATAAAGGAATCACGGTGAGTTTACGAACCGATGATGACTTATCGTAGGGCGATTCGTGAAGTCGCCTAGTTTCTGGGCGCTCGGAGCTAGACAGGCACCCAATTTTTATACTTTCTTTATAAGAAAAACCGGAAAAGCCCACCCGGTCCTGTCCAAAGTAGTTATTTTGACATGAATAATAAGCTTAACAACCGCTACGGCTTGCCCACTTCGCTTTCCGTGGGGCCTGTCTTCAGCTAACTTTTGTAAAGAAGATCGCTTTACAAAAGTGGATCTTCAGATCACGCTGATCCCACAGGAGTCGAAGTGGGCGCCTACGCTAAATAACGTTCTACATTTTTTTAACGTACGGACATTACGTCTTTTATTTTACATTGTATAAAACCTCAAAAAGTTAGCTGTCACTTACGTTGTAGAGCTGCTTTATAGCGGAGTCCGCCCGCTTCAACTCCTGTAGAAACTGTTTTACCTGAAGATCCACTTTTCCAAGCGGTTTTTGCTTGGAAAAGTTAGCTGAAGGTAAAACCCCACGGAAAGGGAAGCGGGCAGCCGGAGCGATGCTTTCCGTCTAGATATCATTTCAAAATGACCACCTATGATACAAAAACACTATCATGCCGCAGATTATATATTTTCTAATCTTAATATAAAAAAACTAACGATGAACCCATATCACCGTTAGTCGTACGTCGTAATCTATTAAAGACTTAAAATTAATGTATCTTTTGCTTTTATTTCTGTTTCACCTGTATATTTTTCACCCGTTAATAGATTTGTATAGGTCTCTTCACCTGTATCAAAGCTTGCTGACTGATTATTATGATTCATTACAAATAAAATCTTTTCATCAGCTTTGTTTCGTGCTATAACTTCAACACCTTGTGCAGAATCTAATTCACCTTGTATATTTTTATCAGCAGCAATAGTATCGACAAAATCTTGGACAAATAATTGATCAGGACTAGAGGCGATATAGTAGGCATGACCTTCTCCATATTGATTTTTTGTTAGTACTGGCATTCCTTTATAAAAGTCTGAACCATATGTTGCCAGAACATCTGCACCTTCAGCATGAATCAGATCAAATAATATGTTACATTTGTACTCGCCCGATAGTGACCCTACTTTGTCCTGCATGACAATCTCGTTATAATTAGATGGCTCTAATGCGTCAATTTCTTCAGCCCAAATTCCAACTAAATCTCTTAACTCTCCTGGATAACCTCCCAATGTGACAAGATCGTTCTCGTTAACGATGCCGCTGAAGAAAGTGGTTACGAAGGTACCACCTTTTGCAACAAACTGTTTCAAGCGATCAGCATGTCCTTCTTTTACCATGTATAACACTGGCGCAATCACAATATCATAATCACTTAAATCTTCTTCCACACTTATCATGTCGACCGGAATATTACGTTGATAAAAAGCATCATAATATTTATGCACTTCTTTTACATAATCTAGTGCTATGGAAGGTCCGCTTGATAATTGAATGGCCCAGCGATTTTCCCAGTCAAAGACAATCGCTACCCGTGCATTCACACGACTATCAATAAGTTTATCTTCTAATTGGCTGAGTTCTTTCCCTAATTCAGCGGACTCACGGAATACGCGTGTATGTTCATGTCCGACATGTTCAATCACTGCACCATGATATTTTTCCGTAGCACCTCGTGAACGTCTCAATTGGAAAAACATCACTGTATCAGCACCGTGTGCTACCGCTTGATAACTCCAGAGGCGCATAACTCCCGGGCGTTTTAAGGCATTGTATGGTTGCCAATTTTGCTGGCTTGGTGTTTGTTCCATCAGCATAAACGGTTGACCACTTCGAAGACCTCGCATTAAATCATGGGTCATCGCTGTCATACTTTCTGGTGTATCGATCGAAGGATAGTTATCCCATGATACGACATCCATCTCTTTCCCCCATTTGAAGTAATCAAGCTCAGGATACAGTCCCATTAAATTGGTTGTTACCGGAAGGTCTGGTGTATGTTTCTTTAATGCATCTCGTTCTAGTTTAAACACATCTAATAAACTATCAGACTGGAAACGACGATAATCTAGTGAAATACCTTGGAAATTAGTGTTTTGACCACCTTGCCATTCTTCACTTAAACCATTTGGTGCCACAATCTCATCCCACTCATAAAATGTGTGACCCCAGAATCGTGTATTCCATGCTGTATTCACTTCATCAAGTGTCCCATATTTGTCTTTTAGCCATACTCTGAATGCCTTTTGACAATTTTCACAATAGCAATAACCACCATATTCATTGGAAACATGCCAGATTAATACAGCAGGGTGGTTCTTATAGCGTTCTGCTAACCTTTCCGCGATACGTTCTGCATATTTGCGATAGGTCGGACTGTTTGGGCAAGAGTTGTGTCTACCGCCAAACTGCCTTTTTCTACCTTCAAAATCAACTCGTCTAACATCCGGATAGCGCTTTGCCATCCAAGCCGGATGCGCCGCTGTACTGGTTGCAAGACAAATATAAACACCATTTTGGTATAAGCGATCAATTGTTTCATCCAACCAAGTGAAATCATAGGTGTTTTCATCAGGCTGATTTAATGCCCATGAGAAAACATTAACGGTTGCCACATCAATCCCCGCAAGTTTAAACATTCTGATATCTTCGGTTACAGTTTCTTCATCCCATTGTTCTGGATTATAGTCTCCTCCATACCATATTTTTGGTAGTTTTTCATGGATCATTTTGGTTCCTCCTCTAACTATTTATGTATAGCAAGTATTCGACAGATCAACAATAAATTCCTCTACTTTATTGCGATTTGTTGTAAATTAATCACGGTGCTAACCGTCTGATAACTTTCGCTAATCAACCACTAACATTAAAACCGAGATCTTCAAACCGATCTCATCCCATAATAGATGAAGCCTGAGACCACTTAGGTGGAATCAGGCCCATCATCTATCAGATTACTTTGTACCCCATAGTTCCATAACATCTAATGTTTTTTGAGTCATCAATTCATTGGCTTTTTCAATATCCATTGCTTCTAACTCTTCAATCATAGCATCCCATGATGCATCAAAGTCTGCTGGATCACCTAAAACGGCTTGTGTTATTCGTTGCTCTGTTAAGTCGTCTGCTTTCTGTTGGATAATCTCTAAATCACTTCCTGATTCGATGGTATAATTCGCCGCAGCACCATGTTTAGAAATTCCTAATTCTTCTGCCGGTGGGAACCAGTCTGTCCAGTTTTCCATATTGTATTCAGCTACAACTTCTTTTTCGGCCTCATTAAAGTTGTCAATAATATCTTGCTCAGAGTTTGGTGTGATCGGCTGACCGTTAGAGTCCACTGCTCCATTACCCCATTGTGGGAATGGATAGATATAATAGCCTACACCTGTTTCTTTAGCATAGTCACTATCGGAATTCATTCGTTCACGGTCATCTTCGTGCATCACTCGTTTTCCGTCTACAATATCGTAGTTTTCGCCCTCAATTCCCCAGTTAACGAGGATCTGAGCTTCTTCTGATGCCATCCAATCTAAAAACTCGAATGCTTCTTCTTGATGTTCACTAGTGGAAGAAATGGAAATCCCCCAACCTCCAGCAAAACCGTAATCTTTTAGACCTTGTGACTTATACTCTTCACCTAACGTGACAGGAAGTGGTGCGTATGTTCTCCATTCTTTTCCATCGGCTACAAGTGCTGCATCTGCGTCAGTAATATTCCAATTTTGATCAGCAATACTTAGTACACGACCAGATGAAAGCTTCGAAATATACGTGTCGTATGTGTGTGTAAATGACTCCGGATCTAATAGTCCTTTATCATTCATACCATTTAACCATTTAAAATATTCTTTTAATTCCGGTAACAAGAACTTGTAAGTTGTTTCACCTGTTTCATCATCTATAGCCCACTGCCCATCATCCGGTATGCCTGCAGCGAATCCTGCCGGGTTACCTACCGTAATCAACCAACGCCAGTCACTACCTAATAACGATAACGGGATTGTTTTTTGACCATCAATTTCTGGATACTTTTCGTAGTATTCTGTAATCGCTGCTTCAAAATCTTCTAATGTTTGAATTTCAGGATATCCAAGTTCACGTAAGACATCTAATTGTATTTGGAAGGTACCACTTGTTTCCCAACGTGCTTCTTCCACACCATAAGTACCGACGTTATAGATACTTGGGTCGTCTATTGAGTTACGTAAACGATCGAGTTGATCGCCATACATTGCTTTTAAGTTGTCACCTTTTTCTTCAATCAAATCATCTAATTTAATGATACCGCCAGCTTCAATCAGCTTTCCAATATCACCTTTTGCGAAAATTAAATCTGGATAATCACCACTTGCAATCATCAATGGGATCGCTTCATCATTCCCACCAACTGGATAATCCATTTCCAGTTTTATACCTGTTTTTTCTGTAATTTTTTGTGCTACTGGATCGTCAAATGATTTCTCTTCACCGTCAGCATTGAAATAAGTCAATGTCAACGGCTCATCACTTGAGGAATCACTTTCATTCTCTTCTGTTGCATCATCACCTTCAGCGCCTGTATCTGTTTCTGAATCATCACTACAAGCGGCTAAGAAAAGTACTACAAACATAAATAATAAAGATAAAGATAAGATGGATAGCTTTCTCTTCATGATTTTCCCCTCCGTTTTTAATAAATATCGACCAAAATTTTTCACTCTTCTAACCTATCACCTCTTCATTACAAGCCTGCTTATAATAAATACATCAAACTTCTTGCTGAATAGGGATATAAAAACTGGTAAAGAAGAAGTCGAAAAAGATTAGTTTATAATTATTTTGTACCCCAAAGCTCCATTATGCTTTGCGTTAATTCTGTCATTTCCTGATTTGCTTTTTCAATATCCATTGCATTCAATTCTTCAATCATGGAGTCCCATGCTGCATCAAAGTCTTCCGGATCTCCTAAGATTGCTTGTGTAATCCTTTGCTCAGTCAAATCATCAGCTTTTTGTTGAATAATTTCTAAATCACTACCAGTATCAATTGTATAGTTCCATGCTTGACCATGGTTAGAAACACCTAGTTCTTCTGGTGGCGGGAACCAATCAATCCAGTTCTCCATGCCGTATTCAGCGAGTACTTCTTTCTCTGTTTCATGGAAATTATTAATAATAACTTGCTCAGTATTTGATGTGATCGGTTGCCCACTCGTATCTACGGCTCCATTGCCCCATTGCGGAAATGGATATATATAGTAACCAACACCAGTTTCTTTACCATAATCAGAATCAGTGTTCAGACGCTCTCTATCATCCTCTTGCATGACGCGATTACCATCAACGATGTCATAGTTTTCACCTTCAATTCCCCAGTTAACTAAAATTTGAGCTTCTTCCGATGCCATCCAATCTAAGAATTCAAATGCTCTTTCCTGGTGTTCACTAGTAGAAGAAATTGCAATACCATAACCACCAGAAAAACCATAGTCTTTTAAACCTTGATGTACATTATCAGGTCTTACAGTAACTGGTAACGGAGCATAAGTTCTGCTTTCCATTCCATTTTGTAAAAGTGCTTTTTCAGCGTCCCCATAATTCCAAGGTTCATCTGATAGACTTAATACTCGGCCAGATGAAATTTTAGAAATATATGTGTCGTATGTGTGTGTGAAAGATTCTGGATCAAGTAACCCTTTAGCATTCATCCCATTTAACCATCTAAAGTATTCTTTAACATCAGGTTCGAGGAATTTATATACGGCTTCTCCTGTTTCATCATTAATAGACCATTGACCATCACCAGGGATTCCAGCAGCCTGAGATGATTTATCCCCTACTGTAATTAACCAACGCCAGTCACTGCCTAATAGAGATAACGGGATTGTTTTTTGTCCATCAATTTCAGGATACTTTTCATAGTATTCTGTAATCGCTGCTTCAAAATCATCTAATGTTTCAATTTCAGGATATCCTAGCTCTCTTAAGACATCTAATTGAATTTGAAATGTTCCACCTAATTCCCATACTGAATTTGTTACACCATAAGTACCAACTGAATAAATGCTCGGATCGTCAGGTGATCTACGTAGGCGATCAAGTTGATCACCATACATTGCTTTCAAATTGTCTCCTTTTTCTTCAATTAGATCGTCTAACTTGATAACGCCACCAGCTTCAATTAATTTACCAAGATCACCTTTAGCAAAAATTAAATCTGGATATTCACCACTTGCGATCATTAATGGTATTGCTTCATCATTACCACCAACAGGGTAATCCATTTCCAATTTAATTCCCGTTTGTTCTGTAATTTTTTGAGCAACTGGGTCGTCAAATGTCTTCTCTTCTCCATCAGCGTTGAAGAATGTCAATGTTAGCGGCTCATCGCTGTTATTTTCTTCAGTTGCGTTATCATCATTACTGCTTGTATCTGTATCAGAACTATCACTACAAGCTACTAAAGAAAGTGCAGCAACTATGAATAATAAGAACAATACAACAATGGATAGCTTTCTCTTCATATTTTCCCCCCATTTTTTTAAATTTTTATATTAATTTTCATTAATACCTAGCTTTTGACTGCACCTAGCGTTAGTCCTGTCACAAAGTATTTTTGCAGGAACGGATATACCATTAGGATAGGTACCGTAGCGATAATCGTAATTGCCATTTTAATCGATTGTGGGTTGGTCTGACCTGCTATGACCTCGGCATTCTGTGAGGTAATATCCCCGCTTGAGATATTAGCATTATCTAATATCTTCATTAATTCAAACTGCAACGTCGTTAAAGCCTCACTGCCTCTAGCATATAAATACGTATCAAACCAGCTGTTCCACTGCATAACTGCAAGGAATAACGCAATCGTTGCGATAACTGGTAAACATAACGGAATAATAATTCTGGTAAAGATAACAAAATCATTGGCACCATCCATTTTGGCTGATTCTTCTAATGCTGTCGGTAAATTATCCATAAATGAGCGGATAATGATAACATTAAATGCCGAAATTAACATCGGCCAAATATAAACACCAAAGTCATTAATCAAACCTAGCTGACGAATTAGCATATACTCCGGTATTAATCCCCCACTAATAAACATCGTTAATACTAGTAAGAAACCTACTAAGCCATTAAAAACGAAATCTCTTCTGCTTAACACGTAAGCAAGCATCGTACTTGCAATAATACCTGTAATGGTTCCAACTACTGTTCTTAAGATCGACATAAAAAATGCTTGCAGCAGCCTGTCATTACTGCCAAAAATTTCTTGATAATTAGCAAATGTAAAGTCACGGGGCCATATATGAATTCCGCCCTTAGCTGTATCTACCGCATTATTTAACGATATGGCTAAGATGTTCAGGAATGGATAAAGTGTAATGACTACAATGAAAAGCATAAAAATAGTTAAAATGATATCAAATGTTGTCCATTTTCTTTTTTTCATTTGATGTGACACTCCTTTCTGCTAGAATACACGTCCTTCACCTATTCGTTTCGCAAAGCCGTTACATATTAAAATAAGAATAATACTTATAACGGATTTAAAAATCCCGATTGCAGTACCGAATGAATATCGGAACATTCCTATACCATAATCTAGTGCATATAAGTCAATAACCAAAGCCTTTTCGGCGACTATATTGTTCCCTAATAGCATTTGCTTTTCAAATCCGATATTGATTAAGTTACCAATATTTAAAATGAGTAGTACAATGATAACGGGACGAATACTTGGTAAAGTAATATGCCACATCTGTCGCCATCTACTTGCACCATCTACTTTCGCTGCTTCATAGAGCTGCGGATCGACACCAGCCATTGCCGCCAAATAAATGATCGCGTTCCAACCAGTCTCTTTCCAAACATCAGCAGCTGTTACAATCCCCCAAAACATATCAGGTTGTGCCATAAAGTTAATGGGTCTATCGAGAATACCTGAACCAACTAACAAGTTGTTAATGATTCCTTCTGGTGAAAGCATAGTGATGACAATATTGGCAACAATTACCCAAGATACAAAGTGAGGTAAATAGGATATTGTCTGTGTCCATTTCTTTAACGTTAAAAACCTAACTTCATTGAGGAGTAAAGCAAATGCAATAGCTGATAATGTGCCGAACACCAGCCCTAAAATCCCCATCCCCAATGTATTCTCTAATGCCCGATAAAACATTGGTTCATTGAAGAGGTCTTTAAAATGCTTGAATCCTACCCATTCTTGCTCAAAAATACCTAATTGCGGCTTGTAATCCTGAAATGCCATCACCCAGCCCGCAACTGGAATGTATTTAAAAATTAGTAACCAGATAACAAAAGGAAAGGACATTAAGAATAACGCCTTTTGTTTACTCAACCTTTTAAAGAAGCCTTTATTGCCTGGGTCTGGTCCGTGCTTCTTTCCTTTATGTGAAGAAAAGCCTGGCTTCACTGGCGTTTGCAAAGGTGAGTGTGACTCAGGTAGATTCGGTTGCGCCTCTGCAGCATTGTTGATTCGACTCATTTTATCTCTCTCCTAACCTGTCAACCCTATATTGAAAGCGTTTTTTTAAGTTATTATTATTATATTAGAAACCGCTTTCCCAAAAAACATGGGAAACAAGACATAAAAACCGGTAAAAATGAGAGGTGGGGTTAAATACCTGCATTAATAGTAAATGGAGGGCCAATTGCTCGTGTGCAACACGGGTAAATCGATGAGGGTATGCTAAGAGACGGAGTTGATCGATCATTCCTCCCTTAAGAGATAAAAAGATCAAGATCAGCATGCAAGCAGAAAATGGTTTTTGTCAAAGCGAACGACGAAGTATCCATGCTCGTCACAGACATACCCAATTTCAGTAGATGAAATGAATTATCTAGATTTAGAGATAGTTTTTTGGAAAAATATGCGAATAGTTATAATTAGATTCTTCGTTGGTATGTTCTTCAAAGGATTGTACCAAAGAGGTTCTTTTTATAAAATAAAACCTGATAAACAGTGATTTGGAGATAATTAAGTGTTTTTTTATTCGATCATTAATATACTTTTTTACATAATTCCAGTATACTTTTTTAAAGGCCATTAGGTAGGATAATAACCTATCGGAAGGGGTACATCCAATTTAGAGTTGGGATATCTGCGCCATTTAGCCACATCCTAACAGAAAACCTTAATGATAGAAACGGATAAAAAAGTACAGAAAGAGAGGTACATTTATGCTAAAAAAATATTATAAGCAAATACTGTTAATATTGTGTTTTGGCATCTTGTTCGTTATTATCTATTACCAATATGAAGAAAAGAAAGTGTATGAAGTTTATATATCTGAAAACCTGAATCGTGAAATGCAACAACTGGTTGTTTCACTTGTTCAGAGTAATCATCTTTATCAGGAAATCTTACAGGAAGAAGAAATCACAAAATTCCAAGTACATACGCTGAATACATATACCAACCATCTTATAAAATCACCTCAAAAATACGAAGACTTAGCTGTTCGTTTCAACCGTATGGAACCGAGAGCAACGCCGAATGAAACAGCAATAAATGCAGAAAAGATTAGCCATTTTTTTTATGTTTTAAGGGGAAACAGTAGTCATACACCGGATGAAGATGAAAATGAAGATGATGTCATCCATGAGCTGGATAACAAGCCTGAATTGAAGGAAAAAATAAAAGAGCTCCAAGCTTTGAATACTTTATGGGCGGAATCTGCACAACGCCATATCGAGGGCTTGACAATCAGTAAAGATGGAGATGTAAGCTTTGATAATCTAGCATTCATTGATCATCTGGATGAATATAGTCTAACCAACGATTATTGGGTTGATCTTGTTAAAGACTTAGATCAAATTACTAATGATTACTTAATAGAAAAACAAATCAGAAGTGTAGATGAAATATTGAATCAATAAAATTCATGAGATGCTATAGCTTGAAATGATGAATAGAACCCTATTTATTAGTTGCATTGTTGTACCTTAACATCTTATCTGTTTTACCGAAAGCGTAGATACATTTGTTCCTGTGGGAAGAGATTCGCAGAAAACAACCAAATCAATCATAATAACTACCCACTTTTATTTGATACTTTTATTTTAACTATAAAAAAGATAGGATTCCCATCATAAATTCGAGAACCCTATCTTTTTTTCAATGGTCTCTTTTCTCGAAACGAGTTCTTTATTCAAAGTTCCTATTATTCTTTTTATTTGCTCGACTGTAAGAACTGGTTATTCAGCAGGGATAATCAACAAATTATCCTTGTCTAAGCTTATATTTGTCATACAAGAAAAGCGCAGAGCGCCCGTTTAGAAACGTAGCGACTGGAACGCATCAACTGAGATAAAGGAATCACGGTGAGTTTACGAACCGATGATGACTTATCGTAGGGCGATTCGTGAAGTCGCCTAGTTTCTGGGCGTTTGCGTAGACATCTGCGCAAATTTTATACTTTCTTGTCTCTTAAAATAAACAAACATCATGATTCAGTTTGTACTGCCCACTCTGCTTGATGCAGTTTATCTTTTTCAATGGTGAAGTCAATTTCACTGCTGTTGTTTTTGATGATTGCATAATCTGTATCTGATATTGCATGGAATGCTATCGTGTTTTCAATTGATTGATCGTTCTCGTCTGTTATTAGATAGCTGATCATTACTTCCGGCTCATCTTTCACCGCTTCTCCCTTATAAATTTGATCGAATGTCAGCCCTGCCAATTGTTTGTAATCATCCCGGAAAGTGTCGATGTCTAGCTCGTTCCCATCATGGAATACAGTTGTTTCCACCTCTTCTTCCGTATTTTCCTCATGGTCCATTGTATATTGCATACTATCTTCTGGTGTTTCGATTGTTAATTCATCGATTGCTTCCAGAGCAATAATATGAACAAAATGATCAATCATATCATAAGCCTTGTAACTGTATGGATCTAGTAATTCTGTAGGTACCTTATACACTTCTTCCTTACCATCAACCTGGACATAATACTGATTATTCGCCGCAGGATCACCAATGATCAGCTTTTCTTCTTCTACTCCATTCGAAAATATAATCGAAAAGTCAGAATCCGCTAAGCCGTATTGATCGTCGCCATCGACTGTTTCGACTTGTTCGATGCCATCTACACCAACTACCATCTCCTCTGCATTGGAAAAGGCAACACTATAAACATGTTGATAAGGCTCATGCATATACCAGCCACTAAGGTGTGCTAATGATTCTTTTTCTGAAAAAGGGGCCTCCTTATTCAACTTAATTACTTCTGTTCCATTATCTATTTCGATTTCTGTAATATCTTGAGAAGAAATGGTTAAAATTTTATTATCCAATAATGCTAACCGTTGCAATGGAATCATTTCCACCAATGATCGGTCCACTAAATAAACCGTTTCTTTTTCTTTATGTTCAACATAATAGCGATCCCCTTGGTCATGCATTTGACCTATAGCAATTCTTTGTCTATCACCTTGCTGATCCATAAAGGAAACAACTACTTTCGGAAAATCTAGATTGACATTTTTCTTCTTGACTTCAACCGCTTCCCCTGTCATTTCTTCCATTGCTAATAGAAAGCTATCTATTTTATCCGTATCTTCTTGTTCCTCTGCGTCCTCAACTTGCCAACCTTGATCCGATTTCGTTAAAGAAATATCCTCGCTTGTCAACACATCAATTGCAGTTACTTGTTCAAAATCATCAATGAGGTGATCTGACTCTGCTTCTGTTTCCTTTTTGTCCTGATTTACTAAAACGAATAACAAGACAGTTAATGCGACAATACTGATGATCACATAAATAAAAATTCTAGTTTTCTTCATATTCCATCCCTCTTTGTGCCAATTGTTCCTCCATCAACTGAAGTGGCTTTCGCATATTAAACATGATAAAAAAAGCTGCTGCACTCATACAAAACCAAACCGTAATCCCAGGAGCAAAATAATAGATGATTCCCAGTGATACCAATGTAGAAATATGAAACAAGGTCGTCTTAAAATAACGGAAGACCGCATATACCGATACAATAAACAAGTTCTTTAATTTCACTTCAAACCTTGTCAAAATCGGAAAAGCGTAAAGACAAACAAACAACGAAAAAATTAATAAGATTAGAAATACTGGAGATAGCACTGCCAGATAAAGATTCGCATAATATATATCTACTATTAAAATCGTCATAATCGTCAACTGAACAAGCCAGTATTTAGTTGCAATGCTGAAATTTTTTTTGTAATAGCTCCAGAAATCTTTTGTCGGACTAAGGTCACGTTCGCGAATCATTTTTCCCATTGTTGCGTATAAGGCGGCTAAAGAAGGACCTGCTGGCAATAACGCAATAAAAAAAAGGATGATATTTTGCACGGACATTTCAACAAATACAAAAGCTAGTAAAAACAGGAGATTGGCTAGCATAAAATGAATATTAGTTATGAGAAAGTAATAAAAATATTGAACACCTATATATAATGGCCTTTCTGTTACTGTTTGTGCCATCGACATCCCCCTTTAAGCGTGTTGTTTCCGCTGATTTTTTTGATACTCTTTTGGACTAACACCTGCATATCTTTTGAACTTCTTATAGAAATAATCATTATTGGAATAACCTACTTTTTCTGATACTTCGTATACTTTCAGCTCCCTTTCGACTAAGAAATATTTTGCTTTTTCCATTCTGACTATATCAAGATACTGATGAAAATAATATCCTGTTTGCTTCTTGAATTTTTTCCCTAAATAAGAGCGGTTGTAACTGAACAATTCAGCTATTACTTTTAAATTTAAATCCTTATAATAAAACTTCTCGACAAATTCAACAATTTTCTCAATTGTATTTTCTGAATTACAAGCAAATCCATTGATTTCAGAGGCTGCTTTGCTAAGTTGGTTCTTTAGTGAAGACAGCAGTTGTTGTAATGTCTGAGATGCACAAATAATATTGGCCATTTCTTCATTGGAAGGTATATGAATATCTTGGTTTGCTCGCGATAGAATCGTATAAATATCTTTGGTGATTTCAATTAATTCAGCAGTAATTCTTTGTGGCTGGTATTGTTTGGCTTGATAATATTTTTCCATTTCTTCAAAATAGTTGTCTAATTTATTATCATCTTCAAATTCAATCGAACGACATACTTCTTCTACCCAGCCGTCTGGTAAACTTATTTTCTCTGAGATCAGTTCTTTGTTAGATAAAACAGTTGTATTGCTATAACTGAAGTGTAAGTGTTGCAACTGCTTTAGTTGATTGACCTTGTCTGGTAACCCTTCAATGGTTGTACCTTCTTCTATAAGCTGAAATTGATGTTGTTTAACTGCCATTAATCGGCTCTTTGATTGGAATAACCGCTTGATAGAGGCAACTTCACCGTTTTTAAACAACAGATACATAACTTGATCGATCCAAATATATTTAAAGAGTTGATCCGACTCTACCTTTTGTTCCACCCAGTTTTTTTCTGGTCTATCGATGAATGTGACACTTGCTATATGGAAAGTCTCATTTTGATATTGATTCAATCTGTTATGTTTTTTTCTCCCTCGTAAAAATTGCTTCCACTCTTCGTTCTCTGTCATCGTCTCATATTCGTGTATTTGTGAATGCAATAGATACTCACTCTTGCATTTTTCTTTAAGCTGACGAATAAGTGGGATCAGCTCCTCTTCATCAACTGGTTTCAGTAAATAGGATTCCATCCCAAGACGAATGGATTGCTGTGCATAAGAAAAATTGGAATAACCAGATAATACAACAAACTTACAGGGATAACCTTCATTCTTCGCTTGCTTTACCATATCTATTCCACTTAAGCCTGGCATCCGAATATCTACAAAAACAACATCGGGTTTTAACGTTCTTATTTTCTCTAAGCCGACTTTACCATTTTCCGCAGTACCTACCACTTGATAACCATAGTCATTCCAATCAATAATGGAAGCAAGACCTTCTCTTATCAACGGTTCATCATCTATAAACAGGACTTTTAACATTCATCCTACCCCCTTCTCATACTGGTCATGTTTAATTTTAGGTATTTTTAGGGTCATCGTTGTGCCCAATCCTTCAATACTATCCATCTCAATACCATATTTTTCTCCGTAATAGAGCCTTAACCGTTGATGGACATTGTGCAAGCCAATTCGATTACCATCTGAATAGTATTCTTCATCGTTCAATCGTTCTCTGATTTCACTGAGACTTTCTTTCGGAATGCCGACACCATTATCTTTTACTTCGACCTGGATATACTTATCCTCTTCTTCCATCGTTATCTTAATAAACCCTTGCTCTTCTTTTGGCTCAAGCCCGTGAATAATAGCATTCTCTACAATAGGCTGAATCAATAACGGGAAAATATAATAGTCTTCTACTGCATCTTCCACTTCTAATTGATAACTGAATTTCTCACCGAAACGTAATGTCTGAATTTCTAAATAATGATGCATAAGATCTATTTCATCAGTAATCGGAACAGGGCGATCTGTTCTTTCTAATGCTGAACGCATCATTTTGCTTAACATTTTCACAATTTTTGCGACTTCCGGGTCCTTGTTTAAAATTGCCTTCATCCGAATCATTTCTAATGTATTGTAAAGAAAGTGTGGATTAATCTGACTAGCTAGCATTTTAAAATCCATTTCCTTTTGTTTGCGCTTCCAAGTCTCTTCTTTAATTTTATGAATATAGACTTCATCAATGATTTTCTGGACACTTTGGGAAGTTGTTGCTAAGTCATGGTAAACCTCACTAATTTCATCGTGTCCATTTATCTGTTGGTTAACCTGAAAATTACCTTTTGCTACTTGATACATCGTTTGCCTCAATTGCTGAATCCGCTTATGAAAACTTCTGATAAAAATACCGATTAACAGAATCGATACCGATAACGCACCAATGATCACCAAAAGTCCTCGTGTATAAATAGCATTTGGTTCCTTCATCACTTCTTCAACCGGAATAACGGACGAGACTTGAAAACTATTATCCAGCGATTTATCAGGTCGAAAGTCATGCTGATTTATTTTGACATGCTCCCCTTCAAACTCTGTATCCATCACATTATTTCCGGATGCATTAGATTCTTGGTTGAAAAAGGTAGCTTTGTTGCCAATATATTCACGATCTGTACTATATACGATTGTTTCTCGATCTAATGTGATATAGGCTTGATATGGCTCTCCTTCCACTACTGTTTTCAACATATCCGGTGAAACGTAAATAGCTAATACTCCTAATAAATCATTACTTTGACCGTATACTGCTCTTGTTAGCGCTAATAATTCCTGACCAGTCCAATAATCCTCCATATAAACCCATGATAAACGTCCACTTTTTTCAACTGCTTCCTTGTACCAATCCTCTTGCTTTACGATAGAATCCGCATAAATAAAATGTGAATCCGTTATCATATCTTTGTTCATAAAAAATTGAATGGTTTCAATTTCATCGTAGTATTTCAGAAAATCGTCGAACACCGGGTAACGATTATAGGCATTGTAAATTTCTAATGTCGATTCATACTCATTTTCTAACAACTCTTTCATATTCTGATTGATGTAAACCATATCTGCAATACTAATGACACGATTAAAGATCGTTTGTAATCGTAATTCGAGCTTATCTACATTCGATTCGGCTTCACTTAGTGAATGACTTAATACAATATCTCTGGTACTATCATTCAAATACGCACCAACCAAAAGAACAGGTATCGCTGTGACAATTAGGTAAATGCCTAACAATTTATGCTTTACTTTTAAATAATCAAATAAAGACATGATTTTTTTCTTTAGGAACATTTGTGATCCCTCCTGTCACAGCTTCTTCTAACTTATTATCTAGCTTTTCTCCGTTCGTTTCAATCACCTGTTTACAAATTTATCTGAAATGAAACTGGTTTATTTCGCTGTAGCATGATAGTTTGCTGATTTTGCTCCACCTCTTGATAAAGCGGCAAATATAATTTTATCTCCTGATCGATTTTGCTGACGATTTGTAGCTCTACGTGTTTTGCCTCTAAGTCCCAAGTCAATCTATTCACTATCATTTGATTTGGCAGGCGAATTCCTTTCATTTCTCCTTTTGAAATCGAAGCCGGAAGGGCGCCTAATAAGGTTAATCTGCCATTGCTGAAATCAACTAGCATCTCGTGAACGACTTGTGGTAAAGCTCCGTTTCCATCAACATTGAAGATTTGCTGTTCATTATAATGTGACATCATTAATGAAGAATAGAAACAATTATGATCAATCAACAGACGGAAAATATCATCTAATAAATCCGGCATATGGAATTGGGTAGCACACAAGGCGGAATGCATTCGACCATGAGTAGAGGATGTGTCTCCTTCTTCATTTAATAACCATGCTTCCAAGCGCTTATTAAATGCGGTTCTTGCAGCTTGCCACATTTCTGGATTTGTCTCATCATTAAATTCCCTGCTTTGGAAAACAGGATAAAGATGAGAAAAATGACGGTGGTTATAATTTTCACCTTTTTCTGGTATTAACCATTCTTTCAATGCACCATCTTCGTTTACCTGATAAGCAGGTAGTTTATTTTTCATCTCTTGACATTTCTTTATCTTTTCTTCTGGATAACCTAAAATTTGATAAGCTTCACTTAAGTTAGTTAATACTTCTTTTGCGACCGCTATATCTTGTGTTGCATTATCTGCCGCTCCATTTTCTGCTGAATAGGAAGGGGTAAATCGATAAGTGCCATCCGGATCTTCAACAAGAAAATCTTCATAAAACAAGACAATCTCTTCTAAAAAAGGTAACACTTCATTTTGCAAAAACAACCTATCGTCGGTAAAACGATAATATTGATAATACCAATGCGCTAACCACCCAGCACCACACGTCCATAAATGTAAGGGCCATTCTTGATTCCAGTGAACATGTTTGCCACTGTTACTGGAGTGAATTGCTGCCATAACACCTCTTGCACCATAATACTTTTGGGCATTCTCACGAAAACCTGGCATTAACTCTTTTATTAAGCGGAAATATCCTTCCAATCCTTCTAATAGATTACTAGAAAGTGCCGCAGCAATTGATAATTCTACATTGGTATCAAAGGTAAAATCACCACTCCATGCCGGTTCAAACGTCCCTGTCCAAATCCCTTGTAAATTTGGAGTGAGCTCACCAGCACTACAAATATACATATATCGACCGGCATCGTACATTTTTTCTAATAAAACAGGTGTGATCTGTCCTCGTTCTTTTGCCTTGTTTACTAATGACCAGATCGATTGTTGTCGTTCCACGTCTCTAGCTAACTTCAACTCCACGCGTTGAAACATTTCCTTATGAATAGCTGTATGTTTGGTAAAAAGAAGAGAATATTCATTAGATAAGTTTACTTTGTTTCGAATTATACTACGCTTCGACTTTTGCTGGTAAGGTAAAATTTCCATACGAACAAGTACCGGATTTGCACTCTTCACTTCAAACCCGATCTCATTAGCAAGCGGTTTGATCCCTTCAGCCTCTACTTCGATCATCACATCATATCCACCATCACTATAACGATAGTCAAAATGCGTATGGATTATTTTTTGGTCAACCTGACTCATTTGGCTCATTTTAGGATGTTGGTAATCTTCCAGCTTTATTTTGTAACTGCCGGGACTTAGAGAATGAAAAATTTGATTACAGTCCTGTGATACAAATGTTTTTCTATAGTAAATTTTCTCGTTTACTTTATAGGAGACTACTAACTCCCCTGTCTCATAATTGATACTCCGCTTATAATCTGAATAGTTTTGGTGATCTGTTTCCACATGTAAATGAAAACCTGGATGTGATGGGTCACTCATCGTTAACCCTTGGTAACCTAGTTCTGTCGCCTTCTGATAATAATAGGATATTGCCTGTTGATATCCTTGTTCGCGAATAATCGCTCGCATTTCTTCTAAATACGGAGCCATATCTGGTAAATCATAGCTGTTGCCTTGTGGTAAATAAAGTCGACAATGGTTGCCGATAATAGTATCGCGAACAGGATCACCGAATACCATTACTCCATGACTGCCATTCCCACTTACTAAAGCATCCTCCCATCTGGAGGCAGGTTGATCAGTCCAGATACCTCGTTTAGGTAATTGATGTAGCAATGTACTCATCCTTCCACTAATTGTACTGATTGAATCGATAAATGATTGATTTCGAGTATCATAGTGATTGGATCACTATGCGCTAAATCTAGCTCGATTATTTCATCTGTCCATTGATTGCTATCGATACTTTTCACAGCAACCGGTGACGCTTCTCGGTCATTGAAGAAAACATGAATCTGACCTGCCTCACCTTTCGCTCTTACTTTCAATTTTGCATTTGGTTTAGATTGAACATTCTGAAACAGAATCCATCCTTGTTGTTCAGCTGTGACACAAGGTTTTTCCATTTCTCCTTTTGTTAACGTAATATTTTCATAATCATCATAGTTTTCTGCTGGTGTTGGTTCTGCCAGTGAGCGTTCTGTGATTACTTCACCTTCAACTGCTATCGGATCAGAAGTGAAAACAAATTGTTCACTTGATTGACCAATAAGGAAACGAACGGTACCTTGTTCAAGCACAAACTGATTCGTTCGGACATCAAATACTTGCAATTGATCTGAATCGATAGATAATGTGACACGTCTTTCTTCATCTGGTAACAACAAGACTTTTTCAAACGCAACCAATTGTTTATTAGCTTTCGAATAGTAGCCTTCCGTTATCGTTGCATACACTTGCACAACTTCTGCCTGCGTAAAATTGCTTTCATTTTTCAATGTTAATGAGATGGACAGTGCTTCATTTTCCCCTATTTTCGATTTATCAACCGTAATATCTTGATATGTGACGGTCCCGTAACTTAACCCGTGACCAAATGGATACAAAATATTCGAGTCAGCATATTGATAAGTGCGCTTTCCTTTACGAATATCATAGTCTGTAATATCTGGTAGTTGGTCCGCATTTCTGTACCATGTCATGCTAAGTTTTCCTGAAGGATTGTTTTCACCGAAAATCGTTGCAGCTAAGCTATTACCAAGTTCTTGCGAGCCATGCGAGCTATAAAGAATTGCCGGAATGTTCTCTTGTTCCCAATTGATGGCAAATGGATAACTAGCCGTTACGACTAATATCATATTGGGGTTCGCTTGATAAACAGCCTGAACTAGCCGTTGCTGGTAGTCTGCCAGTTTAATATCCTCTCTGTCTTCTGTTTCTTTCCCATTTATCATGGGGTGATTGCCTACACAAACAATGGCAACATCACTTTCCTTCGCTTGAGCCGCAGCTTTTTGAATACCATTTTCAATAATCTTTTTCTCAAAAAGAGTACGCTCTGTTTCGTTCACTACTACGTTGTCTTCTGCTATTGTTAACGGGTAATCGTTCCAACTACTAAGTGTATACAAGTCCTGTTCATTTGTTTGAACACTGATTTTTTCACGATTGAACCAGTCAAAAACCTCTTCTTTTGTAGCTGAAAAAGTACTAGCTTGATCAGTTTGGGTTAGGTAACAATTTGTTTTCACACTTTTAAAGACATGCCAACTATTTCCCCAATCTTCATCCACTAATACCGCAGACTCTTCATCATATCCCGTAACGACCCAGTGATTTTCTTCATTCAATCCAACATGATTGCTCGATTCATTCGGTTGCCAAATTATGCGATCAAAACCATCATGATAAGTGATATCGACATCTGAAAGGTAGTTTTCGATACCGGCTAATGGTGTTACTTTATAAGGTGGGTAACCTGTATACCAATCTCGGAAGACATCATTAGCTGTCGGACCAATAACGGCAAGTTTTTTCAATTTATTTTTCTGTAATGGTAAAAACTGTTGATCATTTTTTAATAAAACAATCGATTCATCAGTTGCTTTACGAGCAAGTTTACCGTGTTCTTCACTACACATCACATCTAATGGTATATTGTGATAAGGATTTTGACTTGGATCATAATCAAAGTGCCCTAATCGAAAGCGTACCCGTAACATTCGACGAATGGCTCGATCAATATCTTCAGGTTGGATTAATTCTCTGTCGAGTGCGTTTCTTGCTGCTTCCTCGACAATCTCCTTGCGATCTACGAAACAATCAATTCCTTTGATCAATGCATCTGCTAATGCCTCTTCAAATGTGTGATAATATTGATATTCATCTACATTTAACGTCAATGCGCCACCATCGCTGACAATAAAACCATCCATATTCCACTCATCTCGGACAATTTCTTCGATTTCATGTATTTGCATACAAGGAATACCATTAACACCATTATAGGCGGTCATCATAGATAAAGCTTTTGCTTCTTTAAACGCTGGTTCAAACGCTTTTAAATAATATTCTTTACGATTACGTAGATCAATACTGTTGGATGTATCTTCTCGTCCTTTTTCATTATTATTCCCGTAAAAATGCTTTGGTGCTGCGACAAGTTTCACATAAAAAGGATCGTCACCCTGCATCCCTTTAATTAGTTCTTTGGATAATTGTCCTGTTAAATAAGGATCTTCTCCATAGGCTTCTTCTGTTCGTCCCCAACGAGGATCGCGTTCCATATCAATCGTAGGCGCCCATAACGTCAGACCCGTTTTTTCGTTCTGGAGTTGATAGAAAACTCTTGCTTCATCTCCTATCGTGCTTCCTACTTGATGCATTAAGGCTTTGTTCCACGTACTGGATAGTCCGATTGGCTGTGGAAATACGGTCGCTTTGCCTCCTTCACGATCAACTACTCCATGCGCTGCTTCACCGCCTACTGCATATTCTTTGATTCCTAATCTCGGTATCGCACTTTGACTGGTACTTAACAGCGATATCTTTTCCTCTAACGTTAGCGCTTCCATTAATGTTGTCAATCGTTGTTCTAATGATAAAGATGGTGATTGAATCTTTTCTATTAAACTCAAAATCTCACACCTTCCACTAAATTTTTAAAGAAATCGGTTTCCTTTTTGGCAGTTAAAACTTACTGTCATTATAAATAAATTAATTTAAAAAAGCAATGACAATTAGAATGGAAGTTTTAACTTATCTTAGATTACGGAAAATCGACTTGCTGTTGGTATGAATGTAACTGGAACATCCGGAAAGGTATATTGTAATTGGTTAGCTAACCTCTTCATGCCAGGATCTTCACTTTCTGCATGACCTAGTTGAATCAATCCTTTGGAAGCACCTTGCAGGGTTGCATCCCAAACAAACTCGGGTGTTTCCCACTCCGGTCCTTCTCCGTAAATAACAAGGTCAACCTTATCTAATAATGGTATTGTATTTACTCCATTTCCCCGATAGCCTACGAGCAAAGCTATCTTTTCACATTTAATGTATGGATTACCTACATACCGTATATTTTCAATCTCCAATTTCTCTTTCAGATAAGAAGCAATCTGTACAGGTGTTTTATTAGGTATATGTAGAATACTATGGGATGGTGTATTTTCGCATACATATTGCTGCCAATCAAGGGACTCAATTAAGCCTTGTGTAATACCATCCGGATCAGAGCGATGAATCGCATCATGGTTACGATAAATGGCAAGGTTAGTCTCTTCAATGATTGCTTTCTTCTGTTCGATTAGACTCATGTTTTTTTCTAACAAATGGTTGGAATGGTGTTGATAAAATAGGCCTTCATGTGTAATCAATAAATTGGCGTTTAGATCAACTGCTTTTCGAATCACATCTACACTAGCCATAAAGCTGACTACTATACCTTTTACTTGATCTTCCTTATTTCCATATTTCAACCCATCCACTGTTGATGAATCAAGTCTAATCCCCTTCTCAATCTGCTCCATAACATCTTGAATAGTAACCATCATCTCAACTCCTTTTTTACGCTATTGTTTGATTTGTCGTTTATCTTGATTCTTACGAGTTAAAGCACTTGCAATAAAAAAAGGATTAACTACAATTTTCAAATTTTACTGACTTATAGAAAAGTATAAACCCGTTCCATCATAATTGAAACGGGTTGATACCAATATAGCTAACTATTTTTATGTTCACTTGGACATTATTTTCTTCAACACTTCTTTTGGCTGCTGATTTTCATCAAATAGGAATGGCCAGTTTTTTCGCCCTTTTACCGGAAAATCGTTCAGCCATGTATAATCATCTGCCACTCCCCAGAACGTTACTGCTCCGATATGTTCTTTATATTCTTTAAAGACTTCAAAGAATTGTACATATCTCTCCAATTGCAAGGCTTCCATTTCTTCTGTCGGCTCGGATAAATCTGTCCGCTTATCATCGAACGTAAACATCGATACATCCATCTCGGTAATTTGTACTTCCACACCTAAAGATGCATACTTTTCAATCGCCTTGCGGATATTATCCAGTGTCGGGTCATATATATTCCAGTGAGCTTGCATGCCGACTCCATGAACTGGTACGCCTTTATCCTTTAATTGTTTGACTAATTGATAGATTTTATCTCGTTTGGCTGGATTCGATTCATTGTAGTCATTATAAAGTAACGTTGCAGCCGGATCTGCTAGATGTGCATATTCAAAAGCTTTTTCAATAAATGACTCTTCAAGCACCTGAAACCATTTGGAGTCACGATAAAACTTGTCTGCTTCATCGGCAATTACTTCATTGACAACATCCCAACTATAAATCTTGCCTTTATACCTGCCAACAACGGTATCGATGTGAGTTTTCATTCTTTTTAATAAGGTTTCTTGATCTACAAGTCTGCCGTTTTGTTCAAAAATCCAATCACTCGTTTGATTATGCCATACTAACGTGTGACCTCTCATTGCTTTGTGGTGTTTTTCTGCAAATGCTACGATTTTATCACTGATTTCAAATGTATATTCATTTTCACTCGGATGAACACTCTCAAACTTCATTTCATTTTCTGCAGTTAAACTATTAAAATGTTTTTTAATTATTTCTTCTGATGAATACATGGTCCGTTGGTTAATCGCTGCTCCAATTTTGAAATCTTTCTCAAAACGCTGATAAAGACTGGTTATTTGTTCTGTCATTAGCGTCACTCCTATACTTTTATTTTACTGCTCCAAGAGTCATCCCTTTAACAAAGTATCGTTGCAAAAACGGATAAACCATAATTATTGGTACACTTGCAACTATTGTCATCGTTGCCTGAATCGATTTCGGTGTTACCATATTGGAGTTACCGTCAGCTGAATTTGCAAAGGCAGATGCCATATCACCACTGGAAGTTGTACTTGAGTTTTGAAGTATTTTCATTAACTCATATTGTAGGGTAGTGAGATGTTCTTGACTCGAATTATATAAGAACACATCAAACCACTGATTCCATTGAAAAACCGCAACAAATAGTGCTACCGTTGCTAATACCGGCAAGGATAACGGTAAAACAATCTGAAAGAAAATTCGAAAATCACCTGCTCCATCGATTCTTGCTGATTCAAAAATACTGTTCGGCAAACCTTCAATAAAAGATCGCATAATAATTAAGTTAAAGGCACTAATTAATGTTGGTAAAATGTACACCCAAAAAGATCCGATTAATTGTAAATCTCTCATTAATAGGAATGTCGGGATTAACCCACCGTTAAAATACATTGTCATAATAAAAATAATCGTTACTGACTTTTTAAAGATAAAATTCGGTTGAGCAATAGCGTAAGCCACCATTGCGGTACAAAATAATCCGACACCTGCTCCGACAAGGGTTCTTAATACCGAGATAAAGATTGCTTGATAAATAGCAGCTTTCTCAAATACATGCTCATAGTTATGCCATGTAAATTCTCTTGGCCATAAGTAGATTCCACCTCGAACAGAATCTGTCGCATCATTTAAAGAAATCGCAATTTGATTTAAAAATGGATATAACATAAATATACAAAGAATAATCATAAAAATAATGTTTGATGTATCAAAAATGATATCTTCTTTTGTTCTCATAAAACTTGCTCTTTTTCTTTTAAACATGGATAGTCCCCCTTAATAAAGTCCGCCTTGACCCATTTTCTTCGATAATGAATTGGCTGCTATTAGGAATATAAAGCTGATAACAGTTTTGAACATACCTGCTGCGGTCGCTAATGAGAAGTTAAACATCGATATACCATATTTAATAACAAATACATCGATATTTTCTGAGTATTCGACGTTTTGACCATTTCCTAATAAGTATTGTGGTTCAAAACCAGCCTCTAAAATGTAACCAATATTCATAATTAGAAGAACGATGATAACAGACTTCATCCCAGGAATAGTAATATGCAAGATTCGCTGAATTCGGGAAGCACCATCAATTTTCGCCGCTTCATATTGCTCCTGATCAATCATAGAAATCGCAGCCAAATAAATAATCGCATTCCATCCGACATTCTTCCATGTTTCCGCAGCACCTAAAATCCCCCAGAAGTATTCACCTACACCTAACCAAAGAATTTCTTTGTCAATAAATCCTAATCCCATTAGCACCTCGTTAACGATACCTTCAATAGATAACACAGAAGAAACTAACGCTGCAGCCACTACCCAGGATAAAAAGTGTGGCAGATAACTGATCGTCTGAACTACTCGTTTAAATTTCATATTAGATAATTCATTAATTAATACTGCTAGTGTTATTGCGGTAATAAATCCTAATACAAGGTTGATTAAACTTTGTGCTAATGTATTTCGCAGCACACCAAGAAAACGGTCATCTGTGAATAAAAACAGGAAATGTTTCAACCCCACCCATTCCTGATCAGTAAAACTTAATGCTGGTTTATAGTCTTGAAAGGCCATGGTCCAACCCCATACCGGCAAATATTTAAAGATAAACACCCAAATAACAAAAGGTACAGTCATCCAAAGAAGTGCCTGTTGTTGTTTGCATTTCTTTAGAAAGCCTTTCAGACCTTTATCATCATCTGCTTGTGACATTGTTTTTGTTTTAATACTTGATTCTGATTGCATTGATAGTCCCCCTTTTCTTACTTTTAAAATTTTCTTTATGTTTTCGGACCATCAGGCAAACGTAATCGTTCGCCTAATGAACAATCGTTGCATAAGATTGCTTCATTCTTATCTGAATGGTCCGAAAACAACAAAGAATCTTGGCTGTTTGAAAAACTTAGCTAAGTAGTAAAAAGCGGAAGGCTGATAAAAGAAGTCAGCCTCCCTCTTCAACTTTTTAACTACTTACTCTGCACTACCTTCAACAAGTGCTGCTTTGTTTTGTACAAAATTTGCGATTACTTCTTCATAAGCTTCATATGGAAGGCTAGAAAACTCATTTGTATAAGCTTCCCACTGTGAATCGAATTCGCTTGGATTCGCGAAGATAATCTCTGGGAACTTACGTTTCATTAAATCGTCTAACTGTTGTTCATAAAGCTGTGCTTCTGATCCTGTTTCAATTGGTGCATCATATGCAGGATACCAAGGTCGTTCATCTGGTTCTGAGAATGCTCCTGTAAATGTGTCAATTTCATACGCTTCCAAAAACTCTTTATCGCCTTCATCATACATTAAACTAGCAACTGCCTCTTGTTTTGGAGGTTCAACTGCATTTCCGTCCTCATACTCACCATTCATACGCGGCCAGCCCCATTCGAAATATGAGAAGCCAAATTCATCACGGAATTCAGTTTTGGATGTTTCATCTATTTGTTCTTCCGTACGATAATAATGTCCATCATCATCGACCTCATAAGTTTCCCCTTCAATACCCCATGTAATTAATTTTTGTATTTCTTCCTTAGCAATATGATCAAGGTATTTTATAATACGGATTTGATCCTCTTCAGGCGTACCGACTGTAATACCCATACCAGGTGAAGCAGTAAAACCGATTGGATCAAGATATTGGTCTTTCGTGTCTTCATCAAAAACTACCGGAAAGCCCATATAATCGTTATATGGATCATCATCTTCTTCTAATGTGTTTAATGCTTGAGCTGCTTGCCAACGATAGTCGAAGAAGCCAACCACTCTACCTGAAGTGATTTTTGCTAGGTACTCATCATAGTTTTGAGTAAAGGCTTCTTGATCAAATAAACCTTTGTCATTCACTTCGTTTAATTTTTCCAACCAGCGTTTTGTAATTTCTTTATCATTGTATACTTCCGCTTCACGCGTTTCCATATCAATTAAAGCTCCACCATCATTTGGATACCCTGCCAAATGCATAGGTTGGTTGGATAGTGCGAAAAACCTCCAGTCATGTGTTAACGCAGTAAATCCAATTGTATCTGCACCGTCAATTTGAGGATTTTCACTTGCGTACTCTTCAATAATATTGAAATAATCATCTAGAGTTTTGGGTTCTGGATATCCCAATTCTTTAAGTACATCACGTTTTATCCACCAAGCTCCTTGATTCAAGTTTGCTGGTTTTCGGTAACCATGTGGTGCACCAGATGAAATAACATATATATTCCCATCATCACGTTTCATCAATTCCCAATAAGGCTCATACATTTTATATAAGTTCGGTGCATGTTCTTTAATCAAGTCATTCAATGGAACAAAACCACCTGCATCAATCACTGCATCTGTTGACTGTTCTGCATTTAATAATGTTGGATATTCACCACTTGCAATCATTGTTCCAATCTTTTGGTTTACATCACCAACAATGTGCTCAATGTCAAAATTCACGCCTGTTTCTTCTTCAAACATCTTTCCTATCGTTGTCTCAGCTGTATTGATATCTTCTCCTGGACCAGATGCATCAAAGAAATCATACGTATAAATCTCTCCATCATCTTCACTATCACTTGCTTCATTACTTGACTCTTCAGAGCTGTCATCGCCACTATCAGTAGAGCCTGTTTCCTCACTATCATCGCTACACGCTGCTAATAGTAGCAATAGTGCAGCAAGTAAACTTAGTAGCCATGTATTCTTTTTCCAACCCATAAACTAATTCCCCTTTCCTTTTTTAAGGTTTCTTTTGTGTCTTTTTTGTAAGCACTTTCATTGTAACGTGTAACGTTTTGGTTTGTTACCCATCAAAGTTTAGTTGAAACTTTGAAAAATAAACTTTAATAATCTATAGTTCATATAGTTTTGGTAACTTTAACCAAAAGAAAGAGACTACCCATAAGATTAGCTCACTACTTAGTAACGGGAATAGTCTCGTTTCCACGGACAACACTTGCTCCGTCTTGATAATTCCAACTAACCTTACTGGACAGTCCCTAGTGTTTGAACATTAACAGGTATTTTAAGATAAACGGTTGTGCCCTGACCTTGTGCTGTTTCAATCTTTAATTCAAAATCATCATGATAATACATTTTTAACCGCTGATAAACATTCCTTATACCGATACTCTCCCCGGTAATTTCATTTTCTTTAAAGGAATCAACAATCTCATTGTACATACCTTGTTCCATCCCAATCCCATTATCTTCTATCATACAAATGAGATAGTTATTATCCATTTCCATTTTCATATTGATCTTACCGGTTGTTTTTAATGGTTCAATCCCATGAATACTGGCATTTTCGATAAAAGGGATAATCGTCATATTTGGTATTAAGACATGTTCTGCCGCTTCAGATAGTTGTATACTATATTGCATCTTGTCAGCAAAACGATATTTTTGTATTTCTAAAAAAGCTTGGATTAATTGCACTTCTTCTTTCGCCGTTACAAAGTCTTTATCCCACGTAATCGAGTTTCTTAACAGTTGTGCCATATTACGAATGATTTCAGCCGTCTCATCCTCTTTTTTCAATAAACTTCTCATTCTGATCGTTTCCAGTACGTTAAATAAAAAGTGGGGGTTAATTTGACTTTGTAATGCTTTTAATTGTGTTTCTTTGTTTTGTATTTGCAAATCTTTTTTCTGAATCCGTGCAATGTAAACATCATTGATCAAATCTTTAATCTTCTTGGACATTCGATTAAATTCGGTAGTTAATACTCCAATCTCATCTTGATATGGTTTCCCAGGTATTAGCTCGAAATTTTGATTTTTGACTTTTCTCATTTTCTTCACGATCGTGTTCAGGCGAAAATGAATATTACCAGCAATATAAACGATAAATAAGGTGGGGATCACAAAATTCCATAACGCTAAATATAAAATAGACGGAATTGACTTTCTTACTTCTGCTAATAATTGATCTTCCGGCATAACCCCTACAACTTTCCACTCATCTATATATTGTACCGGATAGGATTCATCTAATACGGTAGCATGGTTAGGAATCGAAATAGTATCAAAAGCAATATACTCAGACTGCCACGGAACAGATTCACTCGTGGTATATTCAATGTTATTTTCCTCATTTAACAAATAGATATCTCCCTCAAATGTTTCATTTGCGAACAGCTGATGAATAAAACGATCATTTAAATTAATCATAATAACCTTCTCGTGTGATGAAGTATCACTTGAGTCTAAAGCTCTTACGACTACAAATTGGCTTAGATCACCATTTTCTGCGGCACTCCTTGTTACAACTGGGTATTTTTTTCTCGTTTCAAGTGTTGATTGATACCAATGTGACTCCTTTACTGAATCATCAATCGCAAATACTCCACCTGCTGTAATGACTGTCGGATTGTCTGTATATAAATAAATGGAACGAATCGAAGAATATACTGGTGTATATTTATTAATGTCACGAAAATTATTATTATATGCTAAGATAAAATCTACCGGTGACTCATACGTAGTATCTAATAATTGATAGACAAACGCATCAGCATAAAGAACGGATGCTATTCCGACAGCATCCTCAACTCCTTGTTTAAAGCTATTTGCCACTTGCCGTAACGCAAGTTCATTATCATGTATTTTTTGGGTACGGACATTTTCAGATGTTACATTATAGAAGATAACATTCGTGAGTACAATCGGTAAAAATACGGAAAACATATAAATTAATAATAATTTATTGCGAATGCGAATATCATTTAAGTGAATTTTTTTCATAGGAATCCTTCTAGCTGATTCGATCCATTAATTTTTTTCGATATTGTGACGGAGTGGTTCCAACAATCTTTTCAAATTGGGTAACAAAATAATCCGGATTATTAAATCCAACATTTTCTGCCACTTCATACACTTTTAAATCAGTCGTTCGTAAGAGTTTCTTAGCTTCATCCATTCTTACCGTTAAGATGTAATCCTTAAAATAAACACCATATGTTTTTTTAAACAATTGCCCCATGTATACTGGATTCATAAAAAATTTGTTCGCAATCGATTTTAGTGTTATCGGTTGGTCATAATGCGTATGGATGTATTTCTTGATTTGATAAATCGTTCCTTTCACATTGTTTTGATTTAATTTAGCCAAGATGTTGGCCGCATCTTTGATAAAATCTCCCCATAAAACTTGTAATTGTTGAAGACTTAAAGAATATTGATCCCACTCTAACATTTCTTTTAAATTGGCGATTTCCTGTTCATTTCCATCTGATTCTTTTATCGATTTAAGAATTTTATGATTGAGACGATTGACCATGGTTCGCCAAGCATCTTTAGCAAACTTCATTTCTTTGCAAGCTTGCAGCATCTTATTTAATTGTTTGTCGATCTTTTCATGATTATTTTCTTCTACACATTCCATCATTTTGTCATAGTAGGCCTGATCCAGATCGATGAAAAAGACATCTTTTTCAGCAATCATAGCAGCAGTAATAATCGGCTTATCAACTAAATATTTGAATTGCACACACTTTTTGGCTGTCTTATACGAAGTAGTTAAGTCCTCGACTTTCTGGACCGTTTCACCACAGTAAATATGCATATCTAAATCTGCACGTCGATACCACTCATGGAGAAATTGATCTAGCGTTTGATTATTCGCAGACAAAAATTTGTTATTGATTACTAAACCAAAACAATTGATATTATCTTCAAAACAGATAAAATGATTTTGTGCTTCCATCGAAAGCAATACATTTTCTAATTGTTCAAAGCTTTCCTGATAATCGATATTCAATCCGTTTAACTCGACTTTTATAAATGTATACGCTGTCTCTTCTAAGAAAGGATGCTTCCATTCATTTGACAGATTACATTCTTTGTCACATAAGAGGAACTTCTTCAATTCTGATACCGTTTCCATTTTATCTTCTATTTGTTTGGTTTCATATTCAACTTCGATCGCATTAGCTATTTTCTCCAATGTTTGATGAATTTCATCTTGATCAACAGGTTTCAAAATAAAATCTTTTACCCCATAACGAAGTGCGCGCTGTGCATATTTAAAATCGTTATACCCACTAATAACAATAAAATAAGGAGATTGGAATAACGTTTCTTTCGCATGTTTAATTAAATCCAAACCATCTAAGACAGGCATTCTGATATCTGTTAACACAAGGTCTGGCTGAAGTTCCTTTATTTCCTCCAATGCATCTTCTCCATTTCCTGCTTCCCCACAGACTGTAAAGCCATATGATTCCCAACCTATCAATGTTTTGATTCCTTTACGAACAAAGACATCATCATCGACCAAATAGACTTTATGCATGCTTCTTCTCCCCTTTCACATATTCTTTCTCTAATAAGCTTTGCTGCCTGTTTTCAAAGCTTTCAAAGGCAAATATCGCTGCCCGAGTGACAATATAAAAAGTGAAGCTGACACCAACTACAGGGAGTAGACCAGGAATAAACCTCCATACATATTGTAGTAAAAATAAAGCAACAAACATTGCTATCGTAACCAATGGGCTGAATAATCCTAATATAATCGCATGCTTAAATGTTTGCCGTATCGATAAATCGAAATGTGCAAAGGTTGGAAATATGTACAATATCGTAATCGTGTAAATAATCCCAATGACGATAAATAAGACCAGAAATAATGATTGAAAGGTTGAAGTATGTTGCATAATCCACTGAAAATCAACAAATAAAATATAGCCAATGATAGTCAATAGATAGCCGATTAGGTTAGATTGGATAAATGTGTGCTTATAAGCTTTGAAAAACGTTTTGTTAAAAGCAATACCATCCTTTCGTACACACCACTCCCTAATGGTAATCACTAAGGCCGCTGTAGCTGGAAATATACCAAGAACAATCAAGCCAACAAGTGACATCATTACCCACAACAAATTTAAATACATGATCCACATCAACCATTCCAAAAAACGATAAAATCCGTTGGAATTCACTGTTTTTGCCATGATGATTCCCCCTCCCTTGAAAACGCTTTAAAAATCAAAGAAAAAAATATACTTTGTTCATCCGATATACATACTTATTATAGTACAATATGAATCAAAAGAAAAGTGGGTTTTCGATTTATCGTGATTATTTTGCCCACGAAATCTCCACTAATCTTTTTTTTATTGTGTAAGGAACAGCAGAAGGAGGAGTTTGATGAGTTACACAGCTACATTTACAAACAGAAACTATCGGAACGTATGGAAAGAATATGGGTATGACGAGGAGCTAATCAATCATAAAGTAAAGAATACATGGGAACTCTTATTTGATTCCTCACACCCGGAAACACAAATCTATTTTCCTGTCGGTGATGACCTAGGTTATATGCTTGATACCGGAAATGGCGACGTTCGAACAGAAGGTATGTCTTATGGAATGATGATGGCAGTACAAATGGATGATCATGATATTTTCGATCGGTTATGGAAATGGTCCATGACTTATATGTATATGGAAGAAGGAGAAAATGCTGGCTACTTTGCCTGGTCATGCGCACCAGATGGTTCAAAGAATGCTTATGGCCCTGCCCCAGACGGTGAAGAATATTTTGCATTAGCACTGTTTTTCGCTTCCCATCGATGGGGTGATGGGACTGGAATCTATCAATATAGTAAGCATGCAAAGGATTTATTACATCGTTGTATTCATAAAGGAGAAAATAATGATGGTTATCCAATGTGGAATCCGGAAAATAAACTGATAAAGTTTGTTCCTAGCGTAGAATTTTCTGATCCCTCTTATCACTTGCCGCATTTTTATGAATTGTTTGCCCTATGGAGTTATAAGGAAGATCGTGACTTTTGGAAGGAAGCTGCCATCGCTAGTAGGCAATATATTGCAAAGTCGGCACACCCGATAACCGGTTTAGCTCCAGAATATGCTTTTTATGATGGTTCACCTAATCATATTAGAGGGTTCGGCCATTTCTTCAGTGATTCTTACCGTGTTGCATGCAATATTGGGTTAGATTATGAATGGTTTCAAGATAATGCTTGTCCAGTCGTCGTCGCGGAAAAGATTCAGGCATTCTTTGCTGATAAAGATCCTGAGGATTACAGAAAGTATAAAATTGACGGAGAACCTTTTGATGAAAAAGCACTTCATCCAGTTGGTCTAATCGCTGCCAATGCTATGGCATCATTAGCGACAAGCGGTGACAATGCGAAAAAAGCTGTTGATCTATTTTGGAATACCCCCGTAAGAACAGGAAAAAGAAGATACTATGATAACTGTCTTTACTTTTTCAGCCTTTTAGCATTAAGTGGGAGATTTAAAATTTGGTTTCCATCATAAATAAGGATATGGATTGATAGGGTAATAGTAAGTATCGGCAGTGTTATACTGTGATAATACTAAAAGCCAAGGAAATTAACCCTTGGCTTTTTAGTATTATTTTCTAAAGTCCATCAAATCTTGATTTAATTGCTGTGTTTGTTGATACACATCTTGATACAACTTAAATAACTGTTTATATTTTTCCACGTTGTCTGGATTTGGCTGATAGGTCTCAGCATCTTCTAATATAGTATCTGCACATTCTTTTAATGAAGCATACCAGCCAGATCCATAGGCAGCAAGCATCGCAGCTCCCACTCCAGGTCCTTGCTCACTTTTTAATTTCACAATATTAGCATCGAAGATATCAGCTTGCATTTGTAACCAATCTGGATTCTTCGCTCCACCACCAATTGAATAGACCGTATCGATTTGTTTGCCATTTTCTCTAAAGATCGCAATCGATTCGTTAAGGGAAAATGTAATCCCTTCTAATACAGCACGGGCAAAATCCTTCAATGTATGGGAACTATCCATACCAATAAAGCTACCGCGAATTTGTGAATCAGCATGTGGCGTACGTTCACCCGCTAGATAAGGCGTGAAAAGTAAACCATTTGCCCCAGCAGGTACTTCACCCACGCCATCTAACAGCTCATCAAAGCTTTGTTCTGCCGCAAATGTTGTTTTAAACCAATTTAAGCTATGTCCAGCTGCTAACGTAACACCCATGGCATAATATGCATCCTGCTCACCATGGTTGAAATAGTGCACTTTTCCTTTATAGTCTTTATCACCTGTTGGTTCATAGGAAAGTACCACACCAGATGTTCCAATACTAGCAAAAGTTTTCCCTTCAGATAAAATACCTGAGCCGATCGCACCGCAGGCATTATCCGCTCCACCAGCAAATACATCTGTATCTGCAGATAATCCAGTTTCATTTGCAATCTCTGACGTTATTTTTCCGACATTGTGATGTGAATCAACTAGTGGTGGACAAATCGAAACATCTAAGTCAAGTAAATCACAGATTTCTTTGCTCCACTCTTTTTTCGCTACATCTAATAAACTGGTACCAGCTGCGTCAGAGTAATCCATATGCACTTGCTCTGTTAAGCGGTAACGTACATAATCCTTAGGTAAAACAAATGTTTTTGCATTCGCAAAGATTTCCGGCTCATGTTCTTTGACCCATAAAATTTTCGGTAAGGTAAAACCTTCTAATGCTAAGTTTTTCGTAATATCAATAAACTTTTCTTTGCCTACTTTTTCATAAATTTCTGCACACTGCTCTGTTGTACGTGTATCATTCCAAAGAATTGCATTTCGCAACACTTGATTACTTTCATCCAGTAAGACTAATCCGTGCATTTGGCCAGAAAAGCTTAAACCTTCAATGTCAGAAACATCTCCATCAAACTGCTGAACAAGCTCTTTAAGCCCAGCAACTGTTTGTTCTACCCAATCTTCTGGTTTTTGCTCAGAATAGCCTGTTTTCTCCTGTATTAATGGATAATCTTTCGAAACTTCCTGAACTACTTCGCCGTCTTTGTTTACTAATAAAAGTTTCACCGCACTTGTACCAAGATCGACACCGATTACATAACTCACAGCCACACCTCTCCTCTAACTTTTACTTTTAATTTGTAACCAATACAACTGCCTAAATCGAAGTGAAGACTTAGCTATGCACAAGCTCAGCTAAGTCTTCTTCTTACTGCTTATCTTATTGATCAGCGTATGCGTTTAATAAGTATCGATTGATGGTTGCTTTGATTAATTCTAAGCGACCTGATTTATTTTTGATTTCTTTTAGGTTTAGTGCATGTTCTTCTAGTGATTTGAAGTCTGCTTTACCTTCTACGATATCTTTACCGATACCTTCTTTAAAGCTTGCATAACGGTCATCAATGATTTTTTCAAATACTTGGTCTTCTACTAATTTGTTAGCTACTTTGTAACCAACTGCAAAGTGATCCATACCTGCAATATGTGCAAGGAATAGGTCGTCTTGTTCAAATGAACCACGACGTACTTTGGCATCGAAGTTTAGACCGCCAGATCCAAGTCCACCGTTTTTGATGATTTCATACATTGCTAATGTTGTAGAATAAATATCTGCAGGGAACTCATCTGTATCCCATCCTAATAATGGATCACCTTGGTTAGCATCTACAGATCCTAGTAACCCGTTAACACGTGCATAACGAAGCTCGTGTTCGAATGTATGTCCAGCAAGTGTCGCGTGGTTTGCTTCAATATTTAATTTAAAATGATCCTCTAGTCCATACTTTAATAAGAACGCATGTGCCGATTGAGAATCAAAGTCATATTGGTGAGTTGTTGGTTCTTTTGGTTTTGGCTCGATTAAGAATTGCGCATCAAAGCCGATTTCTTTCGCATAATCTACTGCCATATGGAAGAAACGACCAAGGTTGTCTTGCTCTAATCCTAAATCAGTGTTAAGTAATGTTTCGTAACCTTCACGTCCACCCCAGAACACGTAGTTTTCTCCACCAAGCTCTTTACCGATTTCTAATTGTTTCTTTACTTTCGCTGCTGCATATGCAAATACATCCGCATTGCTAGAAGATGCTGCACCATGAACAAAGCGTGGATTTGTAAAGTTGTTTGCTGTGTTCCAAAGCAGTTTTACATCGCTATCTTTCTTATAATCCTTGATCATTTCAACAATTGTATCAAGGTTTTGATTTGATTCACGTAGTGTAGCCCCTTCTGGAGCAATATCAACGTCGTGGAAACAGAAATATTTCACACCTAGTTTTTCAAAGAATTCAAATGCTGCTTCTACTCTTGCTTTAGCACGATCCATACCATCATACTTATCCCAGTTACGGATTGCTGTACCTGTACCAAATGGATCTGATAAATCTTCTGTAAATGTGTGCCAGTAAGCTACACCAAAACGAAGGAATTCTTCCATTGTTTTACCATTGATCTTCTCTTCCGGATTATAAAATTTAAATGCTAACGGGTTAGTTGACTTCGGGCCTTCATATTTAATTTTGTCAACGTTTTCAAACCATGCCATTTATACCTACCTCCAAGTTATATCCATTATGGATTTGATTTCGTGATTATTATAGCAACTACATTTAAGTTTGTCTAGCGAATAAACAAAGATTATAGAATAATTTTTTTAAATATGTTAAAATGAGGTTAATTTATTAAGTTAAGGGATGAGTGAGCAGATTGAGTCAAACGTGGAATCAGCATGTCGTAAAGAAAGAGAACAAAGCACTAGTTCTTCAAACTATTCAAGAAAGAGCGCCTATCTCTCGAGCAACAATTGCAAATGTTACCGGTCTAAACAAAGGAACTGTTTCATCACTCGTAAGTGAACTAATAGATGAAAAATTAATCCATGAATCTGGTACAGGTAAATCCAGTGGTGGCAGACGACCAGTGATGTTACTTTTAAATGAAACTGCTGGATTTACTATTTCAGTTGATCTCGGTGTTAAAAGTATTTTAGGTGTGTTAACAGATCTTCGTGGTAATATCTTGTCGGAGAAAAAAATCCGTTATAGCCAGCAAGATTTCGATGAAGTATTAGCATTGTTGTATCAATTAATTGATGGATTAAAGAATGATGCCCCAGAATCTGAATACGGAATTGTCGGTATCGGTATCGGTGTACCAGGTGTTGTTACAACGGAAGGTGAAATTTTATTGGCACCAAACCTCGGTTGGAAAAAAGTCCCGCTCCAGCAAATTCTTTTTGACCACTACAATGTCCCTGTTACGGTGGAAAATGAAGCGAATGCCGGGGCATATGGTGAAAAAGTATATGGAGTCGGACAAATGTCCAATGAATTAGTCTATACAAGTATTAGTATCGGTATTGGTGTCGGCTTGATTTTAGATGGTAAATTGTATAAAGGATTAAGAGGCTTCTCTGGTGAACTTGGACACATGACAATTGAGAAGGATGGTGCAGATTGTCGTTGTGGAAACCAAGGTTGTTGGGAGCTTTATGCTTCTGAGCAAGCATTACTTGATCAAGCAGAAGCAGCTGGTTTTAAAGATACTACGGTTGATCATTTGATCGAAGCTGCTGATCAAGGTGACGCGAAAGCAATACAGTTATTAGAAAATGTAGGCGACTATTTAGGTGTTGGTATTACTAATATTATTCATATTTTTAATCCTGAGCAAGTAGTTGTCGGGAATACATTACGCCAGGCCGAAAAGTATATTATGCCTGCCATAGAAAAAAGAATTGAAAAAAACGCAATTGGTTTTAACAAGAATGATGTTCAGTTAAACGTAGCTAAACTGAAGAACCATTCTACCGTAATGGGAATGGCTGCTTTTAATATTGAGAAGTTTTTTACGGAAACTGGGAATGAACCTGTCATGCATTAAATTGTAAATTTATTATTTTTTTAAATGCAGCTGGACCACTTGCCCATTCCATTGGGTCCTCCCCTATTCCAGCTGCTGTTAGCTCTTTATTTCTCCTTTCTTACTCCGTTACTATTTTTCAATATGATGTACTAATATATTCACCCCATTTAGGCTTTTTTCATATGCTACATGGGGTGATGACATGAATGAAGAATATAAAGAATATCTTGAGAACTTGTTGAACTGGGGAGAAAAGCTGAAACAAACTATTCATCAGAGTGAGCTTTTAGACGATGAAAAAATGCATGCTTTAAAACAAGTGGAAAAATGGCAAGGAGATATTTACGAATTATTAGACCAAGAAGAAGCCGAGGCAAATACTGAAAGAATGTTAGATTTAAGAGCCGAGGGTGAACATTTGATCCAAGAAATACAAGGTTCTTCCAATAGAGAGAGTGTGCCTTATGGTAAGCACAAATTACCTCCTTTGCCTTATGCTTATAATGCATTGGAACCTTATATTAGTGAACAAATTATGAGGTTACATCATACGAAACATCACCAGTCCTATGTGGATGGGTTAAATAAAGCAGAAGAAGCTTTATATTTGGGTAAAAAAGGCAAGGAACCGATCAAGCATTGGCTAAGAGAGCAAGCATTTCATGGCTCCGGCCATTATTTGCATACGATCTTCTGGTTTAACATGACACCAAATAGTAAGAAAAAGCCGTCTGGTGAAATACTTCGGCAAATCGAAAAGGATTTTGGCTCATGGAATAGCTTTAAAAAATTGTTTACTGATGCTGCCGAATCAGTAGAGGGTAATGGTTGGGCAGCATTATTGTGGTCACCGAGAAGTGGTAAACTAGCGATTCAAACGTTTGAGAAACATCAATTATTTCAATTGCCGGACACCATTCCTTTATTAGTGTTAGATGTTTGGGAACATGCCTATTACTTGCAACACCAAAACGATAAAGCATCCTATATAGAAAATTGGTGGAATGTTGTGAATTGGGATAATGTGAATGACAGATTAAAAGAAGCTAAAAAAGTCAAATGGAAATTATTTTAAAATGTAATGAAGCGATATTTTTATCGCTTCATTCGACTATTTAACGGCCTTTTTGCTATACTTATTAGGAGAGGAGTTGATTAATTGATATTAAAAACCCCGCAAAAAACGAAATCATTGTTACAGTTGGAAATACTACAAGATCGTTACCTCGAAGTACCTCCTGATATGGTAGATGCATTCGGTCGTGAACTAGCAGGTTACCTTGGAGAAAAAAGCTTACCTTATTACATCAACCTCACATCATTAAATTCCCATTATGATTTGTATAACTTGCGTCTTGAGCATAATAGACACCATTTTCAAATGGATGGATTATTCCTTTTTTCGAACTTTCTTTTGATAATAGAAGTTAAGCACCTAATCGGAAAGATAATGCTTAATGATGCAAATCAACTGATTCAATCGAAAGATACTGAAGAAAAAGTTTATGATAACCCCATCATGCAAGCTGCTTTACAAAAAGAACAACTACATTCATTACTGTCAGAATTAGGCCACCACTCCATTCCTATTCACACTTTAGTCGTTTTCACACATAAAAAGGTAAACCTATCGATTGATCATCCAGATATAATCACTTCTCAACTGCTACCATTTCGACTAAAAAAACTTTCGAAGGATTTCCCTAACCATATACGAACAATGGATCAGTTGCTCACCCTTGGAAAAGAACTCCTTGCTTTGAATAGTGAAAAAAATTTGAAACTATTACAGGATACACACACAGATTTACGCAATATTCGCCGTGGTGTATTTTGTCCAAACTGTAAACCTATTGTCATGAAACGCACACACGGCGGATGGGTATGTCCCAAGTGTAATTATAAAAATCGAGACTGCCACATCTATGCTTTAATTGATTTCATTTATCTCTTTGGAGAGTACATTACAAACAGACAGCTTAGATGGTTCCTTTTAATCGATTCAGAATATACTGCAACCAGAATATTAAAAGATTTAGATTTAAAAGCAGAAGGTAACACGAAAAACAGAAGGTATAATTTATTACCTTTGTTGAAACATCATAGATAGAACATTTCTTTTTAGAATTGCAAGTTGCACAGCCTTTATGCGATATCTGCTTTTGTTTATTGCGAAATGATGCTCCTTTATTGCGAAATCACCTTTGTTTATTGCGAAATGATGCTCCTTTATTGCGAAATCACCTTTGTTTATTGCGAAACGGTGCTCCTTTATTGCGAAACACTTCTTGAAATATTAATTGGAAATCCGATGTGATCTCCTTGAACACACCGGATTATTTTATGAATATGAATCAATCAAGCTATCATCCAGCCCTGGGTACGAAGGTGTTTCATCCTTCAGTAATTCTACTTCCATTAATTTTACTTCATTTTTTGTTAATTGAAGGTCTAGTTGTAATCCTACATCTTTAGTATACTCTTGAAAGGATTCAAATAGTGGTACTGCACTTTGTTTCAATGTTTCCACTTGTGCTTTTGATGGAAAACGCGGTCGCCCCATCTCTTGCCATACTCGCCATGGATTGGCATGTTTTTCACTGATTGATTTAGAAGAGACAAAATATTTCCCGTTAGCTAAAGGCAATTGAATGTTTATTACACGATTATGATCATCACCTTTCTCCATCACTAAATTCCAGACAACAAGCGAAATACTCCCATCTTTCTTTTCCGTGACAAGGATGTGATCATCTCGATATAATACCTTACTTCCTAATCGATTAAAAAAGGTAAACAGATGATAGGTTGGCTTTCGTACATGACTTAAGCCCATCAAGCCAAAACCTCCATGAAATTGCGCTTTCGGTACATCTAGTTCTTCGAAAACATCGCTAAATGTCCAATACGAGAAGGAATCAACATGATCGCCACCTTCACTTAAAATCTTTGCTAAATAGGCAGCATTTAACGTTGTATCATGGACTGGATTAATCGGGCTATACGATGTATTGTATTCCGTTATATGAAAAGGTAGTTCAGGAAAATCGGAGTCTTTAATCATTTGTCTAACATTTTTAAACTCAGCTAACATCTTATCTGGTTCAGCCAGTTCTTGATAGTAATAATCTGCTGTTACTTTATGTGGTGGACGTGATGTATAGGCATGACGTGAAACAAAATCAACAGGCACGTTTTCGTTTTTACAAAATGTCAAAAAGTCTGTAATCCATTCATCTGATCCACCACAAATAGCCGGTCCTCCTACTTGGATCTGCTGATCAATCGATTTAATCGCATTCGCTGTCACTTGATATAATCTAAAATATTCTTCTTTATCAGCATCTTTCCAAAAATTCACTAGGTTCGGTTCATTCCAGATTTCGAATGGCCATGTTAACACTTCTTCTCTACTATAACGGTCGATAAAGTGTTGTGTTACTGCTTTGATTAAGTCTTCCCATTTTTGATAGTCATTTGGTGGTGTGACATTGCCTTCCCAGGCAAAAATCGTTTGATGATCAGAAGCTAATAATTTTGGCATAAATCCAATTTCAACGAATGGCTTTAGGCCAAGCTCTAGAAATGAATCGAAAATACGATCGATATAGGTAAAGTTATAAAAAGGTCTCTTCTCTCCATCAACTTCGATCTCCCGGTAAATCCCGATATCATCATGTAGCAGACCATGACCTCTTATATAGGAAAAGCCGATTTCTTCTTGTACTGTTTTTAAATGCTTCAAATATTCCTGTTGTAAAGCTAAACCTAAGCGACCAGTACCAATACATTTCTTCCAATTATCCGAAAAAATAGCTTTATGTTCTCTTTTCACCTGAATTGTGGTCATCTTTCGTTCCTTCCTTTCTCCACCGCTTCGATAAATGCTTTTGCTTTATTGGTTAAATCAGCTAAATAGTTGTCTGTAATCTGATCGGCCTGTTTAACTAATGTACTCCCCGCTCCTACGGCAACAGCTCCCGCCTTGATGTAGTCACTAGTATTATTGATATCGACGCCACCTGTTGGCATTAACGGAATATGTGGAAGCGGCCCTTTGATATCTTTAAAAAATCTCGGCCCTACTATACTAGCAGGAAAGACTTTAATCATATCTGCCCCTTTTTCATAAGCTGTTAAAATTTCAGTCGGAGTAAAGGCACCGGCAACAGATACAGCGCCGTATCGTTTCGTCATTTCAATTGTTTCTTCTCTTACTGTCGGCGAGAATATAAATGATGCACCGGCCATTAAGGCTGCACGTGCTGTCTCTGCATCAAGTACAGTACCTGCTCCAACCATTACCTCGTCACCTAATTCATCTTTTACTTTCTCTATAAGTGTTAACACTTTAGGTGTTTCCACTGTTATTTCAAGCGATGTTACCCCACCGTCACGTAATGCTTGCGCAATTGGAATAATCGTTTCAGGTGTGGTTTTACGCATTACCGCTACTACACCAGTATCTAACATCCTTTGTAATACTGTCATTTGTATTCAACCTACCTTTTGACATCGATATTATCTTGCTGGAACATAAATTGATGTAACGCTTCTTGATCTGGTAATCCTTCGTAATCGCCTTTAACTTGTGTTTGCATCGCCCCTACCGCATTCGCCCGCTTGACTGCATCGCTTAACGGAAGTTGATCAAGCATACCGGATAAAAATCCTGCCACGAAGCCATCACCCGCTCCGACAGGGTCGATCACTTGTGGAATCGGAAATCCCTCGATATATCCGCTTTCATTTTTAGTCTTAAAATACGCACCTTTTTCTCCAAGCTTAATAATAACTGTTTCACAGCCATTAGCTAAAAATGGATCGGCTACCTGTTCTGGATCTGTTTCATCAAATAAGAAGTCCGCCTCTTCTAAGCCTGGTAAAACAATATCTGATAACGCCACCATTTCTGTTAGCACAGTTCTTGCTTTTTGTTCTGACCATAGCTTCCGTCTTAAATTCGGATCAAAAACGACTTTCACCTGATGTTTACGAGCTAGCTTCATCATTTGAATCACAGTATGATAGGCAGATTCACTCAAGGCTGGCGTTATTCCGGTTACGTGAAGATATTTGGCATTTTTTATATATGCTTCATCAATATCATCCGTTTCTAAGGTACTGGCTGCCGATCCTTTGCGATAATAACTGACACGGATATCTTCAGCATGGCGGATTTCTTTAAAATAAAGCCCTGTCGGAAAATTCGGATCTCGTTTAACGTGGCTGACATCAATTCCTTCTCCACGCACCGTATTTAAAATATATGTACCAAATTCATCTTTTCCTAGCTTACTAACCCAGCCTACGTTATGGCCAAGGCGAGCAAGACCAATTGCAACATTTGTCTCAGCTCCGCCTACATTTTTAGAAAAGGCCTCTGCATAACGCATTATCGGACTTGATACCGGAGTGAACACAACCATTGATTCACCAATCGTAATGACATCTTGCATGATTACACCCCACTATATGCCATAAATCCGCCATCAACTGGTATACAAGTACCGGTTACAAAACCACTTGCTTCTTCATCAACAAGCCAAAGCAATGTTCCTAATAAATCCTCTGGCGATCCTAAACGCCGCATTGGTGTATGATCAATGATTTTTTGCATACGTGGTGTTGGTGAACCATCTTCATTTGTTAAAAGCGACCTGTTTTGTTCTGTTAAAAAGAAGCCGGGAGCAATTGCATTGACACGTACATTCGCTTCCGCCATATGCACTGCAAGCCATTGTGTAAAATTATTAATCGCTGCTTTCGCTGCACTGTATGCCGGTACTTTTGTCATTGGACTCGGTGCACTCATGGATGAAATGTTGATAACGGTCGTTTTCCGTTCCACCATCCGCTCAGCAAAAACTTGTGTTGGGATCAAGGAACCAATAAAATTAAGGTTAAATACCGATGAGAAGCCCTCTGTTGTCATATCAAAAAATGTACGGATGGAGGGGGCTGACAATTCCTCTTTTTCAAATTTTTCACTTGCTGTTGTACCGTCAGGATGATTACCTCCTGCACCATTGATCAGAACATCACAGGCTCCATATGCTTGGAATATTTTTTCTTCAGCTCTCCTCACCGCTTCTCGATCGAGTACATCACAAGCCACCGCCAATGCTTCTCCACCTTGTTCTTTGATATCATCGACTACCTTTTCTGCTTTTTCGTAAGTGCGATTTAATACGGCTACCTTCATGCCTTGACGCGATAATTCCTTAGCCATTGCTCCACACAGGACACCGCCGCCTCCAGTAACAACGGCTACTTTATTTTTTAAGTTCGAATGGATTGGTAACATCTGCTTCATCCTTTCCTTTGACTAATTGGTAAGCATCCCATAATCCCCATAAATACATAATGCCAAGTGCTCGGTCATATAGACCATAACCTGGCCTACACTGTTCATCCCAAATATGCCGACCATGATCTGGCCTAGTGTAGCCCGTAAAGTTAATATCATGATAGGCTCTGACAATCTCATCAATGCCAATTGAACCATCATTTGTTCGATGAGATGTTTCAATAAAATTACCATTATCGAATAATTTCACATTACGAATATGTGCAAAATGAATACGATCTTGAAACTCATGAATCATCGAGACGATATCATTATCTTTTCGAACTCCTAATGCACCTGAACATAAAGTAATCCCATTATACTTGCTTGGCACCAGACGCATAAGGTTACGAAGGCGCTCTTGTGTTGTCACTATCCGCGGAAGACCAAAGATTTCCCATGGTGGATCATCTGGATGAATCGCTAATTTGATATCATACTCTTCACATACAGGAATGACTTTTTGTAAAAAGTATCGTAGATGATCAATTAAATCATCTTCTGTAACGTGCTGATAGGCTGCAAATAAATCCTTTAGTGTCTCTAATCGTTCCGGCTCCCAGCCAGGCATCGTATAATCAGGATTTGCGGCAATTTTTTCGACTAATTCTAATGGATCCATATCTGTCACTTTTGCCTTTTCATAGAAAAGTGCTGTCGATTGATCAGGTAATGAACCAAATAAATCGGTTCTTACCCAATCAAATACAGGCATGAAATTATAACAAATGACTTTAACATTTACTGCCGCTAAATTTTTGATCGTTTCTATATAATTTGTAATATATCGATCACGGTCTGCTCTCCCTAGTTTAATAGATTCATGAATATTGACACTCTCCACAACATCTAGGTGTAATCCATAACGCTCTACTTGTTGCTTCACTTCATAGATGCGGTCTTTTGGCCATATTTCACCTGGAGCAATATCATGCAATGCCCAAACAATACCCTCCACTCCGGGAATTTGTTTAATTTGAGATAAAGTTACACTATCATTCCCCTCACCAAACCATCGAAACACCATTCGCATGTTGTCACATCCCTTCTTTAGTAGATGGTTCGTCCGTGTTGATCTGGGATACCAGATTTACGGTAAAAATAGCTATTGATCTGATCACGCCATTCCTTAGCGTTCTCCAGTTGTCGCTCTAAGCGATTCTTTACATTCTGAAATCGCTCCCTGTCAATATCGTTGCTTAATTCATTCCATTGCTCGATTAAGCCTTCTACCTGTTCATAGCCTTTGTAATGACTGTCATAGATATGTTGAATAACCGTCTTTCCACTTTTTAACGTATACTTGTATGGTACATGATGAAAAAATAAAAGCAGTTCATCCGGAACTTTATCTAAGTCATTATAAATAGATTGATGCGGTTCTTGATATTGTTCGGTGTAACCTGTTCCTGTTTCTTTCGTCCGATCAACACCAATTCCATCACGATCAGCGAAATGATAGGTCCCCCATTTCGAATACTCATACCCATCAATGTTAGGTCCGTAATGCACACCTGGTGTTACCATCCAGCCTACTCCAAGTGGAGCGGTATAATTTTCATAGATTTCCCATGCCTTTAATAGCATATCTTCAATCGTGTCAAGCACTTCTTGATTCGTACCAAACGTTAGCCTAATCCATTCTTTTGCGATCTCTTCCGAAGTTAATGCTGGATTCCAGGTTAATCTGCCATATCCGTAGAGATTTGCTTGTGCTAATGTATTTCCTGTCCAGTTTTCATCATCTCCAATATTGGAAACTGCTGCTACCCCACTGTATTTATTGTGATGAATATTCCCGGCAACTACTTCTTCAATGGTTGTTCCCTCTCCCTTAATATACGTATCAAAGGCAAGGACTTCTTTCCACTGTGGTATTAAATAACATAAATCGATTTGTTGACCAGTATATTCTTGCGCCACTTGAAATTCGATCATTTGATTCGTATTTGGCATCGCCCCAATTAATGGTGAGACAGGCTCTCGCACTTGAAAATCCATCGGCCCATTTTTCACTTGTAAAATCACATTTTCATGGAAACGTCCATCCAATTGTTTAAAGTGATCATAAGCTGCTCTTGCCCGATCTGTTGACCGATCACGCCAATCCTGTAAGTGGTTATAGACAAAACAGCGCCAGATTACTTTACCTTGAAATGGTTCTAATGCTTCTGCTAACATGTTCGACCCATCGGCATGGTCACGATTATATGTAAAAGGACCAGGTCTATTTTCGGAGTCAGCTTTCACAACAAATCCGCCAAAATCCGGAATATAATCATAGATTTCTTTTGTTTTTTCTTTCCACCAATTTTGTACGTTTTGATCAAGCGGGTCTGCCGTATCTAGATCTCCGAGAGTCACAGGGCTGGCAAAATTGATACTTAAATAAAGTTTGATACCATATGTACGGAAAATACTAGCAATCTCTTGAATTTCAGAAAGATATTTTTTGGTAATAAAATAAGTTTCCTCTTCCCATACGTTGACATTGTTAATCGAAATGGCATTGATACCGACAGAAGACAAAAATCTCGCATAATCTTTGATTCTCGCTTTATCTTCGACAAATTGATTATTTTGATAGAAAATCGATTGACCGGAATACCCTCTCTCAATACTACCGTCAAAATTATCCCACTGATTTAGCATTCGAAATTGATTTTTCGGCTGTTCAATTATACTTAATTGTGTGATATCTGCATGAAGCTGCATCAACCTTAACAAATGATGGACTCCATACAAGACAGCAACATCAGAATTACCGGTAATGATTAATTGTTTTTCATCCGATGAAAGAAGGAAAGCTTCTTCATTTTTATCTACTAGTTTCGCTTGCTTGTTTTCATCTAATTGTTGAGCTAGTTCATTCTTGTTACCGATTACAATTTTACTATCTAAGGGTTCACTTGAAACGTTGAATTCTTTGTCAAGCATTTGTGGTACAGCCGCAAACAGTTCTTCCTTTGCAGCTTGTACCTGTACCCCATCACCTACCACACAAACTTGATCAAATAATAGTTGGTATTGCGCTCTCGTTTTGCTATCTGTTACCGGCTGATATTGCAGCCACATATTATATTTTTTACTATTCATATCTACACTCCTTCTCTCTAAACAAAAAATTCTGGGTTTTGATCTTTCAGTTGATCTTTTTCTATCTCAACGAGCTGTAGATGTTCCATTGCTGCTTTTTCAGCTGTCTCAGGATCTCTGCCAGCTATTGCTTCAAATATATGACGATGCTGGGCGACGATGATTTTCCAATCATGATTGACAGAAAGACGTAGTAGGCGTAAACGGTCAAATTGAACATTCATTCGTTTCACCATATTCCATGTTCTATGTTTACCACAACCTTTGTACATTAACTGGTGAAATTCATCATCTAATTCAAATAAGCGTTGATAGGATCCTTTTTCTAATGAAAATTCCTGAAGTGTTAAGTTGGATTCCATTTGTAGCAAATCTTCTTTTTCCATTGTTTCGGCTGCTTCTCTTACAATAGCTTTTTCAATATTTTCTCTGACAAAACGTCCTTCCTCTACTAATGCTAAATTAATTTTAGTCACAATCGTTCCAATTTGAGGATAGACACCTAGCAATTCTTCCTGATTTAATTGTAGAAAAGCTTCTCTAACTGGTGTTCTGCTAACATTAAGCTTATCTGAGATTTCTTTTTCAGACAGCTTGGTTCCCGGGGCAATTTCGCCATTCATAATTTGTGTTTTAATCGTGTTATACACGTAATCCCGTGACGATCCTCTTGTTCTTTGACTTTGAGTGACCATTCCTACACCCTCTTTATACTAGTATGGTAGTTTATATTATACGCTTATTACGATTAAATTTCAACATCGAACATGGGTCATTCTTCATAATCCCATAAAATTCGCCATTCTTGATCCTCTTCAGCTAAAATAACTGGTTGATCAATTTCTAAATAACCATATTTACTCTGATAAATATAGGTTACGATAAGTCGGTAAACGGTTTGAGTGTTTGCCAGTTCAGTTGTCATTTGATAATTTTCAATTTTTACCGGTTCACTGATCGTATAATCAAACGTGTTAACACCAAAGTGTTCGAGAAATACGTGGGCACGATCTTGAATATAGTCACTTTTGTCAAATCTGTTCTTCATTGAAGAGTGAAACATCTCCCACGAATTAGAGAAGTCCCCATTTTGTTCGTATTGATAAAACTGATCTGCCACTTTTTCCACTTCTCGCTCAGTAGAAAAAAACTGTACGATCGCATACACAACTAACGTGATGAAAGCAATCGTGAGGATCAATCCGATTAACAATATGATGTTACGGTTTTTTTGATAATGATAACGGCGAAATTTCATATTCATCACCCATTTTTTAAAAATTATCATTCATTTAAAAAGCCTTTATATAAGCATATTCGCCATTACCCAATTTAGTATTGCCATTATTTAAAAATAAAATAGTTATATATACCTATTGTAATCGCTTTCTAAATTTTATATAATGAAATCGGTTACAATAATAGTTGTTGTGTACATATACTGTTCACATCTTTCTGAGGTGTGGATACATGTACAGTATTTTGATTCAAAATAGATTGTCCCCCTTTGCACCCTATAATATAGGGTGCCTTTTTTTGTTTGCAACAACAAAACTCCTTTACCGAAATCTCCAATCCTACTTGTTTTCCTTTATTCTTTCCATAAGGAGTGCTGGGATACGCTTCGGCAGAATACTCCGCTTTCCGTGGGCTCGGCTTCAGCTATCTTTACAAAGGAAACCACTTTGCAAAGTGGATCTTCAGCTCTCGTGAGTCCCACAGGAGTCTCCGTATTCTGCCTACGCTGTGTAGAAAATTCTACCTTTTAAAAGAGGAAATACTCGGAAACTAATACCCGTGTATTACTTCTTTCAAAATTCAAAACAGTACGCTAAGCGGAGGCAAGATACATAGACTCCTACGGGAACTCACGAGAGCCGAAGACCCCGTAATGCACCTGCGTCTTCTAGTAACGCTTCGAAGTGGCTTCCTCGGTGCAAGGGAGCAAAGAAGATCATTCTAAGTTGTTCCCTGGCTAAGGCCGTGCCCATGGAAAGCGAAGTATCTTGCCGGCGGATGGCAGCACTCATCAAAATGCAGTACAGGGGAGAGTAAATCCATGCGCGTTACTGCGAAGTATTTAAATTTTGTGCTATTCTTTGATATTCTTGGAACAAAAAACACACTCCACTTGGGAGCGTGTTTTTAGCTTAGTGTGCTTCTGCTTGTTTTATAAAGCTTTCTTCATTTTTGTGTGTTACCTTTTCTTTGATGAAAGGAATCACGTATCTGTCTAATCCGAATCTTCCAGCGTTACAACCTGCTACAAGTAAGAATAATGTGAGTAAAATCATTTGACCATTTGTACTGATTGTTCCACTGAATAGGAATGCAAAGTTCATGATGATTCCCATTAATGCTGCGAAATTAGTAAATACACCTAGGATAAGCGCGATACCTACTAGTAATTCTCCCCACATAACGAGAAATGTAAAAATATCGGCTCCAGGAATCGCAACAGCTTCTAAGAACGCTGCCCACCAGCCTTGAACAGTTGGATGTTCACCACCTGCATTTGCTACAGCTCCTTGCAGAAAGCCACTAGCATCGAATTCTCCACCAGTAATCTTGCCCCAACCAGCTGTCATCCATTGATACCCTAAATACACTCTAATAAAAGCTAAGATTCCTGCTACTACTTTATTATTTCTTAAAAAGTTTACAAACATTTTAAGTCACTCCTTTTAATTTTTGTTCAATATTTCACATATTAAGCTATAAGTTAATTTGTTTCTGCAACAACTTGTTTCAATTGATTTCTTCTTTTATCTGCTATTTTTTGACGAATCATTGGTATTACATAACGATCTAATCCGAGTCTACCTGCGTTCAATCCTGCTGCTAATAAGAATGCTGTTAATAAAATCATTTGTGGGTTACTGCTTACTGTTCCACTGAAAACAAAGGCAAAGTTCATTACAATTCCCATTAATGCCGCAAAGTTTGTGAAGATTCCTAGAATAAGTGCTATTCCTACTAAGAACTCTCCCCACATTACTAGAATGCTGAAGACATTTGCTCCTGGTATGGCGACATTTTCAAGAAATGCTGCCCACCAGCCTTGAACTGCTGGATGGTCACCACTTGCTTTAGCTACTGCTCCTTGCAAATAACCGGATGCATCGAAACCTCCTGTTATTTTCCCCCAACCAGATGTTACCCAAGTGTACCCTAAATAAATACGAATAATAGCTAGAAAACCTGCAACATAACGATTAGTTCTTAAGAATTCTAAAAACATCTTCCATCACTCCTTTTATTGTTCAATGATTCACATTTTGTTATGTTTTTTTTATCTTTATTACACTTATATCATATCATGTTTGTTTTCCTTTTCAATATGTTTGTTCATCAATTCACATTTTGATCAAATCTTTGTGTCTAATTTGTGACATCGCTTCCTTTTTCAGTTATGCTAATAATACATGCTTTTATTTGCAAGGGATAAACTATCACTTATATCAAAGAAAGAGATGAGGTGCAAAAATGAAATATCGTAGACTCGGTAAAACAAATCTAGATGTCTCAGTTGTAGGAATTGGTACTTGGCAATTCGGTGGTGAGTGGGGAAAGGATTTTACGCAAGTAGAAGTTGATCAAATTCTCGATCAGGCAAAACAAGAAGGAATCAACTTGATCGACACTGCTGAATGTTATGGTGATCATCTCTCTGAACAATTTATTGGTGATTATTTAAGTAGAAATAATCGTGAAGACTGGATTGTAGCAACTAAATTCGGTCACCATTTTCATCGTAATTTTGAACGGACGCGTCATTGGTCTGCAGATGAAGTGTTGAAACAACTGGATAACTCCTTGAGATCATTAAGAACGGATTACATCGATGTTTATCAGGCTCATTCCTGTACGGATGAAGAATTTACTAATGATGATTTATGGACCATGTTAGACAAACAGAAACAAGCAGGTAAGATTCGACACTTAGCGATTTCATTAGCAGGAAATGATGATAGCTATCAGACTGATAAAGCAACAGAAGTTGGAGCTGAAGCAATTCAAGTAGTATATAATCGCCTAGATCGTGCACCTGAGGAAAAAATATATCCCTCTGCCATCAACCAAGATCTTGGAGTTCTAGCTAGAGTCCCATTAGCAAGTGGCTACTTAAGTGGCAAATATAAACCTGGATCTACATTTGAAGAAAATGATGTACGTTCCAGACATGATCGTGACAAAACCGACCGCTTGTTAAGAATCGTGGAAGAAATTGCCCGTCATGAAGTTCCTGAAGGAGTAAAAATGGCAAGTTGGGCACTTGCTTGGTGCTTAAAACATGATGCAGTCACGACTGTTATTCCAGGATGTAAAAACCGGGAGCAGGTCATTTCCAATGCTCGTGCGGCTGATTTAGATATCGTTTCAGAGAAACATCCGCAGGCGAAATGAATTGCCTTGTAAATAATTGTTTCAATAAAAAAACAACAGCTCATTCACTGAAGGAAGCTGTTGTTTTTTTATGTAGTTACCCGCCATATACATCATCACGAACTGTAGAGCTACTGCTACTACTGCTATTACTCCTATTACTTCTACTGTTATAACTGCTCGAACTGTTATTATTGTCTCGATAATAGTAACTATTATTATTGCTGGAATCTACTTGTTCAGTTCCTTCATAAAGGTTTTCTTCATTTTCTAGTTCAACAGTTTCATCGATTTCTTCCTCATCTTGCTCTTGATCGTCATCTTCTTCATCTAATATTTCTAACCTTTGCGGTAAATGAATATTGATTGTGCTTAATGCTTTTGTCTGATGAAGATCATAAGCATATTGCTGAATGGAATTGTTATTAAAGACTGTTTTGCCATCAAGATAGCTTTTAATAAACCACCCTATGCCAATTAGTAATGTTATCCCTACTGCAATTGTGATGTATACGGCCATTGAGTCTTGATTATTTCTCAGGGCTCTCCCCTCCAAACATTACGACATTCATACTACTAAATTACCATTGGAAGATAAAAATGTAAATAAATCTAATCTAAACCATTCGAAATACACATAGTTTCCTAGTTTTTAATTCAAATCTAAAGTCAGATTTTTATCCCGGTTACAGATAAGAATCCCGTGTTCAGCTACTTGAATGGATGAACGTTTAGATAAATAAGAATCTTCTCCATAATCTTTTAAACGATCAGGGTGGGTAAAGTAGAAAATATATGCTTTATCATGAACAACTAATACATCCGCATGGAGACCGACACCTTGATCATCTTTTCTCCGCCCATCTTTATCAGAGATCGGATCTCTGAATAATGGTGCTGGAGCTTTTTCATGATCAACCCTCCATTTTTATATGAAAGGAGTGTACCCCTAAAAGATACACTCCTTCATCCCATCCTTATCAGTATTTATACATGTTTAGCAAAACTTTGCTTGACCTCTTGCAATACGTCATCCCCATCACGATCCCACAATGATTGATTAATAATCTCAACCTCAATTGGACCATGATAACCTGCTGATTCTACTGCTTTTCTCATTCTATTAATTTCGATCACACCGTCTCCCATCATAAAACGGCCTTTAAACATATCATCCATTGGTACTTTCCAATCGGACACATGAAATCCGAGAATTCTTCCTTTGGCCCTTTCGATTTCAGCGTAAAGGTTTGGATCCCACCAAACATGATAGACATCAACAATAACCCCCACTTCACTTGGGTGATATTTCTCTGCGATAGTTGTCGCTTGCTCCATTGTGTTAATAACTGACCTGTCTGCAGCAAACATCGGATGTAAAGGTTCAATCGCTAATTTTACACCATAATCTTTTGCAAACGGGACTAAAGTATCAATCCCTTCCGCAACGTGTTCTCTTGCTGTAGCAATATCTTTATCAGCACTAGGACCACAAACCAATACTAATGTATCCGTACCTAATTCTGCCGCTTCTTCCACAGCACGTTTATTATCATCAATTCTTTCTGCTCTTTCTTTTGCAGTAGCTGCTGGGAACATCCCACCACGACAAATACTCGATACTTGTAATCCTGCATCCTGAATCAGCTGCTTTGATTTTTTTAAGCCGATTTCTGCTATTTTATGACGCCAAACTGAAATCCATGGTACATCATGACGGAGGCAACCTTCGACAGCTTCCTGAAGACTCCATTGTTCGGTTGTAATTTGATTTAAACTAAGACGATTCATTAATTGTTCATCTGTCATCGTGTTCCCTCCTGTTTCACACCAGCAAGTTCTAATGTCAAACGCATTCTATCTGTTGCTAATTCTGGGTTTCTTAATAATTTAGCTTCGTCCGCCATCACAAATAAATCGGACAAATGAACAATTGAACGTGCACCTTCTTTTCCACCAATCATGCGGAAATGATCTTGATGACCATTAAGGTAAGCCATAAAGACCACACCTGTTTTATAAGAAAAAGTTGGCGTCTGGAAAATATGGCGAGATAATGGTACTGTTTTTTCTAATAATTGGTCATATTTTTCTAGATCACCTGCGTCTAAAGCATGCATCGCTCCCGCTGCTGCAGGCGCAATTGCATCAAAAATACCTAACAAGGCGTGACTGTATCCTTGTTCATCACCTTTGATAAGTTCTGGATAGTTGAAATCATCGCCGGTATACATTCTGACACTATCTGGTAACTTACGACGCATCTCAATTTCTTTTTGATCATCTAGGAGTGAAATCTTAATACCATCAACTTTTGCTTCATTGTCTCGAATAATTTGCAAGCATACTTCCATTGCTTCATCTAAATCTTCGTGGCCCCAGTAGCCTTTTAATGCGGGATCAAACATGTCACCAAGCCAATGTAAAATAACGGGTTGGGAAACATTTTGTAAAATTTTATTATAGACACGCTGATAATCCTCAGGACCTTGTGCACAGGCAGCAAGTGCTCTACTTGCCATTAAAATAATTTTCCCACCTTCTCCTTCCACGAAAGAAACTTGTTCTTCATATGCTCTTTCTACGTCTTCTAATGTGACGGACGGTGATGGTTCTAGATGATCTGTTCCAACTCCACTTGCCATATTCCCACCAACAGATTTTGCTTCTTTAATCGACCGTGATATTAGCTCTTTCGCACCTTCCCAGCTTAATCCCATTCCGCGTTGTGCGGTATCCATTGCTTCTGCTACAGATAATCCGAGTGACCATAAATAATGGCGATACTCCATCGTTTTATCCCAATCTATTTGAGCATTAAGTGTAGGATCAGCATCTGCTAAAGGATCAGCCACCACATGAGCAGCTGAGAATGCAGTCCTTTTTTCAAAAGGTTTATCTGTTGGCACATCAAAAGGTGTATAATTACTAGCTTCATAAGTATATAGTTTTCGATTCTTATTCGGTAAAATGAGCTTCGTCATTTTGTGTACCTCCTTACAATTTGATTTCTGGTACCTCTACCCAGCGTCTTTCTTCCCATGATTGTAAACCAAGGTCAGAAAGTTGTGTTCCTTTTGCACCTTCAAGCAGATCCCAAGGGAATTCCTCATCTGCAAAGACATGTTTTAAGAACAACTCCCATTGTACTTTGAATCCATTGTCATACACATCATTTGTCGGTACTTCCTGCCATTGTGCTTGGAAATCAAATGGATTTTCAATATCCGGGTTCCACGTTGGTTTTGGTGTATTGACACGATGTTGTACTTTGCAATCGCGAAGCCCTGCAACTGCACTACCTTCCGTACCATCCACTTGAATAGTTAACAAATCATCACGATTTACTCTTACTGCCCAAGATGAATTTGCCTGTACAACAACACCATTATCTAATTCAAATGTTCCATATGCAGCATCATCAGCAGTTGCTTGATATCTTTCACCATTTTCATCAACACGCTCTGGAATATGGGTAGCCCCTAAACACGACACTGCTTTGACATTGCCAAAAAGGTTATCAATGACATAACGCCAATGTGCAAACATATCAACGATAATACCACCGCCATCTTCTTTCCGGTAGTTCCAAGATGGGCGTTGTGCTTCTTGCCAATCTCCTTCAAACACCCAATAACCAAATTCCATTCTTACTGATAACATTTTGCCAAAGAAACCGGAATCGATAAGACGCTTTAATTTGAGTAGACCTGGTAAGAATAATTTATCTTGTACTACCCCATTTTTCACTCCTGCTTCCCTTGCCAGTCTTGCTAGTTCAACGGATCCTTCTAGGTTAGTAGCTGTTGGCTTTTCACAATAAATATGTTTTCCAGCTGCTATTGCTTGCTTAATACTTTCAGCGCGCCTAACCGTTGTTTGAGAGTCAAAATAAATTTCATTATAATCATCTTTTAATGCCGCCTCTAAATCTGTTGAATAGCGTTCAATGCCATGTGCTTCTGCCAACGCTTTCAATTTCTTTTCGTTTCTTCCTACTAAGATTGGGTCAGGCATTAATGTATCCTCATTTTTTAATAAAACACCGCCTTGTTCTCTAATTGCTTTAATAGAACGAATTAAGTGCTGATTCGTCCCCATTCTTCCTGTAACCCCATTCATAATGATACCGATTTTATGTTCTGCCATTATTTTTTCCCCTTTCAGTTGCTAATTTATATTAAGTTTAGCGTAATAAAAAAAATTCGTCTTATTAATCTAAGAACGAATTTCTTAAAATCGGAAATGAAATGGAGAGATTACTAGTATTTTAGTCGATTGTTGGGGCTTCTTTGATTCATTTACTGGCAACTTTGATTAATTTTCTGGCAGCTTTCGAGATTTACTGGCAACTTTCCATAATTTATCATCAACTTCGCTTATCAATATGCTTTTGTTTAGTCCGGTACTTATGAGGAGAAATCTCCGTGATATTCTTAAAAGCTCGATAAAAAGTTGAGAGCGACTCAAATCCAACTTCAAAACAAATCGAAGCAATATCTTTGTCCGTTTCTGCTAACATTTTCTTAGCTAGACCTACGCGGACTTCTGTTAAATATTGAATAGGAGTCATATAATAGGTTTCTTTGAAAATCGTATTCATATGTCTCGTACTTATTCCTAGCCGTGATGCCAAGTCTTCTGCATGGATCCAGTCAAAGTAATGAGAATCGATATAATCCTTTAGCCGCTCTGCCCGTAAGGTATTCGCATCTACTTTTTCATTATTTTTTCCTCCACGTGCGATTAATAGTAAAAGTTGTGACAAGTATGTTCGTAACGCTGTTTCCTGATGCAGACTGTCATGAGCCTGTTCATAAAGCATTGTCCGCAATAGCTGGCGAATCTCACTGCTATTAAAAGGATTTAAACCGATAAATTTAGATTCGTATAATGATTTTTCAAATAATTCAGTATTCGTTCCGTCTTTAATTCGTCTGTCAAAGGCGAGCACCAAGACAGTTAATTTATGATCTGAGATAATCGCATGTGGTGTCAATGGTGTAATAAATGTTAGGTGATCCTGTTCAAGAAGATATTCTTTTCCATCTAAGATGATTTTACCTGTCCCTTCAAGCGCGTAAAGTAGTTGATAGACTTGATGGTGATGTTCTTCAATACGGTCACCAGCGTGATGCTTGCTTTCATAAAGTTGTATACCAAATGATTCGATTCGAATATCTTTTAACATGAAACTTCCTCCAAATTTCAGATTTTTTTGTTTAGTTTTCCAGCATCTACTGCGAAAAATAGGAAGTTGTGATATATTGCTATTATATAGTATTGATTTTAAAAAAAGCAAAAAGTGAGGAGATTTGTCCTATGGATAACCAGATTTCCATTGTATTAGTTGGTATCGGAGGTTATGGAAATGTTTATTTAAAAAATTTATTTGAAAACAATTATGAAAACGTATTCTTGAAAGGTGCTGTTGACGTTGTTCCTGAACAGTCGAGGTATTATCAGGAAATCAAGGATAAAAATATCCCAATCTATGATACGTTGGAGCAATTCTATCAAGAACATCAAGCTGACCTTGCCATTATATCGACACCTATCCACCTACATAAGGAACAAGCATGTCTGGCGATGGAAAAAGGTAGTCACGTACTTTGTGAAAAACCAGCAACAGCCAATCGTGAGCATTTACAGGAAATGATTGAAACCCGGGATCGTACCCAGAAAAAATTAGCAATCGGATTTAACTGGTCCTTTACTAAATCAATTCAATCATTAAAACAGGATATTTTAAGCGGAGCATTTGGTCGTCCGATCAGGATGAAAAGTCTAGTATTATGGCCGCGAAACGCTGATTACTTTAACCGATCAGGGTGGGCCGGAAAAAAATATAGTCCGGATGGAGAAATGATTTTTGATAGTGTTGCCAATAATGCTACCGCACATTTCTTACACCATCTACTCTATTTATCTGGTGATTCTATTGAAACGAGTGCGGAAATCGATCAAATTTCGGCTGAATTATATCGTGCAAATCCAATAGAAACATTTGATACATGTGCAATTCATATTCATACCAAAAATGATATAGAAATGGTTTACCTTGCTTCGCATGCAGTTGCTGATGAACATCGTCCGAAATACACATTAGAATTTGAAGATGCAACAATCACCTATCATCCAGAGGGAGAGCGCGGAGACATTATAGCAAAGTGGCATGACGGCAGAGAAAAAGTATACGAAGATCCTGAAAATATTCATATCGTGAAATTAGAAGTTATGTTAGAAGCGCTCCGTAATGAAAAACAAAGTATTTTATGTGGACCAGAAGCAGCAAGTGCACATGTCAATGCTATTTTCGGAATACACCAATCCGTAAAGGACATACCTAAATTTCCTAAACATTGGATAGCTTATGACGAAGACCGAAAATTGACGACTGTTCAAGGATTAGATGAGACATTAAAACAATGCTATCATCAGTTTTGTCTTCCAAATGATTTAGGTGTTGAATGGAGTAACCCGGGGAAGATTGTGAAATTTTAAATAGACCTTAAAAAGCCATGGCATAGGTTTACCATGGCTTCTCTTATTTGGAATGAAGAAGTGAAGGGTGAAAACTTAAAACGGCTTCTACATTCTCGTTATACATCATTTCTTTGTAGCTATGGTAGAAAGGAATATCGGGATAATGGTAATAGACTATTCTTTTTATGGAAGGATCTTTATCAAAGATTGCAACTACATTTAAGTTTTGAATTAACCCATCATTGATAAAAGAGATATAATCATTAACTTCCTGATTCCAACCAACAATACCTAACCTTAATAATCCCATTCGTCAAAACTCCTTCTTTATAATACTTGGTAAGCGTTATCTTTTTAAGTAAGATAAATGAAGAGAATTATCATTATTCGCATTATGATAAATTTCAAGACGCTTTTTTCGGTAATCTCTTGGGGTTATGCCAACCTTCTCCTTGAAGTATCGACTAAAGTGTGAAATATTTTCAAAACCACTCTCATACGCGATTTCTTGCACTGGTTTCTTTTCTTCTGCTTCTAGCAAATATTTAACTTGTTTCAGCCGGCACGCCATCACATATTCCATTATCGTATATCCTGTCATCTCTTTAAATACGTGCGATACATATGATTTATTTAAGCAAAGGTTGTACGCAATTTCTGAAATGGTAATTTTATCTTGAAAATGATCCTGAATATAGGATGCGATTTTTTCAGAATGCTCTGCTTTACTGCTAAATTCTTTACTGACATTTGAACAATCATCCCTAAAAAGGAAATTAATCCACACTAGCATTTGACCTAGCAAGAATTTCAGTTCCCATTCCTTCTCGGAGTACATCATGCTCTTACATCGATCAACATGATCCATCTTTTTAAAAATCTCTTCTATCTGTTGAATACTTTGCGAGTTATTTGTACGAATTAGGTAATGGGAATGATGAAATACATTTAGTAATTCTATTGCCTTCATGGAATGTAAGACTGGTTCTATTACTTCTGGGATAAAATGAATATGACTTCTAATGTATTCACCCTCTTCTGGTATATTTGGTTTATGGAGAGCAAGTCCATCCATTAACAAAATATCTCCAGGTTGTAAATCATAGATTTGATTGTTAATAAGGTAACGACAAACGCCTTTGTGGAACATAAAAATTTCAAAATCTTCATGGGAATGTAGTTTTTGATGATCAGGATTTCCGCTTAATTGGTACTTTACGGAGAACAATTTGTCCACTATTATTCTCACTCCTAAGCTATGTTAGTTTTATTTTATTGTATTATAAAACGGAATAAAATAACTAGCAGTGGCAAATTTCATTTCAAATTTTGCTGTGAGTGTTTTCTTTTCATAAATGCTTGATTTTTAATTGTTTTGATGATATTAATGTAAACGTATAGTACCATACTAGGCAATCTAGAATATCTCTATCTGACTTAGCCGTGAAAGGAGGATTTAATACCATTAATTGAAAGCGCTATCTTCAAAATCATATTAAGGATGTGTCTATTATGAGTAGAAAAAGGCTTTATTTTATTTCCATTTTAGTGTTAACAATTAGCTTCGTTTCAACTAATCTTTGGTTATCGCAAGTAAAAGCTACTTCACCAACTAGTGTTATTGAATGGGATGAAAATCGACAGCATATAGACGGATTTGGCGGATCAGGAGCTTTTCAGAAACCATCATATATTATGGAACTTCCAGAACCCCAAAGAACGAAAATTTTAGATATGATTTTTTCTCAAGAGGAAGGCATTGGATTATCCATGGTACGTAACTTAGTTGGAGATGGTGAAGCTGCCTCTACAATCCAACCTGAGCCAGGGAAATATGTGTGGGATGAGCCGGATTGGGAATTAAAGAAAGATGATTTTGACAAGGATCAAATTTGGTTTATGAGAGAGGCCGAAAAACGAGGAGTTACTACTTTTTTTAGTTCTGTTTGGAGTCCTCCTGCTTGGATGAAGACAAACGATAGTGTAATTGGTACGGGAGAAGGAAAATTAAAGCGAGAAAATTATCAAGACTTCGCCAATTATCTAGCTGAATATGTGCTAGGCTATAAGGAACATTTTGATCTTGATATAACTTATATTTCGATTGCCAACGAACCTCATTATGGTCCAAGTTATTCGGGAGCAGTTTGGACACCAGAGGAAATGAATATATTTATTCGAGATTATCTTGGGCCTACCTTCGAAGAAAGGAATGTTCCGGCTAAAATTGTAATGCCTGAACATATGCATTTTACTGAGGAGTATGCACTTCCAGCATTAAATGATCCTGTTACGGCGGATTATATTGATGTCGTTGCTTCACACGCCTATGGTATTGGAACAGATGTACCAGAATTTCCGGTATCCACAGAAAAAGGTAAAACGATTTGGCAGACTGAATATATGAACCAAGGGGAATCCAAACAATCCTATGAATTCAATACGATAAGAGATGGACTTCGTCATGCTAATTTGATTGGAGATATGTTTGATGTAACTGGCATTAGTGCATACTTCTGGTGGTGGCCAGCTGCTGTTAATGGTGCAGATGGTTCTGATTTAATACGTTTGACCACTGATGATGACGGTGAGGTAAATGGAATGTTTAGAGTTTTCAAAAGGTATTATGCATTTGGAAATTATAGTCGATTTATTCGTCCTGGCTATATCATGATTGGGTCAGACACATCCCCTGTTGAAGATGTAAAGATCACTGCATATAAAGATCCTGAAACAAATAATTTTAGTATCGTTGCTATCAATAATAATGATACAAATCAAACCATCACATTTAAACTAGAGCAGTTCCCTGAAAAAGTAAAAGAACTTGTCCCATATCGAACATCAGGTAACGAAAACTTGAAAAAATTAGACAATGTGAAGGTTACGAATAACGGTAAATCTATTACAGTGAATATACGTAGTAATAGTGTAACCTCTTTTATTCCGAAAGATTATGAGCTTCCAGCATTTGAAGATATGAAGGATGTCTTTTCAAGTTATGAGGCAGAAGAAAATGATGGTCAATCGAAAGGTATTCCAAAAAACAAGGAAAAAACATACATTAAGCATGTTAGAAACGGCGACTATATTAAGTATGAAAATATAAATTTTGCAGATGGTACAGCTAATGGCCAACCTGGAATGGAACATATTTTATCAATGGATGCTTCTGTGAGGCCAATAAACGGAGGATTGATCGAAATTCGACTTGATGATCCAGTAGACGGACCGGTCGTAGGAGAAATGTCCGTTTCAACTGATAACTCTAGTAAATGGGAAACAGTTTCGACCATGATTGATACAAATCCATCTGATGGTGCGTATGGTTTCCATGACATGTACCTTGTATTTAAAGGAGATAGCAGGAAAAAGCTTTTTGCTATAGATAAATTTACTTTCAATGATGGAATTGAAGAGCCTATCGAACTTGAAAAGCTTTTGTTTGATTATGAAGATGGCACAACGAATGGCTGGAAAGGCAGAGGGGGATCAGAAATATTAGAAGCTACACAAGTAGAGAAGCAATCTGGTGAATTTAGTTTAAAAACAACTAATCGGACTTCCTCTTGGCACGGACCTTCTATTGATATTACAGATATGGTTGTAAAAGGAGAAGAATACGAATTTTCAGCCTATTTCCGTTTCGTTGATGCACCTGAAACTCCTAGTACAGTGAAATTCATGCTTGAAATAACCGATTTCGGAGGCACAACTTATTTACCACTTGAGGAGATAAAAACCAATAACGGTGAATGGCTCCCATTAACAGGAAACTATATGATCAACCCGGGGATTTCTTCCATGAAATTATATGTTGAAACTTCAAATCCAGAAGATTCATTTTATATCGATGATGTTATAATTGATCCAATAACCTAATCTTTCCATCTAATATGAAACCTAATCCCCTGTCTTATCCAGTGATGACAGGGGATTCTTAAATTACATATTTATCTTCATTTTCTCTAAGCTAGATATAATTTCCTCTACAGACTTACCTAAGTTAGATTCCACAGCAGCAATATAAGAACCTTCTACAACTGGAATATCCTCAGCGATACGAATATTCGAAGACTCCAATAATTCTATCGCCATTTCTGCATTCATTTTTGCACTACCTAGATCGTAAAAAATAATAGCGCCACTATCACCTGCAGCTTGTTCAATAGCTTCTTGGATTTTTTCAATACTTGTACCAATTTCATTATCCTCTGTTCCACATGCCAGTGAAAGTGGCACATCATCGATAACTTGATCAATCAATGCCTTGATTCCTTGACCAATCGGATAACTGTGGGAAACAATAATGATTCCTACCTTTTCTACCATCTCTATTCCTCCAAATCGAGTACTTCGGCCAGTGCTTCAAAAATATAAAAGGAAGACATCGAACCAGGATCTACATGTCCTTTGGAACGTTCATTGAGATAAGAAGCTCGGCCTTTCGTTGCAGCCATTTCTCGAGTGTCCTCAATCGTTGCCTGACAAACTTCTAGAATACCATGCCAATCATTGACATCCTCTTCATGTAAAAAATCCGAAACTTGTTTCCATACATCATACATTGTCTTTTCACCAAAGTCAGCTTTACCACGTGCACGTAGCCCATCTACTGCATCATTTATCGCTTGTTTAAACACGTCCTGATCTACTTCTTTCCCTTGCATTGCTAAAGACATTTTGAGAAAAGCAGTTCCGTACAAAGGACCTGATGCTCCACCTACTTTTGCCATTAATGTCATCGCAGCGCTTTTTAGGACATCCGCTACGGAATCATATGATGTATGATTAACTTTTGCGACAACTTCATGGAATCCACGCGCCATATTAATGCCGTGATCCCCATCTCCGATCGCTTGATCCAGTTCTGTTAATTGATCTTTATGATCAAACATTCTTTTTTGAATTTCTTTCATCCAGTCCTCTGCTTTATCAACCGTTAATATAATCATCCAATTCTCCTTTTACACGTGAAATGCAATCGTTTTGACATCTTGAACTAATAAATTCTTTAATTCACTATCTAATTTTAATAATGTTATCGAGAATCCTTCCATATCAAGTGATGTCATATATTCCCCTACCCAAGTTTTGTACAGTGTAATCTCTTTTTCCTGTAAAATCTCAGAGACCTTTCTATTTACAATATGTAGCTCCATTTCAGGTGTTGACCCTAAACCGTTTACCATTAATGCAACTTCTGCTTTCTCATAATTTATATCTGCTAAAATCTTATCAACTAAAATGGTAGTTATGTTATCCGCTTCCGCCAAAGGTAGTCGTTCTATCCCTGGCTCCCCATGGATACCTATACCAATTTCCATCTCGTTATCTGCTAATGTAAAGCTCGGTTTTCCAGCAGCAGGTACAGTACATGGTGATAATGCCACACCCATAGACCGAACATTTGCGATCGTTTTTTCAGCGACAGCTTTTACTTCTTCAAGTGATGCTCCCGCATCTGCCTTAGCACCAGCTATTTTATGAACGAACACTGTGCCAGCAATTCCCCTTCTTCCCACTGTAAAAGTACTATCTTCCACAGCAACATCATCATTCACAATCACACTGGCTATTTTTATCCCTTCCATTTCCGCCATCTCTTGTGCCATTTCAAAATTCATGACATCGCCTGTATAATTCTTGATAATTAAGAGAACACCGTTTCCACTGTCCACCGCTTTAATCGCTTCAATAATTTGATCAGGTGTTGGAGACGTGAAAACCTCCCCTGCTACGGCTGCATCTAACATACCTTTTCCAACAAATCCAGCATGTGCTGGCTCATGACCACTTCCACCACCACTCACAATACCGACTTTTCCCTGTACCGGAGCATCACTTCTCGAAATAACAGTTGTCTCCGGAAGCCTTTTCAAAAAGGACGGATAAGCTGTCACTAATCCAGCTAACATTTCATCCACGACATGATTGGCATTATTTATCACTTTTTTCATTTACCCATCACCTCTTTTTATTTATTTTCATCATAGCGGAAATTAATTGAATTTTCCAGTTTTTAGACAATAAAGATATAGTGGACTCAGCATGTTCGACTAAGTCCACTATTTCCTTTATTTATTAGTTGGATGTACAGCTTCGTATAATAATTGGTCCAGTTCCTCTGTATATGCTTCTTTAGTTTGATCGGACCAATTAAAGATTTGTTGCATCTCATGAATGACTGCTTGCTTCTCTTTTCTAACCCAATTAATATTAAAGAATAGTGCACCTGTTCTACGAATAAAAAAGTCAACTGGTTTACAAGTCGCTTCATGCTCGATACTATAATGAAGCATTGCATATGTTACCGGTGCAAGAGAATGTTCATTGTTCACAGCTTGTTGATAGTAATCATAAACAATCGGAATATTAGAGCCATAACGTTGTACAAGCATTTTTGCCTCTTCTGCAGATAATCCTACTTCTACCCCTTTGGCAATTTGTTCTGTCATGTATGCTTTAAAACCTTTTGATCCACCAACATCACCACCTGATATTGGTAAATGCTTCGTATCACTCGGATAAAAGACCTTTTTTTCTGCCTGCACCATTTTATCACGAATGACATTTACAACATGATCTGCCATTTTTCGATAACCTGTTAATTTACCCCCGGCAATCGAAATAAGACCGGATTCTGATTCGAAAATCTCATCCTTACGTGAAATTTCGGAAGGATCCTTCCCTTCCTCATGAATTAATGGGCGTAACCCGGCCCAACTGGATTCAACGTCATCAGCTGTAATCTTCTGATCAGGAAACATAAACGCAATCGCATCTAATACGTAATCCCTGTCTGCTTCTGTCATTGTCGGGTGTGCGATATTTCCTTGATAGACAGTATCTGTTGTTCCAACATATGTCTTCCCATCACGTGGAATTGCAAATACCATCCGACCATCAGGTGTATCAAAATAGATCGCTTGTTTTAAAGGGAAACGTGATTGATCAAAGACAAGGTGAATCCCTTTTGTCAATTGCAATGTTTTTCCTTTTTTTGAATGATCTTTTTCACGAATGGTATCTACCCATGGACCAGCGGCATTAACAACATATTTTGCATTAATCTCATGTACTTCATCAGTTAATTGATCAACTACCTCTACTCCATTAACACGGCCATTTTCATAGAAGAGGTCAGATACTTTTGCATAGTTTAAAGATAGAGCTCCTTTTTCCACTGCTTTCTTCATAACTTCCATCGTTAGTCTTGCATCATCGGTACGGTATTCGACATAATAGCCTGCTCCTTTAAGTCCGTCATCTTTCAATAACGGCTCACGTTTGATTGCTTCTTCCCGGTTAAGCATTTTTCGACGTTCCGATTTTTTAACCCCAGCAAGGAAATCGTACACCCTTAATCCAATATTAGTTGAAAATGGCCCGAATGTCCCATCTTGATAAAATGGAAGCATCATCCATTCAGGGGTTGTCACATGAGGACCATTTTCATATACAATCTCTCTTTCTTTCCCTACCTCAGCGACCATTTTCACTTCAAATTGTTTTAAATACCGTAACCCACCATGGACAAGCTTGGTAGATCTGCTTGAAGTACCCGCTGCAAAATCCTGCATTTCGACAACGGCAACTTTTAATCCTCGTAAAACAGCATCAAGAGCAATTCCTGCACCTGTAATACCGCCACCTATTATGATCATATCCAATGAATTGTGTTTCATTTGATCAAACGTATTACTACGATTTTTGCTTGAAAAAGTCATAGATTTCTCCCCTTTAAGTTCTGACAATCAATTGTTGTTCGTTTTTGGTTACAATAATAATATTTTTTATAACGGCGCTTGTCGTCCGTAATACTTCCACTAATGGAAGTTTCACTTATTTCTTTTATTTAAAAAGTCTGGTTGTTTCGACAGCTTTTTTCCAGCCTTTATATAGATCATCTCGCGTTTGACTGTCCATCTCACTATTGAATTGTTTATCTACCTTCCATTGACTGCTAATATTGTCTCTGCTTTCCCAATAACCAACAGCTAAACCTGCTAAATAAGCTGCTCCCAATGCTGTTGTTTCAATTACTTCCGGTCTTTCTACCGGAACGTCCAATAAGTCACTTTGGAACTGCATTAAGAAATTATTAGCAACTGCACCACCGTCAACGCGTAATGATTTCACTTCGATATTTGAATCCTCAATCATGGCTCCAAGTACATCCTTAGTCTGATATGCAATCGACTCCAATGTAGCACGGATAAAGTGTTCTTTTGTAGTACCTCTTGTTAAACCAAATACGGCACCACGAGCATCACTATCCCAATATGGTGTTCCTAACCCTACAAATGCCGGCACTAGATAAACACCATCTGCAGACTCCACTCTTTCTGCATAGCTTTCCGTTTCTCCTGCGTCTTTAAACATGCGTAAGCCATCACGTAACCATTGAACAGCACTTCCAGCAACAAATATACTTCCTTCTAGCGCATATTCTACCTTTCCATCGACACCACAAGCTAATGTGGTTAACAAGCCATGGTCTGACCGAACAGGCTCTTCACCAGTGTGCATCAGCATAAAGCAGCCTGTTCCATACGTATTTTTCACCATTCCTTTTTCAAAGCATGCCTGACCGAATAATGCTGCTTGCTGATCTCCTGCAGCACCAGCAATTGGAACATTCTGACCAAAGAAATGATAATCAACCGTTTCCCCATATATTTCCGACGATGATTTTACTTCTGGCAGCATGCTTTTGGGCACATCTAATATATCTAATAATTCTTCATCCCATTTCAAATCATAAATGTTGTACATTAAAGTACGGGAAGCATCGGAATAATCAGTTACATGGGCTTTGCCTCCAGTTAACTTGTAAATTAACCATGTATCTATGGTTCCAAAAAGTAACTTGCCTTGTTCTGCTTTTTCACGCGCTCCCTCTACGTGATCTAGAATCCATTTCACCTTTGTTCCAGAGAAATAAGCGTCAATCAATAGACCTGTTTTCTGACGGAATGTATCCTGGTAACCTGCTTCACGTAATTCCCGGCAAATATCTTCTGTCTGACGGGATTGCCAGACAATTGCTTTATAAATAGGTTTACCTGTTTCTTTATCCCAAACAACTGCTGTTTCACGTTGATTGGTAATCCCGATTCCGGCAATTTGGGATGCTTCGATATCTGCTTTTCTTAATGCTTCTGCAATACATGCCAATATAGAAGTCCATATTTCATTAGCATCGTGCTCCACCCAGCCAGACTTCGGGAAAAATTGTTGAAATTCCTGCTGTCCAACTTCAACAATCTCTCCTTTCTGATCAAAAATGATCGCTCTTGAACTAGTTGTTCCCTGATCAATTGATAAAATATACTTTTCCATTATACTTCCTCCCCAAAATGTATTTATCTCCGTAAGCCCCCACTGACGGTAGTCTCACAGTATCTTTTATACTGCTTCCTTTTCGGAAGAGTTGTTGGTTGACTTGATTGGTCCGTTATGCTTTTTCAACTCTGCAGTTAACGCTACTCCTAATATAACTGCTATTACAATCGACATGATCCAAAATAAAGGCGTGATTTCACCTACAAAGATAGCATTATAAAAAACTGCTCCATAAACCCCACCGATAATTGGACCTAGTACCGGTATCAAAGCATATCCCCAATCGGAATCTCCCTTTCCAATAATCGGTAAGATTGCATGAGCAATTCGAGGCCCTAAGTCCCGGGCTGGATTAATGGCATAACCTGTTGTTCCACCCAACGACACCCCGATTGCTAAAATTAATAAACCTACTATGGCAGGGTTTAATCCTTCCGTAAATTGATTAGCACCGATAAATAACAGCCCCATCACTAATACAAAGGTACCAATTATTTCACTGACTAAATTGGAAGGTTTACTTTTCACTGCAGGGTCTGTAGCAAAAACTGCCAATTTTGCCCCTTTATCTTCTGTTTCCTTCCAGTGTGGTAAGTATTGAAAAAAGACAATGACCGCTCCAATAAATGCACCGATCAATTGTGCACTAACATACATCGGAACTTTGGCCCATGGGAATTCGCCAATTGAAGCAAAACCTATTGTTACAGCAGGGTTGATATGTGCTCCAGAGACATTTCCTACGGCATAAACTCCCATCGCAACAGCTAACCCCCAGCCTATTGAAATGACGACCCAACCTGCTCCTTCTGCTTTGGATTTCTTCAAAACCACTCCACCGACAACACCACCACCAAAGATGATCAGTATCATCGTTCCGATTAATTCAGCTAAAAACTCTGACAAAATGATCCACCCCTTATCTTTTATAAGTCTTCCATCAACAAGAGATGCACGTGCAGTGCCAGAAAAAAAGCCCACACAGCCTTTTACGTACCACTTCCTAGGAAAGTACGCAAATTGCTGTGTGGACTCCTTATCTCCGACACGTTCTTTAACTTGTTATCTACATAATATACACTTCATGTAAAGCGCTGTCAATGATTTTCTTCTATCTTTTTTTCACCAAAGTTCTACATTAGAAGTCGTAATTGCTACCGCTCCTTGCTGCAGTGCATGATCGATATTTTCTCTAGATTTAATTAATCCACCTGCAATAACTGGTATACCTGTTTGGTTTGCTACTTCTCCGATCACATCCGGAATAATACCTGGCAAAACCTCAATGTAATCTGGTTGGGTTTTTGATACTAACTCAATGTTCTTGGTAATTGCTGAGCTATCAATAGCAAATAGCCGCTGTATGGCAACGATATTACTTTTTTTCGCCATCGCAATAACGTTTGCTCTTGTCGAAATAATGCCATCCACTTTGACATGGCGAATTAAAAACTCCATGCCATAGTGATCAACTTTCAATCCATTAATTAAATCTGCATGCACTAATATTTTTTTATGATGTTTTTTAGCATATTGAACGATCTGTGGAAGCTGAGCAATCCGTGTTTCAAGAATAATGAATAGATCGTGATCACTTTCAAGAATTTTGTCAAAATCTTTCATATTTCGAACTGCTGGCAAAACGCCTTCTAGTTTCATGTTTTCCCCTCTTTTTTTTTGAATGATTTGCGATTCTCCATCATTTAGCATAAACTTAATATAGAAATAGACTCAACTATTATACATAAAATGCGCGGATTTTCAGACAATTACGACAATAAAGAAAAATCATTATTCTTTTTGTCAAAATCATGTTATCATAATAGGTGTGTCTATTTTATGAACTATTTTCATTTATTATCTCTGACGATTCTAAGACAGTGTGAAATCGATCGTCCAGTTTAAGTCCTCTAACCAATTCCAGCCAACTATCAATTGCAAGTTATTCAAAGCACGACACTATTAAATGCATACGTTTATTTCATAACATTAATTGAAAGATAACTTTGAAAGGAAGTGGGACAATATGACAACAACATCAGCGGACAAAGTCAATGTATCATTGCTCAAAGATGTCGAATACTTAACCAAAATTTTAGACGATGTATTGCTTCATGAAGGTGGCGATACGTTGTTAGATACAGTTAAAGAGATTCGTGTTCTTTCCACAGAATTTAGAGAGACACAAGATGCAACCACTCAAGATAAAATCAAACAAAAAATTAATGAACTGGAACCGGGATTGAGAAAAACTGTTATTCGTGCTTTCTCTATTCACTTGCATTTACTAAACATTGCCGAGCAAAACTACCGTACAAGAAGACGCCGGGAATATCAAGCACAGGATGCAAATATTATCCAACCTGGTTCATTAGAAGCTGGAGTTAAAACACTAATTGATAACAATGTTAGTCCAGATCAGATTACAGATTTACTTGAGAAATTGTCATTAGAATTAATTATGACCGCACACCCAACAGAGGCAACAAGAAGAACTATCTTACAAATTCATAAAAGAATTGCTCGCTTATTAACTCAGTGGGATTATTCCTATACAAGATATGAGAAGAAAATGATCAAAGAGAGAATTGCAAATGAAATAACCTTCTTATGGCAAACACAAGAAATCAGACAAAAGAAACCATCTGTTATGAAAGAGGTTTCTAATGGGTTATATTATTTTGACCGTGTTCTATTTGATGTTTTACCAAAAATACATGACGATCTTGAGGATTTATTATTTGAAAAATATAACCAACGTTGGAATATCCCTTCATTCTTACGCTTTGGTTCTTGGATCGGCGGTGACCGTGACGGTAATCCAAATGTAAAAGCAACAACGACATTCGAAACATTAAAACGCCAGCGTGAACTAGTCTTAAGAAAATATAAAGAGGCACTGGATACATTAAAAGATCGTTTAAGTCATTCCGATTCTAAGATCGAAGTGAGTGAAGCTCTAAGAGATTCTATTGAGAAAGATCGTAAGGAATTATCCTATAATGGCTGGCATAAAGACGATGAAGTATATCGAGTAAAACTTTCTCTTATGCTGAAAAAATTAGAATTCACCGAAAAAGATGATAAACGCGGTTATGCGAAAGCAGAAGAGTTACTTGCGGATTTAAATCTTATCCGCGAAAGCATGAAAATTCATCATCCAAATCATAATCCTGTTAAGCTTTTACGCAAAGTAATTCGTCAAGTTGATCTATTTGGATTCCACCTTGCATCATTGGACATCCGAAACCATAGTGGTGAGCACGAATCAGCACTTAGTGAAATATTCCATAAGGTCGGGATAGCTGAGGGATATAAATCTTTAGACGAGGATGAAAAAGTTAAAACACTTATTTCTGTTCTAGAAAATCCTCGCCCACTAATTTCTATATATGATGAATTCAGTCCTGAAACATTAGAAGTAATTGACACGTTCCGCATGATCAAGCGTGCTCAAGACACATTTGGTTTACGTGCGATTGAAGTTTACTTAATCAGTATGACAGACAACGTAAGTGATCTTCTAGAAGTATTAGTACTAGCAAAAGAAGCTGGACTCTATCGTGTCTATCCAGATGGAAAAGTAGTTAGTCGCATCCATGTGGCACCACTTCTGGAAACAATTGATGACTTGAAAAACGGACCTGAAATGATTAAAAAATTATTTGATATTCCTTTATATCGTAAACATCTTGAAGCACGTGGTGATTTACAGGAAGTAATGCTTGGCTACTCTGACAGTAGTAAAGATGGCGGTAACATCACAGCAAACTGGGAGTTATACCAGGCACAACAAGAAATTCATGACATTGCATCTAGTTATGGCGTTAAATTAAAATACTTCCATGGACGCGGTGGATCACTTGGACGTGGTGGTGGACCATTATATTCCAGTCTATTATCACAACCAGCTGTAACACTTGGTGATGGGGTTAAAATTACCGAACAAGGGGAAGTATTATCATCTCGATACTTACTAGAGGATATTGCTTACCGTAGTTTAGAACAAGCTACCTCTACCCTGCTTACTGGTATCATGGGATTAAATGATGATAATACAAACATGAAACCTTCACAAGAAGAAGTGGATGCGATGAGTGTTATTTCTGAATACGCATTGAAGAAATATCAATCATTAGTTTTTGAAGATCCAGGATTTATCCAATACTTCAACCAAGCAACTCCGTTACACGAATTAGGTGACTTGAACATTGGCTCCCGTCCGATGAAGCGTAAAGGTAGTGACCGCTTTGAAGATCTACGTGCAATCCCATGGGTATTCGCTTGGACTCAAAGTCGCCAATTACTTCCAGCGTGGTATGCTGCAGGTACTGGCTTTAAGAAATATCTTGAGGAAACAGGAAACTTAGCCCTACTGAAAAAAATGTATGAAAAATGGCCATTCTTTAATGCAACCATCAATAATCTACAAATGGCCCTAACTAAAGCAGATATTCAAACTGCCCAGGAATATGCTAATATGATGCAAGATGAGGAAATTAGTTCTCGTATCTTTAACGATATTAAAGAAGAATATAGACAAACAAAAGATATCGTCTTAACAATTACGGGACAAGAAGAATTACTTGATAATCGTCAAAACATTAAAGAGTCGGTTAGACTACGTAATCCATTAGTAGATCCTTTAAATTTATTACAAGTTCAACTCGTTTCGCAATTACGCAATCAGGGAGAAGAAAGCGAGCAATATGATGAATTGTTAATGGAAGCTCTGCTCACCATTAATGGGGTCGCTGCTGGTCTGCGTAATACAGGTTAATATCATTATTGAGAAGCCTTTAAGCACTGTGTGCTTAAAGGCTTTTATATTTTAAGAAAGATAAGTCATCCAGAACTAATTGACTTCCGAATCGCCCTATCTTGACTCACTACTGCCCAATTATTATAAGGAAAACCTCTAATTCTATTTGATACATTTCCCTGTAATTATAAGTTTACCGGGAAATCTCACCATTTCCCTAGATACATTTCCCGGTTAATCAAACTTCACCTGGAAATCTTACGGTATTTTTAACAGTTTTTCTTATTTCATATCTTTCATCGTTAACATATTATTCTCGTCGTATTAACCATTGATTTAATTTGGGTATATGAAACTAAGTGCTTTTACAGGTTTAACGTTCCATTGATCATGGGTAATGTAATAATAAAGACAATGATAAAAGCTGTATATGGAAGATATTCATTTTATATTCTTTACCATAAATATACAGCGTCCTCTAGTCCGTGCCACTCAGATTTTTGTGTCTAAAAAATGAACTAATTGTTACAAAAATATGAACTTTATGTTATACTAACATTGAAAACACTTACAAATTAAAACTTGAGGTGACTCAGTATGGATATATTGTTAATTTTCTTATTGATTTTTAGTTTCACTCCTTTTTTACTTTGGGGAGACAACTGGAAGAAAACTGCGCTAGGTCAAATACCTTTTGTTATTGGTGCATGGTTTACCTTTGTTAAATATGTAACCGTTGGAATAGGACCTGGAGAGACCTATTTATGGGGAATATTCATTGCCAATCTGATATACGGTCATATTGCCTTTACTATCGTATTACTTGAAATGCGAAAATCTATTAAAGTACGTCAACCAATGGTACAACAAAATAATTAATCAAGGTGATGTGATTATTGCATCATCTTTTTTATATTTATGATTTCTCAACTTCTTGTTCCTCCTTAATTCCACCAAACGCTCCTCTCTTCCTTTTTAAGATTGATTGAAAGCGGTATCTCCTTTATACTTTACTAAAAAGTATCTTATTTATTGGAGGAAGTGTTATGAAAATTGTTGTTGCACCTGATTCTTATAAAGGAAGTCTTTCCGCTACGGAAGTCGCAAATACGATAAAGATTGCAATTCAAACAAGTGGAAGTCATGAAGTTATCACCAAACCAATGGCAGATGGTGGTGAAGGTACGATCGAGGCAATTTTATCGGCTACATCCGGAGAACAAGTCCAGATCTCTACACTCGGACCATTAGGGACTACAATTCAGACGAGCTACGCCATTATTAACAAGACTACTGCTGTCATTGAAACAGCCATGCATGCAGGATTGTATCAAGTTCCAAATGGAAAGCGAAACCCAGATTTGACGACAACTTACGGTATGGGACAAGCGATTCTCGATGCATTAGATAAAGGCTGTCAGCAAATCATTGTCGGTCTCGGTGGTAGTGCTACAAACGATGGTGGTTTAGGTTTATTACAAGCACTTGGATTAAAAGCATTTGATAAAAATGGTAATCCTGTAGATAAATTTGGCAAAGACCTGTTACATATTGAAACTGTTCAACTGGATGATTTAGACCCTCGTATTCAAGATGTTGATATCCGAATTGCATGTGATGTCGATAATCCTTTATGTGGAAAGCTTGGTGCAAGTGCTATATACGGTCCACAAAAAGGCGCATCCTCGGAACAAATCCAATTATATGATAATGCTTTAAACAAGTTTGCTCATCTGATAGAAGATCATTTACATCATCATTGGCAGCAGGTTCCCGGAGCTGGTGCTGCTGGTGGTCTAGGATTCGCATTCCTGGCACTTGGGGGTCAATTAGAATCTGGAGCCTCTTTAATTGCTGATGCTATCCATCTAGAACAAAGTATCGAAGCAGCTGACCTTATTTTCACTGGCGAGGGTCAAAGTGATGAACAAACCTTATATGGAAAAGCACCCGGTTTTGTGGCAGAAACTGCTAATAACTATAACACACCAACCATTTTATTATCTGGCAGTTTGGGAGGTAATACCGCAAAATTAAGAGAACATTTTGCAGGCTGTTTTTCCATTGTTAATCAGCCCTTAAGCTTGGCGGAATGTATGGAAAACACCTCGACTTTGTTAAAGGAACAAACGCTGCAAATTATGTCATTGATTCAAGCAATAAAGAAAGAGAGATAACTTGTTTCATTTGTCGCTTTTTGCGATAATGTAAGAGACATACATTAATTAGGAGGTCTTTTGCTTGAACGATACATACAATGATACCAAATTGAAAGTTTTTTCTTTAAACTCCAACCTGCCGCTAGCTGAAGAAATTGCTCATCATATTGGTATTGATTTAGGTAAGTCATCTGTCAAAACATTTAGTGACGGAGAAATTCAAATTAATATTGAAGAAAGCATCAGAGGTTGTGATGTTTTCGTTATTCAATCTACGTATGATCCTGTTGAAGATCATATGATGGAATTATTAATTATGATAGATGCTTTGAAGAGGGCTTCTGCAGCATCCATTAATGTCGTGATTCCTTATTATGGTTATGCGCGTCAGGATCGAAAATCTCGTGCACGAGAACCAATCACCGCTAAGTTGATCGCTGATTTAATCCAAAAAGCTGGTGCAGACCGAATTATTTCCATTGATTTACATGCACCCCAAGCACAGGGCTTTTTCGATATTCCTGTAGACCCAATTACAGCTGTCCCGATTATCGGAAGCTACCTGTATGCAAAACAATTAGAGAATGTTGTTGTTGTAGCACCTGACCACAGCAGTGTATCACGTGCCAGACATTTAGCTGAGCAGTTAAAAGCTCCGATAGCTATTGTAGACCGCAGAGGTCCAAGAGACAGCGCATCTACTATCAATATCGTTGGTGATGTTGAAAACAAAACAGCAATTATTATAGATGATATTATTGATACCGGACGACGTATTACGACTAGTGCAGAGGCATTAAGAAAACATGGTGCAAATCTGGTGTATGCGTGTACAACACATCCTGTACTTTCGGGAATAGCCGTCAATAAAATTGCTGAATCCGATATAAAAGAATTAATCGTTACGAATACGATTCCGTTATCCGAAGAAAAACAAATCGATAAAATTACACAATTAACTGTAGCGCCTGTTGCAGCCGAAGCGATTATCCGTTTATATGAACATCAATCTGTCAGCTCATTGTATCTCTAAAGTATAAAAAATAATTTATAGTCACTTATCAGGCAACTGGTTATAGGAAACCAGTTGCCTGTACTATTTTTCTGATTTTCATAGTATCGCAAAGTGCTCCTCTTCGAATTCAAATGTAAATCAAAAATTTTGTCGTTTTAAGTTAAAGTCCTTCTATCAATATCAATTGAAATGACCAATAGACCCATTAATGTTACATCATTTCCATTAGACCACCATCGTCATTTCGAAACGACTTGACTTTTCATCGCTAACTGGGGTATATCTTTTTTTTCAAGCATAAGGGCACTTGTTAAACCACTTATCCCTGCACCAATAATGACTTCTTTATTTTTCATGATTACTTATTCATTCCATAAAGGGATACTTCCCTCAGTGGGGGTTTTACGGACGATTAGCACCGTGATAAAAGTAATAAGGCCCTACAACCACATTAATAAAAATGAGATCCCTAAATAAAAACAAAGAGGACTATAGTATCTCGTATCATACTTAGCGAAAGTAGTATCTTTAACTCTTTTTGTGAACCCAAGATATTTAAAATCACCAATTGCTCTCAAAAAGAAAACAAAGGTAAATACTATACAAAACACTTTCGTTAGGATATTAGGGGGATAGAAAGGGATTGCATTGAATTGAGCTAATAGCATAAATCCGACAAGTAATAACCCTAACGCTACAATAAGAGTCTCAATGGTACTAGGAGTAAACAATGCATCACCTCCTATTTTCTCGGGTACTGAAGCGGTTTTGCCCCATCTTCCTCCAAATATCCAATAAAAATGAATAAAACTAATTATCGTTAACACTACTACAGATGAATAAACTAAAAATGACATGCTAACCTCTCACTCCTCTTTTCGATAGAAATAACTATTGTGCCACAATTCCTTCCCATACGATTTCAAATTGCGGATGAAAAATCTCTTTTAAATCTTCTTTTGTTTCTGCGGACGACCATGTAATAAGTGCGTTGAAGTAGATTCCGACTAGAACAGAAGCAATATGTAGGGGATTAAAGCGACTTTGAAACAATCCATTTTGCATTGATTCATCTATGATATCTGACAGAGCTTCATTAAACTTTACAATATTTGTTGATTCTTCCTTTAAGGTAGACCGGATGGTTTCATACAAAGTTAATTTTAGTACTTCCCCATGTTCTTCATAGACTGATAATAGTTCATTAAAAATGAGCTTTAACCTTTCCTTCATATTTGTCTCTTGGTGTTTTTGAATCACTTCCTTAACCAATTCATTTTGTGTATGACCTAAATGTAATAACACATGCTCTTTCTTTGGAAAATACGTAAAAAACGTCCCCTTCGCAATTCCACAAGTAGAAACAATTTTATCAACGGTTACATTGTCGTAGCCATACTCCTTAAAAAGTTCAATAGACGTTAAAAATATTTTCTTTTTTAGTTCTTTTTTCCGTTCATCTCGTAACATTTTATTCACACTCCAATTAAAAATGACTGTAGTCATTTATTGACCATAGTCATTTTAACATTATTTCCATATTTTATACAATATCTATTTTAATTAAGCATATTTATGTTACATCTAAAACAACTCGTTTAATTAACAATCAACAAATTATAAAACTTATTGTTAAACAATCCTCAGTTTGTGGGAAATTCTTATTGCAATATTTTTTTACTACACGTTAAAAGAAGATAATTGTTACACAGTATTTTTTGCACACCTTCTGGGCGAATACATATGATAGCCATATAAAGAGAGGAAGAGATGTCATGCGAAAAAAAATATCTATACCACAATTGATTACCATCTCCTCCCCAATCTGCTTACTTCTTTTATGGGAGTTTTGTTCACAATTCGAGATATTAGACCCTCGTTTCTTTCCGGCACCCACTTTGATCATACAAACACTAGTGCAGATGGGAGAGTCTGGGGAGCTTTTTACTCATGTTACTGTTAGTTTAACGCGGATTGTATTTGGGTTCTTACTCGGAGTTATTCCTGCAATCTGTATCGGGCTGTTAATGGGGATGTATCGGTATTTCAGACATTTTTTCTCACCTATCATCATGATTTTTATGCCGATTCCAACATTGGCGATGCTTCCTATTATTCTAATCCTATTTGGGATCGGAGAGTTCTCGAAAATGATCACCATTGCAATTAGTGTCTTTTTTCCAGTGGCTATCAATACGGCAGCAGGTGTCGCGAATATCGATAAGATCTACGTCGACGTTGCCAAAAATTATCAAGCCAATGCAAAAGACTTCTTTTTCAAAATTGCACTTCCCGGCTCATTACCGGTTATGCTTGAAGGAATTCAAATGGGCCAGGCGATCGCACTACTGACAATAGTAGCAGCAGAAATGATTGGTGCTAATTCGGGAATCGGCTACCTAATTTGGATGAATTATAAAGCCTTTCTACTGCCACAAATGTATGTCGGATTATTGCTTATTTCGTTTTTTGGTTACTTTTTCTCCTTATTACTAAGAGGAATAGAACGAAAATTATTGCCCTGGAAATAACGCAGAAAAGAGGGATAGAGTTGTCAAAAATTGAGATTAATCAATTATCGAAAAAATTTATTAAACGAAATAAGTATATTGAAGCTTTACAGGACATCACGTTATCGATTCAACCAGGAGAATTCGTCTGTTTACTAGGTCCAAGTGGCTGCGGAAAAACAACCTTACTTAGAATTTTAGCTAATTTAGAAAAACCGAGTACTGGTGAAGTAATCATTCACCAGACAGATAAAGAAAAGCCGTTACAATCGATGGTTTTTCAAGAAAATGGAATCATTCCTTGGCTCACGGTAGAAGAAAATGTTGCATTCGGTTTAAAAATGAGACATTTACCAAGTGCTTATATAAAAGAACGCACGGAATATTATTTATACAAAGTCGGCTTAACTAATTTCAAACGATTGTATCCGAAAGAACTATCTGGTGGTATGAAGCAGCGAGTTAGTATTGCGCGAGCTTTTGCAAATGACCCGGAAATTTTGTTAATGGATGAACCATTTGCAGCCTTAGATGAACAGAACAAATTCATTTTACAAGAAGAATTACTTTCGATTTGGCAGGAAACTAAGAAAACGGTTCTTTTTATCACCCATAGTATTGATGAAGCACTATTGCTTAGTGATCGAATTCTGCTAATGAGCTCACAACCCGGAAGAATTATTAAAGATATTAACATCGAGATGGAACGACCACGATCAATTGAAAAAGTGCGATCCGATTCAGCCATGACAGACATTTTCTTAGATGTATGGGAGCATCTACAAAATGAAGTAAAGCAAGCCAGGTTATAGTGAGTAATTGTAATGGAGGAATAACAATGAAAAAATTTCTATTTTTAATAATGGCAGTTGTCGCGTTCTTGGTTATAAGTGGTTGTCAATCATCAGAGTCCGATCAACAGAGTGACGGCGAAAATACTGATTCTTTAACCCCCCTTGATGAGACCGCCAAAGTCGTGATCGCAGAAGATGGATCCGCTTCTGGAGCAGGTTTTTACATCGCAAAGGATAAAGGCTATTTTGAAGAATATAACATTGAAGTAGAATTCGCAACGTTTGGCAACAGTGATGAAATGTTGCCTGCTGTTGCAGCTGGTGAAGTTGATGTAGCTGGTGGTATATCTTCTGCTTCCTTCTTCAATTCGATCGCCCAGGGTATTGATGTTCGCTTTATTGCTGACAAAGGGCATAACAATCAAGGGAGTTCCTATTTCACCTTTGTTGTAAGAGAAGATTTAAAGGGTCAAATTAACGATTATCCTGATGTAAAAGGTAAGAAAATCGCTGTTTCTACAGAAAACGGTGTTGATCATTATATTTACAATGAAATGCTGAAACATGCCGAGGTATCGCCAGATGAAGTAGAGTTTGTTTTGATGAGTGACTTTGGTAACATGATGTCTGCGATGGGAAATGAACAAATTGATCTTGCTTTGCAAATTGAACCTCTTATTACACAAGGAGAGAATCAAAGTATACACCAGCGTTTCCACGATGCAACCGACTATGCTCCAGAAGCGCAAATCGCAATGGTTTTAGGTTCACCAAAGTTTTTAACAGAACGACGAGATGTTGCCGTTCGCTTTATGGCAGCATACTTGAGAGGAGTTCGTGATTACCATGACGTCTTTATAAAGGATATTGATGACAACGGTGAAGTTATCTCTATCATGGCCAATCACACAGCATTGAAAGATGAAGCGCTATGGGAAGAAGTTGGTGTAACAGGCTTAAATCCAAATGGCTATATATTTGAAGAAGACGTAGAAAAACAATACCAATTCTATAAAGAAAATGGTGCGATTCAAGGAGAATTAGATTTTGATCAAATTATTGATATGTCACTTGTTGAGGAAGCATTAGATTTAATTGGAACATATGAAGAATAATAATCCTCCTTCCTATTTCAATCTAATAAATGGTTATTACAGGAAATTATTGATAGAATGGAATAAACATTAATTAGTAAATGGAATAGGAGGGATTGTATGGACGTATTAGAAGCTATTAAAAACAGAAGAGAAATTACAAGATACCTAGATCGTGAGATTGATAAGGAAGTATTGGAAACAGTAGTTGATGCTACCTATTTTGCCCCTACCGGAAATAATTTACCATCCAAAGATATTATCGTTATAACTGATCCAGAAAAATTAGCAGCTTTAAAAGACACTACACCGTTTATGCCATGGATTGCCGATGCTAAGGCAGCAGTTGCTATCACCGGTCGACCAGATGTTAGTAAGTATTGGTTACAGGACAGTTCAATTGCAGCTGGCTATTGCTGGTTAGCGGCAGTAGAACAAGGATTAGTTGGCGCTTTCGGTGCAATCTATCATGCAGAGGACGCCGAAGAATCAGAGAAACGTGAAAGTCATGCTAGAAAAATCTTAGCTATTCCTGAAGATCGACGAGTGGTGGCCATCATCGGTCTTGGTTATCCAGCTGAGACAAAGCCACCGAAAAAGCATATACCAAAAGAAGATATGGTACATTATGACTATTTTGGGGATTAATGATTGAAGGTTTTGACAGGTTTTCCTCAACTTTTTAAACTTACCGTAACTTCACATTCATGCGTGACTATTATTTCAAGAACATTTACTAGCAACTTCAGGGTATTTACTGGCAACTTTTTAATTTTACTGGCAACTCCGGGGTATTTACTGGCAACTTTTCGATTTTACTGGCAACTCCGGACCTTTTACTGGCAACTTTTCGATTTTACTGGCAACTCCGAGGCATTTACTGGCAACTATATCAATAGAAGCGAGGATTATCCCCGCTTCTCTATTAAATCAGCCAATTTCCACTCTTTGTCTTCTAAATAAATAATCCCGTTCTCTAATCTTGGCAATTCTGCTTTCGCTTGTGTCGGTGATCCGTAAAAGGCATGTACAAATAGATGAGTTCCCTTGTTTAATGATTTTGTTAGTGTTGGAATTACCGTTCGTTTTTGCATCAAATTCGTATTGGCATTCGGATAAATATGCTTATTTTCAGCATCTCCACTAAGGGCTATAGCTGACACTTTTCCATGGTCTGTTGTCACTGACTTCTCATCTATAGTAATACCGGATTCTGATAATCCAAGCGCAAACCCTCCATCAGCTATGTCCAGTGGTCGTTTGGAGGTAATTTCATGAATACGTATGTGCCACGGTAATCCAGGAATGATCCATGTACGAATGTCAACATCTTGCCACGGCGCCCACACCATATAGATATAATCATTCTCTACCTTTTTCTCCATGACTTGTCTCTTAACGCGAAACAATTGATCTTGTTCACTGAGTGCTAACATATTATCAAAGGCACCTTGATCCAATCCCCACTCTCCACGTGGTACACTAAAACCAAAATAATTCGAATAAGCAAGCTTTTCATATTTGCTGGACGTATGAGTATGTGCATTTGTATGCTGATAACCGGAAGTGAAAGCTACAACATGTTCGTCATGACGTTTAATTACTAAGGAAGCTTTTGCTAGTCGTTTTGATTTTGGCAGCGAAGGCAATGGTTGCTCATCCACTTGCCAAAAAGGATGATCTTCAGGCAAAGCTAATAGAAGAAACGATTTAAATGCCCAGTACGGTGAGCCTGGCGCATTATAGTTTTCTGCCATAAGAAGATTTGGATAATGATAGCCAATTGATAGTGTACCATCAGGCTGAAAAATATCTTGTTTACACCAGTAGCGAAAATGTCTGAGAATGATGCCTTTGACAGTACCTAAAGGAATATCATCTAAACCTGCAAAGACATAAGCACTCCAGAACGAACATTGGGCAAATCGATAGGTTAGACTACGTCCATACGGAAGTGCCCGTCCATCCTCACTAAACCAGTGGAGAAAATCCCTTGCAAACAAAATAGCTCTTTCTTTATAGACCTTCGCACGTTCAGGGTCATCTTTTTTCATGACGGTAGCATAGAACAGCCCATAATAATGAAGTGCAAAAGGTGTGTAATAATCGACATGAGCTACTTCGCCATCCTTATACCAACCGTCACCTAAGTAAAAATCATCAATCCTGTTTAAATTTTGTTCAATGGTTGCTTGATCGTATGGAGCCCCAACTTGTTTCAAACCGATATTCACGATCACTGCGAAAAATAACCAGTTACAATCATGAGCAGCGTTCTGATTGATTTGAGTTAACCAGTTTACCAGATTTTCTTGTTGAGCTCCGCTTAATGGTTCCCAAACTTGTTCCGGAGCTAGACACAAGGCATAACCAAAGGCTGCCATCTCAACAATTCGTTGATCATAGTCATGGATTTCGCCCCAGTAGCCTACACTCTCTCGATCTGTACCATTTACAATACCTTGTAAATGTTTCGACCATAATCTAGTACTGCCATTAGATGCAATAAAAGGGGCTGCTCCCCATAAAACTCTTGAAAAACATTCAAGTCCTGCTACACTTTCCGAGTAGGCTGCAGCTGTCTGCCCCACTCTTATCCGTGAATTTGTTTGATCATAATATGGCTCAAGCGGTGCCCACATATCTAGTAATACTTTTTCTACATCTTTTTTCGTCTGTAAAGGATTCTGCTTCACCATCATGTTCCTCCTAAAACTTAAATTCAAATCGAAGTGTAATATCTTTATCTAGGCTAATAACTTCACATAATATATGTAAATAATATTCTCTTTTACCCTGATGATTTCGAAAACTTTTCCTTTCCACACTTGATCGTACTTTATCTTTATCAAACGTTATTTCCAAGGTTGCCTGATCACCTTTTAAATAAATTCTATCCTCTTGCTGTTCAAAAGGAAGATCCGCTGCAATAAAAGATTCCACCAAAGAAGATGGTTCCGTCTCCAATGCAAACTCGTCGATAACTATTAACTTTGGTCTATCTGATTTATCCCAATTAAACTTGCGAATAAATTGTAGTTGTTCGCTGTATGCATCGCTTAAATCTAATGCAAGCTCGTCCTTACCGCTGCTTTCACTAATTTGGGTGATTTCACCATAAAATTGTGCACCTTCTTGTTGATAGACTCCATTAATAACAGGAACAGAATGACCTGCAGCACTATTGCAGATAAATTGATAGCGTTCATCACTAAAATAATCTTTATGATACTCACCAGATCCTAAATCTCGCAAAAACACATGTCCATGACCATAAAGGATAAAATGCCCGATATCATTATGGTTGTGTGGTTCGTCATTATGACCAGCCTTGACAGCAAATGCATGTTGGTCGATTCGCGATAAAAAGATAGCAGCCTGTTCCATCAAGTAGTTCCCCTGTGGCCATTCCCCTCCCTTGAGAATTGGGTCATACCAGCTTAACTCGCGGATAGCAGGTGCCCACCTACCACAATGATCAACAACATTTGTCAACGCCACACTCTCGTTTGGTACATGTACTTCGGCGAATTTTTTATGCAAATAATGGCTGAATCCGAGCATCGGAGCAGCAGTTGGTTCAGCATCTGAGAAATTGACGACGTGATTGTCATCCAAAAATATTTTTTGCTGAAAAGAAGCAATCGCTTTTACTTTGGGACGGTCGAATAAATTAATGTCCCGAAAACGCTCTAAAAGATCAGCGAAATAGACAAAATAACCGAAACCATATTGCCAGTATCCGTAGCCTTCCGTACACGCCCCATCATCCTCGAAGCCTGCTAAATAATATTCCATCGTTTGGATCACTCTCTTGATTATTTGGTTTTGCCTACGATCACCATTTAGTATATATAGCGCTGCCGCTCCAATTGATCCACCGCAGACAGATGCCCAATTATGTGTGGCTTTCTCCCAATGAAAAGATCGTTCTAGAAAAGGAGTGAAAACTCGGCGATCGATCTCAATTTTTATCTTTTCTACTAGAAAATCATCCAATTGTTCACCATACAGATCAATAAGTTCGGCTAGTGTAAAAGCTGTCTCTGCCGCAAAAAGGTCAACAGAATATTGCAGTTGAGCAGTTTGTCGATATGTTTGATAATCTTGCTCTTCGAATTGTCTGTCTAAGTGTGCAGGCAAACACCACGTAAATTCATTACATACTTGCCATATCTCATTTTCTAACGCATCTGTATATGTTTTCGTTTCTGGGTATAGGTAGTGAAGTAAACCAAATGTCGTTAATCTTTTTCGCCGCAGAAAATACTGTGTTTCGTACATTTGCCGATCGCCGTTTCGCATAAATTGCCGGTACGTATTAAAGCTGATGTTGTCAGCTGGTGTATGCAGAAAATGCTCAGCATCCTTCTCCAATTGTGCTATAAAGCTACTATTCATTTCACATTAGCCCCATTCCATTTACGTCCTCTATATTCTAATGGTGTACACCCTGCCTGCTTCTTGAAAATTTTGATAAAATAACTTTGATTGTCGTAACCAAGTTGTTCACATATTTGTCCAACCGAGTCATTGGTTAATTCCAATAACTCTTTAGCCCTTTCGACTTTTCTCTGTTTCACATATTCTACAAAAGTAATCTGCATTTCTTTTTTGAATAGTCTGCTAAAATAACTAGCATTTAAATATAAATATTCAGCCACTTCATCTAACGATAACTTTTTCTCAATATTATCTGCAACATAATAACAGGCATTGACGACATCTTGATGATAATTGTTTTTTAATTGCTGTGTCGTTTCTTTTAGGCATTTTTCAGCATAGTTATTCAGCCAATCGTGTAATTCATATATTGTATCTAACAGAAAAACCTCTTCTTGGATGGACTCCACATGGTAATTCGATTGAAAATACGGAATCGTCCGCAATCTTATGTTCAAGTCTAAAATCATTCGGAGAAACCATTCTTTAACAATCTTTGGCTCATACTGCTTTGCAATACAAAATTCTATCCATTGGGACAAGTTTTCTTTGAATGACACAAGATCACATTGGAACATGGCCTTTTTCAGTTCGTTTGCCACATCCTGATAATATTGAAAAATCTCTTGTCCATGATAAGTTCTAGTTATTTCTTCTGCATTCACTATGGTATGGTTACGAGTGAAAAAAATCTGTTTCTCATTATTCACTAAAGCAATAATGGCTGACTTTAATAAACTCACATCCGTTTTATTTCCTATCAAGAAGCTTACCTGTATATTCAAAAAATGGTTCAGTGAATGTTGTAACTCTTTCAATAAATCACGTACTTCTCCAAAAATATCATATTTGATCGTTAAATAATCTGGATAGAAGAGAAAGCCTTTGTTTTGCTCATAATGAATGCATAAAATCTTATTCAACTCTTTCCTATTGATAATTTCTCTCATAATGTTATAAATTGCAAATTGCAAGGTATCATCCGAAATAAAGTTTTTCTTCACTTGATAATAAGCATTTACATAAAAATATACAGGAATATATTGCACACTTTGATCGAATATTTCCAACAATTTATTTGAAGAGCCTTGTATGAGTTGTCGCAATAGTTTGTGATTTTCGATATCATAATTCATTTTCACTTTATGTCTTAATTGTTTCACTTCTACAACTTTGGAAGTATTATTATCTAATCGCCTTTTACAAGCTATTAAAATCTCTTCCACATCTTCTGGATTAAGTGATTCCTTTAATATATAATCCTGGACATCTAATTTAATCGCTTGCTGGGCATATGAAAATTCGTTATGACAAGAGATAATGGCTACTTGGATATTCGGGTTCCATTTTTTTATTTCTTTTGTAAGCTCGATGCCATCCATCTTTGGCATGCCTATATCCGTAATTAAAATATCAGGCATCTCTTTTTTTGCATATTGAAAGGCATGTAACCCATTCTCATGTGTACTGGATAACTGTAAGCCTAACTTCTCCCAATTAATCGTTTCAGATAAAAACTCAATCGTTGGATAATCATCATCAACTAACATGACTTTGTACATGACCTTCACCACCTAAAGGAATTTTTATCGTTATCATTGTACCTAACTTCAACTTACTTTCTATGTTCATCTCAGGACTCACGCGATAAGAAAGCTGTAAGCGTTCGTATACATTTGCCATACCAATACTCGAAAATCCTTTATTCGAACGTTTGGTTGTTGTCGATGAACCTAATTCCTCATTTAATTTAGCTAATTGTTGTGGACTAATCCCTTCTCCATTATCACGTATGCTAAGTTGAAGCATCTCATTAAGGATGTCCGCTTTGATAATAATTTGACCGGAACCTTGGTTCAGACCATGAATAATCGAATTCTCTATCAAAGGCTGTAATAAAAATCTAGGCACTAGTTGCTGATATGCTTCTTCTGTTACATCTATCTCTAATACTACTTTATTTTTCTGTCTCATATTCATTAAATTAACGTAATCTTTCATTAAACTTATTTCATCGAATAACGTGATTTGATCTTCTTTATTATCAATGGTCCAGCGTAACAATTTCGAAAGAGACTGAATCATCCCCGCACTTTCCTTATCACCAAATCTAAAAACTTTCATGCGAATCGAATTCAACACATTGAATAAAAAGTGCGGATTAATTTGAGCCTGAAGCATGGCCAATTCTGCTTTTCGTTTTCTTTTATGCGTTTGACTTACTTCATCAATCATCGTATTGACTCGATCGAGCATATGATTCAATGAATGAGAGAATTGACCAATTTCGTCATGACTGTTTACGTTTGCTCTGACACTCAAATCACCTGTTTGTACCTTCTTCACCACTTTATCCAAGTGTCTTAATGGTTTGGTAATTCTGTTCATTAGATAGGCTAAAATAACAAAAAATATGGCAAAGGAAACTGCTAATAATAAAAATACTTCTGAAAAAATCGAATTAATATTGGAAGTAGCAGCTTTATACGGAAGAACAGAGACCAATCTCCAGTCATTAAATGTTAATGATTTATGGGTGATCACATATTTTTTTCCGTTCCATTCGGCTATTTGTGAACTATCCATTAACGGGATATCCGCTAATATTGTTGCTTTTTCACCTATCAGTTCAGGATCTTTATGGGATAATATCTGATTGTGGTCATCAACAAGCATGATTTCTTCAGATGGGTTTTGATTGTTTAATATATTTCGAATTTTTGTTTCCAGTAAGGTGACAATAACATATCCATAAATGCCGCTGTTACTGTCACGTAACGTTCTGGCTACTGAAAGTTGATAGGGGCTTTGGATCCGTTCATACGTCAGCATCGTTGGTTCCACACCAGACCAGTAAGATTCAAAGCCATTTAATGAACTCAATTCCTTAAACCATTGCTCTTGATAGAACGAATTAGGATCAAATTGCCCAGTAGAATAATTCGTATAATACTGCCCATTTTTCAATAATATCGTTACATAGGATTTTTCACCTAACAGCGTTATATTTTCAATGGTTTTCCGGACTTGACGGTCTTCTAAATATTCCGTATAACTCTGATTGTCGACTTCATTCAAGGTTAGGTTCGATTTATTCTTCAAGATCGTATTCAATTCTGAGTCTATTTGAACAAAATTGGAGGCATTAATCACATCATCTATCACTCTAGTAACATTTTCTTCGGTTAAATCAAGCTCTTTCTTTGCGTTTTGCATTGCTTGTTCTTCTACTGCATCTCTTGTTAAGTAACTGTATATGGATAATGTTAATAATACGGGAATTCCAATACATATAAAAGATGCGAGAAATACTTTGGAACGAAAAGAAGGAGACGTTAATCTCCGGTAGTTAGTCCACATCATCATCCTCCTCTAATACAAGAATGTTAGGGGACAACGGAATTAACGTCCCTTATATCAATTGTAAACGCTTCAACTAAGTCATTTCAAGGTTATTGATTGTTTTTGATGATTTCCTGAGCTTGCTCATGCATGGCATCAATCGTTTCATCGACATTTTGTTCCTCATAAATGAGTTTCTCATATTCATCATTAGCCATCTGATAGATTTCAGCCTGATATGGAGCTGGCGGAATTAGTTTAGATGCTTTTGAGTTTTGTAATACGGAAATTAGTGCCTCTTTATCTACTTTTTCCGGATTATTGGTATCGTCTAAAATAATATCGACGATATTCTCTAATTCATCATCACCTACACCATTCCAAGAAGGAATATTTTTACCTTGAACGATTTGGCCTTCCGTTGTATACCAACGAATAAACTCGTAAGCTGCTTCCTTGTGTTCAGAATTAGAAGCGACTGCCATATAGTCTGTTGTAACCGGTGTATAGCCACCTTCATCATCTGGATTATTTTTCGGATATGGAGCTATCCCTACATTGAAGTCTAGCGGGAATTGATCTGTACCACCTAGTTCTGTATTCATCCAGCTTCCGATCATAACGAGACTTGCTTCTTGATTAAAGAAGGTATCGCGATAGTGTAATTGTTGGGACATAATATCTGTATATGGTGTAGCAGACTGATCTTCTTTCTCCATTTGCCAGCGAAGCTCTAATGTCTTTTTAAACATTGGATCCTCAAAGTTAGAGCTCCCATCCGCTTTTAGTAATTCTGTTTCCTCTGGTTTACTCGCTAAAGCTAATTTTAAATATTCCATCCATCCACCATTTTGTGGTCCATGAAAGAACGTTCCATAATGCTCATCTGTTGTTAATTGATTGGCATAGTCAGCATATTCATCCCAAGTCCAATCTGTAGGCATTTCTAAGCCTGCTTCATCTAAATGGTCTTGGTTAACCAGTACATACCAAGGATTAAATTTACCTGGAAGAGCATAATACTGATCTCCCAATTGTGTATTTACTTTATACTCCTCTGTTACCTCATATCCTTCTTCTTCAATAAATTCATCAATCGGAGCAACCATACCTAAGTCAACGCGTTGCGCATACGAAGCAGGATCACTAAACATCAACACATCTAATTGTTCACCAGATGATGCTGCAAGGTCTAATTTCTGCAATGCTTCATTTGTGTCCCCTTTTTCACTTAAAATGACGAGCTCTACTTCAATATTTGGATGTTCTTCTTCAAATGCTGGAATGGTTTCCGACCAGTTATAAGATGCTTCATTTCCATGTGTGTGAAACATAATCTTCACTGGTTCATCTGAGCTCGCTTCTTCCCCATCATTGTCACTTTCTTGTTGTTCGGTGTTATCTTCTTCTGAATCAGAGCTTGTAGCTGGTTCGTCCTCACTACTGCTACAAGCTGCCAAGATGCCGAGAAATAATGTCATACTTAATAATAAGAGCAGTAACTTATTTTTCATTTTTCAAACCCCCTATGATATTATTGAAAACCCTTACACTACTGATGCTAACAAATTACTCTTTAGCAAACATATCACTTTTTTTACCTTTAACAACACTTTTTTTACTTTACCCTTTTACTCCACCCAAGGCAATACCATCAATAACATGTTTTTGACCTAAGATAAAGACAATTAATAGTGGTAAAATAGCTGATACAGCTGCTGCCATAATTAAAGTATAAAAACTGCCATTTATAGTTGTAAATTTTTGCATCGCTAATTGAATCGTATACAATGCATCGGTACGTAGGAAAATTAACGGATTTTGATAATCATTCCATGTCCAGATAAAACGGAGTATCGCATATGTGGCGACTGCTGGTCGTACAATTGGTAAAGCAATTCGCCAAAATATTCGCCAATGTCCTGCACCATCAATTTTGGCTGCATCGATAAAGTCATTATGAATACCGATGAAAAACTGCCGGAGCATAAAGGTCCCTAACACACTGAAGCTACCTAGTAATATTAAACCAATATGTGTGTCAAACAACCCTAAATAACGATACAAAATAAACTGAGGTACTAAACTTGCTTGTGGTGGCACCATATATGTTGCCAGTACAATAATAAATAACCATGCACCTGCAGGAAATCTTACTTTCGAAAAACCATAAGCAGCTAAAGATGATACAACTACCGATATTAAAGTGGTACAGACAGCTACTTTAATCGAATTCCAGTAATATAAATAAAAGGGATGATCACCAAACCAGACTTCCTGATAGTTGCTTGCGGCGTTCCATCTTGACGGAATCCATTCTATCGGATATTTAAAAACATCTGCTTCAATTTTTAATGATGTTGATAACATCCAGATAAACGGTAATAAGAAAGCTATACTACAAAAGAATAAGATAATTGTACTGATAATTTTCTTGGCATCCCATTTTCTTTGTTTTTGCATCCAAACACATCCTTTCTCTTAGTAATTCACCCATTTTTTCTGTCCGATCCATTGGATAATCGTGATCGAAAATACGAATAAGAACAATACAACAGCTATCGCTGAAGCATAACCAACATCTAGATCAAGGAACGCTCTTTCGTATAAATGCCATACAAGCATTGTTGTTGAATTTAGTGGTCCACCCTCTGTTAGTACAGCTATAAGATCAAACACTTTAAAAGAAGCAATAATACCTGTAATTAACAAAAAGAATGATGTTGGCGATATTAATGGGAAGGTTATATTTCTAAATTTGTACCAGCTATTGGCACCATCAATATCAGCGGCTTCATACAATTCTTTCGGTATCGACTGTAATCCTGCAATATAGACAATTAGGCTAAAGCCGATCGAGATCCAAATATGAATAATCATTAACGAAATAAGGGCAAAATTGGGGTCAGAAATCCATGTTGGCGGATTTTCAATTCCCAGTGTCATTAATACTTGATTAATCGGCCCCTGAGATGGATGAAAAAGTACTTGCCATACAACAGCGATTGCGACAACACTTGAAATGTACGGCATAAAAAAGGCTACTTTAAAATAACTTTTTAAATAGACATTTTTATCAATAATAATGGCTAAAAAAAGCGCACATAGCATTGTGATTGGCACAGTAAATATAAAGATCGCATTATTGATCACAGATTTGATGAATTTCTCATCACTTGCTAAAGCTACAAAGTTATCAAATCCAATCCATTGTAACTGATCAATCCCGGTGACAAACTTCCAATCTGCGAAAGCCAAGATGAATGTGGCAACAATTGGGAATAATACAATAACAGATATTCCTAGTAACATTGGTGAAACAAATAATAAACCAACGAGATTTTCACTTTTTTCGATTTTTGATTTTCTTGTTTTTTTCGATTGATGTAATTCCTCTGTTGTTGAGACGGAGTTACTCGCCATGAAGAACACCTCTTTCTTCTAAAATTGTCTTTTGGGATGTTGACATGTTGTACTTGTCCAACCTTTTCAGAGCGTAATTGCTAAAATACATGGCAATAAAGGTTAAACCACTTCCTAAATATAAGAAAGAAAACCCTGGAATCACCCAACAGATAAAAAGAAAGCTAACTAATGACAGCCCCATCCAGATCGTTTGTATTGGAAATAATGTACTCAGCTGTATAGCTCTTCTCATTTGTTTGATCAAGCCTAATTCCGGAAATGTAATCATGAAACTAAACACATATAACAAAACAATAACACTTAAAATTAATACCGTTGAACTGCTACTAAGAATTAAATAATATAGCATTCCACTAAAGTTCTGAACTAGCGCAAAATCAATGTATAAGGCTATTGCAGTGACTACTATAAGCCCTCCAAGTAAATTACTTTTCACAAAGTGCTTCTTATATGCCTTCCAGAATTCTTTGATGACAGGAAACTCTTCGGCTTGAATCCATTTATTATTTAATGCGAACATAGCGGTGATTGCCGGGAACAATCCGAATACAATACCACCTAGTAAACTAAACCCAATTGCTATTACATTGAGTAATGCAAGACGATAGAGCCATTCACAAATTTTGAATAAACCACTTGATGTATCAAACTGCATATGGCTTCCTCCTTTCCTTACTCAAATTATAAACGCTTTCATTTTGGTAAAAATAGCACTATTTTTACTTTTATCGATAGATATTTGACTTTCATGATGAACCTATATTGCTGTTTACTTAGTATCTAAGACGAATAGCACCGTAATAAAAGTTGTGATACCAATGGTTATATGCTTTCTTATAAAATAGAGGCTAGCTAACATGTCGTTAGCTAGCCTCTATTTTCTTTATGATATTGGTTTTCTTCGCATTATCCATATACTGATTCCAAAAACTAATAGTAAAATACCTACCAATAGAATGTTGAATTGATTCGTTGCGGTATTCGGTAAATCATTTTCTTCCTTTTGTTGCTCTTTCTTTTCTTTCCCAGGAGTTTTTGACTCTGTTTCATCAGAAACATTTGCTAATACAGCATAGCTGGAGAAATGAGTAACCTCAATGGTTAATGTTTGATTTTTACCCTGTTTTGCCGTTTGGGCAATCCATTGATCATTTTCTTCCTGGTAATAATATATGTCTTTTTTACCTTGAACCCCTTCTTCATAACCTAATGAAAGAGTATAAGGATCTGAAGGATGCTCGGATCCTTCTGGAAAATCAAATATAAACGTAAAACTGTCTCCCGCAAGTGTTAACCCCTGATGATCCGTATCTTCTATTAATTTCTCTGATACAGCAAGCCTTGTACCAGATGGTAAGTCGGCAGGCATTTTAATCGTACTTCTTGTGCCTTTAATATGATAGATTTGATTCGCTTCCACCTCAAGGAATTGTAAGTCGTTAAGAGTACTGACCGGAAGTTCATTTTCACTTTTCCCAGGAGATGTCGGTTCTTGCTCATTCTCATTTGGTCTTTCATCATCTGATCCTTCTCCATTTTCAGGTTCTTCTTCCTCTTTTGGGTTCTCGATAAAATCGAGAGTATAAGTGTTACTTTGCTCCTCGTTTTCCGCTGTTACTGTAATTTTTGCTTTCCCTGGCAATGACTCTGGAAGTTCGATTTCGTAGGTTGCAAATAAATCGTTTGTTTCCACTTCAACAGCCGGAATATCTGATCCTTTTTTCAATTCCACTTCATAATGGAAATCATCAGCATTGAAATTTTTTAATGCTTTATTATCAATCCAAATATTTTTTAGTGTCGCATCTTCACCAGTTACCGGCGTTTCCCCGAATCCATATACTTCCATTTCCACAATAGCGATACATGTATCTGGTATAGCAGTTAATTGCGTTCTAACTTTATCAGTTGTAATTACGTCAAAAGTAATGTTTATTTCATCTTCGGCATCTACTTCTACATCTGAATTATCTATTTTAACCCAGTCCGTTCCATTCCAATACTCTAAGTATAAAGATTCTGGAGGTCTTGTTCCCCCTTCATCATCATAAAATGTAAATTTAACTTCGGAAATATCCCGTTCTAGGCCAAAATCAATTTCAACCCAATCTGTCTCCCGCCATTCATTCGGATCCCAGTTGGTCCAGCGATTACTGGAATAATCCCCGTCATTTACTCGATTAACATCATCCCACTGACCAGTAAAGGAAGCTGTTGCTTTTGGAAATTCAGCATTTGTATTGTTTAGCGCAAGATTTTCAAGCACACTTTCTACTACTTGCACAAGTGCAACAACTTGTTCATTCGTCCCTTCTACTTGGCCTTTAACCTTAAACTGACCATACGTTGCATAATCGGAAGTTTCTACTTCATCCCAATTGACAGGTACTTTGATTTCTCTTCCATTCGATAACTCAGCTGTTACTGTATTTGGTAGTTGAGGCGCTAAACCTTTTACCGTCTTTAGCTTTGTATCTGTTAATTGAACAATCTCACCTACATATACAACTGCCTCTGCTTTTAATGATGTTTGCTCCACCGTTCCCTCTACTGTAAATTCTCCTTCTGTATCGTATTGTCCAGGAGAAATGTCTTCCCAAATAACCTCTACTTCTCGTGTTACACCATCACCATATTCAGCAGTAACTGTATCAGGTAATGAAGGCGCATTTCCGATGGTAGTCCAAGTTGTAACATTATCAATAGCTGTTATACCAGCCTCTACTATTGTCCATTGTTGATTTGCTCCTGCATTAGCCTGCCAAACTCCGACCGTAGCACCGTCTTCAGTCGACTGACCACCGACCTCTAATAAGGTACCACTTTCTTTATTGATCAATGTATAGTTACCTTTACCAGAAGTAGATATAATCCATTTTTGCGCGTCAATATTTTGATAAGGTGACAAGATCACATTACCATCCTGATGTGTCAGTACTTCATTTGTTTCTGCGTTAATTATTTGATATTCTTCTTTATTTGTATAGCCATCGGTCACTTTCTTAAGTTTCCATTCCTGACTTCTATTTTCACGTTCTGCTGTATATTGAACAATGGATTGATCATTTAAATCAAGTACTTTTTCACTATTTAGATTTTCTATTTTATATGTCTTATTCTCTTGAAAGAAGGTATCCTCTTCATCTACTCCAGCCACACCTGAGATCACAAATGTTGTAACTGATTTCGGTTCCACAGTAGTTGTCAGACTCTCTTCTTCTATGTCTACGTCTTCACCTTCAGCAAGATTATGCTCTGCTGAAGTAACATGCGTTGATGCGGTAGCAGATTGATCTACTGCTCCAAATCCAGATAAATCAATATCAACTGATTTATCTGATTCTGACGTATTCGTATAAACAACAATGACCTCGTTAGCTGCTTTATTAATGGCAGCTAGTGTATTTTCATTATCAGAGTTAATCATATGGAATCCTGGACGAATGAATTTCGTATAGTTTGCCATGGTATAATATTTTTTGTTCTTGTGCCAATTTAATTCCTCAAAGTTTTCTGGATCAAAGTCAACATGAATTAGTCCCCAGTTCATATTCTCATTATCTGCATTCATATTAACTTGATCTTCAATTGCTTGCCAAAGTACCCAGGCCTTCGGTTCTAGACTCATAATATCTGATGTGATTCGTTCTGATAGAGCTAAGCCTGGTTCAATATTGTCAAAATCCTGAGGAATGCCACTTGGACCTAAGTCTACTTCTGACATCCATAATCGTTTGTTTTCTCCCTTAGCAATATCTCTAATAGGCGTTCGTTCACTCGGCCCGTACGTATGTACATTCATTTGGCCAATGTTATTTATAGTGTCTTGTTCGTATTGATACCAATTCTCCCTAAATTTAGTTGGGTTTGTTTCATCCATTGCTGAGACTACGGTGTCTAGATTTAGCGCTTCTAATTCCGCACTTACCTCATCTATAATTCTAGCTTGTGATGCAGGATCCCAATGTGAACCTTCCTGTCTACCTTGTGCTCCCCAATAATTTGTATTAGGTTCATTTACAGGAGACAAAGTTTGAAATGAGATCCCTTTTTCTTCTGCAAAATATTCTACAACTCTCGTAAGGTATGTGGCGAAGTTCTCATATTGATCCTCTTGTAAATTATCTTCAGTTGAATTCCAATTACCGGAAGTATAGCCACTGTTTGTCATAAAATATGGTGGTGAATTCGAAAATGCTTCAAATAAATTAGCTCCTCTTAGTTTAGCAGCTTCTAACCACCATTGTTGATTTTTATCCTTGTCCCAATCCCAATGGTTAGGATTATCTGGATCCCACCAGTCCTCTTGCTCTTTCCAATCTTCATCAGCATCATCCGGTGGACGAAATTCATCTGGACGATTCCAATAGCCCGGAACTGCACCACCAAGACGCATGTATGGTTCGGTCTCTGGCGAATCTTCGCCTCCGATATTATATCTAGCAATATTTAAATTCAAGCCACTTTCTCCAAAAAGCTCATCAGCTAACTCATTCTTAATCTCATCTGGCCATCCACCTGTGACATTCGCAAACCAAACTAATGCTGTTCCCCAACCATCAAAGGAAGAATGTTGATAACTTGGATCTAACTTTATGATAGTATCGCTGTTATCTTCTGTATTTTTAGCTGAATTTTGTGCATGTGTAGAAACAGGACTAAGTGTAGTTACCAAAAGTAAAATAATACTCCCTATTAAGGCTAGCTTACTTATCGACTGCTTCAAAATATTTCATCCTCTCTAATAGGCATTTCAAACATCAAGGTTTAGAGCGTAGCTTATTGTATTAGAAAAGCTAGCTAAACTAAAATGTCCCTTTGTTGTTCAGCTAGCTTTTCTTACTTTTTATAGCTAATGTCCTTCACATTAACCAGAAAGGTCTGTATCTAAATAGACTGGTTCTGTAATCCCTTCTAAAGTTGGTTGAACTTCTTTAATTGCACCATCATCATCGAATTCCATTTTATCTATCATTACTTCACGGTTATATCCATTTCCGTTTGGAATGGCAAAGCGGTGATACACGATATAATATTCATCCGTATTTGGTACGTTCAAGATCGAATGATGTCCTGTTGCTTTAATTCCTTGAGATAAATCCTTACTAAGAATAACATCTTGCTTTGTCCATGGTCCCATTGGTGAATCACCTGTCGCATATGCCACCTGGTAATCTTCTTCTCTTGTATCATTTTCAGACCACATGAGGTAGTATGTTCCATTTCGTTTGAATACAACAACCCCTTCTCTAAAGTTTGAAGGTGTCATTTCTTGCGGTTCTTCAGCAAATGAAACCATATCGTCATTTAATTTTGCTCCCCATAGTGATCCATTTCCCCAATAGAAGTAAGACTGTCCATCATCATCTGTAAAAATATATGGATCGATAGCTTGGCCGGAATATTCATCTCTAGCAACAAGTGGCTCACCTAATGCATCTTCAAATCCTTCTGTTGGAGATGAGGATTTCGCGACACCAATTTGTTGATTTGCTGAGAAATAATGATAGAAAGTTCCGTCCCTTTCCGCAAAGCCTGGTGCCCATGCATTACCAGTTGCCCACTCTACATCGTCGGTTGCAAGATCAATGATGACACCATGATCTTCCCAATTAATTAAATCTTTGGATGAGAAGGCTTTAAATTGTGTTCCTGACCAACCTTCAAAACCATCTGTCGTAGGATATAAATAGAAAGTATCATCGTGAACAAAAATTTGCGGATCTGCATAAAGCCCCGGTAATGTTGCAGATGGATATACTTCTACATCTACCGTCCACTCACTTGTATTTCCATCTTTATCGGTAACCGTATACGTGACGGTGTTTGTAAAGTCTTGAGGTTCATTAGCAGACGGAGTTATGTCTGCATCTGTGTGTAGGGATATACTAGGAATTAAGTTTGTCAAATCAACATCTTTGTCTTTAAATGACACTTTTATCGATTGATTAACAGAATCAATCTTGGTTAAACCGAACTGACCTGGTAATTCAAATGATGCTATACCCGTGGATAACAGGGACTTATCTTGAATTTCTTCCTCCGATAATGCACGGTTATATACTTGCACATTGTCAAAAGCCCCTTTGAAATACTGGTCTCCAGAATAAAATGATTTTCCTAAATACGCTAAAAGATCAGTACCTAAATCTGAAATCGATATAGATACTTCATTATTTTCGCCTAACAAAATTCCATCTTTATACATTTTCATACTTGTCGGTGTTATCACTAAGTCAATCGTCATCCATGTGTTCTCAATAGAAGCTGTACTTGCTTTAACCTCTTGTTCATTAGACCAGCTGTCTACAGTGATTGCATTTCGTAGTTCATTTTCCCTTGTTCTAAAAAACATATATCGTTGATTATCTTTACCTAAGGTGAATGTAAAGAAATTGCCAGAAACAGTTTCCGCTTTTATATCCATTGAAATCGTAAAAGTATCTCTTCCTTCAAAAAATCCGGTTGGAAAGGCAGCAAACGTATCTTCTGTTCCATCTAAATATAATACTTGAGATTCTTTTGCATCATCTTGTTTATAAGTTGCATTTCCATGTAATTCTCCATGATAATCATTGTCAGACTGATCTTGAATTACTTTTTCAGTTGCTGTTTCCTCAAAAGTGTACTCCAAAATAGGGGCTTCCTGTTCTTTTTCTTTTGGCTTCTCTACTTCATTAGTCCATTTATCTTTAATTGCTTGGTATTCTTTCTTTGTTATTGGTAATACGGAACCATGACGCTTCCGATTTGAACCTAAAGAATACTCATCTGACTCTAATTTTGTGAATTCACCACTGGATAAGTCATTTGTTAACAATGGCAGATATCCTTGACCGGTTGCATATTGATCAACCATCAAGTTCCACTCTTCACGGTCATTAAATTTAAATATTAACGGACCTTCTACATCATCATTGGTTAGACCCAAAGGTTCAAGATTTCCAACTTCTGACCATTCTCCTAATACTTGTTTGCTTTTTTCAATCGTAATTTGGCCATCTGCGGAATAACGATAGAAAGTATCTTCATCTCTTATAATGGTCGTATCAATTATATGCTGTTCACCAGGGCGATCAATGTATATTTCAGGCTCTGTAAAGGTATAGAAATCCCTTGTTTTTGCATAGTAAATGTCTGGAGGACTAAAGTTACCATTCTCATCCTCTGTAGTAGAAGCCCAAAATACAACATATTCTCCTGTTTCTTCATCATAAACCGCTTCAGGTGCCCATGCATTACCAGCATTAGACGGTGCAACTTCTACCATACGCTCCTCTGACCAATTAACTAAATCCGTCGATTCCCAAACAATTAGCGATTTACTACCATTTGTTTGAGCCTCATCCCATCCTTTACCATTTGCAATTCGTAAATCGGTAGCAATTAAATAAAATTTATCACCTTCTGGAGAGCGAATAATATACGGATCTCTAACACCTTTTTCTCCTACTTCTGAAATAAGCGAAGGGGCACCATCGTTTAAATCTTCCCAGTTCAAACCATCCTCACTACTAGCAAAGTATATTTGTTCTCCTATATCATGTTCACCAGTAAAGTGTGTCATGAGATAAGCTTTAAATTTCTTGTTCTTTGGTTTTGCTTTGACAGTGACCTGGAATTCTTTCGTATCTGTCACTTCTCCGTAATGAATAGTCGCAAATAAGTTAATAGAAGTATCTTTTTTCTGTCTTGTTACAATACCTGGTGGTGTATTATCATAATTGTCATTTACTACTTCATTCACATTGATAATTTCTGAATCACTTGATTCCCAAGTGATTGTCGCGCCTTCATCACTGCGTGTTGGCAGTGTAATGTTCCCTCTAATATTATCTGAGTTTGGTATGTCGAGATCATTTTTCGCTCTTTCCACTATTTCCTTATCTGTTAGCCCTTCCTCGGCATTAATCTCTTGCGCTGATTGATTAAAGCTATACAACATAAATATGGTCACTACTACAACTAAATATTTTTTTCTTATCATTTTTACCTCCTATTGTTTAGAAAGTTTGGCTGTAACGATCATCCCCGAAGCAAACGCTTACAATTATTGATAAAAAATCCCTCCTTTACAGCTATTATATTTATCATTATGGATAGCAAAGTAGTAAAATGGAATATAAAATTTTTCTCATTTATTGCAATTTTTTTATTCTTTTAGAAAAGCTCCTAGGAAAAATCCTTAGGAGCTTTTCTGTTAAACTTGATATCTAAACTCAGTTTCTATTCTATGGTTCCATTAGTTGTAAAGTCTTTGATCAGCTTTATGATGACCTAAGTTACCCCTCAACTACCGATAAATCGGAACTACTCTTTTATTTCACTTGGTACATTTTCAAGTAATGCATCATATTCTTCCTGCGTAATTGGTAAAACGGTACCATGACGTGGATGACTAGGTAAATCAAAATCTTCGGCTACTGTCCATTCTCCGGAATCTAAATCGGTCGTTTCAAAAGGTACATAGCCTTGGCCACCAAACTCGTCAATAAATAAATACCATTTTTCTTCTGTGTTGGACTTAAATATTGCTGGTCCTTCCCCTTGGCTAATCGTTCCTTTACCAATTCCTTCAGTAATCATTTCAAAATCAGGGTCAAGTACAGAATCTCCTACCTCTTGGAAAATAAATTTACCATTTGGTGATGTTTCTTCATTGTTTACTCGTTCATCCTTTGTGAATCGATAAATCTTATCATCATGCTCAACCATTGTTGTGTCAATAATCGAGTAACCATAATCCAAGTAAACCTCAGGTTCACTAAATGTATGGAAGTCTCTTGTTGTTGTATACATCATACGTTGATAACTATCTCCTGAGTTTCTATCTTCTTCACCGTCATACAGTTTCGATGCCCAGAATACGACATACTTCCCGATCGTATCATCATAAAAGATCTCTGGGGCCCACGTATTTCCTGCCTCCTCAGGCGCTACCTCTACTAATCGTTGTTCAGACCAATTCACCAGATCTGTTGACTCCCAAACCATGATTGACCTGCTGCCTTCTGTTTGCGCTCTATTCCAATCCCAATTACCATTGATTTTTAAATCAGTCGCAATCATGTAAAATTTATCGCCTTCTGGAGAACGAATAATAAACGGATCTCTTAAACCTTTTTCACCTAATTTAGATGTGATGACGGGTTCTCCATCATTAAGCTGCTGCCAGTGAAGAGGGTCATTTCCTTCACTCAAGGCAAAATATATTTGTTCACCATTCTCGGAACCTTCACCGGTAAAATAACTAAACAAATATCCTTGATAATCGAGTGGTTCCGGCATTTCTTTTACATTTGCCACAAATTCTTTGGTTGCTTTCTTACCATTGAGTGCTACAGTCGCTGCTAATGTTACTTCTACGTCGCCTTCTCCATGTGCAGGGCGCGTCACTTCACCTGTTGTCGTGATAACCGATGGATCTTCTGACACCCAAGAGATAGTTGTTTCGTGATTTCCTTCGATTGGTAATGTCAAATTACCACGGACATCATCAATATTATAAACTTTTAACGCCTCTACTGCTTCTTTCACTAAATCTTTATCTTTGTTCTTGTCTTTTTTACTTTTGTCTTTCTCCTTATCTTTATTTTTGTTCTTATCTTTTTTACTTTTGTCCTTCTCTTTATTTTTTTCTGCTGGACTAGCACCTGTAATAATATCAATTCCATCCAACACATAGTTACCAGCTTTCACTACTATTTTAGCTGTATGCTTCTGCTTTTTCAGGCCACGAATGTGATAAGAGGTTTGTCTGTCTCCTCTTGGATATACTCGATAGTCCTCCTCCACTAACTGATCATCAATATACACATCTATTAATGCGTCAGATGTTGCACCAAATAGATTAAAGCCATTTCCTTTAAAATCAAAAAGTATCATATTTTCACTTTCTTCAGGTGTACTGTAAATGTTGACACCGCGATAATCCATATATTGTTCTTTTGCTTCATTGTCACCTAAAGAAACTTTTAATGTATGGGCTTTATCTTCTAATCCTCTGACTGAGTATCTGATACCGTCATCCTCTACGTCAAAATTACCGACACTTTCGCCATCCAATTCCACATGGTAAGTGGTTTCATTTTCTGCACCTGCAAGATAATCAATTCCCGTACCTGTGAAGTTGATAAAGATATAAGGATTATCATTAAAGTCAGCCCAAGCATTGGTACTGTTAGCTCCCCAGATGTTGCCATTCTCACGGTAAGCATACACTGTATTTTCCTCATTTCCAATTTCTGAATCATCAGCTATTGCAGTAAAGTCATTGGGAGCTAATGTTGTTACTGCTTCAAAGTCAATCGGATCATTTGTCTCTATTTCTGCTCGAACAAAACTTGTATAAGCTTCTTTAGCAACCACTTTAAGTGTGTGCTCAGTTTCTTCCAGATCTGTCGCTTCCCAAACCTTTTTCACGATCGAACTATTATTCAAATAATCAGCTTCACCGACAAGTTCACCGTCTAAATAAATATCTGCCGTACCATTCGACGGATTGGTTTCACCATACAATCGGATAGCATTACCTTTAAAGGTAATCTCAAAGGAGTCACCATCATTTCCCCAAGCATTACCACTATTGGAGCCCCAATCTCCTGAATAGTATACCTTGTTTAATGTTCCTTGCTCATTGGTAGTATCTGTATGCTCCACAGTGATACCATTCCAAACCGGATAGTCACTTGATGCGCTCATTTGTGTACGATTATAGTGTCCATATCCAGCCTGGATAAATTCCCAGTCACCAACATACCCAATTGGGTTCCATGGATCATCGTTTTCTAATGCCTCTTCCTCTGTGTTGTAAATCTTACCTTGCGCACTATCCAATTTCAATGATTCATATGCATAACCCTTAATTGGCTCAACTTTCAAATTATCGATAAGTGTTTCGTAATAACCTGAGCCTAATGTCACTCTACCAGACATGACAGTTGAATCCTCATCTGTGTAAGAGGCTATTTCTTCATCATCAAGATAAAGGGTAAAGATATTTCCTTTTGCTTCAAATGCTAAGTTGTGCCATATAGTATTATCAAACGATTCTATCGTTCCTTCTTCAACCACATCACCAAGTTTCAAAATCTCGTACTTTCCATCCTTGTAGATCCGGGCATTATAAGGTGCCTGAGAATCAGACCAGTCAGACTTTACTTGGCGAACACCAATTAAAGCATAATTCTCTCTGCCTTCTGCTTCTGGAGTATGAGTATCTAATAAAAAGTCATATGATACTTTATAATTTACCCAGCGGAAATCTCCGATATTGGTGTTAGGATTAACATTTGCTTCAGATCCGTCTGTTCCACCCCAAACAGCCCAATCTGCTCCGATAATATCTGGCGTTATTTTTTGTTGCAGCATACTACCGTGTTCTTCAGCGTCCGGGATTTCGCGTTTTGTTCTTTCAAAGCTGCCACTTTCCACCTGTTTTGTTGCTTCTTTCACTACTTCAAAAGCACCGATTTGATCAGTTGTATACCTTGGTGTACCTCCACGTCGTTCTATATAGTCTCTTCCTTGTTCATCTTCAGCATATTTATCATACTCAAAATCATCTGTGTATGGTAAAGGCATAATCGTATCTTCTGATAAATCTACCGGATCTGATTGATATGCAAAATCATCGATTTCCGTTTCTTTATCTAACGTAGAAATGGTCACGATCGAATAAGGTTTCACCTCAATCTCATACGTTCCATCTTCCGGTTGAATGGTTTCTATATGTTGAAACCAATTTTCATCATAATCTTGTCCTTCTTCAGGCCCACGAGTCTCCCAAACAAATACTTCCGCATCCTCTTTTCCATCCAAGTTTTCTAATTCAATCGTATATTTACGTGTGTCTTTCGTGTTGTTGGCAAATACAGTAGTGTAATCGTCTGTTTCCGGATCTTTCAATGTCATATAATTATGGGTACTGGTATCTACATCTACTCCTCCGTCAAAGAAATTACCATCACTGTACGTGGCATTCTTTAAATATTGCCATCTTTCATTTTCTTTTGTGGAAGGATCATCATAGCCAACAAAATTCATGACATGTCTGACACCCTGAAGGCCACCATCTACTTCATAAAAACCTGACCAAGGATCAAATGCACTAATTAAATGCTTCGGATTGTATTGTGCACCTTGGTAAAAAGCAGCAACAGACGGTTGAAAATCAAATGAAACTGCATTTAATGGCAGATTGCCTGCTCCTTCCCAAGAATAGACAGAGATGATCCGTGATGTCACATCAATAATACCGCCACGTCCACCAAGGCCATTGTAATGTGGTTCCATGTTCTCACGATATCTGGCATTAATCATGGGTGCGATCCCTTCTGAAACCCAAACCTCTTTTGGTTCTTTACCTTCTGCAATTAATTGATCTTGTAATTCTGAAAGTTCATTAGAAGCGGTCAGACCATAATGGGAACTGATCACATCAATTTCATTAATCAAGTCTGGGTTATCTAATAACGTACGACTAATTGTCTCGGTATCCCGATATCCATCAGCAGCAACTAGCTTTATATCTTGATAATCTTCTTCATAATTTGGTTCTTCCTTTATTCTTGAAGTAAAATACTCGAGCCATTCTACATCAATTCTCCCATTACCATTTTGTGCTCTCTCGTTTTGCGATATGCCGATATAATCTAATTGGAAGCCATACTCTTCATTAACAGCATCAATCGTTTGTTTATACCACTGATAGCGATTTTCATAATTTTGATCAGCCGCACCGTTCCAAGACCAGCGAGGTTCGCCCCAACGTAAGATTTCAGTTGTGATAGCTGGATTAATAGATTTTGCATCAGCAGCAAATTGAAAGCCTGCACCTCTTAATACATTGGCAGGTTCATCTTCATAACGCATTGTTGCTGGTTCTGTACCAGAGGAAGAATTGATATCTCCACCTAATTCTACTTTTACATGAGTTAATCCTGCCCCTGTCTCTTTATTAAATAGTTGATTCATAATCTCCCAGTATTTTTCAGGATGTTCTTCTTTGTAATCGAGTAATAAGCGTGAAGTATTATTGCCTGATACCGTGCCAAAACCTTTAAAACGATTGTGTTCATCTACATCATTACCATCGATCGTTATCGTTTTTGTTATTTCTTCTGCTTGCGACTGATTGATTCCGATTAATGTCCCAAACCCTAGTAAAAGCAGTGTTATAGCTAAAAGTCTAATAAGTTGTTTAAAAGATCTCCTTCTACCTGTCATGTGCCACCATTCCTTTCAAAGGTATTTAGTCCCATCACATTCCCCTCGTACATCGTTGATTATGTATTGTCATGTTGTGAAAGCTATAATACCTCCTTCCATAATAATGGATACGCTTACATTATTTCATAAGAGCTCTTGGCTTTTTGATAATATTTTTACTATTTTTATTGTTAATTTGACATATTAAAAATATATCTACTAACATTGTTGATCAGATAATGCATGTTGTTTAAACGGCATCCCCTGCAAGTCCCATATTAAATGCTACATAGATTAGGAAAGCCCATCCAGTCCTGTCCAAAGTTGTTATTTTGGCATAAATAATAGGCGTAACAACCGCTACGGCTTGCCCACTTCGCTTTCCGTGGGACGTGTCTTTTCGTAAAGAAGATCGCTTTACAAAAGTGGACCCTCAGATCACGCTGATCCCGTGGAAAGGGAAGTGGACAGCCGCAGCGATGGTTTCCTGTACAAGCTATTTCAAAATGGCTACTCTGCTTACAAATGCGTTGATACCGCGGATTATATACTTTCCTATATTATAAAAAAGGACTTCCATTGAAGGAAGCCCTTACTCTTTTAATTCTCAAACCAATTATTTGCGATGGTTTGTTTATACCAATAAAAACTGTCTTTCTTCGTCCGTTCTAATGTGCGGTAGTTGACGTGTACAATACCGAAACGCATCGTATAGCCTTCCGCCCATTCGAAGTTATCCATAAGTGACCAGGTAATATAACCTTTCACATTAACACCTGATGCGATTGCACGACTCAGTGCTGTTAAATGTTGCTGGAGATAATTAATACGACCAGAATCTTTTACACTTCCATTCTCTGGTTCATCATTATAACAAGAACCATTTTCCGTAATATAAATAGGAATATCACCGTAACTATCCTTAATACGCATCAAAACGTTATAAAATCCTTCTGGGAAGATTGGCCAGCCGATATCAGTGCGATCATAATTCATTTCAACCATTTCCCAATCGAGCAGTCCTTCATTTTCCTTATAGCGGGCAATATGACCAGTGTAATAGTTAATACCAAGGAAATCTACTGGTTGATTGATCGTTTCCATATCGCCATCCTCTATGTCTAATTCGACACCTTTTTTCTTAAACCAATCGACCATAAAGTCTGGATAAGTTCCTTTAAATACTGGATCCATAAACCATTCAATATACCAACCGATTTCACGATTACATGCATCAATATCTTCTTGACGATTACTATATGGCTCCAGCCATGTCGTATTTGGCGCAAAACCAATTTCACCATCATTTCCAAGCTCACGGAATTTTTGTACGGTTTTTCCGTGGGCTACCAGTAAATGGTGAGAAATTTGCGTTGCTAATTGCAGATCTTGATTACCTGGTGCATGAACCCCGATGAAGTTGGATAAAAAGGAGATACACCATGGCTCATTTAATGTTAGCCATTTTTTGATTTTTCCAGAAAACTCTTTAAACATTAGTTCTGCATAATCTACAAATGCATCAATCGTTTCACGGTTACCCCAGCCACCTTTATCTTGTAATGCTTGTGGCAAATCCCAGTGATAGAGCGTACACATCGGCTCAATCCCATTTTCTAATAATTTATCAACTAAACGGTGATAATAGTCTAACCCTTCTTGGTTGACTTCACCTGTACCATTAGGAAAAATTCTCGGCCATGCTACCGAAAATCGGTAAACATCAATGCCTAGGTCTTTCATTAACTCTACGTCTTCTTCATAACGGTGATAACTGTCACAAGCTACATCTCCATTATCCCCATTTACGACATTGCCAGGTGTTTTTGAAAACGTATCCCAAATTGAAACACCGCGACCACCCTCATTAGCCGCTCCTTCAATTTGGTAAGATGCTGTAGCTGTACCCCATTGCATATCTTTCGGAAACTGAATAATTGCCATTGTTATACCCCTCCAAATATTTATAATCTAGTTAAAAATTGTTGAAAAGCTTGATCAGCATGATGTGGTAAATGTTCATGCCCATACTCATGAAAAAGTGTCATCTGTTTGTCAGAACGAATCTTGTTATATGCGGCAAACTGTGTAGATGGTGGACAAATGTGATCCCTCATAGCTGTTACCCATTGTACAGATGCTTGAATTCGGTCTGCTAAATGTTGAATATCAATATATCCTAATTTCGCAAAAATCTCTTGATGCCGCTTGTGTGTTGGATCAAAGCACCGGAAAAAATAGGCGATTTCCTCATAAGCACTGTTTTGTACATCCATATTCCATGCTCGTTCATAATCAGATAGAAAAGGATAGACTGCATATAAATGTTTAACCGTCGGCTCCAGTGCTGCACAAGCAGTAGCCAGTGCCCCACCCTGTGATTGTCCATAGACACCGATACGGTTTTTATCTACTCCTTCTATCGATTGTAAGATCCTAACTGTCTGTACGGTATCAAGAAATACGTGCCGATAATACAGTTGGTCAGGATTGCTATCTTCTAATCCTCTAATAATATGACCTCTTAATGTAGGGCCCTTCGTTTGGAGTGTATCCTCTGATAAACCTCCCTGCCCCCGACAATCTAATGCTAGGACAGTAATTCCTTGCGCTGCATAAGCTAATTTATCAAGCCAATCACCACTATCTACTGAATAACCATGAAAGATAGCAATCGCTTGGCCTGTTGGATGCTTAGGTTTAACTAATTTAGCGTGAACCCGTGCTCCTCCAACCCCTGAAAAATATAAATGATAGCAGTTTGCAAAATCAGGCGTAATATCCGCTTCCTCCAAGTCATAAGCTAATGAATACTGCGCCAATTCTTCTAAAGCTCGCTTCCAGTAGGCATCAAAATCTTCAGGTTTCGGATTGGTGCCATGATAGTTTTCTAATTCCTCGAGTGGCATATCTATGTGCATCGGTGTTCCCCCTTTATGCTAAGTTAATATACTGTTAATCGCTTGGTCTTCTTCATTGGTGAATGATAGATTTTCTATTGTTTTCATATTTTCAATGAGTTGCTCAACATTTCGAACACCAATTAACGCTGAAGAAACCGATTTCCTTTTTAGCACCCAAGCAATTGCCAACTGTGGAACGGATTGACCTCTGTTATCTGCTATTTCTTTTAATTGTTGTACTTTTGCTATTCTGTCGTGTGTAATCTGATCACTAGAAATCGAGTCCACGTTTTGAGCAATCCGGGAATCTTCTGGAATCCCATTTTGATATTTGGTACTTAAAAGTCCCTGAAATAACGGTTGATAAACAATTGCTCCAAGGCCTTCCTTTTCTAATAAAGGAAATAAACGCTTCTCCGGTTCTCTTAAAAACATCGAATATTGGACTTGATGCACGACAAAAGGCGTTCGGTATTGCTTGAATAAAGCAATGACCTCCTCCATAATGTCAGCTGGATAATTAGAAACACCGGCATATAAGGCTTTACCTTGTTTGACAGCAGTGTCTAACGCCGAGACCGTTTCCTCTAAAGGAGTATCAGGATCATAACGATGTGAGTAATAAATATCTACATAATCTAAGCCTAACCTATGTAAACTCTGATCCAAGCTAGCGAGCATATATTTCCTTGAACCGCCGTCACCATATGGACCAGGCCACATATCATAACCTGCTTTTGTCGCGATAATCATTTCATCACGATATGTTGCTAACTCTGTTCGCAAAATTTGGCCAAATAATGTTTCAGCACTTCCATTTGGCTCACCATAATTGTTTGCTAAATCAAAATGAGTAATACCATTATCAAAAGCAGTTAAAATAATGTCTTTTGCTTGTTGATATGGTGTGTCTTCACCAAAATTACGATACAAGCCCAATGATATAGCTGGAAGTAGTAAGCCACTATTACCACAACGGTTGTAAGTCATTGGTTGATAGCGTTCTTGATTTGCTATGTATGGCATAATCGCCCTCCTCTAATTTAGGATACCGGTTTCATTATACCACACATTTAAGTTATCGTTTACTTAAAAGACTCAAAACGTCGATTAGTTATATTATTATATAATTGTATGAAAATTGCAAACGTTTTTTTATGATATTTCCATCACAAATTCTTCTTGATAACGACTCTTTCCTGATTTTCCACATAATTATTTTTTATATAAAAGGCTTCTGCAGCTCCGCCCTTGGCTGTTAATAGATAAAGACTTTGAATATTTCTTTCCTTTAATTCATTCTCTAAATATTGAAGTAATCTAGATCCATAACCTTTGCCTTGCACTTGATTATTAACACATAATTCAGCTATATAAAAAGTTAACCCTTTATCTGATTGTTTACTGTTTCCAGCAATGAACCCGATTAAATCATCCTTTTCATATAATAGAAAGCCAAGAAATTTAGGTGTTTTCACTAAATCTATCAGTCTTTCTTTAGCGTCTTCAACTGTCCACGTCTCATTCCATGGTTCATCGTTAAAAACATTTATATATAGGTCGATGCACTGTTCTACTTTATTCATATTCATTGGTACAATTTTTTCAGCCATTTTAAACGCTCCTATCTAAATTTCTTGCAATTTTGGGGTTGATGTTTTCAAGCGTATATGATGTCCACCATTTTTGCAACATACTGATTGTACTCATCTAATAAATAATACACTAACGCAAAAAAGTAGCCCATTTTGGATGTAATCCAAAACGGAACTACTTTCTCCTACTATTTTGCTCGTTTTTCTACCGCTTCGATCCACGTTTTTGCCATCAACATATTTCCGGCACTATTCATATGAACACCATCTGTTGTCAGTCCGTATCTGCTATTTGCCGCTAAATACTGGACAAATGCTCTATGTGTAGGGACTAATACGGCCTGGTATTCATTAGCTAATTGGTTGACGATCTCCACATACTTTCTAAGTAATTGATTTCCTTCTGATTGGAGATTCTCTTCAATAACAGTTGGTTCCATTAAAATCAATTGACATGATTTTACTTGATCTAACAGCTGACGATAGGTCGCTTCAAATAATTCCGGTGATACTTGTTCCATCCCCGGATGATCTAATTGACGCCAAACATCATTAATCCCAATCGAGATCGATACAACGTCAGGCATTAAATCAGTAACATCCTGTTGCCATCGTTCTTTCATATCGATAATCCGATCGCCACCAACACCCCTGTTAAATATCTCAAAATTCTTCTCAGGTGCACTTACAAGCAAATAATCATGTAGTAGTCTTACATAACCAGTGCCAATTCCTTCTGCATCCTCATATCTTCCCCATTCCGTTATACTGTCACCGATAAAAACTATTCGTTTTCCTAGTTCCATTACCATTCTCCTTACGGTTTACTAACGAGTGTCTTTTCTTTATTATACCATTTTTTCACAATTTGCTCTGCTCTTTTACCGTAAATATCAAAATCGAGATCTTTTTTGGCATCTTCTAAAGGATAAATTTTAGTTTTCCAGTCCCACCAGAAGAACCCTGCGAACCACGGTTTATCCCAAAATACTTGAAAGACAGACTCATAAAAGTTTGCCTGTTCATCTTCATCGAAAGGTAAATGTGTATGCTCAAAATCCCAAGGCATGGTGGCACAACCTAATGCACTGCGACAACCAATTTCCATGAAAATGATCTGTTTGTTGTATTGTTGAGAAAGCTTTTCTAGCTTAACACTTATTTGTTCCCACTTTTTCACCATATTTTCTACCGAATCACCCGGCTTGCCGGCTACTGGATAATAAGCACTTGTCCCGATAAAGTCAACGGCATCAAACCATTCGACACCTTCTTCTTTTCCATGATTTGCATTATATATAATCGGTCCTTTATACAGACGTCGAACCTGTTCAATCACGAGTCGCCATCTGTCAACTTGATGTTCTGTATTTATCATTTCACAGCCAATACAGAACATTTCACATTCAAGCTCTTCTGCTAGCTCTGCATAATGTATTAAGAAATTAGTGTAGGATTTGAACCATTGATCCCAGTCACTTTCAGCTTCCTCTGGAAAACCAATTCGCGCTCTCCATATACCGTCACGACAATTCACAACCGGTTTCAAGCAAACTTTCAATCCTAATGATTTGGCCTGTTTTACCGCAAATATGATGTCACGATCTGTCATCGTATGGCCGTAATCAAAATGAATATCTGTGGAATGATACGTATCTTGCAAGGCAAAAAATGATAAAGCAATCCATTCACTGCCTGTAGCTTTTAGTTTTGTTAAGGAATCGACAGCAGCCTCTGTCTGGTAAGCTCCTCTTGTCGTATTCCAACCATATGTCATACCTTTAATAAAAATTTCCTGCATGTTACTCATCCTCAATGTGTAATATGGTAAACACTTCTTATGCTGAGTGTTCTTTCTAATTCAGCCTTTGTAAGTGTCTCTGTAAGCCTGTTTTTAGGTATTGTCACGGTTTTAGGCTCATCTTGTGATAAATCAAAGAAATTATCTGATAATACGGCGTCCTGTTCTAATTGTATTTCTACGTATTTTGTGTATGCTTTTGCACTTACTTGAATAGTAAATTGCTGATTCCCTTCCTCCACTTGGAAGTTCAATTGTGGATTTAAGAAGTCAAAATGCTTTGGCTTAGTAAAAATAACTGTGGTATTACTATAAGCCTCACCATCTATATAGAGAGTTGCTTCTAAATAGGTTTGATATTTCGTATTTTCATTAATCTCATCTGAAAAATCTAAGTATTGACAAGCTTTCGCCGATAAGCCATCGACCTTCACTTCTTTCCAACCTTCACGAATAACTCGTGATTGATTATCACGTAGTTTCCATTCAATACGGCCAGTAATTGCTTCCAAATGATCATTAGTGACATAGATGGAAGCATCTTTTTCCCCTTCTTCTATCGATAGAAGGATAGGATCATAGAATTTCTTAGCGTAATAATGTAATGCTTTCCAACGACCGTAATAATCAACACTAGACCATGAAGCTACCGGCCAACAATCATTTAATTGCCAATATAGTGATCCCATACATCTGCCTAAATTTCGTCTCCAATGCTCGACACCGTATTTAATTGCTTCCGCTTGTAACAGTTGGGAAGTGTAAAGCAGTGCATCAAAGTTTTTCGGATAAAGAAAGTTTTCGGATAAATAGTAAAGAATCATACCGTTTGCAGCATCATTTTTCTGATGTTGTTCCATTACTCTTGAGAAAATATTGCGATCTTCCGGTTTGGTGAAACTTTCTATCGTTTTCATTGATGGGAATGACTGAAAACCAAATTCAGAACAAAAACGGAAATAATAGTTTCGATAGTCTGTAAATGGTTTCTGACCATGCCATACTTCCCAATAGTGAACATCTCCAATATTCGGATCACGCGGTTTATCAAAACCTCCACCTGATGATGGTGATGAGGACCAATAAAAGGTTTGCGGATCATATTCCGCAACAATCTCAGGTAAAATGATTTCGAATAATTTGATATAATCACGGCGCCAGTCCGCTTTCTTCGGCCAACCCCAATGCTCCATGGCTTCCTCGACTTCATTATTTCCGCACCATATTCCTAGACAAGCATGATGACGAATACGCTTAATTTGATCGATTGCTTCTTGACGTACACTTTGCTCAAACTGTTCTGTTAAACGATAAACGCTACACGCAAACATAAAATCCTGCCAAACAATAATGCCGTACCTGTCACATAAATCATAGAAATAATCTTCCGGATAATGTCCACCACCCCAGACACGAATCATGTTAAAGTTGGCAGCCACTGAGTCTTGAATCAAGCGTTCTGTTCGCTCTTTCGATGTTCGTGGCAATAAATTATCTTCTGGAATATAGTTAGCACCTTTCATAAAAATCGGATAACCATTTATGATAAACTCAAATGATTTTCCCCACTCATCTGGTTCATGTTTTACTTCAATCGTTCTTAGTCCGATACTTTTTGTCAGACTATCGATTTGTTCGCCTTCCTTGTTGAGCGAAACCTCTAACGTGTATAATGATTGCTCACCATAACCGGCAGGCCACCATAGTTGTGGGTCATCAATTTCAAATAGAAAGGAATCATTTCCAACACCCTTACTTACCACTTGACCAGCAGGATCTTTTAACAATACCGTTGTTTCCCGACTGTCCATTTGATTTTCTACTGTTACATCCACCCTCACCTGTACTTGATTATTCTTGTGAATTTGATGAATCTGAATATCCTCTAATCGATTGTCGTTCCATGCTTTTAGTTCGACATCTCGCCACAAACCTAAATCGGGTATTTTCGGACCCCAGTCCCAGCCATACATACTGTGTGCTTTACGTAAGTGCTGATAACCATCTACGGCATGATCAACGCCAACTAAACGATTCTTTCTTTGCTTTTCCTCAATGTATTTTAACGGGGAGAATAGCGTGACGTGGATCTCATTTTCCCCCTCTACTAACAGTTCTTTCACATTCCATTCATAAATACGGTGCATATTTTCTGTAGTTGCTAATTTTTGCCCATTTATTGTAATTTCCGCAATGGTATCGATGCCATGAAAAGTAATCGTGACCTTCTCATGTGCAAGTAATGTCTGATCTACTTCAAATCTTTTATAAAATAGATAATCCTTATTCGCCACTTCTAATGCCTGCTCTTCATTATCACGGTAAAAAGGGTCCGCTATTTCATTCGCATCTAATAAAGTATTCATTACAGAAGCAGGCAATCTGACATGATATTCTTTCTCTGATTGTAAATCCTTCATTGTCCAATTGTCGTTAAAATTAACCTTTAGCATCATTACACCACCCTATTTATAGAAGAAGCCGTACTATCCGATAGCACGACTTCTGTTGTTTTACATCGATTGATAGAAATCTTTTATCACTTTTTCTGCCGCTTTTCCATAAACGGCATAATCATCGTCCTGGTCCGCTTGAGATTCAGGGTAAAGAATTGCTTTCCAGTCCCAAAGACCGAAACCTTTCACCCAATCACGTTTTGCTGTTTTTTCAAACATATCTTGATAAAAGGCTTTTTGCTCCTCTTGGTTAATCGCACCTTCTAGTCCCCAATCATTAGGAATTTGTGCGGAACCATCTCTGCTCGGGCAACCTGCCTCCGCAAAGAAAAACGGTTTATTGAAAGGTTTGATAATCTGCTCTATTCGATCTAACTGATTATCCCAGTCCCCTAACGGATAATAGCCACTGGAAGAAATAACGTCTACTTCATCCCACCATACTACATTTGCTTCCTGGTATTTATCTGTGTTATAGGTAATCAAACCGGAATATACTTTACGTACATCTCTGACTAAGCTGCGCCATTCTTTTTCACGACGCTCGGTCTGCACCATTTCACAGCCAACAATAAACATTTCAGCTTCTTTTTCTTCTGCTATTTTGGCATAATGCAGTTGATAATCTGTATAACTTTTAAACCAATCGCTCCATTTCGGTTCACAAGGTACGTCAATGTCAAAAAAATTAATATGGGCCCGCCAAATCCCATCAGCAGGATTGACGGTAGGCTTGATCATAACTTTTAAACCTATGCTTCGTGCATAATCAATCATATCTTTTAATTCTTCATCTGTTACCATATGTTCACCTTGATAGATCACATCGGTAGAAAAAGCTGTTTCTTGCGTCGCAGCTAAAGCAAAAATAACATAATTACTTGCTGTTCTTTCTTTCATCAATTGTAAAGACTGTTTTGCTTCTGGTTTGGTAAAATCTCCACGTTTCGCTCCCCAGCCAAACGTGAATCCTTTAATATACTCCATAAATACCTCCGTTATTTAACTGATCCTGATGTTAAGCCATTATAGATATGTTTTTGCAAGGAAATGAATGCAATAAATGTTGGAATAATGGCAAGCATAATCCCAGCACAGATAACTTCCCACTCTGACCCGTATGGCCCCTGGAATTTAAACAGTGCTGTTGAAATAACATGCAACTCTGTCTTCGGCATGTATAAGAATGGTGTATAGAAATCGTTATATACGAAAATACCTCTTACGATAATCACCGTAACAATTGCAGGTTTTAGTAACGGTAAAATGATTTTCGTATAAATGGTAAAATAAGATGCCCCATCCAGCATCGCTGATTCGTCTAGTGATACCGAGATTGAATTCATAAATTGCAAGAATATATAGATAGCGATAATGTCCGTACCTAAGTAAAGTATGATCGCTGCCCACATCGTATTAAATAAACCTAGTGCATTTACGATTTGGAATGTTGCTACTTGTGTTGTTACCCCTGGGATTAGTGTAGCTAGTAAGAATGCACCCAAAATTAATTTACTTCCTCTGAACTTAAAACGATTCAACACAAAGGCAACCATTGATCCGATAAGTGTGGTACCAATAATCGAGATCAAGAGTATAATAACGGTATTCTTAAAACCGTTTAACATGTTTCCTTCTACGAAGGCACGTTTAAAGTTTTCGAAATTCGTCCAGTCACTCGGAGGAGTTAGTGGACCAGTTGTTGTATATTCTGCACCTGTCTTAAAAGAGGCAAAAAATACAACTAAGATAGGTAATATTGCAGCAATTACTCCTAAAATTAATGACCCATACTTTAAAATGCTTCCCGCCGCATATTTCGCTTTCATCTTAATCCTCCTCCGAAAAGAATCGTTTTTGTAGGACAGTTACAATAATGACAATAAACAAGAGAATAACTGCCATCGCTGATGCAAGACCAATTTTTCCATATTTAAACGCTGTGTCTACTGTTTGAATGACAAATGTCGCACTTCCATTTGCTCCACCAGTCATGATATATGGAATTTCAAATGCACTTAAAGCACCACTGATTGCTAATACTAGATTTAAAGAAATAATGATACGGATACTTGGCATAATAATGTAGCGGAATTGTTGCCAGCGATTCGCACCATCAATTTCAGCTGCTTCATAAATTTCTCCAGAGATAGAGGAGATCGCACCTAAGAAAATAATGAAGTTAAAGCCCATGTATCGCCAGATCGATGTACCAGCTAAAGATATATTGATAATATCCGGATTACCTAGCCAATGCATGGCTAAGTCCCCTAGTCCAATCATCTGCAAGACCGTATCTAAGGCACCATCTGGTCTGAAGAAAAATAAAAACATAAACCCGATTGCTACCCCATTAAGAAGATAAGGGAAGAAAATAACCCCTTTAAAAAAGTTTTTAAATCGAACTCTAAAGCTTAATATCGTTGCAAAGTACAATGCAATCGCCATTTGTACGAATGTTGCAAAGAAATAGTACAAACTGACACCAAATACTCGGAAATACTCTGGATCTGTAAATACGGTAATGTAATTTTCCAAGCCTACAAATTCTTTGTCACTATAGCCATTCCAGTCAGTCACACTGTACCAGAACATATTGGCAACAGGTAAAAAAGAAAAAGTAGCTAGTAATGTAAGTGGTACAATTAAAAAGGAAACAATAATAATGATTCGTTGCGTTCTATAGGATAATTTGGAAAACATCTGATTGTCGCACCTCCTGGTAAAAACTAAATGAAACTGGAAGCAACTTGCATACTTCCAACATTTCATTTAATTTTCACTTTTCTCTCTATTAATCTATTATGGCAGTAGAAATAGATTGATGTTGAAAAGGAACACTATTCACCACTATTGGGTGAATAGTGTACACTTTCATCTATTATTCGTTTACAATTTTTTCATAAGCAGCAGACCAATCTTCATTCCATTTGTTCATTAAATCCTCAAATGAGTCGTCACGGTTACCAATTGCTGCTTCGATAAGGATTTGTTTTCGAGGTTCTAACCAAAGACCAACTTCCGATTCTTTGTCTATTTCATCTAATAAACCTTTTTTGCCGTCCGGAGAAGGTGTTAACATAGAGAATTGCCAACCTTCTTCTTCACCTGCTGCTAAAGCTTCTGGTAATGGAACATCTTTAGATGCACTAATACCGCCAGCTTGTTCTACAGAATAACCTGATTCATGAATAAACCAATCAACCCAAGCAAAAGCAGCTTCTTTATTTTCACTATTTTTGTTAATAGAAATATTTAAATCAGCACCTAAAGAGAAAATAGTTTCTTCTGCATCAGATGGATACGGCATAATCGCAATGTCATCCGCATTTTCTCCAGCACCTTGAACTTGTTCAAGCGCCCAAGAACCTAATACCATTGCTGCAATTTCACCATTATTCATTCTTACTTTAGAAGACTCCCAATCTGTAGTTAATGGATCTTCTTCAATTAAGCCTTGCTCAGCAAGATCATACATTAATTTATAGTGTTCATAGTGTGGATCCCCTTCATCAAATGGAGTCGGGTCATCGAGGATGTCCACATTGTAATAATCAACATCTCCAGCAGTTGTCGTTACAGCACCTTCCCATTGTGTTAACGGCCAACCATCTGCATAGTTTGTATAAAGCGGTATCGCATCTGTGTTATCTTTAATTTGTTGCATTGCATTGATAAACTCTTCTTGAGTAGATGGAATTCCTTCTACACCAGCTTCTTCAAACACTGCTTTATTATAAATAACGCCTGTGTAAGTTACGGCAATTGGAATCCCATAAACGGTGTTATCAACTGCACGTTCTTCTACACCTAGATAACTATCTTCCATTTCGTCTAATTTACCAATTGGCTCAAAGAAGTTTGGAATATCTGCAATTGGAACCTCAACTGGTAGGTATTGCACATCCCCATAGTCTTGTGTGTTCATACGTGGCATAATTTCTCCACCGTAATCGGTTAGTGCTTCAAACTCTACATTTACATTCGGATATTTTTCATTGAATTGATCTTTATAATCTTGGTAGACAGAATCTACAATATCCGTTCTGTGCGTGATGACAGTAAGGTCTCCTTCAATTTCTTCTGGATCTTTATCTTTCCAGGTTTCATAAAGTGGTGCGTCAGAGCCTGTGTCTTCACCATTGTCATTGCTAGCATCTTCACTATCTGATGAGCATCCTGCAATGATACCTACAACGATTAACATACTTGCAAAAAACACTAATAACTTTTTACTCATGTTTTTTGACCCCTTTCTCGAATTCGTTAAGTTAACGTTAAGTTAATAACAACTTAATAATAACCTGAAAACGCTTGCTAGTCAATACTTTTTTTGCTTTTTTATAAGTAATTTTTATCATATTTCATCATCCTATTTAAAATAGTACGATTATATCAACCTATATTAGGTTTCTAATGTTTTACAACAACAGGCAGACATGATTAATTTAGCGTTAAAGTTATATTGATTGATGTACAAAAAAATCCCTTGAGAAAAAACTCAAGGGTATAATCTTTCTCAAATCCTATTTTTCTAAAAACGGAGGCGAAAATTTGATAAAGCTCGTTGTGATACCACAGCCATATATACAAGGAGCTAGTGCGATAAATGCAACAAGGTTCCAAGTAAATAAAAAGGACAAGATCACTACTATAAACAATATATATATGGATCTTAACGGATATTTAATGGAAGAAACAAAAGCTAACGCCAATAATTTTTTCCACGCTTTAATACCCTTAGTCAGATAATACAATATAAAAGTATAGTTAATCACAAATAGAATCATAAAGTAGACAATAACTATGACCAATGCAAGACTAAACGAATGGTCAGATCTGTTCGCAAAAAATAAGGCCGTATAACTTAAAATCACAAACATCCCACTTAAGAAAGAAGCAAAATAATACGATTGATAGCTTTGATAATTTTCTTTGAACAATAATCCGATATCTTCTGGATTTTCATGGATTAGAAATTGCTCACTCGTCTTCAGCAATGATACAGTTGCCGGTATAAAACTGTAAATAACGACTCCTTTTAGCAGGTAAAGCCAATAATAAAAGCTGATTAAAAAAAGTTTATAACAAAACTGAAATACTTTTTGAATGGAACCACTCATCCCTCATCATCCTTTGTCTACATTTCAACAGAAAAACTATTAACCACACTAGATCCCACGAGCATTTATAGAACGGACATTTAGTGCCTTATTTGAATGAAAACCAGCTATTTTTCGATGTTAGCGGACATCGAATTCCTTATTTATTTCATTTCGGCCTCCATTAGCCCTATTTTCGATGAATAGCGGAATAGATGTCCACTGACAGCCTAAAAAAGCCACTTTTATCCCAAATAACTGAACAAATGTCTATACTTAGCTCCCCTAGGTTTTATTAGAGGGTAATCTCCTCAAACTTTCTGTCTTTGCAAACAAAACCAAGGCAATCACCTTGGTTTTGTTTGTTTATTTAATCGCTTTTACTGAATCGCGGTAGATAATTTTACCTTTTACTGCGACTCTTCCGAATTTCACTTCCGGATTATCCATTTTATCGCATATAAATTTAACCGTGTTTTTAGCCATTTCTTCGATATCTACTTCTACGGTTGTTAGGTGAGGCGTTGTCAGTGTGGCATAGATATCATTATCGAATCCGACCACCGAGCAATCTTCTGGTACCCGATATCCTTCTTTATTTAGTCTTTCGATAAGTAAATGTGCTACTTGATCACAGTTACAAACGAAAGCGGTTGGCATTTGATCGGGTAAATCCATTTCGATAAAAGCTCCCCGCTCATCCCGATCACTAATAACATATTCCTGTTTCAAATGAATTTTATGTTCTAACAATGACTTATAATATCCAAGAAAACGGTCCTGAATACTACTTGTAGAAAAAAGATTGCCGACATAGGCAACTTCTTTGTGCCCCTGTTGAATTAATGAATTCGTAATCTCATAAGCTCCATAAAAGTTATCGGTAATGACTGCATCTACATTATCATTCTCGTCATAGAAATCGAGGAAAACTAAAGGCATTTCAACACTTTGCATTAATTCTATATATTCTTTGCTAGGTTGTCCAAGCATAATGAAGCCATCTACTCTACGCTCGTGATAAATGCGTGGCAACTTTAACTGATCTTCGTCTTCATCAGGTAAAATATGAATAATGCCGTAATAACCACGGTCTTCTAAGATCTGCGCAATCGCTTGATATACTTTTAAATAAAAAGATTGCGTCATTCCTGTATAACGTTCAGGGATAATAACACACACATTATATGACTTACCATCTTTCATTGATTTCGCCATCGTATTGTATCGATATCCCATTCTATCCGCTAATGTTTTAATTTTTTCTTTTAATTCTTCACTGACACCTTCTTTGTCGTTCAGCGCTTTAGAAACTGTGACACTGCTAACATTTAATTTTTCAGCGATATCTTTCATCGTGACATTTGACTTCATTTTGTTCACCCCATACTCTTACTTCACATTTCATCTATCATAACATTTTTAAAGAAAAATTACTTAATAATTTAACTTAATTCGTGTTTATTTTACTCTAATCGATATGAAGAGAAAAAGGTGAACCAAGATGTCACCCTTTTAGTAATGCTTCATTATGTTCGATTAACACTTTACGTTGTTGTGCATTTTCTAGAGACCGATACGGATCTTCAGGTGTATGGAACGTGTAATCTACTAATTGGCCTACAGTTGTTTTAGCCACATGAATTCTCGTATCACTAGATGCATAGTAAACAAAAACTTCATTTTCTTCATTAACGACTGCACCATTACAGAAAATAACGTTAGACACATCACCTGTGCGCTCGTCATCGTATGGCGCAATGAAATGACCACCTGGTAACGCAATGAGTTTCGTAGGATCTTCTAAACTCGTTGCAAAGGTATAGAGAACATAACGTAAGCCAGCCGCGGTATTACGAACACCATGGGCAATATGAATCCAACCTTTATCTGTTTTAATCGGTGCAGGCCCTTGTCCGTTTTTGACTTCATAAATCGTATGATACTTTTTCCCGTGAATCACTTGTTCCTCTTGAATAATTGGGTTTGTAATATCTTCTGTTAATCCAAATGCAATTCCTCCGCCCGATCCCGTTGAAATAAAACCGTCTTGCGGTCGAGTATAGAAGGCATATTGTCCATCAACAAATTCAGGATGTAATACGACATTTCGCTGTTGAGGTGACGGTGTCTTTATATTCGGCAAACGTTCCCAGTTCTTGAGATCATTCGTACGAACAAGACCTGCTTGTGCTACTGCACTGGATGTGTCAAATTCATCTGCATCCGCATCCTTGCTCTCCGAACAATAAATACCATAAATCCAGCCATCTTCATGCTTCACTAATCGCATATCGTACATATTAGTTTCTTCTTGATCAATATCATCCCAAACTAGTGGAGTATCAATAAATCGGAATTGATCGACACCATTGTCACTTACTGCTAAAGCAAAAATTGATTTACGATCCAACCCTTCTAACCTCACTACCATGTAATATTTCCCTTCGTGATAGATCGCACCAGGATTAAACGTCGCATTAACACCTAAACGTTCCATAAAGAATGGATTCGTTTCCTTATTCAAATCAAAACGCCAATGGAGTGGCACATGATGTCTCGTTATGGCCGGATATTGATATTTCGTATAAACACCATTATAAAATTGCTTGTTTTCTGGATTTTCACGTTGAATTAATCGTTCTTGTTCCTCCAAAAGCTGATAGTATTTTTCATGAATCATGACTGCTTCACCCTTTCGATAAATTCTAAACAAAATCTACTATTATGGTAAGATGTCTTCCACGGTTCTCCGATTGCTCTTTCTGTTGGCTTGCCATCAGGCTCTATCGACCAATACCATTCTCCATTTTCACGATTATCGACTATATGTTTTTTAATATAGTCCCAAAGATTCTCCATTAATTGTTTAAATTTCGGATCTTGTGTATGTTCAAATGCATTTAAATAGCCGACCATCGCTTCTGCTTGTACCCACCAAATTCTCGTTTCATCATAATGGTCATCAACCTGTTCGTTGATTAATGAACCATCTGCCTGCATCGCATATGCAGCAATGTTATACGCAATATCGAGCACCATTTGATCAAACCTTTTATCATTTATCCCTATTGTTTTAATGGTTTCATCCATCAACCAGCTCGCTTCAATATCATGGCCGAATGATTTCATATTGACTAATGAATTCCATTGCTTATCGAAAAAAACGCCTAAAAAATTGGTATCTTGGTTATAAATCTTCTGATAATGCACTTCTAACAAATCTAGTAATCTTTGTTTTAATGCATCCGTAGGGTTTGCTTTATACAAATTGGTATACGCTTCCAATACATGAATATGTGTATTCATTGTAATTTCTGCAACGACACCATTTTCACTTAACATTTCGTTTGATACCGGATTCCAACATTGATCGAACTCTTCACCATAAGCACGATTTTCCAGGTCATAGCCCTTCTCTTCAATTAAATGATAGATTTCATTTGCCAAAGCTAATGCTTCCTCTAATTTCGTGACTCGATAATATTCACTTAATGCATAGATCGCAAATGATTGGGCGTATACATGCTTTCTTTTATCTTTCGGTTGCCCTTGATAATCCACTAACCAATAGATGCCTAGATGTTCCTGATCATATAGTTTGTCACGAAGAAAGTGATAAAGGTGATGAGCATGCTCTAAGTATTCTTCTTTCCCAGTAACTCGATATGCAGCTGAAAAAGTCCAGAGGAATCTTGCTGTCGCAATCCCTCCCTTATCTGCTTGCTTATTAATTTCTAAATGATAGTCTACTTCCCCATAAAAACCTCCATGTTGCTCATCCTTCAACTGCATCCAAAACGGGAGGATTTTCTGTTCTAAATGTTGTTGAATTTCGTCTGTCAGCTTTTTCATAAATGAAACCCCCTCTTTATGTTTATCGTTAACTTAATAAATTAATAATAATTAACTTAATGTTGTTTGTCAATTACTTACTTAAATTGAACTTCGATTCAACTCATTCAAAAAGCCAGCAAAAGAACAAAATCTTTCACCGGCTTTGATTTATACTTTAAATTTTGCAAAGGTTTCTTCTAATTCATGCGCCATAGATGCTAATTCTTGCGAGGAAGCAAGTAATTGTTGCATGGCTGCATTTTGTTGTTCTGAACCTGCCGCAATTTGCTCGATACTTTCTGCTGACTTTTCCGAGATTTCTTGAATATTGGTAGTTGCCGCACTTACTTGATCTATTTTGTCATTTGTTATGTCAATCGTTTGACTAGCTTGCTGATTATGGTTATTTAACATTTGAATCGAGCCTGATAAGTGGTCAAATACCGTACCTACCTTTTTGACTTTTTCTACTCCTTGATTAACCGATTCTGTACTCATTTCCATCACTTCTACTGCTTGACCGGTATCTTCAATCGAAGTAGCAATTAATGACTGAATATTCTCCGTGGCCTCTGCCGTTTGCTCAGCAAGTTTACGAACTTCGTCTGCAACAACTGCAAATCCTTTGCCATGTTCACCTGCTCTAGCAGCCTCTATCGTCGCATTAAGTGCTAATAAATTGGTTTGCGACGAAATAGAATGAATCATATCTACAATACTGCTAATCTTAGAAGAATGTTCACTTAATGAGTTAATAATGGTTGCTATTTCGTCCACTTGCCTTTTAACCATATCCATCTGCTCTACCGTATCTGTTACATCATGGGTTCCATTCTCAATCTCCTGTTTCGTTTCCTTACTTAAGCGAATCGCTTCTTGCATCGTTGTGGTAACTTCCGCCCAAGATTTTTTCATCTCTTCCATTATCTCTGTCGATTTTTGAACGGTTTGAACTTGCTCTTCACTACCATTCGCTATATCTACCATCGTAGTAGTGATCTGAGTATTTACATCCGTTGTTTCTTCCGCATTTTCTCTTAAGGCTTTCGACATATTCGTTACTGTTTCGGTTGTTTCTAATAATCGGACAATCGAACGTTGCAAATGATCAGCCATTTGATTCATTGCATTTTGGATAACTGCAATCTCATCTTTACCTTCCACTTCGATTCGTTCAACCGTTAAATCACCATCTCCTAACCGTTTCGCAAACAACGCCAATCTTGCAAACCTGGTGGACATTCTTTTATTTACGACTACTAGAATAACAATAGAACTAACTAAAACAAATACAACAAGTGCAACCACTACAATCATGGTGATGGTGGACTGTTTTTGTATATTGTCTTGTAAGGCACTTCGTTCAGACAACATCAATTCCTTTAACTCCATTAGTTCATCGATCGTATAATTGCGGAGTGTTGTTGTTTTTTTATGTAAATCAGTCTGAACAAAAATGTCTACTCTTTCTCCGTTGTCTCGATATTCGGCAGTTTTGGGTATGATTTCATCAAAAAATAATTGATCCATTTGGTCATTATAATCTAACACTTTCTCATATATTTTTTGTTGTTCATTTGTTTCTAATTCTGCTTCAATCATTTCCACAGAAGTTAAAAATGCATCTCCTTCTGCCTGATAATCTTCAACCGTGGTGGTTGGATGCTGCTCCGTTAAAATATCAGAAATAATAATCGATTTTTGCTTAAAGATCGAAGCTACCTCCACTATTTCTATCGATGCATCACTTTTTTCATCTACTGCTCGTGATTCTTTTAACACCCCATTCATCGATAAAATCGTAATCAATAAAGAGAGGACAAATAACACTAAAACACCAGTAAACAATAAGCCATATTTTTGTCCCACTTTACGATCTGTCAGAAAATGACGATTCCAACGTATTTTTTTTAGATTCCATTTCGGCAACGATATCTTTTTCCATCTTCTTTTCATATGAATCCCCTTTCATCTTATAAAGAAAACCTACCATCAGTGAGGTTTCATTATTCTACTCACTGATGGTTAGCAACACTTATCAGGTCTTCACAGGCAACACAGATGCGTCAGGAAATCTGGACTGCTTCTGAAGCCATTTTTATTTGATAGAATTCCCCTTGTTTCTCTACTAATTCGTCATACGTTCCCATTTCTATGCATTGGCCATTTTTCATCACGACGATACGGTCTGCATCTCGAATTGTTGATAAACGATGCGCTACGATAAAGGTTGTTTTCCCTTTAATTAATTCCTGCATGGCATCCTGAATTAATTTTTCTGAGACGTTATCTAATGCGGACGTTGCTTCATCCAAAATGACCATTTGCGGTTTACGAATAAATGCTCTAGCAATGGCAATCCGTTGCCTTTGGCCACCTGACATCCGATCACCGTGTTCCCCGATTTTTGTTTCCAAACCATCTGGTAATTCATCGATGATATCTTGCAAATTAGCCATTTGAACCGCTTGTTGTACCTCTTCTTCTGTAACTTCTGCTAAACCATACGTGATATTTTCACGGATCGATCCCGAGAAAAGAATCGTGTTTTGTGGCACTACAGCGATCTTCTTTCGGAAGCTTCTCATACTTAAATCATCCATCACGACGTCATCTATTAAGATCCTTCCATTACTAGGCCGATAAAACCCGGTTACTAGATTCAAAATAGTAGATTTACCTGCTCCCGACTCCCCAACGAAAGCAATCGTTTCTCCTGGTTTTACTTCAAGCTGAAAGTCTGTTAATACATGTTTATCTGAATCGCGATATTTGAAATAAACATGGTCAAAGTCTACCTTACCGTCTAATTGCTTCAGCTTCGTCTTCCCCTGGTATTCCTGTGTTTCCTTCGCAAAAAGGATTTCTGAGATCGAATGAACGGACTCAAAGCCTTTTGCTAATTGAGGATAAATGTTAATTACGCCAGATATAGACATTAAAATTTGCGTGAAATATGTCTGGTATAACACGACATCTCCAATCGGTATTTGTCCTTGATAAGCAAGGTAAACAGTAAAAAGTAAACATAAAACTTGAAACAGTTGAAATGCTACCCAGTTACTCGCTCCAAAGAATGCCTCCGTAATATCCAAACGATAACCTTTGCCACGAACATGATGTAATAAAGAATCTACTTTATTAATCTCTACTTTTTCTAACCCATGCGCTCGTGTTACTGGGATCATCTCTACTGTTTCCGCAACTTGACCAGACATTTCTTCTACTTGCTCCCGGAATTCCCTGTTTCGTTTTGTTAGCTTCCCACGGAAAAAATAAACAATCAAAATCGAAATCGGTATTGCCACCAAAAAGAAGGATGTCACGGTCCAACTTCTATTCGCCGTTACTGCAATTGCCACAATCACATTCATAAATGCCGGCAAGACACCCATCATCGTTTGCTTGGACATAATCTCGATCATTTCAACGTCACGCAAAACTTTTGCCTGTAACTTACCAGACCTTAATTCACTGTGAAAAGAAATGGAGAGATGTTGTAATTTTCGAATTAACGTACTTCTCAAACCAGCTTCTACGTGGCGAATCGCCTTACTCATAAAACTGATATGCAAAATTTGACTCGGCAAATTTTGAATAATAACAATGGTTAATACGATAATATTCATCCATAAATAACGAACGTCATAACTACTTGGATCAGATGCAAAATTGATTAGGTTTGCCGTTACAATCGGCAGAATCCAAACCGGTGAATGCTTTAACAAAAAGAAAATAAATGAGACAAATAATTTCAGATAATGGCCTCGGTACATGACATGTAACGTTCGAAACAGTCGTCCTTTTATATCTTGTTGTTCTTCAAATCGCTTTTCAAAGTCTAAGGAAATACCATTTTTGCTAGACACATAATCCCTCCTATATATTTATATCGGATCATAACTTAATCCATTAAGTAATATATTAAAACTTTTTGCTTTTAATTGTCTATATATTTATCTTATTCTACTATTCTACTTTGACAACAACCTGTGAATTTATTATATTATAATAAGTAAACGTTAACTTATTTACGAAAAAGGGAGGAAAAATATCATGCCAATCCAAGTGAACCAGGAGCAATTAGAATTTCATCTATATAACGACAGTGTAAGTTATATTTTCCGTGTATTAGAAAAAAGCCGCCAACTTGAACATTTGTATTTTGGAAAGCGAATTCATCATAGGGAATCATTCACCCACTTAATTGAACGAGAAATTCGCCCATCAACCAATATGTTTGAAGGTGATCATACTTCCTCGATGGAACATATTAAACAGGAGTATCCAAGTTATGGATCAACAGATTTTCGTTACCCTGCTCATGCAATTTTAAGAGAGGATGGCAGTCATATTACGAACTTCACTTATGATAGCTATCGCATCATAAAAGGAAAGAAGACGTTAGCGAACTTACCTGCTACATATGTAGAAAATGAGGAGGAAGCTGATACACTCGAAATCGAATTAGTAGATGATGTATTGCGATGTCGATTAATTCTTTCTTATACTATTTATCAAAATCGGAGTGTGATCGCCCGAAATGCGAAATTCATCAATGAAGGTACAGAAACTTATTATCTTGATCAGGCAATGAGTATGAATGTTGATTTAGCTGATGACCAATTTGATATGGTGCATTTACAAGGCGCTTGGGCAAGAGAAGGACATGTTGAAACAAAACGGTTATCGAAAGGGATTCAATCGATCTATTCAAACCGTGGTGCAAGCAGCCATGTTTTCAATCCATTTTTCGCATTAAAGCGACTGAACGCGAATGAGCATCAAGGGGAAGTCTACGGTTTCAGTCTCGTTTACAGTGGAAACTTCTTAGCTCAAGTAGAAGTAGACACTTATAATGTAAGCCGCGTTAACATGGGAATTAATCCTTATCGTTTTAAATGGAAATTAGCGAGTAGTGAAAGCTTCCAAACCCCTGAGTGTGTCATGGTTTATTCTGATCAAGGATTAAACGGGATGAGTCAAACCTTCCATAAACTTTATCGCGAACGGCTAGTAAGGGGGCATTGGCGAGACAAAGTTCGTCCTATCCTGATTAATAATTGGGAAGCAACGTATTTCGATTTTAATGAAGATAAAGTTCTAGACATTGCCAAAACAGCACGCAACTTAGGCATCGAATTATTTGTTCTCGATGATGGCTGGTTCGGAAAACGTGATGATGACACAAGTTCACTTGGAGACTGGTTTGAATACGAAGAAAAATTACCAAATGGGATTGATGGCTTAAGTGAAAAAGTAGAAGCATTAGACATGCAATTTGGTCTTTGGTTTGAACCTGAAATGGTGTGTAAAGATACCAAACTATTCGAAGAACACCCTGACTGGATTCTCTCTACACCTGAACGAAGAGCCTCACATGGTCGAAACCAATTTGTATTAGACTTTACTCGTGGTGAGGTAGTTGATTATATTTTTGATTTAATGGATAAGATTATTTCGAAATCCAAAATTTCCTATATCAAATGGGATATGAACCGGCATATTACCGAAGCATTTTCCCAAAGTCTGCCTGCTGATCAACAAGGGGAAGTGTTCCATCGTTATATTTTAGGTGTTTATGACTTATATGAACGTCTAATCAAGAAATATCCTGAAATCCTTTTTGAATCATGTGCCGGTGGTGGTGCCAGATTTGATCCGGGTATGTTATATTACGCACCACAAACTTGGACAAGTGATGATACCGATGCAGTCGAGCGTTTGAAAATACAATATGGTACATCTATGGTCTATCCGTTAAGTGCAATCGGAAGTCATGTTTCCGCCATTCCCAATCACCAAGTTGGACGGCACGCTTCGCTTGATACTCGTGCAGCTGTCGCTTATTTCGGTACTTTTGGCTACGAGTTGGATATTACGAAACTGACAGAAACGGAACAACAAAAGGTAAAAGAACAAGTTGCTTTCTTTAAAGAAAAAAGAGCCTTAATTAGAGATGGGGAATTTTACCGACTATCCACTCCATTTGAAAATAATGAAACAACATGGATGGTGGTAAATGAAGAAAAATCCGAAGCATTAGTTGGTTATTATAAAGTACTGGCAAAACCGAACGAGGCATATAACCGCGTCAAATTAACCGGGCTAGATCCTGATAGATTGTATGAAGTAAATGGCGAAACGACGTATTATGGTAGTGAACTGATGAATATCGGAATTATCCTAGCAGGTAATTACATTGACCGTGCTGATGAATATTGGGGACAGGAGCATCCTGGGGATTATCAATCGCGTTTGTTTCATTTAAAGGCGTTGTCATAATTAGCAATCGTTCAAAAGCTTAGGGATAATTGATCTCTAAGCTTTTTTCTTAAATACAGTTAAAAGTCTAAAACCTAAGTATCCACCTAATGTATTTAGAATAATATCATCTACGTCAAAAACACCTAATTGAGTAACAAGTTGCATGATTTCAATCGCTAAACTGAATGAAAAAGTGATACCAATTATTAAAAGCGATTCTTTTAGCTTTGTCGATAATATTGGAAGCAAAATTCCGAGGGGCACAAATACCCAGATATTGCCAAAGGTATTATAAAACCATTTAGTTGGACTATAACTATTATAAGTGAACTACTCCCACCACTTACCACCCT